>CANJCB010000054.1 GCA_947473305.1 Rhodospirillales bacterium
CCCACCGTGACGGGTAATCGACCAGGTGATCCTGAACCATCCGGACTGCCCGCTCGCGAACTTCCGGTGAAAACTTGTTCGTTGTCTTGCTCATCATGGCCCCACCTTCTCAGGAGTTGGAGCCTCCGGCAAACCCGGGGCGGTTCACAGCCTGTATGGCGTCCCGTTTGAGTTGATTGAAACCCCACACAGCTGCTAGCGCCAACACTCCGGCGAATATTGCCACGATCACAGCTACGGCAGTAAGAAGGACCGCAGCCAAGTCCATATAACTAATCTCATGCGGCCGGAGGTTAAAATCGCCGCCCTGCCATATCCAAATCATGGTTCCGCCGACGACAGCCCATAAAAGTGCAAAAATTGCATGACGAAAATACATAGCGATCCCCCCGAATATGACTTAGTGCCGAATTTTTCCAGAATCTACAAAAGGATCAACTGCCCAGTTGAAGATTATCGATCTCTCCGATTTTCCTCAAAAGCCTTCTCGAAGGCGAACCTCCCCCAAGAAGCCACTCAATCGGCTACAAGGGCCACATGACCGCCGTCACCCAGCAAGACGTCCAAGCCTTTTGCGATTGCTGCGTCGCCATGCGGTCCCTGTGGGAGCATCGCAGCGCCTTGTTCGAGGGGCCGGCTTCCAGGCGGGACTTGCTCCGGCAGGTGGCGCCGGGGTTTTTTCGGGACCTCGATCATCTGCTGATCGAGCATCTCATCCTGCAGATCTGCAAGATCACCGATCCCGAAGAGAGCAGCCGGGGCGAGCAGAACCTGACGCTGGAGTTCCTGGTCAACCACGCGGACTTCACCGAGGCGCCCGAGACCATCGTCACCCTGCGCCAGCTTCGGGCGCAGATGCAGGCTTTCCGCGAGAAGATCGTGCCCGCGCGGAACAAGCTCATCGGTCATCTCGACCGGACCTCGGTCTTGCGGCCGGGAACGGTTGGCCAGGGGATGGGGGGTGCCGGGATGGGCGGTGCGGCTCTGGGCGGCGCTTCTGGGGCCGACTGGCGGCACTTCTGGCTGAACCTCCAGGACTTCCTGCACATTCTCCACAAGCGTTTCATCGACCCGGCGGGCGGTTTTCATCTCAACGACATCGCGGGGCCGAGCGATGCGGAGGGGCTGGTGACGGCGCTGAGGGAGAGCCGCCAGGGTCCCGCCGGCTCGGTTTCGTAGCCGTGTCGTAAGCGCGGAAAAGCGCCAGCGCCTTCCGCCGTTTCTCTGCCGGGACATGTTGAGGGAAGGGTGGCGGAAGGCGCTTCGCTTTTCCGCCCTACGGCGGCTCGACAGCAGCGGGCGGGGGGCCTCGGACTTCGACCTTTCCTGACCGGAAAATCCGGGCGGGCGGGACTTACTTCCCGAACAATTCCGCGAAAACCTCCGGCCGGTTGTAATGCCCGGCAAAATCATGGACCTGCTTCGGGATGATCAGGTCGTCGGGGTCCACATCCGCATAGAGCAGCCCCTCCCCGCCCGGCAGGGGGCCGGCCAGGATCTCGCCGCGCGGGCCGATGATCGAGGTGCCGCCCTTGGCGCGGGCGGCTTCGAGGAAGGCCCTTGTGTCCAGCGCCTGGCCATAGGCCGCCATGGCGGCCTCGTCGACCAGGGCGACGGCGTTGACGACGAAGCATTTCAGCGAATAGGCGAGGCCTCGGCTCGCGATCAGCAGCGCCTCCTGCATGTCGTAGCCGGGGCTGAAATGCTGCGGCCAGGCGGCCACATGCACCACCGGATAGTCGAGCGCCACGGCGTATTGCGCCAGCGGATTGGAGTTCTCGCCGCAGATGAGCCCGCTGACCCCGCCGATATCCGTCGCGACCGAGGCGCGGTAGCCCGTCTGGCCCGGCGCATGGACCAGCCGCTCGCCGATGGTAGGCACATATTTCTGATGGATGTTGAGCAGGCTGCCGTCCCGCCCGACGATGATCTGGGTGTTGAAGAGGGTGCCGGTGGTGCGCGGGCGCTTCTCGTTCAGGCCGACCACGGCGATGATCTTGCCCTCGCGGCAGGCCTCCTTGATGTCGTCGATATCGGGGCCGGTGAGATCGACCGCGTTGAGGAAAAGCTCCTTATAGAGGGCGAGCGCCAGGTCGCCGCCGCCGGGCAGAATCTCCAGCCAGGCGGGATGGGTGGGGATGAAGCCCTCGGGGAAGCCGATGAGATCGGCCCCCTGGGCGGCCGCCTGGCGGATGAAGGCGCAGACCTTTTCGACGGTCCGCCGCTTGTCGAGAAAAACCGGCGCCGCCTGAACCGCCGCGACGCGTATATGCTTGCCCATGGAAATGCCGCCCCTTGCCCTCTGGTCAGACGTTCGACCGCGCCAGGGGCGTGAGGCCCCGGATCAGGTCGGACGCGCGTTCCGCCACCGCCATGACGGCCGCGTTGATATGCGCCGAGGGCAGGTCCGGGAAGATCGAGGCATCGACGACGCGCAGGCCCCTCGATGCCTCGGACCTTCAGCTCCGGGTCTAGCACGGTGTCGGGGCCGCTGCCCATCTTGCAGGTGCCCGAGGGATGCAGGACCGTGACCACGATGTTGCGGATCCAGGCGTCGATCTCCGCATCGGTGCCGACCTCGGGACCGGGGGCAAGCTCGGCCCCGCGATAGGGATCGAGCGCCTTGCGGTTGCCGATGTCGCGGGCGTGGCGGAAGGCCTGGCGCAGGGTCTGGATGTCCTGGGGCTCGGACAGGAAGTTGGCGCGGACCCGCACCGGGTCGGTGGGATCGGTCGACCGCAGGGTCACGTCGCCCCGGCTCAAGGGATGGAGCAGGGTCGGGAAGATGCCGTATTCGTCCTGATAGGCCGCCCGCCAGCCGGGAAACCAAAGCTGCGCCAGCAGCGGCGCCGCACGGAAAATCAATTCGAAGTCCGGCGCTTCGAGGTCGGGCCGGGTCTTGAAGAAGGCCATCAGATCCGCCGGCAGCCGGGTGGCGGGGCCGGTCCTGAAAAGCCAGGCGCGGGCCATGTCCACCACCGTCCGGTCGATCCGCATCTGGCGCCGGAAGGGACCGGCCCCCCGCCGCGCCCAGTTCAGATGCACATAGAGATGGTCGCTGAGGTTCTTGCCCACCGGCAGGTCGGAAAGGGTCGCGATGCCCAGCTCGCCGAGATGCTCCGATGGGCCGATCCCGGCGAGCATCAGCACCTGCGGCGAATTGAAGACGCCGCCGCAGAGGATGACCTCGCGCTTTGCCTCGGCGCGATGCGCGATGCCGCCCTGGGTGTATTCCACCCCCGTCGCCCGGGTTCCCCGCATCGTGAGGCCGGTGACCAGGGCGCGGGTGCGCAGGGTGAGCCCCGACCGCTTCAGCGCGGGCCTGAGATAGGTGACGGAGGAAGAGGCCCGGTGGCCCTTGCCGACCGTGCGCTGGACCATGCCGATGCCCTCGCCGTCCCCGCCGTTCATGTCGCGGACTTCGGGCCAGCCGGCCTCGACCGCGGCCTCCCGGAAAGCGTCGAAAACCGGGTCGGTCGTCCCGGCCCAGGTGGTGGTCAGGGGACCGCTGCCGCCGCGCCAGGAATCCTCGCCGTCTTCCCAGGTCTCGGCCCGGCGGAAATAGGGCAAGAGGTCGGCATAGGCCCAGCCATTGGCCCCGTTGCGCGCCCAGCGGTCGTAGTCGCCGCGATGGCCGCGCGTATAGACCATCATGTTGATCGAGGACGACCCGCCCAGCACCTTGCCGCGCAACAAGGGGATCCGCCGCCCGTTGAGATGGGGCTCGGGCTCGGTCACATAGCCCCAGTCGAAGAGCGAGTGCTTGCGGATCTGGCCGACGCCCAGCGGCACCTGGATATAGGGATGCCGGTCGCTGCCCCCCGCCTCCAGCAAGAGGACAGTGGCGCCCTCGTCCTCGGTCAGGCGGTTGGCGAGCACGCAACCCGCCGAGCCCGCGCCGACAATGATATAATCGTAACCCGTCGCGGCAGCCATGGTCGCACCCTCTCCCCCGGGAATCAGGGAATTGAGCCTAGACGCTGTTCCGGACTTTCCGCAATGTCGGCGGAGGGGAGGTTTTGCCCCCTGTCCTCCCGAAATTGCCCCGTTCCTTCCCCCTTATCTCCCGGAAAGGCGCGGATGTTGCGCGGCAGGCTTCGCTCAAGCCACGTATTGGTTCGGCGGCCGGGCCAAGCCTAAATTCTCGCGCAGGGTCTTGCCCGCGTATTCCGACTGGAACAATCCCCGGCGGCGCAGTTCCGGCAGCAGCTTGTCGATGAAGTCGAAGGCCGGTCCCGGCATATAGGCGGGCGAGAGGTTGAAGCCGTCGCAGGCGCCTTCCTCGTACCAATGCTGCATCTTGTCGGCGACCCATTCGACCGTGCCGCAGGCGGCGCGGTGGGAGAACCAGCTCGACATCATCTTGCAGCATTCGCGGATGGTCATGGGCTTCTCGGCCAGCCGCTTCTCCACACGCTCCCGGAGGCTCTGCGTGCCATGGGTCGGCGGCAGCGGCGTCGGCATGGGGTCGTCGAGGTTGTATTTGCTCATGTCGCCCAGGAGCTTCGTCACATGTTCGAGTTGCACCACCATGGGGATGAGTTCGTCCATCTCGTCGAAGCGCTGATGGGCGGCGGCGTCGGTCTCGCCCAGGATCGGCATCCAGCCCGGCATGATCAGGATGCTGTCGGGATCGCGGCCGGCGGCGGCTGTCCTCGCCCGCATGTCGCGGCGGAATTCCTTCGCCTCCTCGATGTCGGTCTGGGCGGTATAGATCATGTCCGCCATGGAGGAGCCGAGATCGCGGCCGGGACCCGAGGCGCCGGCCTGGGCCAGCACGGGATAGCCCTGGGGCATGCGGGTCAGGTTGAGCGGCCCCCGCACCTTGTAGAAATCGCCCTCGTGGTTCAGCACATGGAGCTTCTCGGGATCGAAATAATGCCCCGACGCCTTGTCGCGGACGAAGGCGTCGTCCTCCCAGCTGTCCCAGAGGCCCTTCACGACCTTCACGAACTCGCGGGCGCGGGCATAGCGCTGGTCGTGGTCCATGAGCTTGGAGAGGCCGAAGTTCTTGGCCTCTTCCGGGCTCCAGCCGGTGACCACGTTCCAACCCGCGCGGCCATGGCTGATATGGTCGATGGAGGCAAGCCGCCGCGCCAGGGCATAGGGCTCGTTATAGGTCGTCGAGGCGGAGAGCACGAAGCCGATGTGCTTGGTGACGGCCGAGAGCGCCGCCACCAGGGTCAGGGGCTCGAAGCGGTCGATATGGCCGTGATAGCTGAGGTCGTTGTTGTCCTTGGCGTCAATCCGGACGCCCGCCCCGTCGGCCAGGAAGAGGAAGTGCATCTTCTGCCGCTCGGCCGCCTGGACCATGTCCACGTAAAGCTCGAAATCGAGCGAGGCGTCGGCGCGGGCGAGCGGATGGCGCCAGGCGGAATGATGGGTCCCGTTCTGCACGAGGTTGAGCCCGATCCTCATCATGGGCTTGGGCTTTGACACGGGGCGGGCACTCCTCGATCGGGCTTTGGAACTGGCCGCATCATTTTTCATATTGCCCGCCGGGGCAAGCCTGTCGTGCGCCGCGCGGCAGAATGCCCCGCCTCAGTGACGAGATTGCACCGCTGCGGAGCCGATTCCGTCGCGGCGGTGAAGCCTTCCGGATGGCAGCCCCCTTGGCGGCCGTGATTCGGCGGCGGCTATCGTTTAGGCTTTGAAAAGCCGGGCTTTTCGCTTATTCCGCCCTGGCAAACTCCAGGAGACAGACAAAATGGCCAAAGCCTATTGGATCGCCGCCTATCACTCGATCAGCAATCCCGACGCGCTCGCCGCCTATGCGAAGCTCGCCGGCCCCGCGATCATCGCCGCGGGCGGCAAGTTCCTGGCGCGGGGGACGGCGGCGCTGGCCTATGAGGCGGGCGTGAAGGAGCGCACGGTGCTCATCGAATTCGACAGCGTGGAACAGGCCAAGGCGGCCCACGACAGCCCCGCCTATCAGGAGGCTCTCGCGGCGATGGCCGGCGGGGCGAAGCGCGACCTGCGCGTCGTCGAAGGGATCTGAGGCCCCTCCCCTAATCCACCATCAGCTTGTTCCACTGGGACGTCGGCAGGATGCGGTCGAGATAGGTGAAGGTGCCTTTGTCCTTCACCTCGGCGGCCGCCGCCAGCGCCCCGGCCATGGCCGCGCGGAAGAGCGAGGTGGCGAGGCTGATCCGCTTCACGCCGGCCTCGGTCAGTTCCCGGACGGTGAAGGACTTGCCGGGGATGCCCGCCATGAAGTTGACGGGCTTCCCGACCGCCGCGCAGACCGTGCGGACCGCGTCGAGATCCGGCAGGCCCGGCGCCATCAGCACGTCGGCGCCCGCCGCCTCGAAAGCGCGCAGGCGGGCCACGACCTCGCCGAGATCCGGCCGGCCGCGCAGGAAGCAGTCGGTGCGCCCCGTCAGCACGAAGGGAAACCCCGCCGCACGGGCCGCCGCCACCGCCGAAGCCACGCGCCGGACGGCCAGGTCGGTCTCGTAGAGCGGCTTTTCGGGATTGCCCGTCGTATCCTCGATGGAGCCCCCGGCGAGGCCGGTCCTGGCGGCCAGCGCGATGGTGCGGGCGACCTCCTCGGGGCTGTCGGCGAAACCGTTTTCCAGATCGGCCGATACCGGCAGGTCCACCGCCTCGACGATGGCCTGGGCATGCGCCAGCGCCTCGTCGCGGGTCACATGGCCATCCGTCCGCCCGAGGACGCCCGCTTCCGCGCCCGACGAGGTGGCCAGCGCCGGAAAGCCCAGCCCGCGCATCAATTTCGCCGAGCCCGCGTCCCAGACATTGGCGATGACGAAACTGCCGGGCGCCGCTTGCAGCGCGCGCAGGGTCTCGGCCTTCTGGGCGGGGGTGCTGGTCATGATGGGGATCCTTTGCCGAGGGTCATGGCGGTGTTAGGAGACCGGTCCATCCCGTCACTCTCCAGGCAGGCACGGCAGAGGCATGTCGTCTCCCCCTTCGGCATCGGCCTGAACGGGAGGGCCACGCACCAGCACTCAGGTCCGGGATCGCAGACCATCTCAGCCCCGCAACGCGCGCAGGCGATTGGGAGAGGTGAAGGTTTCGCCATGGTGCCGGACCTTGAAAGTATCCACTGCATACACATTTACATACCCATCGCCGCCCGTCATGTGTCACAAATACACCTATGGACAGCAGGCGCATCATTCGCCGGATCGAAGCCGATGGCTGGTTCGTGGTCGGCCAAAAAGGCAGCCATGTTCAATTCAAGCATCCAACCAAGCCCGGGCGGGTAACGGTCCCGCATCCCAAGAAAGATCTGCCTTTGCCGACTGTGAAGAGCATCGAAAAGCAGGCCGGATTGAAGCTGGCCTAACCGCGAGAGAAGGGAGAGTTTGAAAATGGCGACCTATTTCGCGCTGATGCATAAGGAGCCCGCCAGCGATTTCGGGGTGTCCTTCCCCGACTTTCCGGGCTGCGTCACGGCGGGCGCCACCCCCGACGAAGCCGCGAACATGGCTGCCGAGGCGCTGGCCTTGCACATCGAGGGCATGGTCGAGGATGGCGACACCATCCCCGAACCCGCCACCTTCGATCTTATCCGCGACAGCGAAGACGCTAAAGGCGCAGCCATTTTGGCGGTGACGGTTCCCGATCAGCCGTCCAAGGTCGTGCGCCTCAACATCACGCTTCAGGAGCGTGTGCTGGAACGCATCGACAAGGCCGCCGCCCGGCGCGGTCTCACACGCTCCGGCTTTATCGCCGTCGCGGCGAACCGGCTGGCGGGGGAACCGTTCTAAGGCTTTATTGCTCGAGCCAGGCGTCTTCCCAGGCTCCGTTATTCTCGGTCCGGGACCACAGGCCCCTGAGTTTCACCGTGGCGCCCTCGACGTTCTTGTATTCGCGCAAGGTCAGCATCGGCAGCTCCTCGGCGATGATCGCCTGGGCCTTCTTGTAGAAGACGCCGCGCTCGGCGAAGTCAGTGGCGCGGGCGCCGTCGACGAAGAGCTTGTCGACTTCCGGCGTGGACCAGCCCGTGGGATTGGCGAAGACCTTGCCGATGGAGGTGCTGACGAAGGCGCGGGCCAGGCCCAGCGCCGGATCCGCATAGCTCGTATAGCCCATCAACGTGAGATCGAAGTCCATGTCGATATAGGCCTTCTGGCTCATGGCGGCGGCTTCAAGCGCTTCGATCACCAGATCGACGCCGACCCCGCTCCACATGCTTTTCAAGGACTGGGAGATGATCTGGAATTCCGGATATTGCCCGGTGAAGATGTAGATCTTCGCCGAGAAGCGCTTGCCGTCGGCGCCCCGCTTCAGGCCCGCCTCGTCCAGGAGCGCGTTGGCCCTGGCGATGTCGAAGGGATACTTGGTCTTGTAGTTGATGTCGGGATTGGCCGCCCAGGGGATCTGGCTCGGGAAGGGCTGCACGCCCACCTTGCCGATATCGAAGAAGGCGTTCTTCAACAGGTAGTCCCGGTCCGTCGCCATGGCCAGGGCTTGGCGGACACGCTTGTCGTCGAAGGGCTTGCGCTTGGTGTTGTAGAAGAGGATCGAGATGGCGGGCGGAAGATCGCCCTCCTGCGCCTGGAGCTTCGGGTTGGCGCGCAAGGCCGCGACGGATTCGCCGGGGAAATAGGGGACGTAATCGACCTCGCCCGCCTGCAGCGCCTGGACCCGGCCCGAGGTCGTCGGGATCACCTTGGCCACGATGCCGTCGAGATAGGGCTTGGGCTTGTCGAAGTAATCGTCGTTGCGGACCATGCGGACATAGTCGCCGCGCTTCCATTCCGTGACCTTGAAGGGTCCGGTGCCCACAGGCGAAGTGGTGGTGGCGGGATTGGACTTGATGTCCGTGTCGCGGAAGACATGGGCAGGCAGGATCGCGGCACCCTGCTGGCAGGCCAGCGAGGTCAGGAACGGCCCGAAGCTGTCCTTCAGGTTGAAGACGACCTTGTCCGGCGCGGGGGTATCGATGCTGGCGATATTGTTGCCGGCCGCCGAGAAGACCGAGGAGAACTTGGTGTCGATCTCGATGGAATACTTCACGTCCGCCGAGGTGAAGGGCTTGCCGTCGTGCCAATTCGCCTTCACGAGGTCGAAGCTATAGGTCTTGCCGTCCGGCGAGATCGTCCAGGACTTCGCCAGCAGCGGCAGGATCTTCGACAGGTCGGTCGAGACATCGACCAGCCCCTGGATGATCGTGCAGCCGATCTGCCGGTCCGGCACATTGGTGGTGATCGCCGGGTTGAGCGCCGTCGGATCCGCCGTGATCGTGAAGATCGCCGTGCCGCCGCGCTTGGGCGTGGCCTGGGCCATCGCCTGCCCTGCCGCCAGGAGCATCACCGTCGTCATCGCGGCCGAAACCGCGCCTGTCCATATCCGTGTCATGAAACCAACCCCCTGATGAATGGCGGGCGAAGGGTGTTGTCACCCCCTTTTGAAAACCCCGCTCGATGGAGGCGACTCTATCGGAAAGCCCCGAGCCCCGTCGATTGGGAATCTGGGGATAGGTCGCGCCAGGGGGCAGAAACCTTAGCCGAGGCGGCGGAAGGCCTAGGGTAAAGGGCGGCGGCGTAACGCAGCCGCGCCTCGCAAAATCATCGGGCGGCTCCCTGGTGGTTGCCAGAGAGCCGCCCGTGGTCTCAGGAACGAGTCCGGTCGAGGGTCTACCAGACCGTTTCCAGGTTATGACGCAGCTCGGCCGCCTCTTTGGCGGGCAGGGGAGCGCGGTTCTCTTCGTTGTCCGCCTTGATGATCGAGCCGTTGAAGGTCAGACCGCCATAGGCGCCCGTGGCCGAGGTCCAGACCACCATATCGCCGCCCTTCAGCGTGGTGGCGCCCTCGGCACCGGCCGAGAGCGTGGCGACGGTGATGCCGCCCTGGCCGCCGATCTTGAAGTTGCCGTCCTGGATGCCCTTCAAGGCGCGCTCGCTGTTGATGATGAAGACGAGCTGGGCCTGTTCCAGCCCGATCTGCAGGCCGAAGGAGGCCGAGCCCATGCCGTAGAACTTGGGCGCGCTCCAGCTATGGCCGTTGCGGACCAGCAACACCCCTTCGCCGCCTTCGCCGCCGAACATGAAGCCGGCCTTGATCAGCTTGGGCACGATGTAAACGGCGCGCGCGTTCTTGAGCATGGTGCTGGCGACGTCGAAGGACGGGTCATGCTTCAGATTGGTGACCGTCGTATTCGCGTTGCGCAGCAATTCGACGCGGTCGGCGCGGTTGGCCTCGGCCTGAGCCGGCCCCGAAGCCACACCCGCGGCCAAAGCCAGGGCGACGGCCAATGCGGAAAAATAAGTCTTCATCTCGTGGCATCCTCCAAATGGAATGCCACGCCAACCGCGAACGGCGGGAAAAGTTCCGGAGGGGGCCGTGATGGGTGGGCGTCTGCCTGGTCTGGGCAAGGATCGTTCGGAAGGGGACCGACATAACCTGCGCGTGGCCCCTCAAATGAAGGTCGCCTTCCCAGGCTGTCACAGTCCCCGGCAACTCGAATTGCTTCCGGTGGCTTGGGGGGCGATAGTCTGTAACAGTGTGGAATGACCGGTCGCGCCGGGACGATGGGAATTTGTTGGCAGGCACGTGACCGAATCCTCACCAAGACATCTCCTTCTCATCTCGCTGATCGTCGGCGGCGTCTTCTTCATGCAGACGCTCGATTCGACCATCGTGGCGACGGCCTTGCCGAAGATGGCCGAGGATTTCGGCGAGCCGCCGGTCCGCATGAGCCTCGTGATCGTGGCCTATCTTCTGGTGGGCACGATCTTCATCCCGGTCAGCACCTGGGTCGCGGACCGGGTGGGGGCCAATGTCGCCTTCTGCGGATCGATCGTCGTCTTCACCATCGCCTCGCTGCTCTGCGGCTTGAGCCAGACCCTCTGGCAGCTGACCGCCGCGCGGGCGCTGCAGGGGGCGGGCGGCGCGCTCCTCTTTCCGGTGGGGCGCTTGATCCTGCTGCGAACCGCGCCCCGCGCGAAATATATCGCGGCGGCGTCGATGCTGGCCTTGCTGGCCCAGTCGGGTCCCATGGTGGGGCCGCCGGTCGGAGGCTTCATCACGACCTTCGGCTCCTGGCGGTGGGTGTTCCTGATCAATCTGCCCTTCGGCGTCGCCGCCCTCGTCCTCTCCGCGATCTATGCGACCAACTTCCGCCCGGCCAGTCCAGGCAGGTTCGACTGGATCGGTTTCGGGATTTCCTCGATCTCGCTCTCCGCCTTGATCTATGGCGTCGAATTGCTGACCCATGCGGACGCCTTCGGCACGGCGGCGGCGCTCGTGGCGCTGGGACTCGCCGGGGGTGCGGCGCTCTATTGGCTGAGCCTCCGCAGAAGTGACGCGGTGATCGATTTCACGCTGCTGCGCACGCCGACCTTCCGCGTCAATATAACCGGGGGCTCGGTGTTCCGGCTCGGCTCCAGCGCCGCCCCTTTCCTGCTGCCCTTGCTGTTTCAACTGGGATTGGGCATGAACCCGCTCGTCTCAGGGCTTTTGATCCTGGTGAGCGCCTCGGGCATGGTCTGCGTTCGCTTCTTCATGGTGCGCATCTTCCGGACCTTCGGCTTTCGCCAGATCTTCATCGCCTGTGGGTTGGTGACGGGTATTACGATGCCGATCTTCGGCTTCATCGCGGCCGACACGCCGTTTTGGCAGATCGGCGTGCTCGGGCTCGTTGCCGGGCTTTCGCAATCGCTGGTCTATTCCGGCCTCAACTCGGTGGTCTACGCGGATCTCGCCCCGGACCGGATGGGGGCCGCCACCAGCCTGTCGCAACTCAGCAACCAGGTGACCAATACGCTGGCGGTCGCCATCAGCGCGGTCGTGCTGAATATGTCGCTCGCCTGGCATGGCGAGACGGAGCTGTCGGTGGCCGATTTCCGTTTGGCCTTCCTGGTCGCCGGCGTCTTCGTGCTGGCCTCGATCCCCTTCTTCGTGAGGCTCGACCGCTACGCCGGCAGCGAATTGAGCGGGGCGAGGCGTCCCGCCGGCTGAGCGACCCCTTGCGTTGAGCGTTTGGGTTCCACTACGATTCAGGCCCGCACCGGCCGTCTGGTGACGCCGAGGCGATCCGGCTTTCAACGCGCTTCCCGAAACGAGGGGGAAAGGAACCCTGGAGATGGCCGACCCATCGACCCCATCCGTCGCGACGCCCGAGCAGAGGACCGCCGCCATCGAGATGGTCCTGCGGCGACAGGGCGTGCTCCAGGACGGCTTTGTCGACAGCTTCACCGAACACGCGGACGATGCCTGGGTCGTCGCCAATGGCGCGAAGATGGTCGCCCGCGCCTGGACCGACCCCGGCTTCCGGTCCCTCATGCTGGCCGACGGGATCGCCGCGGCGCGGGACATGGGCTTCGAGTTTCCGGAGCATCACCGGCGCTTCGCGGTGCTGGAGAACACAGCCGACGTTCACAACGTCATCGTCTGCACTTTGTGCTCCTGCAGCGCCTATACGATCCTCGGTGCGCCGCCGGCCTGGTACAAGGACCTCAACTATCGCGCCCGGGTCGTGCGCAAGTCCCGGACCGTGCTGAAGGAGATGGGCGTCGAGCTGCCCCCCGGCACCGAGATCCGGGTCTGGGACACCACCACAGATTCCCGCTACATGGTCCTGCCGCAGCAACCGCCTGAGACGAAGGGCTGGCCGGCGGAAAAACTGGCGAAGATCGTCACGCAGGATGCCATGATCGGCGCCTCCCGGCTCGATGACGTGAAAGGCTAGATCATGGACGGCTTTCACGATATCGGCGGCAAGCAGGGTTTCGGCCGTGTGGTCCATCCCGACGCGCCCCATGACGAGACCTGGGAGCCGGCGGTGCGCGCGCTGTCCGGCTGCGCCGTGATCAACCATGTCTACAACATGGACGAGTTCCGCCACGCCATCGAGCGCATGGCGCCCCGGCACTATGTGGCGGCGCCCTATTTCGAACGCCACCTCACGGCCATCGCGACCCTGCTGGTGGAAAAAGGCCTCGCCACCCGCGAGGAGCTTGAAGAACTGGCGGGGGGCGCCTTTCCGCTCTCAGGCCCCATCGGCCCCGGCCGGCCGGCGGCCCCGCCCCAGACCTTCGCCATCGGCGAGAGGGTTCGGGTGAAGACCGACTACGTGCCGGGCCATGTCCGCTTTCCCGCCTATATCCGCGGCAAGACCGGGGAAGTGGTCGCCGTCACCCCGCCCTACCCCTTCCCGGACGCGGCCGGACACGGCATGCCGGCGCCGATGGAGCCGACCTACGACGTGCGCTTCCGTTCCCGCGATCTCTGGGCGGATGCCTGCGACGACGCCCTGAACCATGTCGGGGTCTTCCAGAGCTATCTGGAAAAGGCCTAGAACTCATAGGCGGATGAGCGCAGACAGTCTCAGGTGCATGACATCGGCTTAGGGGTGGTGAAATCAAAAAGTTGCTGGGCCGGTTTCGGCATATCAATCACGGGCGCATCATCGAAGACGGGCGCGAGGTCGAGTTTCGCCTGGAGATGAAGTCGGGCGATGTCCTGACGGTCCAAATGCTCGTCTCGGAAATCGCGCTCGTCACGACTTTCCTCGACAATCTCCGCGTGAAGGCGAGCGACGAGTAACCACGCGTTCGCGGCCTGCCCTATATGCCTTTCATATGACCTGCGGAGTGGGGCTGGTGAGCCGGGCTCGTTTTTCCCGCCATTGTTTGTTTTTCCGCCATTGCGAGCCGTGAGGCGAAGCAATCCATGGACCCGTGTTTCAGAACCCGAAAGATGGATTGCTTCGCCTTCGGCTCGCAATGACGGTGAAGGGGGTGTGCCCCCTCATCCCTTCTTCGCGGCGATCACGCCCTGGGCTTCGAGGTCCTGGATCTCGGCCTCCGACAGGCCCAGCAGCCCGCCGTAGATCTCGCGGTTGTGCTGGCCCATGGCGGGGGCGGTGCCGGTGATGGCGCCGGGGGTCTTGGAGAAGCGGATCCAGGGGGCCAGGACCTTGACCTTGCCGGCTTGCGGGTGGTCGACCTCGACGAAGGCGCCGCGTTCTTTGAGGTGCTCGTCCTCCATCATCTCGGCGATGGTCAGCACCGGGGCGCTCGAAAGCCCTAAGTCGCACATCACCTTCCAGATCTCGGCCCTCGTTTTGTCGGCGACCATGGCCGTGGCCTCTTCCTCGACCTGCCCATAATTCTTGCGGCGGTCGCGCAGGGTCAGGAAACGCGGATCGCGGCCCAGCTCCGGCCGGCCCATGGAGGCGGTCAGCTTCACCCATTGATCGTCGGTGATATCGGGCAGATGGAAGGCGTAGTAGCCGTCCTTGCAGGGCTTGGTCGGACGCCCGACCTCGGTGCCCTCGAAATGCTCGTGGATGGAACTCACCATGAAGCCGATCTGGGCCTCCTGCATGGAGACCACGACCTTCTGGCCCTCGCCCGTCTGCTCCCTGCCATAGAGCGCACCCAGGATACCGAGGCTCATGGAAACGCCGGCGGTTTCGTCGCCGAAGTTCGCCACCTTGATGCCGGGCATCTTGGCGTTCCGCATGCCCGTGTCGGTCCAGCCCCCGATGGCCCCGATGGTCGCCGCATTGGCGCGGACATGCTTATAGGGACCGCTCTCGCCGAAGCCGCGCGAACAGGCATAGATGATCCGGGGATTGATCTTCTGGAGGTCGTCGTAGCCGAGGCCCATCCGGTCCATCACCCCCATGGTGAAGTTCTCGACCACCACGTCGGATTTCTTCACCAGCTCGCGGAAGAGGCGCTTGCCCTCCTCGGTCTTCAGGTCGAGGACGATGCCCTTCTTGTTGCTGTTGGTCGCGATGAACTCATAGCCATCGCGGGTCTCGTTGGGCGGCATCCAGGCGTGGCGGAAGCGGTCGCCCGCGCCATATTCGAGCTTGATGACCTCGGCCCCCATATGGGCCAGCAGCAGGGTGCAGAAGGGGCCGTTCAGCACATGGGTCAGGTCGAGGACACGCACACCGCTCAAGGGACCGGGCATCGAGGTTGCTCCTGATCGAAAGGAAAGAGGCTGGGGGGCAGTCTAACGCCAACCTCTCCCCTGTCGGAAAGGCTTTAACTCGGTTGCACGGCCGACGGTGCTCAGTAATCTCGACATGCGGGAGGGATCTTCGCCCCCTCCCGGCAGAACCCTTTGCCCCGCGCGCGGTCGCGCATAAGATGACGGCAATATCCATTCTCCCGGACAGGACCGATGGCCACAGTTCCCCGTCAGATGCATCTCGCCGTTCTTCTCGGCAACGGTATCCACGTCGCCGGATGGCGGATGCCCGAGGCGGAATACAATCCGCATAGCTTCGATCTGCAGCTGCGCCTGACCAAGATGGCCGAGAAGGCCAAGTTCGACATGGTGTTCCTGGCCGACAGCCTCGCGGGCGGGCCGGGGATGCCGCCGCCCAATTACAGCCGGTTGGAGCCTCTGACCCTGCTCGCGGGGCTGGCGACCCAGACGACCCATATCGGGCTCGCCGCAACCTGCTCCACCACCTATACTGAGCCCTATAACCTCGCCCGCATGTTCGCCTCGATCGACCATATGAGCGGCGGGCGGGCGTGCTGGAACATCGTCACCGGCTCCAACCCGGAAGCGGCGCTGAACTTCAACCTGGCCAAGCACCCCGACAAGGAGCTGCGCTACGAGATGGCGGGGGAATTCGTCGATGTGGTGAAGGGCCTCTGGGACAGCTGGGAGGACGACGCCTTCGTCAAGGACAAGGCCCGGGGCGTCGCGGCGGATCTTTCCAAGCTCCATCCGATCAACCACAAGGGCGCGCATTACCAGGTCAAAGGACCGATGAATATCGCGCGGGTGCCCCAGGGCTATCCGGTACTGGTTCAGGCCGGGGCCTCGGCTTCGGGCATCGACTTCGCGGCCAAATACGCCGAGGTCGTCTTCACCGTGCAGGAGGACCTCGAAGCCACCAAGGCCTTCGGCGCCAAGGTCCGCGCCATGGTCGCAAAGGCGGGACGCGACCCGGCCAGCGTCAAGATCATCCCCGGCATCTGCCCGATCATCGCCGAGACCGCTGAGAAGGCGCGGGAGAAGCTCGCCGAGATCTGCGCGCTGGCCGATCCCGAGGCCGCCATGGGCATGCTGTCGGAACGCATGGACCTGCCGGAGCTGCACCACATGCCGCTCGACGGGCCGGTGCCGGACATCCCGGTGGAGAAGCGGCGCGGCCATGCGATCACCTTGCTGGCGGTCGCCAAGAAATACGGCCTCAACCTCGGGCAGCTGCGGGACTATGCCTCGGCCTCGGCCGGGCATCGCATCATCTTCGGCTCGCCGCAGCAGATCGCCGACGACCTCGAGGAATGGTTCGTCAGCGGGGCGGCGGATGGCTTCGTGCTGCACCTGCCCTATGTGCCGGGCCCGCTGGAAACCTTCACGCAGGAAGTCGTCCCGCTCCTTCAGAAGAAGGGGATCTACCGGAAGGATTATTCCGGCAAGACGCTGCGGGACCACCTGGGCCTGGCAAGGCCGCCGCATCCGGCGGCGCTGGCCCGGAACGCGGCGGAATAGGAAACCCCTAGTCCAGGGCCTCGCGAGCGCCGGCAGCACCCTGGAGCCAATAGCCCCCGGCCCGCATCCAGGGGGCGGGATGGTTGAGCCGCCCCAGCGCATGGGCCTTCAGCGCCTTGGTCACGGAAGCCTCGGCGGCGATCCAGATATAGCCGTCGCCCTTCGGCAGGGTCAGCCCTTCGAGCACCTTCAGGAGGGCGGCGGCATCGTCGGGACCCGCCTTGTCGCGGCAGACCCAATGGGCGGCCCAGGCGGCGCGGGTCTCGATGGCCTGGATTTCCGCCTTGGTCTCGACGGTGACGACGGTGATGACGGGGACACCGGGGCGAAGTTCTTCCAGCCGCCGTCCGATGGCGGGCAGGCCGGTCTCGTCGGCGATCAGCAGATACCAGTCGAAATCGTCGGGCACCAGGCGGCTGCCGCGCGGGCCGCCGATCTCGACCTGGTCGCCAGGCTTGCCGGCGAGCGCCCAGGCCGTGGCCGGACCCGCCTCATGGATCGCGAAATCGAGGGTGAGCTTCTGCGCCGCGCGGTCGAAAGCGCGGGGCGTATAGTCGCGCATGACGGGCTCGCCGCCGTCGCCGGGCACGAAGATCTTGACGTGATCGTCGGCGCCCTGGCTCTCGAAATCGGCAAGATCCGGCGAGGTGAAGACGAGGCGCAGCATCTTGGGCGTCAGGTATTCGACCGAGGCGACGGTCAGCTGGCGGCGGCGGCCTTCGAAGCGCGCGCGGCCGATGGTGTGGGGGGCGGTATCGGTGTTCGCTATCATCAGTGTTCTATATCTCCATTTGCATCACAAAACATATCGTAAGATAATTTAGTTGCGACTGAATATCAACCGCAATCTTCAGCTTCATACCAACCGCCGCTCCAATCAAGTCCCTCTCCGCCCCCTGGGGGGAGAGGGATTAGGGTGAGGTGGGTCGGGCAGAATAAGGCCTTATGCCAGCCGACCCACCTCACCCTCCCCGTCGCAGGGGCGACGGGTCCCCTCCCCCCCTCGAAGGGCGGAGAGGGATCATCGCTGCGCCTCCCTGCATCGCGGAACGGTTCACTGGGCTATAGCCTTTCCCCCTCCCCTCATTTACCCTTCTTCTCCCCACCTCCGACGGAGCAGCCCCATGTCCTCCCGCCAGATGAACCTCGGCATCTTCGTCCTGCCCACGGGCAATCATGTGGCGGGCTGGCGCATTCCGGGGGCGATCACCCGCAGCGAGGATATCCCGGCGCTGGTCAATATCGCGCAGTCGGCGGAGCGGGCAAAATACGACTTCATCTTCTTCGCCGACACGCCGGCGAGCCTCTTGGGCAGCCATCCCGGCATCGTGCTGCGGCTGGAGCCCGCGACCCTGCTCTCGGCACTGGCGCTGCAGACCTCGCGGATCGGCCTGGTGGCGACTTTTTCGACGGGCTATATGGAGCCCTATAACCTCGCGCGGCTGGTCGGCTCGGTCGATCACATCAGCGGCGGGCGCGCGGGCTGGAACGTGGTCACGACCGCCAATTACGACGCCGCCGCGAACTTCGGCCGGCCCTATACCGCCCACGACGAGCGCTACGAGATCGCCACCGAATATCTCGATGTCGTCCAGGGCCTCTGGGACAGCTGGGAAAGGGACGCGGTCGTCGCCGATCCCGTATCGGGCGAATATTACGACCGGGCGAAGGTCCATGTCCTCGACCACAAGGGCAAATACTTCCAGGTCAAGGGACCCTTGAACCTCTCCCGTTGTCCCCAGGGACAGCCGGTGATCGTCCAGGCGGGCTCCTCCTCCACCGGCCAGGCTTTCGCCGCCCGCTTTGGCGAGGTGGTCTTCACGGTCCAGCAGGATGTCGAGGAGGCGCGGAAATTCCGCGAAGGCCTGAAGGCCCAGGTCGCCGCGACCGGCCGGAAGCCTGAGCATTGCAAGATCCTGCCCGGCTTCCTGCCCGTGGTGGGCCGGACCGAGGAAGAAGCGAAGGCGAAGCTCGCCCTCCTCGCCAGCACGATCAAGCCGGGCTCCGCCCTGGTGGTCATGTCGGAACGCTATGGCCACGACCTCTCCAAGTTCCCGATGGACGGGCCGGTGCCGGAGCTGCCCTTGTCCGAGACCACGCAGGGCTATGCCAAGGTCATGCTGGCCATGGCCCGCCGCCAGAACATGACCTTGAAGGACCTGCACGATCTCTTCGCGATCTCCCGGGGCTTCCTGATGGTGGTGGGCACGCCCAAGACCATCGCCGACACCATGGAGGAATGGTTCGCCGCGGGCGCCTGCGACGGCTTCATGCTGACCCCCGCCTGGTTCCCCGGCGACATGGACGACTTCTCGGAGCTGGTGGTGCCGGAACTCCAGAAGCGCGGCCTGTTCCGCACGGACTACGAGACGACGACCCTGCGCGGGCACTTAGGCCTGCCGGAGCCGGAGAACCGGTATTCGAGGTAAGGGCAATAGCCCCTCTCCCAGGCCTGGGAGAGAGGGGGCTTATCACGCGATGAAATGACGCTCTGGCGAAGGCGTGCGCCCTGGGGCATCCTTTCGGTCTCCGCTAGGACTTTTCTATCGCAACGTCAGGATTCGCCGATGCCCGCCAACACCCGCCAGATGAATTTCGGCGTCTTCGTCCATACCACCGGCAACCATATCTCGGGCTGGCGCTTTCCCGGCGCCATCACCCGCGACGAGGATTTTCCGGCGATCCATAACGTGGCCATGGTGGCGGAAAAGGCGAAGCTCGATTTCGTCTTCTTCGCCGATACGCCAACCTCCATGAACGACGGCCTGCCCGTGCATCTTGTCAGGTTCGAGCCCGCGACCCTGCTCTCGGCGCTGGCGGTCACGACCTCGCGCATCGGTCTCGTGGCGACGCTCTCCACCACCTATAACGAGCCCTTCAACCTCGCGCGCCAGACCGCCTCGATCGATCAATTGTGCCAGGGCCGCGCGGGTTGGAACGCGGTCACCACCGCCAATATGGAAGCGGCGCCCAATTACGGCCGCGCCATCATCGAGCACGACAAGCGCTATGAGATCGCCGCCGAATACCTGGAGGTGATCCTGGGCCTCTGGGACAGCTGGGAAGACGGCGCGATCATCGCCAACCAGGAGACCGGCGAATATTTCGAGCCCAAGAAGGTCCATACCCTCGACCACAAGGGCGAGTTCTATCAGGTCAAGGGGCCGCTCCCCCATTCGCGCTCGCGCCAGGGGCGGCCGGTGATCGTCCAGGCGGGCTCGTCGCCGGCGGGCCAGGCCTTCGCGTCGCGCTATGCGGATGTGGTCTTCACCGTGCAGCAGGACATGGAGGAAGCCCGGAAATTCCGCGAAGGCATCAAGCGGCAGGTGGCGGCGGCGGGCCGCTCGCCCGACGAGGTCAAGGTCATGCCCGGCATCCTGACCGTGGTGGGGCGGACCGAGGAGGAGGCGAAGGCGCAATTCGCGGCGCTGGCCGCCTCGATCAAGCCCGGTTCCGCCATGAAGGTCATGTCGGAACGCTATGGCCACGATCTTTCGACCTATCCGATGGACGGGCCGGTGCCGGAACTGCCGCCCTCGCCGCTCAGGACCCAAGGTTATGCCGAGGTCATGCTGGCCAAGGCGCGGCGCGAGAATTGGACCTTGAAGGATCTCCACGATCTCTTCGCGCTGTCGCGGGGCTATCTCATGGTGGTGGGGACCGGCGAGAGCGTCGCCGACACCCTGGAGGAATGGTTCAAGGTGGGGGCCTGCGACGGCTTCATGCTGACGCCCGCCTATTTCCCGGGGCCGCTGGAAGACTTCTGCAACCTGGCGATCCCGGTACTGCGGAAGCGCGGCCTCTTCCGCGAGGATTACGCGGGCGATACTCTGCGCAGCCACCTGGGATTGCCGGTGCCGAAGAACCGCTACACGGCCTAGCGCGATTTCCACTCCCGTGGAATCGCTCTAGGTAATAGGGCCTCCCGCCGCTTCGGCTGTCGCGTTTCCATCAAGATGGAAATCGCTCTAGCGCCCATCACCCAGGCCAAGTCAATCGAAGTATTCGAGCCCCGAAACGGAAGACCCCCGCGCGCAATCAAGCGTCAGCGGGGGTCGATTTGCGAATTAAAATTCGCAACCAGGCCTAGGGCCTCAGTAAATCTTGGCTATGTGAAGGCTGGCGATTGCCAAGCTTACTCGTCAGCCTGTTTCTGAGCCGGTGGATTCATGCTGTCTATGGCATCCTCCTGGTCGGTTGTTACATTTATTATAGTAAGCGCGATCCATCCCCTTATCAAGGGGTGCGTTGCTCGCTCCGTTATCGGGCTTATCGCGGCTTCCGCGCCCTCTGTGCTAGGTTGCCGCGATGCGCCCGAAGCGGCGATTCGTCCCTGTCATCCTGTCGCTACGGGCTAGGCGTCGGGGAGAAGTATCGTCTACAATCGGATTGTGAGACGCGACCACCGCATCCCCCTCCTGGAGCCTCGACCCCATGCCCTCTGAACCGCGCAAGAAAATGAACATCGGCGTATTCGTCATGGGGACCGGCAATCATTTCTCGGGCTGGCGCGTTCCGGGCTCGATCACCCGGGCCGAGGATTTCGAGGCGATCTCCGGCATCGCCCAGGCGGCCGAACAGGCGAAATACGACTTCATCTTCTTTGCCGACGCGCCGACCTGCGTGCCCAACAACCACCCGAGCTATGTCTTGAAGTTCGAGCCGACGACGCTGCTGGGCGCGCTGGCGGGGCGGACCTCCAAGATCGGGCTCGTCGCCACCGTCTCCTCCACCGTGACCGAGGCCTATAATTGCGCAAGGCTCTTCGCCTCGCTCGACCAGATCAGCGGCGGGCGCACGGGCTGGAACGTCGTCACCACGGCCAACCAGCTCGCCTATGACAACTACGGCCGCGCCATGCCGGCCCATGACGAGCGCTACGAGATGGCGACCGAATATCTGGAGGTGGTCCAGGGCCTCTGGGACAGCTGGGAGGAAGGCGGGATCAAGGCCGACTTCGCGACCGGCGAATACATCGACGCCACGAAGCTCCATGTGCTGAACCACCAGGGCAAGTATTACAAGGTGCGCGGGCCGATCAGCAGTTCGCGCTCGCCCCAGGGACAGCCGGTGATCGTCCAGGCCGGCTCCTCCCCCGCCGGGCAGCAGTTCGCCTCGCAATTCGCCGAGGTGATCTTCACGGTCCAGCACGAGATCAAGGAAGCCCAGGTCTTCCGCGCCGGCCTCAAGGCCCTGGCCGTCAAGCACGGAAGGTCCGAGGACGCGGTGAAGATCCTGCCGGGCTTCTTCCCCATCGTCGGCCGCACCGAGGAAGAGGCCCAGGCGAAGTTCCAGGAGCTTTGCCGCTATATCGAGCCCGGCTCCGCCACGACCCTGATGTCGGCGCGCTATGGCCACGATCTGTCGAAGTATCCGCTCGACGGCCCGGTGCCCGAGCTTCCCCCCTCCGACGGCGAGCAGAGCTTCGCCACGGTGCTGCTGGCCAAGGCGCGGCGGGAAAACCTGACCTTGAAGCACATCCACGACATCATCGCCCTGTCGCGCGGCTATATCCTGGTGGTGGGCACGGGCGAACAGGTCGCCGACACCATGGAGGAATGGTTTACCACCGGCGCCTGCGACGGCTTCATGATCACCCCCGCGAATTTCCCGTCAGGCTTGCAGGATTTCACGGATTTGGTGCTGCCGCTGCTCCAGAAGCGCGGGCTGTTCCGGACGGAATACGAGGGGAAGACACTGCGCGATCACCTGGGCTTGCCGGTGCCGGTGAATCGGTATGCGGGGTAGGACTGCCGGGGCGTGATCGCTGGGCCCGCATGAAGCCGTCGCAGTCGCCGGGGGCCGGGAGGTGAAACGTCCCTCGGCAGATTTTGCCCGGCAAAACCTGCCCGCTGCAGCGCGATCCGCGCTCGGCTATTCTGGCTCTCCGATGGTCTGGCCATTCTAAATCCGCGCTTCGCCGGAGGTTGAGAGTGGCACCGGTCTTGCTTGATATGAAACTGTTAAGTTCCAAAATTTTCGGCGGTCCCGCCCCCGGCGGCGATCCGCTGACCGATAGATCGCAGGAGATATCCATGTCCATTTCGTCCATCGCGGGCCAACCCCCTCAGAGCCCGTCGCCCCAAGATCGCCTGACCAACGCCCTCGAACAGAAGGGGCTTTCCTCGGATACTGCGACCTCCGTCAGCTCGGAGATCGATTCGATCGTCAAGGAGACGATCTCCTCCAGTTCCGGCAAACCGGACCCCAAGGCGATCCGTGCCGCGATCGATGCGCAAATCCAGAAGGATGTCGCATCCGGCACGCTCACCCAGGACCAGGCGGATACGATCACCAACACGCTGAATGCCCTGCAACAGCACCATGCCCAAGGCGCCGGCGGCCCCCCTCCGGGTGGTCCTCCTCCTGGTGGCGGCGGTGGCGGCGGTGGTGGCGGGGGCGGGGGTGCGGGCTCCGCCGGAGCGACCTCCGGCACGGCGACGGTTGTGAGCGTGGAGACCACGACCACCAACGGCGTCACCACGACGGTCACCACCTATTCGGACGGATCGAAGGAAACGAGCACGAGCTATAGCGGGAACGGCTCCCAGAACGGGTCGCAAGGATCCTCGCAAAACGGCGGGCAGAGCGGCTCCGACGCCAATGCTTCCGGCACCAGCGCTTCCGATCAGGCCTCGACGTTGGCCTATCTGAAGACTTTCCTGAAAACGGGACTGGTGAACACCTCGGCTTAAAGCCTCGATTGGTTCGCCGGGGTGGGCAGGTCGCCTCGACCGTCTGGCCCGGCGAATCGAAGTCGGCCAGCGGGTTAAGCTCTGAGGCCGGCATGGCGCTGTGCTGTACGTCTGGTTCCGAGATCATCTGAACGGCGGTCGGGCGACCGACATGGGTCGCTTTCGTCTCGTCTGCTTTATGAGTCTACGATCTAACACTACTTTGGCAGATTTTTGAGGGATCGGCGTTTTAGGGATTCCCGGAACGCGTATTGCGTGATTCATGGGTGGTCGGCATCGCGGAGGGCCGACCATGGACGATAGCTGGAAAACCGATCTTGACCGGTGGCTTTCACCTTTCCTCA
>CANJCB010000055.1 GCA_947473305.1 Rhodospirillales bacterium
AGATCACCAGCACCTGATCACCCGGGAAATCGACGGCTGAAAATGAGAAGGGGGTCCGATCGGACCCCCTTCTCATTCCCGAAACCCCAGCCAGCGAGTGGCTCCCTTTGCCTCCGCCACGTGGCTCCCTTTGTCTCCGGCGTTGACAATGCTCGCACCGCCGAGACGATCGGCCAAGTCCAAGACCCCGGCGCAATCTTCCGGAGATCGGACATCGGCAATTAGCGGATGAACCAATTCCTTACCCAACTCCCCGTTGCTAAGGTCCCCGACACGGTCGATTTCCGCTCGCTCGGAAGCAGCGGTAGCGATCACCGTCGCTCCGGCGCGGGCCAGGCCTATGACCATGGCACGCCCCAGACCGCGGCCACCCCCCGTGACAATTGCGACCTTTCCCTTGAGGTCCATGAAGGTGTCGGTCATGTCTGTGAGGACCCTCTCGCATGATAATGAGGAAGGAAGCATCCTCTTCGATCGCTCCCTTAACAGGCAAGCTGGTTATCAAATCGATGATGGAAAGCTGACGGATTTATCCGCATGCCGATTGTGCTCTCCTTCGATCGCGGCCGCGATCTGTCAGCACGGATTTCGCCTCGAAACCGCCTCAGAGGTTCGTGACTTTGTGGGCCATCCAGCGCCCGGCATCGGCCGCGGTGAAGAGCTCGAAGATCGCGCGGTTGAAAGCATCGGGCTCTTCACTGTTGATCGTATGGCCCGCCCGGGGCAATACCAGCAAGCCAGCGCTTGGCACCGTCTGCTTCAGGAAGACACTGCCTTCCAGGCACCAAGCATCCTCGTCGCCGGAAATCACCAGCATCGGGATCGTCAGATCCTTGAGGCGCGGCGCGAGTTGCTGGAGCGTCGGGCGCTTCAGCGGCACGTTGAGCATGATGAGCGCGTGGCCCAGCCCAGAGTGTTCCGACATCCAGCGGGTGAATTCTTCGTAACCTCGAGGATCCTTGCCCTTATGCGCGAGACGCACCGGGTAGCTCGCATAGGTCTTCGCTGCCGAAACGACGTCCTTGCGGAACATATCGGCCACATCCTCGGCGAACTTGACGGCCTGTGCCTGCGTCTCGGGATCGGAGCCCCAGCCGCAGCCCGCGATCGTCAAGGACCGACACCGATCGGGATGGTCCAACCCGACATGCAACGAAGTATAGGCCCCCATGGAGTGACCCACTACATGGGCCTTCTCGATGCCGAGATGATCCATGACGGCGATCACATCGTCACGGGCGATAGCCTGGGAATAGTCCTCGTCGCGGGTCGGCACATCCGAGGGCGGATACCCCCGGACGCTGAAGGTGACGCAACGATACTGTCGGGAGAAGAACCGCATCTGCGGCTCCCAGGACCGATAGTCGCCCGCATACTCATGGACGAAGACGACGGGCACACCCGTGCCCGCCTCCTCGTAATAGAGCTTTATCCCGTCCTTCGTCGTGAGATAGGGCATCTCACGTAGCCGCCTTCTTCGACGAGGCCTTGCTCCGGCTTACGTCCATCAAGGGCTTCTGCTGACCGCCGTCGATCTCGATCATCGTGCCATTGACAAAATAGGTCAGTGGCGAGGCCAGCATCGCGACCAGCGTGGCGCATTCGTCGGGACGCGCGATGCGTCCCAGCGGGATGCTGTTGGGAGCCAGCCGCTCCGCCTCGTCATAGGGGATGTCCCAGTTCTTGGAGATGTTCCGGATCATGCCGTTCCAGCGTTCGGTATCCACCGGACCAGGATTGATGGCGACAAAGGTGATGCCATCCTTGCCGTATTGGCCCGCCAGCGAGAGCGTCAGATTCTGCCCCGCCGCATTGGCCGCGCCCGGCGCGATCTCCCAGAAGGAATGCTTGTTGCCGTCATTGCCGATGAGGTTGACCACGCGGCCGCCGCCCTGCTTCTTCATGTAAGGCAGCGCATAACGGATGCAGCGCACATAGCCCATGAACTTCAGCTGAAGCGCCTGAGCCCAATCTTCCTCGGTCAAGGTCTCCATGAGACCGCCGGGCGCCGAGCCCGCGTTGTTGACCAGGATGTCGACGCGGCCGAAGTGCTTGGCCGCCGTATCGACAAAATTCTGGGCGTCCTCTGCCTTGGTCAGATCAGCCGGAATCGCGATGATGTCGCGCTTGGTTTCCTTGGCGATCTCATTAGCGACCTCTTCCAGAGGTCCCTTGCGCCGGGCGCAAATCGCCACGTCGCAACCTTCATTGGCGAGCGCCCAGGCGATGGCCTTGCCGATGCCTTCGCTGGCGCCGGTCACGAGCGCCTTCTTACCCTTGAGACCAAGATCCATCTGATGTCCTCCTCTTGCGGCACCAGCGCCGCGACATGTGAAAAATCTGGGCAAGCGCGCGATGCGTTGCCCGTCCTTCCTCAGTAAGATTTCGGCAGCCCCAGCACGCGTTCGGCGATGAAATTGAGGATCATATGCGGGCTGACGGGCGCGATCCTCGGGATGAGGCTTTCGCGCAGGTAGCGCTCCACATGATATTCCTTGGCGTAACCCATGCCGCCCAGGGTCATGACCGCCGTCTGGCAAGCCTCGAAACCTGCTTCGCCCGCGAGATATTTGGCGGCATTGGCCTCCGCCGCGCAGTCCTTGCCCTGGTCGTAGAGGCTCGCCGCCTTGAAGACCATTAGGTCGGCGGCTTCCAGCGCCGCCCAGCATTTGGCCAAGGGATGCTGGATGCCCTGGTTCTGCCCGATGGGGCGGTCGAAGACGATGCGTTCCCGGGCGTAGTCGGCGGCTTTTTTCAGGGCGGCACGGCCGATGCCAACGGCCTCTGCGGCTACAAGTACGCGCTCGGGGTTCATGCCGTGGAGGATCGAGCGGAAGCCCTGGCCCTCGGGACCGATGCGGTCTTCCTCGGGGATTTCCAGCCCTTCGATGAAGAGCATGTTCGAATCGACCGCATGCCGCCCCATCTTGGGGATTTCCCGGACCTCGACTTTGCTGCGGTCGAGGTCGGTGTAGAAGAGCGAGAGACCCTCGGTCTTGCGCTTCACGTCTTCCAAGGCCGTGGTGCGGGCCAGGAGCAGGACCTTCTTCGCAACCTGGGCGGTGGAGGTCCAGATCTTGCTGCCGTTGACGATGTAGCGGTCGCCCCTCCTGTCGGCGCGGGTTTTGATCTGGGTGGTGTTCAGCCCCACATTGGGCTCGGTCACGGCGAAGCAGGCTTTCTCCTTGCCCTGGATCAGGGGCCGCAGCATGCGCTGCTTCTGCTCCTCAGTTCCCAGCACCACCACCGGGTTGAGGCTGAAGATATTCATGTGGATGGCCGAGGCGCCGCTCATGCAGGCTCCCGATTCCGCCACCGCCCCCATGAGCACCGCCGCCTCGGTGATCCCGAGCCCCGCGCCGCCATAGGCCTCCGGCATCGCGATGCCGAGCCAGCCGCCTTCCGCAATAGCCGCGTAGAAATCCTCCGGGAAGCTGTGATCTTTGTCCTTCTCCAGCCAATAGCTGTCGTCGAAGCCGGAACAGAGCTTCTGCGCCTCCTCGCGGATCTGCTGCTGATCGGGGGACAGGGAAAAATCCATCCGACTAAGCGACCGACATCGGGGATCGGCCGTCGCCGACCTTTTCGGAACCAGGGCACTGCAATTTCGGCTCGATTACCATGGGTAGCAGGCTCGTTTCCGACAAAGGGCAGCGAGGCGGATCAGTCATACGCTACGTGTACGTAATAAATAATACGTACACGTAGAATCGAGTCAACCATCTTTTTTAGGCTCTATCATCCACATACTGCGCATCGCCGAACCAGGGTCGCACAACGGCCTTCAAATCCAAAAATCGATTGAATTCCCTGTGCGTGATCCCCTAAGGGATGACGGGAATTTATGAGCGCAGCCCCAAACTCAGGTGCCCCGGTGACTAAGCCGACCCGACAAGCAACCGATAAAAGACCACGCGGCTCGTCGCGATCGACATCAGAGGTATTGACCGCTATTTCTTTGAAATCCCCTCCCACCGAACAAGCGCCTCTGAATTCTCTGGAATCGGAGGAATTCGATTTTTCTCTTCAGGTCGGATATTTACTGAGAAAATCCTATCAACGTCATACCGCGATCTTTCAGGCTCTTTGTTCCGATCCCCAATTAACCCAGGTTCAATTCGCAGTCCTTTGCGCAATCGGTGGCCTTGGGACTTCTTCCTTAAAGCAAATTGGCAAGGCCGCCGCATTGGACCCCGCCACAACCGGGAGCGTCATAGACCGGCTGAAAGATCGGGAACTCGTTGTGGCGAATCTCGATACCTCGGACCGCCGCAAAGTTCTTGTCGCTCTCACAAATGAGGGGAGGGAATTGATTAAAACCATGATCCCAGTGGGAAAAAACATAAGTGAAATGACGCTGAGCGGGTTGACCGAGGCAGAGAAGCTGACCTTCATAAGCCTCCTTAGGAAAACGAGCGTTTCCTGACTTCAGAGGCAGGTCGCCCTCGGCCACCCGCTCCCGAAGGTTCCGGCCAGCCGGTCATTATGGCTCAAGCCAGGCGTTACCAGCCCGCAGGTTGCCCGACCAGCCCCAGCCGCCGACCAGTTTCTTATTGGCGGCATCGAGGCCCACGTTTTCATGCACCATGATCGCCGGCAGGTCGCGCATCAGGATAACTTCGATCTGCTTATATACCGCCCCGCGTTCTTCCAGTGTCGTCAGCGCGGATGCCTTGTTGAACAAGGCATCGACTTCCGAATTGGAATAGCTCGCGGCATTGCCGAAATTGCCTCCGATCGTCGACGAGATATAAGAACGGCCGATGCCGATCGCCGGATCCGCATAGCTCGAATAGGCCGAGATGTGAAAATCGAAGTTGGAATCCTTATGCACGCGCGGCAGGAGCACGGCGGCCTCGAGCGCGACGAGTTGCAGATCCACACCCGCCCTGCGCCACATCGCCTTCAAGGCGCTTGCCGTCTGGTTCTGCTCCGGGCGCGCGGCGTCATAGACGATGTTGATGCTGAAACGGATGCCCGAGGCATCAGCCTTGTACCCCGCCTCCTCCAGCATCTGACCCGCCTTTTCCGGATTGAAGGGGTGGCTCTCGTCATAGTTGATGGCGGGGTCATGAGCCCATTCGATCAAGGTCGCCCAGGGTGATTGTCCCGGCCGGCCGAGCCCGAAGAAGGCATTGTCCCGAATATAATTCCGGTCCGTCGCGGTCAACAGGGCGTGCCGAACCCGGACGTCGTCCAAGGGCTTCCGCTTGAGATTGAAGAAGCCGAACAACTGGCTCGACGGAAGGCCGGTGGCCTCGCGCTTCGTCTTCGGGTTGGTATCGATCAATTTGCCGTCGTTGATCGGGAACGCGGTGAAGGGGATATAATCGACTTCACCGGCGAGCAGGGCCTGCGTACGGGACGCTCCATTCGGAATGATCTTCATGACGACACTATCGAGATAGGGCTTGCCAGCATCCCAATAGTTCTCGTTCCGAACCAGGGTGATATGATCGCCACGCGCCCAGTCCTGGAACTTGAAGGGACCCGTGCCGACCGGCTTTTGATTGACCGGATTCGCGCGCACGTCGGTGTCCTTGAAAAGATGCGACGGGATCATCGCGCCGTTGAACGCACAGGTGAGCGTCAGGAGAAGCGGCCCATAGGCCTCCTTCAGCCGGATCACAGCGGTCTGCAGGTCGGGAGTCTCCACCGCCTCGACGAGCTTGCCGACCTGGGCGGCAAAGAGCGGGCCGACCTTAACCATCACATCGGCCACGGTGTAGCGAACGTCCTCACTGGTAAAGGGGCGGCCGTCGTGCCAATTCGTCTTTCGAAGCTTGAACGTATAGGTCTTGCCATCAGGCGAAATGGTCCAGGACTCCGCCAGCAAGGGCTCGAATTTGTTGGTCTTCACATTGAGGACCACGAGGCCTTCGAACAGATTGCAACTGACGTTCGTCTCTGGTGTCGCCGTCGTCGTTACCGGATTGATCACGCTGGGCTCGCTGGCGATGACCCAGACGACGGTTCCCCCTCTCTTCGGCGTGGGAGTGGCTTGCTGTGCGCTGACAGTCCCCGCCAGGCAAAGGGTAACGATACCCACGCAAATCTGAGTCAAACCCAAGCGCAAGCTCTTCATGCGATCCACTCCTTGCCCAACCGGATGATTGTCGGCCGTCCCAGCCTCTCTGCCCGCTCGGCATTAGCCATACCGTTCGATTGCCCCAACTGCGTAGCCGCACCCGAAGGTGGCGATCGCTCGTCTCAGCTCGCCATCCATTGTGCCCAGCGCTCCTTGATCTGAGCCGATCTCGGACCGAACCATTCCGCGTCCAGCCTAAAGGCCGCTTTCTCGTGTTCTGGAGTACTCGGAGACAAGGCCAGCACGTCCTTGGGAAGGTATTGGAGCGAAGCGGGATTGGACGGGCCATAAAAGAGCTGTTCGCAGAACTTGGCCTCACCCACCGGCTGAATGACGAATTCCATGAATTTGAAAGCGGCCTTCTTGCGGGGTGTTCCCTTCGGCACGCACCAATAACCGCAAGAATTCTGGGCTTCATTCCAGACCATCTGGAGGGGAACGCCCTGATTCATCTGCACCTGCGCCCGCGCGTTCCACATGCCGATCATGTCGACTTCACCGTCACGGATAAGCTGTTCGCTCTGATTGCCCTGCGTCCACCAAACCTTGATGTGGGGCTTGATCTTGTCGAGGCTCTTGAACGCCCGGTCGAGATCGAGGGGATAAAGCTTGTCCTTGGACACCCCATCAGCAAGTAACGCGAAGGGCAAGGCGGTTTCCGGCTGGTTGAATAGAGAGCGATTGCCGGGAAACTTTTTCACGTCCCAGAAATCCGCCCAGCTCTGCGGTCCCCCGTTGGGGAATTTGTCCTTGCGATAGACGATATTCGTACCGATCACGACGGAGTTGACGCCCGCGTCCTTATAGATGCATTGCGGCGGAATATTCGCTTTATTGAGCGCCGTGTAATCGAGGGGTTCGAGCAGTCCCTCGCCCAGGGCCTGCAGAAACTCTGCGGCACCGAGGCCGGTTATGTCCCAATCGTAGCTGTTGCTTTGGACCTGCGCCTTCAGCTTGGCGAAGGAAACAGGCTCGGCCGTTTTGACCTGGATACCCGTCTTGGCCGTAAAGGGTTCGAAATAAGCGATTCTCTGCGCCGCCGTCCAAGTCCCGCCCCAGGTATTCACATAAACGATATTATCTTCCGCAGCGGAAGCACTGCCGATGATCGAGGGCGCGGCGCCAATCCAGACGGCCGACGCCACCCCAGCCTTCAGGACGGCCCGACGCGTGAAATGAGCCTGGCGTGTCTGTTTGGTCATCATTGGATAGTCTCCCTGCTAAACCCATAGAATGAGCACGCGGTTATTTTTCTACTCGCTCGAAACAGCCGACCGATCGCTACTTGAGGGTTCGCGCAAGCGCCTCCACCTTTTCCACATCGAACTTGTTCATCGCCGGCACCAGATCGTTGGTATAGAACGCATCTAGATCCACGTCCTTGGAAGTGATCTGGCCACCCTCGAAAAGGGTGTCGACGTAGTTTCGCCAGGCACCGGCGGGGAACTCACCGAAGCGTCGCACCTGCCCTTTGGGAAAATACAGCATTGTATTGAGGTTGACGGTCAGCGCCGAAACCTGCTCAGCAAGGATTTCCGCATCGGTTCCCTCCCGAGGCTTTTGGTTCGGGTAGTATTTCCAAAACGTCTTGACGCACCATTCCGTTGCGATTGTGCAGACGATCGTGCCCTTGGCAACTGCCCGGCCAAACCCCGCCAGCATCTCCGGTCGTTCTTTGAAAGTATCCGCATGAGCGGCATAACCCGGCGAAAAGAGGTTTTCGAACCGCTCATCCACCGGAAGCCGCCTCAGCCGAGTGCCTTTAGCCTCGAAACTGGCGATGTTGGTGTTCCAGGTGTTGTACACATCGACGTCGCCCTTCAGAAGCGCGCGAAATGCCGGCCCTCCAATACCGATCGGGATGAATTCAAAATCTTTCCCGAGAGTAAGGCCTTTATCTTTGAGAATGAGCTGGCTGATGGGCATGTGCGAATTGGCCAACGCTCCGACGCCAACTTTCTTGCCCTTAAGATCCGATAGCGATTTCAATGGACTGTCTTGTGGCACGACCCACTGCCATATGTAATCACGATATCCATTGTAAAAAAACTTGAGGGGAAGCGGGTCGCGGCCTGGCTGGCGCGCCAGGATCAGCGGATCGGGGCCTGTCCAGGCTATTTGGATTGACTTGGTGGCAACCTGGGTGATCGCAATCGATCCCCCCAGGAATTCCTGCATTTTGGGTTCGATATTTTCTTCCTTGAAGAATCCGAGTTCCATCGCCGCCGTAAAGTAAGCCCCACCGATCGTGACGGCGGTCGGCTGTCCAACAACGATAGACTCAGCGGCCAGCGTGGCAGTCGGCAAACCCGCGACACCCACGTAAAGACCTATAGCAATTGCAATCCGATCAAATGTCGACACCATGCTCCATCTCCTGGCTCGTATTCATGGGGCGTCACAAATCTCTTTACGGCGAGGGAGGCGGCTTCGTCGGGAAAATTCCTCGATCTCCCCACCCAGATGCCGGGACTGCTTTACCAAAAATAGGGCGTCACGAATCCTGCTTCCCCCAGTCACCCGTCGGTCACGACCATCAAATTTGGGCACGATCAACTTCAGATGGCGACACTCTAGCATCGGCTCGACAAAGATGTATACTTTCAAAAAATCCCAATCCGAACCCATTCTTTCATGCGGCAATGATTAGGTTATCCGCTATTTTGACAATTAGGGTGTCGGTATATTTTTCGATGCAGAATTCTTTATCGAATGCATACGAATCTTCTTCGCATCGCATTTTCTGTTGCTTCCCGTCTCGTTGAATGACGGGGCAAAGAGGGATGCAGCCTCGGTCAGATGACCGTGAACAGGGATCGGACCGGGGCAAGTTTTGGAAAAATGACGACGAAATCAGGTTCGTGAGGAAGGCCGGTCCGGCCCGACGTTAATAGGAGGTCACTCTTGCGAAACGACAAGCTTGCTCTTGGCGCTTTTTTATATGCGACAGGCCATCACATCGCTGGCTGGCGGCACCCTGCGAGCGACGCTTTGTCGGGGCACCGCTTGAAGACTTCCGTGGAAGTCACCCAGGCGTTGGAGCGAGCGAAATTCGATTTCGCTTTTCTGTCCGACCGCATGGGAATGCGGGAGGGGGATATCAAAGCACTTTCCCGCTCGTCCCGAGGATCTCATTTCGAAGCGATTACGCATGCTGCGGCGCTCGCGGCGGTCACAAGCCACATCGGGCTTATCGCGACCGCCACGACGACATTCCATGAACCTTACAATATCGCGCGTCAATTCGGGTCACTCGATCATCTCTCCGGCGGGCGGGCGGGGTGGAATGTCGTCACCTCCGCTTCTGATGTCGAGGGCGGAAACTACGGCCTTGAGACAATGGCGCTGCACGGCGACCGCTACAGCCGCGCGGAGGAATTTGTCGATGTGGTGACCGGCCTATGGAACACATGGGACGATGGCGCACTGGCGGCGGATAAGGCTTCCGGCGTTTTCTTCGATGCGACAGGCGTTCGCCCGCTGGATCATAAAGGTGAATATTATTCGGTTCGCGGTCCGCTGAATATGGCGAGAAGTCCGCAAGGGCATCCCGTCATCGTTCAGGCCGGGGCCTCCGACGATGGCAGGAGACTGGGTGCGCGGGTAGGAGAGATTATCTTCTCCGCGAGCCAAACGCTGAAAGAGGCGCAGGAATATTATTCGGACATGAAACAACGTGCGCAGGCCTTCGGGCGGCAGCGCGATGACCTGAAGATCATGCCCGGTATCAATCCCATCGTCGGGCGGGATGAAGCAGAAGCCCGCGCGAAATTCGAGCAGCTCCAGAGCCTTATCGATCCTGCGGTAGGTCTGCAGTTGCTGGCGCAGATGATTGGAAATGCGGACATCTTGAAGCACGATATCGATGGCCCCATTCCCGAGCTGCCGGAGACAAACGCGATCCAATCCCGGCAACGCCTCGTCATCGATCTAGCTCGCAGAGAAGGCCTGTCCATTCGGCAGCTCTCCCTTCGTATCGCCGGCGCTCGCGGACATGCCCAGGTGGTCGGGACGCCTGCCCAGGTCGTAGATGAAATGGAGGAACGCTTCATGGCGTTCGGGGCCGACGGCTTCAACATCATGCCCGCCACGCTGCCCGGCGGCGCCGACGATTTCCTTACGCTTGTCATGCCGGAGCTGCAAAGGCGCGATCTGTGCCGGACGGAATACAACGATACGACACTGCGGGGCAATGTCGGGTGTCGGCCGCCTCCTGCGAACTTCGCCTAAAGCTTCGACCTCGATGCCGCGGCAATGAGAAATCCCCAAGATCGTAAGCGGCTTCCTGCATCATCAACGCGAAAGGCATCTCACGGAAACGCGCTAGGGCGGTCAAAGCTCCTATAAATTCGCCGGAATCGGGCCGCTGCTTCACCGCGCGCCGGCCCGCTCCCCTGGCAAATTTGAGAACTATCGACTCGACCATCGCTATCGACCGAGCCAGTCCTTCAGCACCTCCGCCGTATGTTCGCCGGGGCGGGGCGCCCGCCGGACCTTTGCCGGTGGTTCGCCGATAGGCCGGATGGGAGTGGCCAGCAATTTGGTGGGGTGGTCTGCTTCCTGCCACGGAGCCGAGGACAGAAAATGCTCGTCTTCTAGCAGTGACGCCGGAGTGTGGACCTGGACTATGGGGAAGTCGCGTTCCAGGCCAAGTTCGACCCATCCGGCCATGGTCCGCGTGGCGAAAATCCGATCCAACTCATCGCGCAGCTCACGATTGTATTGCTCGTGGTCGTAGTCTTCTTTCCCCGGATAGGCCGCGTAAAGATCCGGGCGAGCGATCGCCTCGCAAAAGTTTTTCCAGAATTTTCGCTCTGTCGCCATGAAGAGGACATGGCCGTCATTCGTCTTATAGATCGCCAAACGCACCGAACCTCTAAACGCCGGCGCCCCTCCAGTATCTTCTCCGGCCGCTTTGCGCTCGTTGACATATTGCTGGGCCGAAAGCGCGATGGCGCCCGTGGCAGCGGCGGCACCGGCCTGGGAAATTTCGAACCGGAAACCTTGGCCGGTCGCTCTAGCCCGCAACACCCCTGCCAAAACGCCTATGGCGCCCCACAGCGGACCCGCGAAATAGCCGATCGGCATGCGCGCCTCGGGGAGGCTAGGCCGATCGTGTTCGTCCGGCTGCGTCACTAACAAGCCGGCCCAAGAGTCGAAGCCGGCGCCATGAGTCGCGAGCTGGGCCAGAGGCCCCGTAGAGCCAAAGCCCGAGATAGAGCAATATACGAGCTTGGGGTTCGCCTCCCGAAGCCTTTCCCATCCAAGACCGCGGCGCTCAAGCGCACCAGGCCGCATTCCTTCCACCAACACGTCGGCAGCCTTTACGAGTTCAAGGAAGATCCGGATGTCGTCTTCGCTCGTGAGATCCAGCACGACGCTGCGTTTGCCGCGGTTCGAATGCCAATGGAGCAATGTGGCGCCGTCGATGACCGGCCAACCCACCTTCCGGATATAGTCGCCGCCTGGAGGTTCGACCTTGACCACGTCGGCGCCCAGATCGGCAAGCTGCATCGACAAAATGGCGGGTCCAAGCAGAGAGACATCCAGCACGCGCAAGCCGGCCAGTACGCCTCCCATTCCGGCATCGTCGAGCGGGTTTCCCAAGCTAACCTCCCTTTCGCGGCACCGGTGCAACCTTTGTTGATATGTGGAAAGGACGAGGCGACGGGGTTCTCTAAAAGGGGCTTTGCGGACCTATTTCTCAAGCCAGGCATCGATCCAGGTGCTGCTCCCCTGAATGTCGCCCCACAGACCGTTCAGGCGCTTTGACGCTCCGTCAATGTTGGTGTACTGGCGCAGGGGCAGCGATGGCAGTTCCTGAGCCATCATCGCCTGTATCTTGCTATAGGCGGGAACACGCTCGGCATTGGTCGTCCCCTTTTCACCTTCATCGAAAAGTTTATCGATCTCGGCGTTTTTATAGCCAGTGGGATTGCCAAGTGGTCTGCCCACCATCGACGATACATAAACGCGCGAAATGCCCAAGGCCGGATCGCCGAATGAGCTGTAGGAATTGAGCGTGACGTCGAAGTCGCGGTCGGCATAGACCTTCTTCAGCATGGTCGCGTCCTCGAGTGACTCGGTCGAGAGATCGATGCCGACGGCGGCCCACATGCTCTTCAAAGCGGCTGCAACTTGTTGGAATTCCGGATAGGTCGTCGCGAAGATCGCTATCTTTAACGCAAAGCGTTTGCCATCCGCACCGCGCTTCACTCCGGCTTCGTCGAGCAGCGCATTTGCCCTGGCGACGTCGAAGGGGAAGAGCTTGTTCAGATCGATGTCCTTGTTGACGGCCCAAGGAATGTCGGTCGTGAAAGGAGCGCGGGCCGCTTCACCGAGACCAAAGAATGCGTTCTTGAGAAGATATTCTCGGTCCACGGCCATGAAGAGGGCTTGGCGGACCCGCTTGTCATCCAACGGTTTCCGCTCGTTGTTCAAAAAGGCATAGGTCATGCCTGGAGCGGTCGGATTTCGCTCGATCTTGAGATTAGCGCTTGCCCTGACCTGCGTCTGATCGTTGGGAGGCAGATATTGGACGATATCGACCTCGCCGGCTTTGAGAGCCTGCATCCGGGCCGCGGTCTGAGGGATAACCTTTGCGATAATCTCATCGAGATAAGGGCGACCAGGAATGAAGAACTTATCGTTCTTCACCAGCCGGATGTGATCGGAACGCACCCACTCCGCAAACTTGAATGCACCGGTTCCGACAGGCGCCGTGATCGAGGAAGGGTTCTGTAGCGGGTTGGTGCCGCGATAGATATGTGCCGGCGATATGGTGCCGCCGCCAGAGCAGGTAAGCGACAGGAAAAACGGCCCGAAGGTTTGCTTGAGCTTGACGACGACCTTATCCGGCGCGGGGGTTTCGACCGCCTCGATCGTGCGGCCTGCGGCAATGAAGCTTGAAGAATACTTGGCGTTAATCTCAAGCAGGGAAAACTTTACGTCTTCCGACGTGAAGGGTTTGCCGTCGTGCCATTCGGCCTTGTTGAGTTCGAACGTGTAAGTGAGGCCATCGGGCGAGACGGCCCAGCTTTTAGCCAGCAGCGGCTTCAATTGGTAATCGGGAGTGACCTGCAGCAGAGAACTGGATGTGACACAACCGATCGTTCGATCGACGAGCCCGGTTGAGAGCGCAGGATTGAAATTCGTCGGATCTTGACCAATTACCAAAACCGCAGCGCCGCCGTAATTCGGAGCAGCGGCCGAAGCCGTGTCAGTAAGCCCTATCACCGTGAGCGCCAACGCTCTCCAATATCCATTTTTCATGCCTTCCTCCCGTCGAACGCGCTTTTTGCATCGCTCTTCAATTCTTCAGACACGTGAACTCCCAGCTGGCTGGCCTACGGACGCACACACCTCACTACGGCACACGATAGAATTACGGTATCAAGCCGTTCGTATACATGCAACTTATCGCGAAATTTCAGCGTGGCTCATGCACTATTACGGTGAATATCAGTGATTTAAATTTCTCCATTTCGCTTTTTTTATGTGCATGCGTCTTTACTAGGGGCCACGATATCGCGACTCTTTTCCCATTCTAAAGCTACCATGAACTGGCATTAACACGCCGGCTAGGGGCTATATGAGGCCGCCAGCCAGAACAATCCGCTCCCGACACAGCGAGGGACTGCCCAAATCGCGCGCACATATTTTATATAAGGCGTATACGAATAATTTTTTCTTCACTCGAGGACGAAAGCCTAAAGACTTTTTTTGAGGCGATATCTACATTTATATATAAATGACAATCCCTTACCTCAATTCATCACTTGCCAGCAGCATATATTGCGCGCACCAAGGCCTTGATATAAAATATCTATACCTTCCATCTAGAACGCTTCCGAACGCTCAGATCACCGTCGGAAAACTGCCCTCAAGATAACGTGGAGGAACATTATAATGGCGAAACGTCGTTGGAATAATGTGCCGCTTGCCCTTGGTGTCGTGGCGGCAACGAGCCTCGCCTATAATGCCCATGCTCAGAATGAGGTCCCAACGCTTGGTGGCACGGCGATCTTCACCCTTCCCCAGGATCCAGGCGGCGTCAATCCTGACACGACGACCAATGTCCCCGACCGGCTGCTCGGCTGCATCTTCTATCAGGGCCTGCTTCACCTCAGTCCGGATTACAAGATATTGCCCCTCCTGGCGAAAACCTGGTCGGTTTCTCCGGATGGGCTGACCTATACCTTCGATCTTGTCGACACCCAATGGTCAGACGGGCGGCCGCTTGGCGCGGAAGACGTCAAATACACGCTGCTCGAAGTAAGCGCCAAAATGTCGGCGAGCTTTGCTTCGGCCGGACGCGCCATCGACGCGATTGAAGCGCCCACGCCAAGCAAGGTGATCATCAAGCTGAAGCAACCCTTCGGCCCTTTTCTCATCGCGTTGAGTTGCTACACAGGCGGAGCGATTTTGCCTTCTCATTTGTTCCGGGGAACGGAGCCGCTGAAAAATCCGGCCTCCCTGGATAAACCCGTCGTTACCGGGCCATTCACTCTCACCGAATGGAAGCGCGGCGATTATGTAAGGCTGACCAAGAATCCGAAATATTGGGAGCCGGGGAAACCCTATCTCGACGAGATCATTGCCAAGGTCATCACGGCTCCCGCCGCAAGGCTGCAGGCCCTCAGGGCCGGCGAAGTCGATATCGTGCAGTATCTGCCGGCAAGCGTGGAACCAGCGGTCCACGCAGATCCGAAGTTGAAGGTCGAGGTGAGCGCTGTGGCACCTCAAATTTCGCAGGCTTTCCTGAATGTCGAACATAAGCCTCTCAACGACAAACGGGTGAGGCAAGCCCTCTTCATGGCCATCGATCGCGAGTACCTGCTGAAGAATGTATTCTTCAATGTCGGGACCGTAGCGACAGCGCCCTTCACCACCAAAATAACCTGGGCAGTGAACCCGGACATCGATTACACCAAAATGTACCCATTCAATATCGCCAGGGCCAATGCGCTTTTGGACGAGGCCGGGGTGAAGCGTGGCGCGGGCGGCAAACGCTTCACGATGCGTGCTGTGCTCTTCGCAAATCAATATACGGAGTTCCAGCAAGTCGCGACGGCCATCAAGGGCTGGTGGCAGCAACTCGGCGTCGATCTCATCATCGAAACCATGGAAGATGCGACGTTGTTCAAACGCGTCTATGTCGACCGCGACTTCGATCTCCACATGTTGAGCAATTCAAGCCTTTCCGATCCGGCGTTCGGCATCGGACGAACTTTCGTGACGTCATCTATCGGGAAGGTCTACGGCAACCCCGAAGGTTACAGTAACCCCGAAGTCGACGCGCTTTTCGAAAAGGGTGAAAGGGCCACGAGCTACGAAGAGCGGGCGCCCTTTTATCGCCAGATCCAAGCCATCCTTGCGGAGGATCTGCCGGTCGTACAGCTCCGCCAATTCATTGAGATCGACGGCGTCTCAAAGAAGCTTCACGGCATTTGGGGCAAGAGCCAGGGGAACGGCCTCTGGTCCGAGGCCTGGATGGAGAAATAGGGCGGAGACGCAAGTGGGAAACGTATTGTCGGAAGACGAGGTCGCGCTTTTTCACAAGCAGGGCTTTCTCGCCCCTCTTCGGGCCTTAGGTGCCATAGAGGCAGGTGATTGCTTCGAGCGCATTAGGGCATTCGAAAAGCAATATGGGCGAGGCGGAAACGAGTTCCTACGCCTGAAAAGCCACCGGCTTCTTCCCTGGATCGCCAATCTGGCGCAGCGCGAAGAGATTCTCGACGCCGTCGAGGATCTGATCGGCTCCAATATACGTCTCTTTGTGTCGTCTATTTTTAGCAAGGAAGGCTCAAGTCCGGCATTTGTGTCCTGGCATCAGGATTCCGGTTCTTCCGGACTGACCCCACATGATTCGGTAACCGTCTGGGTCGCCTTTACCGAGAGCACAGTCGCCAATGGGTGCCTCAAGGTACTGCCGGGCACTCACCTCGGTGCGGATCACGCGCACCAGGATACCTATGCCGAGGACAACCTCCTCGCGCGAGGTCAAACGATCGTCGATATCGACGATCGGAAAGCCGTCCATCTCGAGCTTCAGCCCGGACAATTCTCAATTCATCATGAGAAGACGATCCATGGCTCAGGACTCAATACGACGCCGCACCGCAGGATAGGCTTTTCTTTCGTTTACGTACCACCCCATGTCCGTCCGGTAGGCGAGCGTCGCAGGGCGTCGCTTCTGGTGAGAGGCACCGATAACTTTGGCTATTGGGACGATGAATCTGTCCCGCAAGCAGAGATGGAGCCGACAGCCGTCGCATCGCTTGAGCGCATGTTGAACCGCTACAGGGAAACCGCACAGAAGGCCACGGCCGACCAACCCAGATCATGAATCCCCACAAGCCCATCAAAAGGGCATTGGCCGATTACAATCAAGGAGTGGGCTTATGCCTCAAGGCAATCTGAATATCCCATCCGTTCGTACACAGGTTAGCGAGCAGGAATGGGAGACGCGCGTCAACCTCGCGGCCGCCTATAGGCTCGTTGAGCTTTATGGGATGTCCGATCTCACAGCCAACCATATATCGGCGCGGGTCCCGGGCGAAGACGGCCATTTCCTCATCAACGCCTACGGCATGCTTTATGAGGAAATCACGGCTTCATCGCTGATCAAGATCGACCTGGACGGCAATGTGATTTGGAAGCCTGATCTTGGATATGGCGTTAACCGTGCTGGCTTTGTAATCCATAGCGCCGTCCATGCGGCCCGTCACGACGTCGATTGCGTGCTGCATACACATACGCCCGCTGGCATGGCGGTCTCCTCCATGGAAGCCGGGCTCATGATGGTGACACAGACCGCGACCCGTTTCGCGAACATTGGCTACCACGAGTTCGAGGGCGTAGCCGTCGAACTCGACGAAAGGGTGCGGCTCGTTAAAGACCTCGGCGATAGCGACGCGCTGATCCTGAGGAATCATGGGCTCATCACCTGCGGCAGATCAATCGCCGAAGCCTTTGCGATCATGCATCGGCTGGAGCTTGCATGCCGCGTGCAGGTGATGATGCTGAGCGGCGGCACCAAGCTCCATATGCTTTCGGACGAGTTAATCCAGCAAACTCATCGCCAGTTCAAGGGCGGCGCCGTGCGACCGACACACGACTTCGAATGGCCAGCCCTGCTGCGCCAACTCGACCGGCGGGATGCGTCCTATAGGGAATAACAGAATCAGGCGTTATTACGACCGATGCACCGTAATCTAACTAGGTCAGAAGCATGCTCGACAAACGATGCCAGATGCACCTCGGCATTTTCTTCTTGGCAACAGGAAACCATGTGGCGGGATGGCGTTTTCCCGACGCGGTGATTCGGGGCGACGATATCGAGGGTCTCGTCAAGGTCGCCGTAGCAGCGGAACAGGCGAAATACGACTTCGTTTTCATCGCGGATTCGCCGGCGAGCCAATTAACCGGTCACCCCAGCCAGATGCTACGTCTGGAGCCCGCAACGCTCATATCCGCACTGGCCATGCGCACATCGCAGATCGGCCTGGTGGCGACGATGTCTTCAACCTTCATCGAGCCCTATAATCTCGCGCGCCTCATTTGCTCGGCCGACCATATCAGCCACGGGCGAGTGGGCTGGAACGTCGTCACATCGGCCACGACCCAGGCGGCCGACAATTATGGCCGCGAAATCCCTTCGCATGATGAGCGCTATGAAATCGCCACTGAGTATGTCGAAGTTGTGAAGGGCCTATGGGACGGTTGGGAGAAAGACGCAATCATCGCCGATGCGGGAACCGGTGAATACCTTGACCGTGGCAAGGTCCATGCCCTCGACCACAAGGGTAAATACTTCTCTGTCAAGGGACCGCTGAACCTCTCGCGTTCACCCCAGGGACAACCGGTCATCGTCCAGGCGGGCTCTTCACCGACGGGCCAACGGTTCGCCGCTCTCTATGGCGAAGCAATTTTCACTATCCAGCAAGACATCGACGAGGCCCGGGCCTTCTCGAAGGGGTTGAAGGAAAAGGCCGCGGCGGCTGGACGGAACCCGGAGCATTGCAAGATCCTGCCTGGTCTCTTCCCGGTAGTGGGTCGGACCGAGGCCGAAGCTCGGGAAAAGCTCGCAGAGCTCGCCCGCTCGATCGTGCCGGGCTCGGCCATGAAGGTCATGGCGGACCGCTATGGCCACGATCTTTCTCAATATCCCCTGGATGGTCCGGTTCCAGAGCTTCCTGCGACGAACGCGATCCAGAGCTTTGCCAAAGTAATGCTCGCGAAGGCACGGCGGGAGAATCTCACGATCAAAGACCTGCACGACATTTTTGCCCTATCCCGCGGCTATCTCCTGGTGGTCGGGACGGGAGCGATGATAGCCGATACCATGGAAGAATGGTTCACCTCCGGGGCCTGTGACGGCTTCATGCTCACGCCGGCATATTTTCCCGGGGCGCTTGACGATTTCAGCGAATTGGTAATCCCCGAATTGCAGCGCCGTGGGATTTTTCGCAGGGAGTATGAGGGAGCGACGCTGCGCAGCCATCTCGGCTTGCCGGTGCCTAAGAACCGTTTCGAGACATAAGGACCCAAGATATGGCCAGCGAATTCGATATCGTGATCCGCAGCGGCGCCATCATGGATGGCAATGGCGGGCGACCGTTCCACGGCGATGTCGCGATCAAGAATGGCAAGATCGCGGAAGTCGGCAAGGTTTCAGGTCGCGGTAAAGAGGAGATCGACGCGGTCGGTCTCTCGGTGACTCCCGGGTTTATCGATATTCATACTCATTACGACGGTCAGGCGATGTGGGATTCCTATCTCGCTCCCTCATCCTGGCACGGTGTCACTACTGTCGTGATGGGCAATTGTGGCGTCGGTTTCGCCCCCATTCGCAGAAGCACCAAGGACTCGGTGATCGCCCTGATGGAAGGCGTGGAAGATATCCCGGGGGCCTGCCTGCACGAAGGCCTCGACTGGAGTTGGGAAAGCTTCAGCGACTATCTCACGGCCCTGGAGCGTCGCAGCCACGACATCGATTTCTGCGCCTTGCTGCCCCATGCCCCGATGCGAGTCTATGTCATGGGCGAGCGGGCGTTGAAGCTCGAGAACGCCACTCAATCCGACATCCAGCAGATGCGCGAAATTACGACTACAGCGGTCCGGGCCGGCGCCTTTGGCTTCTCCACTTCTCGCATGATCGCTCACAAGACTCTGGCGGGAGACCCAACCCCTACCCTCCGTGCTCAGGAGGCTGAACTCATGGGCATCGCCCTGGGCCTCAAAGATGCCGGAAAGGGTTTCATCGAGTTCACCTCCGACTGGGACGCCCCTGACACGGCGACCGAATTCGCCATGGTTCGTCGTTTGATCCAGGCCTGTGGCCGCCCATTGGTCCTCTCGCTGAACGAGCGTCATCATCAGCCCGGCGGATGGAAGGAACTGCTCGACCTCTCCGGCCAGGCCGCGGATGAGGGGTTGCCCATCCGATGCATCACCCCGCCGCGCCCGATCGGCGTGCTGCTGGGGCTCACCGGCAGCCAAAATCCTTTTGCAGGGACCCGCACCTATCGCACCATCGCGGATCTGCCCCTCGCCGAGCGTATTGCGGCAATGCGAGATCCCGCGATCCGCTCGAAAATCATCACCGAGGATCCGAACGAATTCAACACGTGGTCGCTGCTGAACCGGATCGGGTTCGAGAGGATGTTCCGTTTCACCGATCCGCCGAACTACGCCCCCGCGCGCGGCGACTCCATCAGCGCCATAGCCCTTCGCGAGAACCGCACTCCGCAGGATGTGGCCTACGACATGCTGATCGATGACGGCGGCAAAGGCTTTATCTTTGGGTGCGTCGTCAATTACGCAAATTACGATCTTGAAGCGGTGAAGGAAATGTACTCCCGCCAACATGTAATCCCCGGGCTGAGCGATGGCGGCGCTCATGTCGCCTTCATCTCCGACGCCTCGTTTCAGACCTTCCTCTTCAGCTACTGGGGCCGCGATCGGGGTGAGGACCGAATGAATATTCCCGATCTCGTGCGGCGCCAGACCCGCGAACCGGCGCAATTTGCCGGTCTCCATGACCGTGGCGTGATCGCGCCCGGCATGAAAGCCGATGTCAATATCATCGACTTCCCCAATTTGGCACTGGAACGGCCAGACATGATCATCGACCTGCCGGCTGGCGGGCGACGTCTTCTGCAGAAGGCGCGGGGCTATGCAGCAACGATAAAGGCCGGGCAAGTCACCTATCGTAATGGTGTGGCAACTGGAGCGCTTCCGGGTGGCCTCGTGCGGAGTCACTAACCGACGTAAGTGTCGAAGTTCCCGTCAGGCCTAAATAGCTGCTTAGTCAAACGCGAGCCAAACCGTCAATTTATAGAGCGATTTGCGGGAGCCGGGAGGACCGAAGGACGTGATCCCTTACAAGTATGTCGCCGCGTCGTTGTTGCTCGCCGCCGGCGTTGTCCTATCAACAACGGCCGCCGCTCAACACGCGAGCAAGTTGGACCCTTGGGCATCCAGGAACAGGGTAGCTTCGCTGTGGGTGCCATGGTTGCGACCGCGCCGGGAACTTTCGCCTCCGTAGCTACCCGCCCGCAGGGCAGACTTATCGCGGCGATCATGCCTATGCTTTTCATCAGAGCCCTGTGCAGCCTATTCGCCCTCATGGATATGCTTATTCTCACCGGCTGCCCCTAGTGCGGCCAAGCGTTCATTTTTTCTGAGCCAGTCGAGTAATTCGCCCAGCTGGCGATCCCTCTCTCTCACGATCTCATCATAACTGGCATCCCACCTATACCAGCCGGCTTTATCCATCGCGCCATTTTGCCCCCGCTCCGCCAGCATTCGCAACACGGACGAGCTCGCGAAATGGGCCTCGCCCGTGGTTCTGTGGAGGTACTCGCTCACAGCGAGAACGGTCTTTTTGCTTGTGGATAGATCTTCCTGCATCATTGGCCCCCAAAGGGCCAATCGCGGTCCGATGCTCAACCGTACCGCCGTATCGATATCTTCAACTGAAGCCACGCCCTCTTCGACCAGCTTCTGAACTTCAGCCTTGAGAGCGTATTGGATGCGGTTGATCAAAAAGCCGGGCCGCTCCCTGCAGACGATTCCGACATGATCAATTGATTTGAGAAACTCCTGAGCCTGTTCGACCAACGCTAGGTCTGTGAAGCTCGCGGTAATGATCTCCACGGATCGGATAAGATGCGCGGGAGAGACGTAATGGATACCGATCATCCTCCGACGGCCCGGGAGATTCTCGCAAATCTCGCTTAGCAGGAATGAAGAGGTATTTGTCGCAAGGACGACATCGCGAGCGCAAATGGAATCCAACTGCCCAAAGAGCTCTCGTTTAGCTTCCAGGTTCTCGTGGATCGCCTCTTGCACCAGAGAGGCCTTCCGGACGCTATACTCCAGCGAAGGGGAGCATTCTATACGGCTCAAGATCTTCTCGGCCGTCTGCGAAGGTCCTGCTAGGTAGTGAGCGATGGAGGAAGCGCGCTCGGGGAAGCTTTCAAGCATCCCTTCGCTCTTGTCGGTTAGGACAACCGCATAACCATGTGCCGCGCAGAGCGTCGCTATCGCCGCCCCCATTAGACCTGCGCCGACTACAGTAATGGTATCCTCGGTCGTCATAGCCACTGCTTTGTGCCCCTCATTGTTAGGATGAAGCCACGTAAAAGCGGCTTTTCTATGGGTCGACAGCGTATTGCTAATTCCGCAAGGTCTATCGGAACCGGTCTCGCAGCGGCAGCATGGCAAGCCTGATTAATAAATCCAATAGCTTCCAGGCGTTGTTCTCTACGCGGGACCACGCTTGAAATACCGGGTCAGTTTACTCACACCTAAAGTGTCGACGGCAATTCGACAATTTCTATTGTTCGATAGAAAAATCAAATTTGAGAATTGAACCGCCCCGGGATTCGTGGAGGCCGTTTAGTTTAAGTTATGCTGCCGCTTGTATGTCGTCGAGCATGGCGTAGTAGCGTTCCTCGGCTTCGGCGGGAGGAATGTTTCCGATAGGCTCCAGCAGACGCCTGTTGTTGAACCAGTCC
>CANJCB010000056.1 GCA_947473305.1 Rhodospirillales bacterium
CCGTGCGACAAAGGAAAATAAGGCGAAATCCGACGCATCTGCGCCTCTGATAACAAGAACAAATCATCCATGGCAGCACCTCCCGAAGCCACCAGTGAATCAATGGTTCGTTAAATCAGCAACTGATTTAATAGGTCCTGAGCCTAGTCTTAAAGGGTTATAGGACCCGAATTCGTCGAGCAAATTTTGGAACGGCTTTTCCCTGCGGCTTTTGCTGGCGAAAACGCGAAGATTACGAAGGAATACGACGCTCGCCCTTTCGGAATAAGCGGGAACCGTCTATCAACCTATGGGTCCACTCCGGGAATCTCTGCCGATGGTCGAACGCAAGAAGAAGACGAGCAAGGAACGGATCCTGGTCCAGGCGACGCGGGAATTCGCGGCCAAGGGCTTCGATGGCGCCCGCGTCGATCGGATCGCCGCCAAATCCGGCCTTAGCAAGAACATGCTCTACCACTGGTTCGGCAGCAAGGAAGGGCTCTATGTCGCCGTCCTCGAGCAGATGTACGAGACAATCCGCGAACGCCAGCAGGATTTCGCCCTGCGCGGCGGCGACCCCGTGGAGGCGATGCGGCAGCTCATCGCCCATATCTATTCGGCCTTGATCGCGACGCCCGAGGCGATCTGGCTTCTGAACGACGAGAACCTGCACAAGGGCAAGCATGTCAAGCGGTCTACCCGCATCCGCGAGCTCTACAACCCGCTCATGGATACGATCTCGGAAATCCTGACGCATGGCCAGGACCAGGGTGTCTTTCGCACGGATATCGACCCGGCGATTTTCTACGTGACGATTTCGTCGCTCGTCTATCACCGATTCGCGAACCAATACACCCTGGAGATCTCCCTGGGCGTCGATCTCTCGTCCCAGGCAAGCCGCGACAGCTGGCTTGCCCATATCACCGAGATCCTGGTCAGATACTGCCAAGGCGAGGTCGAAGAGAAGCGCCTGCCTATAAAGGCGAAGAAGACCGCGTAGAGCAGATAAGGTGAAGCTTGCGGCATTGGCTCGGCTTTGCTATGGACAGACCAATCAGTCAATAAATGGAGAATGAGAGTGGCGCAGCCTCTGATCGGGCGGGTGGCTCTGGTGAGCGGATCGGGACGCAACATCGGCGCCGCCATCGCGAAGCGCCTTGGAGCGGAGGGCGCGGAGGTCTTTGTCACCGATCTGGAGCAGAGCCGCGCGGAGACCATCGCCGGAGAAATCCGCGAGGCCGGCGGCAAAGCCCATCCCTTAGTCTTCGACGTAACCGATCCCAAGGGCTGGACCGATGCGATCGCGGAAGTCGAAAAGCGCTGCAAGCATCTCGACATCCTGGTCAATAACGCGGGCCTGGTTATCTCCAAATCCTTCGAGGACACCGATCTCGACGAGTGGCATCGGATCATGCGGGTCAATCTCGATGCGCCCTTCCTCGGCGTGAAGGCGGCGTTGTCCCTGATGCGGGAAAGCGCCAAGCGCACGCCTTTCGGCGGATCGATCGTGAATATGTCGTCGGTCTCCGGCATCGTCGGCACGCCCTTGCTCGCGGCCTATACGACCTCGAAGGCGGGGGTCCGGTATTTTTCAAAGAGTATCGCCATCGATTTCGCGAAGAAGGGCTATCGGCTCCGGGTCAATTCGGTGCATCCGGGCCTGATCGAGACCGACAGTTCGGCGCTGCTTTTCCAGGAACGGGTCCGGAGCGGCATCGCCAAGGATATCGAGGACGCAAAAGCCGGCATGGTCGCCAACTATCCGTTGGGGCGGATGGGTCATGTCAGCGACGTGGCGGGCGGCGTCCTCTATCTCGCCTCGGACGACAGCGCCTATGTGACGGGGACCGAACTTATCATCGACGGCGGCATGTCGGCCCAATGAGGAGCGCGTCATGAGCGGCTTTGGCCTCACCGTCGAAAAGCACGTCGCGATCCCCGTCAGCGACGGGCTCCAGCTCCGCGCCAATGTCTTCCGCCCCGATGCGCCCGGCCGTTTTCCTGTCATCATGACTATGGGGAGCTACGGCAAGGACGTTCATTTCGCCGATGGCTATCCGATGCCCTGGAAAGCCTTGCTGGAGGTCTATCCCGGGATTTGCGACGGATCGAGCGGACGCTGGCTGCGGTGGGAAGTCGCCGATCCCGAACGCTGGGTTCCCGATGGCTATGTGCTTGTCGTGGTCGACAGCCGGGGCAGCGGCATGTCGCCGGGCTACCTCGATCCCTTCTCCCCGCGCGAGACGCAGGATTATCACGACGCCATCGAATGGGCAGGCGTCCAGGACTGGTCGAACGGCAAGGTCGGCCTTCTCGGCATTTCCTATCTATCGATCAAGCAATGGCAGGTAGCGGCGCTCCAGCCGCCACATCTCAAGGCGATCTGCCCCTGGGAGGGGTGCTGCGACATCTATCGCGAATGGAGCCATCACGGCGGCATCCTCGCGGAGCAGTTCCCGACGGAATGGATCCCGCGCCAGGTGCTCCCGAACCAGCACGGCAATGCCGCCACCCATCACAAGGACCGCGATACCGGCGAGCGGACGACCGGCCCCGCGATCCCGGAAGCGATTCTCGCCGGGAGCCGCGCGGACCACCCGGCGGATCTCTTGCGCCATCCGCTCGAAGACGAATGGTATCGCCAGCGCACGCCCCGCTTCGACCGCATCGAGGTGCCGCTTTTATCGGCCGGCAATTGGGGCGGGCTCGGGCTCCATTTGCGCGGCAATATCGAAGGCTGGGACCGCGCGGCATCCAAGGAGAAGTGGCTCTCGATCCATATCGGGACCCACTTCGAGAGCTTCTATCTGCCGCGTTATATCGAGATGCAGAAGAAGTTCTTCGCCCATTACCTGAAGGACGAGGCCAACGGCTGGAGCGACCAGCCACCGATCCGCCTGGAAATCCGGGGCCCGCATGGCGCGACAGAGAGGGCGGAACAGGAATGGCCGCTGGCCCGAACCCAATGGACCAAGCTCTATTTCGACGCCGGCCAAAGGACCCTTTCGCCCGCCGCACCGAAGGCCGAGATCGAAGTCAGCTACGACACCCAGGGCGAGGGAATCGACTTTACGACCGCGCCTTTCGCTAGCGAGACCGAATTCACCGGCCCGTTGATGGCGCGGCTCTGGGTATCCTCCTCGACGGCGGATCTCGATATCTTCGCTACCCTCAGAATGTTCGATCCCGAGGGAAAAGAGGTTATCTTCACCGGTGCCAGCGAGAAGGTGCCCGTGACCCGAGGCTGGCTCAGAGCCTCGCATCGCAAGCTCGATCCCGCCCTGTCCAGACCCGATCGTCCCTGGCATGCCCACGACGAGATCCAGAAACTCACCCCCCGGAAAGTCTACGCGCTGGATGTGGAGATCTGGCCCACCAGCATCGTCTGCCTGCCGGGCTATCGCCTCATGCTGACCATCGCCGGCAAGGATTTCCAATTCCCCGGCTTGCCCGGACGCATGACCCACAACCATCCGCAAGACCGCCGGCCCGAGGAATTCCATGGCACCGGCCGCATCGTCTCTGGGCCAGGGCATGAATCCTATCTCCTCATGCCTTTGATCCCATGAGCAAGGTCAACACCTATATCGGTAGCCCCGTCGACCGGGTCGAAGACCTGAGGCTCTTACGGGGGCGCGGGATCTTCGTCGACGACATCCATTGCGAAGGACAGCTTTTCGGCTGCGTCCTGCGCAGCTCCATAGGGCACGGCATCCTGAAGGCGGTGGTGACGACAGCCGCCCTCCAACTGCCAGGAGTCCATGCCGTGCTGACCGCGCGGGATCTGGCCTCTCCCACACCCAAAATTCCCGTCCGGCTTTTTCCGATCCCGGAACTCCAGCCATTCGAGCAGCCTGTGCTGGCCGAGAGCAAGGTGCGCTACGTCGGCGAGCCCATCGCCTTCGTCATCGCCGAAAGCGCCGGGATCGCTGAGGACGCTCTCGATCTCATCGAAGTGGATATCGAACCCTTGCCCGCCGTCGCGGACAAAACGACCTCCCGGCGCGATGAGCGCCTTCTCTTCGACGAGGCCGGCACCAATCGTGCCGTGACCTATGAAGCGCGGAAGGGCGACGCCGAAGCAGCCTTTGCCACCGCGGATTACACACGGCGGGAGTGGTTCGACGTCCACCGCCATACGGGCGTCCCCATGGAACCGCGCGGTCTCGTCGCGCAATGGGACGAGGAGAAGCAGCACATGACGGTCTGGGGCGCCGCCAAGGCCCCCTTCGCCGCCCGCCGCATCCTGGCGAAGCTCATGGCGCTGCCGGAAGCCGCCATCGACATGCTGGAATTCGACGTGGGCGGCAGCTTCGGCATCCGGGGTGAATTCTACCCGGAGGATTTCCTGGTCCCCTTCGCGGCCAGGCACATGGGGCGTCCCGTCAAATGGACCGAGGACCGGCGCGAGCATCTCCTGACCGCCAACCACGCCCGCGACGCCGAGATCGAACTGGAGATCGCCTGCCGCAAGGACGGCACGATATTAGGCCTGCGCGGGCTCGCCCATGCGGATGTCGGAGCCTATCTGCGCACCGCCGGCAACATCGGGCCGCGCAACCTCGGGCAGTTCCTGGTCGGACCCTATCGGATGCCCAATGTCCATATCGACGTTGCCGTCCAACTCAGCAACAAGACGCCCTCCGCCACCTATCGCGGACCCGGCCGCTACGAAGCGGATTTCTTCCGCGAGCGGCTCTTCGATCTGGTGGCGGCGGACCTCGGCATCGACCGGGTCGAATTTCGGCGCATGAATCTCGTGTCCGAGGAGGAGATGCCCTATCCCCTCCCCTCCATGGGGCCCGCGCCCAATCCGACCAATCTCGATAGCGGCGTCTATGAAGAGACGCTCAACCGCTGCCTCCAGGAATCGGGATGGGCGGAGAAGCAGGCGCTTCAAGGGAAGCTGATCGACGGGGTCTATCACGGGCTCGCCGTCGGCTGTTTCATCGAGGGCGGCGCTGCCGGCCCCAGCGAGAACGCGCGCATCGTGCTCGAAGAGGACGGCTCGGCCTCGGTCTATGTGGGTTCGGCGCTGGTCGGCCAGGGCCTTGAGACCGTGCTGTCCCAGATCGCGGCGGACGCGCTCGAGATCCCCATGGCGCGGATCAAGCTGCTGCATGGCTCCACGACCTATGTGGCGGACGGCTGGGGATCCTATCACTCGCGGTCCGTGGTGATGGGCGGCTCCGCCATCCTTCAGGCGGCGACGGAATTGCGCGACCTGATCCGCGCAGCCGCTGCAAAGCGGCTCGGTTGCGCCGCTGATGAAGTGCGCCTCTCCGGCGAAGTCGCGACGGGACCAGATGGGACCTCGCTCTCCTTTGCGGATGTGGCATCCGACAAGCTCACGGTAGAGGCAAAGTTCTCCAACACGCGGCACACCTATTCCTATGGGACCCATGTGGCCCATCTGACCGTGGATCCGGGCATTGGGCGCATCGACCTCCTCTCCTATACGACGGTCGAAGATGCGGGCCGCATCATCAATCCCAAGACGCTCCACGGCCAGGCGATCGGCGCCATCGTCCAGGGGTTGGGCGGCACGATCCTGGAAAACCTTGTCTATGACGGCGAGGGTCAGTTGCTGGCTGCGAGCTTCGCCGACTATCTGATGCCGCTCGCGACCGATTTCCCGAATCTCCGGTCGATCTCGCTGGAACTCCGGCCCTCGCCCTTCAACCCGCTCGGAGCCAAGGGGGCCGGCGAGGGTGGCATCATCCCGGTCGGCGGCGTTATCGCCAATGCGGTCGCCAATGCGTTGCAGCATTTCGGCGCGGATCCCCGTTCGCTCCCGCTTTCACCCCCCAAGATCTGGGAGATGATCGCCGGAAAGCCGAATGGCTAAACGCTATGACACGATCATCGTCGGAGCAGGGGCCGCCGGCTGCGTGCTCGCCAGCCGCCTGACGGAAGATCCGTCGCGCGAGGTCCTGCTAATCGAGGCCGGTCCCCGCGACAAGAGCTGGCTCATTCACCTGCCGATGGCGGTGGCGAAGGTCTGGAGCAATCCCCGCTTCAACTGGTCCTACGAAAGCGAGGCCGAGCCCTATGCGGCCGGCCGCCGGCTCTTTCATCCCCGCGGGAAGGTGCTGGGTGGATCCACGTCGATCAACATGATGTCCTATGTCAGGGGCCATCGCGCGGATTTCGACCGTTGGCGCGACAATGGGCTCCCCGGTTGGGGTTATGCGGATGTGCTACCCTATTTCAAGCGGTCGGAAAACTGGGAGGGCGGATCCAGCACCTATCGCGGTGGCGAGGGACCGCTCGGCGTGTCGCTCAGCAAGGCCCCGGACGACGCCTATGACGCCTTTCTCGAAGCGGCGCCGGAGGTCGGCTACCGCTTGGCGGAGGACTATAACGGCGCGGAACAGGAAGGCTTCGCCCGGACCCAGCATCTGGTGCGCCAGGGCCGGCGAAGCAGCGGGGCCGCGACCTATCTGAAACTCGCGAAGGGGCGGCCGAACGTCGACATCATCACCGGGGCTCACGCGACGCTGGTACTCCTCGAAGGCACACGGGCGGTGGGGATCGAATATCTGGCCGAAGGGCAGCGCCATCAGGTCCGCACCGAGGGCGAGGTCATCCTGGCGGGCGGGGCTTACAATTCGCCTCAGCTTCTGATGCTTTCCGGCATTGGGCCGGCCTATCACCTGAAAGCGCAGGGGATCGCGGTGCGGGCCGATCTTTCGGAGGTCGGTCGCAATCTCCAGGACCACGGCGCGCTGCGCTTAGCCTATCGCCGGAAGCGCCCATCGCGCTCCCGCCAGGAGTTGCGGTATGACCGGCTCGCCTGGAGCGCCGCCCAGGTCTTCACCTCCCGCACCGGCTTTCTGTCCGAGGCGCCGGGGGGGGCGACCGCTTTTATCCGCAGCGATCGGGACCAGACGATCCCCGATCTGGAAGTTTTCTGCGCGAATTTTCCCTTCACCGCCCATGAGTGGTTTCCGGGCATTCAGCCACCGGAATACGACGGTTTCGCCTTCAAGACCTGCCATCTCCGGCCGACGAGCCGGGGTTGGCTGGAACTGGCCTCGAACGATCCGACTGAGGCGCCCCGCTTCGCGATCAATTTCCTCGGCACCGAAGCAGATGTGAAAGCGCATCGCGAAAGCGTCAGCCGGGTCCGGGAGATCGTCGCCAGCAAGGCCTTCCGCGATATCGTCGGGGCGGAGGTGGAACCGGGGCCGAGTGTCCGCAGCGCTTCGGAAATCGACGCCTACGTTAGGCAATCTGTCGAGACGATCTTCCATCCTTGCGGCACCTGCCGGATGGGCAGCGATCCCGCCTCGGTGGTCGACCTCGAATTCTGTATAAGAGGCACGAGCAATCTTCGGGTGGTGGATGCCTCGGTCATGCCGGATCTCGTCGGCGCCACGATCAACGCCCCCGTCGTGATGATCGCGGAGCGGGCCGCTGACCTCCTTCGCGGAAGACCGATGTTGCCGCCGATGCCTGAAGCTTAACCTACATCAGGTGGGTTCTTCGGGATCGGCAAGCCCAAATTCTCGCGCAGAGTGGCCCCTTCGTAGGCTGTCCTGAAAAGACCTCGCCGCCGCAGCTCCGGCACGACCGCTTCGATCCGCGCCGCCAGTTGCCGCAACGTCATGTTCTCCCGCCGCGCCATGTCGAAAATGCTCTGGCGGCGGCTCAAGATGCCGGCCGTCTCGGGAAGCTCGGAGGGCGGCGGTGGGATGGACGTCGCCGAGCAGGATGAGGTCGAATCAGGCAGCCTCGACGACCCGCAAGGCCTCGCAGTAATGCTCGAAATCGCCACCACTGATGAAGCGGTTCTGCGGATGGCACCAGACCGCAACATGCTGGTCCCCGGCCGAGAGGAAGGTCCCGAGCCGCATCTGCCTCTTGGTCATTTGGCCGGCTTCAACTCCAAGGTTCGGTGGCGTAACGCTCCACGGCGTCCCGGTCCAGCGTGAGGCCGATGCCGGGCTTGGTCGGCGCGGTGATCATCCCACCCACCGGTTTCGGGTGGTCGGGATACAATTCCGACCAGAAGGGGTCGCGATCGACATTCGGGTAATATTCGACGAAGGTCGAATTCCAGACGCCCGCCATCAGATGCATGCCGAGATGCGGTTCGGCGACCTGGGCCACCGAGATATCCGCCAGGGCGGCGGCGCCCGCGAGCCGGACCCAAGGCGTGATGCCTCCGCCGAGAAAGACGGTCTGGTTAAGCACATCGACCGCGCCCGAGGTCAGGAACTCGAAGTTGTCGTAGACCGACCGCTCCGACTGCCCCGCGCCGATGCGGATCCCGGTCTTCAGCCTGACCTCGCGCATGCCCCGGCCGCCGCTCGACCAATGGACCGGCTCTTCCAGCCATTCGGGATTATAGGGCAGGATCATCTCGGCGAATTTGGCGGCGTCGCGCGGCGTCCATGCCTGGTTCGAATCGACGACGATGACATAATCGGGACCGCCCGCGTCTCGCGCGATCCGAACCCGCTCCGCGTCCTCTTCCAGCGACTTCGCGCCCACCTTAAACTTGACGCCCGCCGCGCCATCCCGCTTGAAGAAGGCGACTTCCTCCCGGATGCCCTTTTCGTCGCCGCTGGTCTGGTAATAGCCGCCGATGCCAATGATCGGCACGGTCGGCCGCGCGCCACCGATCAATCGCCAGAGCGGCTGCCCCATGATGAGGCCCTTTAAATTCCATAGCGCCACATCGACCACGGAGGTCGCGCGGATCACATTGAGTTGGGTCCCATAGCGGCGGGAGAAGCCCATCATGCTATGCCAATGCTTCTCCACGAGAAGCGGATCCTGGCCGACCAGCGCGTCGCGGAAAGACCCCCGGATCAGGGTCTTGATCGCGGGATCGTAAGCATGGGTGTTCCCGACCGAGATTTCACTGACCAATCCGTCATCGGTGGCGACCCGGCAGACCAGCGCCGCGCGATGGCCGAGCTCGTAGGTTCCGCCGCTGAAGCCGCCCGGCAGCGTGGCCTTGATTTCCCGTACCTCGATGCTCTTGATCCGCATGCTCCGCCTCCCGTTCAGGGCTTGGCGGCGAAGTGCTCCGGCCGCGCGAGCCCAAAATGCTCGCGGAGCCTACGTCCTTCATAATCCAGACGGAAGAGGCCATGACAATGGTCTCCGGCCTGCCGATCGACAAACGATGCCCCGCCAGGCCGGGCGGGGCACGCTATGAAAGACTGATTAGATGATCAAGATACGGCGAGGCTGGTGGCCGGCTCTTCGATAGGCGCGGCCCTGGCGTCGGCGACGATCCGCTCGACCGCCTCGCGAAGGGAAGTCACGACAAGATCGGCGCCGGTTTCCCTGGTCGCGGTCTCCCGGTCGCCATTCGCCGGATCATGGGTCCAAAGGCCAATCAGGATCTTCGCATTTGGCATGATGCGCCGGAGGCGACGCGCGAGATAGCGAGCGCCGGAAAGACTTTCGGGCTCCAGGTAGCAAAGACAGACCGCCTGGACGGCGCCCGCCTCGAATTGTGCGATATGGGTCGCCGAGACGGCGCGGCTCGGCACGAGGCGCACACCCAGCCCGCCCTTGCGGAGCAGTTGCGCCAGCATCCCGGCCGCTGCCTCGTCGAGCGAGCCACGTCCCGCGACGCAAAGCACCGGCGTACCCTGCCACTCCGGACCAAGTTCCTCCGGCGCAAGGGCGCACCAGGATGTGTCGGCCGCGTGCTTGGCGGCCTTCGAGGACGTGGGCAGGAGATCGTGGTCGGCGAGATTATCGATGACGCCCTCAACGGTTTCCTTGATCTGCAGCCTCTGGGGGTGATCGAGAACGCCGCGATTGACGTCGAGCTGGGCGAGCGCCAGGCCGCGAACCGCGACCTCGTCGTAATATTCGGCCAGCGGCCGGTCCTTCAGAAACTGCTCTGCCTGATGGGCCGCCTCGTCAGGGTCACCCGCCAGGACGCGTTGATAGAAGCTTTCCTCGACGGAGAGGGCCGGCTGATCGCCGAGCAGGATGTCGAGGAACTGGAGATGCTCCACATGGCGACCGAGTACCACCAGGCAGACGGTGAGCGGGGTCGACAGCAGCAAGCCCACCGGCCCCCAAAGCCAGGTCCAGAAGGCTGCCGAAACCACGATGGCGACCGCGGAGAGGCCGGTACTATGACCATAGAGAAAGGGCTCTATCCCCTGGCTGATGACGATGTCGATCGCGACGAAGAGGACGAGCGTCCACACCACCATGGACCAGCCGGGAGACACGGCCAGCGCGAGCAAGGTCGGAAAGAGCGCCGCCATCGGCGCGCCGATATAAGGGGCGAAGCGCAGGAGCCCGCCGAGAATGCCCCAGAGCAAAGGATTCGGGACGCCGATCAGGTAAAGGCCGGTTCCGATCAAGACGCCGAAACAGGCGTTGACCGCGCTTTGCATCAGAAAATAACGACTGAGACGCTGGATGCCGTCGTCGAGGGCGCGGGTGGTGCGCTGCAGGTCGCTCGCACCGACCAGCCTGATGAAGCGATCCCGCAAATCCTCCCGTTGCAAGAGGATGAAAAAGAGGAAGACGATCACGATGCCCGCCGTGCCGAGCGGCTGCAGCAAGGGTCCCACGATACTCTTGATCAGTTGGAACGGTGCGAGCGGGGCTTCCTGAACCTCCACCAGAACGGGCTTTGGCCCATCCCCTGGCGAGGCGGCTGGGCTTGGCGTACCGCCCGCGGTATTTTCCGCCGCCTCCAGCAAATCGGCACGAAGATCGCGAATCACGTTCGTGGCTCGCCTGACGAGACCGCTGCCGGCCGCCGCGCCCTGCACCGACTGGATCTTGTCTCGAATGGTGCTCTGATATTGGGGCAGATGGGTCGCGAGCTGGGTCAGCTGGCTGCCGATGACCCCGGCGATACTGATGAATATGACGACTGCGCCGAGCACGGTAATCAGCACCGCGGGAACCCGGCCGACGTGAAACCGCCGGAGTTGGATCACCAGCGGAGCGAGAACGAAGCTCAGCAGGATCGCGAGCGCCAGCGGAAGCAGCACCTCGCGCCCGAAATAAAGCGCGATGATGACCACCGCGGCGATAATGGCCGTCGTAGCCCCGCTGGGCGATCTGCCTCTCATCCGACGCGCCTGGAGTCCAACGACCTCGTATTCGTCAAGAGTCACCGCCAATGTTCAAAGAGGCATGCCCCAGCCACTCAGGACCAGGCTGCCCCAGGCTACCGCGAAAAGCGCGGCCATCGCATGGAGAAGGAGCGCGTCACGCATCGAACCATCCTCCGATCAATCCGAACAAGACCGCGACGAAGACCAGCCAATCCAGCAGCAGGAGAGCGCCAAGCATCAGCGCCACAGCCAGATCCGTGCGACCGGCGCCGGGCTTGGCAGCCTCCGCTCGAACCCAATGCGCAGCGATCGGGTATCGCACAAATCCACGGATCATGACTTTGTTCCTTCCTCGCAGGACCGCGATCGGCGTCGAGGCTGTCATCGTGGATTCAGTTAGATTTCGGCGGGGGCCGGGCAATCGCTCCCAAAGGCCGGTGCAAGCCCCCTCTTGGTAGGAGAAAGGCGGTTAACCTTCCCGCTTGCGCGGGCTATAGCATGAATTCCCAAAGGCCCGCGCCCCATTCGCGCAATCGCTGGCCGAAGGGGCGTTCCGACCACTGCCTGGGGTCGATCTCGCGGGAGCCCGCCATGTCTTCGGCGAAGAGCGCTTCCATCTCGCCGCCAAAGCGGGCGCCCAGGATGACGGCGTCGCTCTCGTCGTTGAAGACGATGCTGCGCCAATCGAGGTTGGATGAGCCGACAGCCGACCAGGCGCCGTCGATCACGGCCGTCTTGGCGTGCAGGACCACGCCTTCTCTTTCATAGATATGAGCGCCCGCTTTCATCAGACCGGCATATTTCCCCCGGCCCGCCGCCTGGGTCATCGAGCTATCGGTCAGCGCAGGCACCACGATCCTCATGTCGACCCCGCGGCGGGCCGCCTGTCGAAGCGCACGCGCGAGATCGGGCGGGGGTGCGAAATAGCCGGTGGTGAGATGAATCGAGGACTGGGCGAGCGTGATCGCCGTCATGAGCGTGCGATAGATCAGAGGATGATCGCTGTCGGGATCCCCATCGATCGCATGCACCCAGGCATCGCCCGGCGGGGTTCCAGTCCTTCGCGGCAGGGGAGGCAGGGGAGGCCCCTCCAACCGCCGCCAAGTGGCCAGAAACATATCCTCGAAATCGGCGACCGCGGGACCTTCGATGCGGACATCGGTGTCGCGCCAGGGCAAGAGGTCGGGATCATCGCCGCCGGAAGAAGATCCATGCCGGTTCTCGTAGACCCGGCTGATATTAACGCCGCCCAGGATGGCGACGGCCGCATCGACGATCAGGAGTTTGCGATGGTCCCGCTTGTTGAGGTCGATCACGCCGGTAGGATCGATCGGATTGAACTCCAGAACCTGGACGCCGGCCCGTTTCAGCCGGTCGAAGAGCTCGGTCGGCGTTTCACTCGATCCCCAGGCGTCGTAGATCAGGTTCACCGACAGCCCTTGCGCTCGTTTCTCCAGCAGCAGATCGGCGAATTTGGCGCCTTCCTCCGCATCGAAGATATAGCTTTCGAGATCGATCCGCTCACGCGCGCCTTTGATCGCCGCGATCATGGCCGCATAGGTGGCCGGCCCGTTTCGGAGCAGTGTCACCGCATTGCCGCCGATAAAGGGCTTCCGCGCGATCCGCTCCTCCTGGACGCGGATGAGTTCGATGGACTCCCGGGAGCCCCTGGCGGCGGCGGCCTCGGCAACATCCTCCTCCACGGCCGGAAGCGTCGCGCAGCCCGCGAGCAGTAAGATCACGACCGCATAAAGGAAGGTGCTTCTCATCGCGACCTGAAGTTCCCGGATTTCCCGCTAGGGATATAGGTCGCAGCCCAAGGGTTGGTAGCGACCTACCGGGCCAGATCCTCGATCGAACTCGGGGCGTGGGTGCCCGGCGCGAGACGGAGGGCCACAAAACTCGCGCGCAGAAGATCGGGATCGATGTCCCGGGCGATGCAGACCAGCCGGGATCGATGGTCTCCATCGGGCCAGTCCTTCAATCTTTGAGGGACTGCGAAGCGCGCCTCGACGCCATGCACGATCACGGGGCGGCCGGTTTCGGCGATAAGGAGGATGCCCTTGCAGCGCAGGAGCTTATCTCCGAAGGTCCGGCGGACGAGATCGGTCCAGCCCGCGAGACCCGCCCAACTGATGGGCTCCGTGCCGATGAAGCTGACCGCCTGGATATCGCCATGCCGGTTGACGTCGGGGTGTTCAGAATGGTGATGGACCTCTCCCTCGCCAAGCCAATGGGCGACATCGGGAATACGTCCATCCGCCGACCAGGGGCCAACGCCGATAAGATGGCCAGGTGGCACGATGCCCTGGCGCGCCAGGAGCACGGGCGCCACGGGATTGAGTTCGGTGAGTCGCTCTTTCAACCGGGGAGGGCAAGCGGCGTCGGTCAGATCCGTTTTGGTGACGACCAACCGGTCAGCCATCGCCACCTGTTTCATCGCTTCGGGATGACGGTCGAGCTGGCTCAATCCCAGAGAGGCGTCGATCGTCGTGACGACGCCGTCGAGCCTGAAAAAGGGGAGCGTCAGGCTGTCCCGCAGGATCGACAGCAAGACCGGAGCGGGGTCGGCCAGCCCCGTCGTTTCCACCAGCACCCTTGCAAAAGGCGGCACGGTGCCCTTCACCCGGCGATGATAGAGGTCGGCCAGTGTCTCCTTCAGACTGTTGAGCACCGTGCAGCAGAGACAGCCGGCATTGAGCAGAACGACGTTATCCACCGCCCCCGCGACCAGAAGGTGATCAAGGCCGATTTCGCCGAACTCGTTGACGATAATCGCCGTGTCCTGAAGTTGCGGATGCTGCAGCAGCGCGTTGAGCAACGTCGTCTTGCCGCTTCCCAAAAACCCCGTCAGCACCGTCACGGGTATGCGTTCGTCACCGCCGTCGACCACCGTTGAAACCCGTTCGAGATCCATTTCGTCAGAAGCTTAAGGTAGGGCCACGGACGGTCAACGTCACCAGGAACGAAAGCTCCCTGACAGTTGGAAAAATTATGCTACCCATCCTTTTGACGCGCTTGCCCTTTTCGCCTCCCCGCTCTAGGTCATTGGGGTTAGATTCGTTCTACCTGAACGAGTGCGGAAGTGGGCGGCGACGGGGTGCCACGATAGGGCCTGGTCGGTTGTGCAGAGTCGTCGAGGGGACAGAATGACTGAAAAGGTCGGGGCCGCTGGCGATCCGGACCATCTTTTTGTGGGGGATACCGACCTCGCCAGGCTGATGCGGGAGTTCGACTGGTCCACGACGCCTTTGGGCTCGCCCGACCTCTGGCCGGATAGCCTCAAGACCTCGGTCCGGATCATGCTCACCTCGCGCCAGCCGATCTGGATCGGCTGGGGGCCGGAACTCACCTATCTCTACAACACGCCCTATAAGTCGATCATCGGCGGCAAGCATCCCTGGGCCCTCGGCAAGCCTACCGCCGTGGTCTGGCGTGAGATCTGGGGCGATATCGGCCCCATGCTGGAAACCGCGATGCAGGGGGCGGAGGGCACCTATGTCGAAGCCCAGCTCCTGATCATGGAACGCAACGGCTATCCGGAAGAGACCTATTACACTTTTTCCTATAGTCCCATTCCTCAAGCGGACGGCGCTGCCGGCGGCATCTTCTGCGCCAATAGCGACGACACGCAGAGGGTCATCAACGAGCGGCAGCTGGCGCTGTTGCGTGAACTATCCGCCGGAACGGCCGACGCCCGGACGCCAGCACAGGTTTGCGAGCGAGCCGCCGTCGCGCTTCATACCAATCCGCACGACCTGCCTTTCGCCATGCTCTACCTGCTGGAGCCCGGCAGCCGGATAGCGCGGCTTGCGAGCGTCTCAGGCATCTCGACCGCGCACCCCGCCGTGCCGGCCACACTGTCACTCGACATCCCGGGGGTCTGGCCGATCGGAGAGGTTCAAACGGGCCTCGCCCCTCTGATCGTGACGGATCTCGCCCCCCGCTTTTCGCAAAGCCTGCCGAGCGGCGCGTGGGGCAAGCCGCCAAAAGACGCGATCATCCTGCCGATCGTGGCGAGCGGGGCCACGGGCACCAGCGGTTTCCTTATCGCCGGTCTCAATCCTTTCCGTCTCTTGGACGAAAATTATTCGGGCTTTCTCGATCTCGCGGCCCGCCAGATCGCCGCCGCCGTCGCCAATGCCGAAGCCTATGAGGAAGAACGCCGCAGAGCCGAAGCCCTCGCCGAGATTGACCGGGCGAAGACGCTGTTCTTCTCGAATGTAAGCCACGAATTCCGCACCCCCCTGACGCTCATGCTCAGCCCGCTGGAAGACATCCTCGCGCAGCAGGAAGTTGAGGGAAATGCCGCAAATCGCACGCTCGTCTCGATTGCCCATCGCAACGGCCTCCGGCTGCTGAAGCTTGTGAATTCGCTGCTCGACTTCGCCCGGATCGAATCTGGCAAGGCCCGGGCAACCTTCGAACCCACCGATCTTTCCGCCGTGACCGCCGAGTTGGCGTCAACCTTCCGCTCGGCTGTCGAGCGAGCGGGATTGGCGTTGCGCGTCGACTGCCCGCCCCTGCCCCGATCGGTCTATGTCGACCGCGACATGTGGGAAAAGGTGATCCTCAATCTGCTTTCCAATGCGGTCAAATTCACCTTCGAGGGGGAGATCGCGGTGGAGGTCCGGTCCAGCGGCGATGGACAGGGCGTGGCAGTGACGGTCCGGGATTCGGGGACGGGCATTCCGGCACATGAACTGCCCCATCTTTTCGAGCGGTTCCACCGGGTGGAGGGCGCGCGCGGCCGCAGCGTCGAGGGCAGCGGCATCGGCCTTGCCCTCGTGCAGGAACTCGTGAAGCTTCATGGCGGAACGATCCTCGTCCGGAGCGAACTCGACAAGGGGACAAGCTTCGTCATCGAACTGCCGTTCGGGCACGATCATCTCGCCCCGGACAGGATCCACCTGCCCAGCGGTCAGGTGGCCAGCGGCGTGCGGGCCCAGGCCTATGTCCAGGAGGCCGTGAGTTGGCTCGGAGACAGTGACAACTTCGTCGAACCGCCAGCGGCCTCCGATCTTCGGGACGTCGTTCCGATCCCAGCCCCGCAGGGCAAGGGCGATCTGATCCTGCTCGCCGACGACAACGCGGACATGCGCGGCTATGTGGAACGGCTGCTGACGGCCGCCGGATATCGGGTCGAAGCCGTGGCCGACGGCGCGGCGGCCCTCGCAGTGGCTCGCCAGAGGCGCCATGCCCTGCTGCTGTCCGATGTCATGATGCCGAAACTTGACGGCTTCGCGCTCCTGACAGCGGTCCGCGATGACCCGGATCTGAGAGATACGCCGGTGATCCTTCTCTCTGCCCGGGCTGGCGAAGAAGCGAAACTCGAGGGGCTTCACGCGGGCGCCGACGATTATCTGGTAAAGCCATTTTCGGCCCGCGAGCTTCTGGCGCGGGTCGCCACCAACCTGAAGCTCGCCCACACCCGGCAGGAGACGGCCCGTCTTCTGGGAGAAGAAGCCCAGATCCTGGAAATCTTGAATCGGGTGGGCACCACGGTCGCGGCGGAAATCAACCTTGAACGCGCGGTCCAGGTTGTCACCGACACGGCGACCGAGCTTTCCGGAGCGGCCTTCGGCTCATTCTTCTACAACGTGATCGACACCAAGGGAGAATCCTACACCCTCTATAGCCTCTCCGGGGTCCCCCGGGAGGCCTTCTCGAAATTCCCAATGCCGCGGAATACCGCCGTCTTCGCACCGACCTTCAATGGCGAGGGAATCATGCGTTCCGACGACATCACTAAGGATCCGCGCTTCGGCAAGAACGATCCTCATTACGGGATGCCCAAGGGACATCTACCGGTCCGCAGCTATCTCGCGGCGCCGATGGTCTCGCGCACGGGGGAGGTGCTGGGCGGGCTGTTCTTCGGGCATCCCGAAATCGGCGTTTTCGATGGCCGCGCCGAACGGATCGTCGCGGCCATCGCCGTGCAGGCGGCGATCGCGATCGACAAGGCGAAGCTCTTTCAAGCCGCCCAGGATGAGATCGCCCGGCGCAAGGAAACCGAAGCCGCCTTGCGCGAGAGCGAACGGACGCTTGAGAGCAAGGTCAGTGAACGCACAGCCGAATTGGCCGCAGCCAATGCCGATCTCATCCGGCAGGCGGAAGAACGGGAACAGGCGGAGGGGCGCTTCCAGCTCCTTGTGGAAGGCGTCACCGACTATGCGCTCTTCATGCTGGATCCTTCCGGGATCGTCAGCAATTGGAACACCGGCGCGGAACGGATCAAGGGATACCTGGCCGAGGAAATCGTCGGCCAGCACTTCGGGCTCTTTTACACACCGGAAGACCGCGCTTCCGGCCTTCCGGCCAGAGCCCTCGAAATAGCCCGGCGCGAGGGCAAGTTCGAGCAGGAAGGGCAACGCCTCCGCAAGGATGGATCCCGCTTCTGGGCCAGCGTCGTTCTCAATGCGCTTCACGATCGCAATGGCGAATTGATCGGCTTCGCCAAAATCACGCGGGACGTCACCGAGCGCCACCAGGCCCAGGAAGCGCTTCAACGCGCCCAGGAGCAGCTCCTCCAGGCACAGAAGATGGAAGGCATCGGCCAGCTCACCGGCGGCGTCGCCCATGATTTCAACAATCTGCTGACCATTATCATCGGCAACCTGGAATCCCTTGAGCGCGCGGTCGAGCGGGTGCCAGCGGATCGCGAGGGGCTGTTGCGGCCGATCGACCACGCGATGCGGGGCGCCCAGCGCGCAGCCTCCCTCACCCAGCATCTCCTCGCCTTTTCGCGCCGCCAGCCGCTGGATCCGAAACCCTTCGACGTGGGGCGCCTCGTCACCGGCATGTCGGAGCTTTTGCGCCGCACGCTCGGTGAGCAGATCGCCATCGAGAGCGTGCTGGCCGGCGGCCTCTGGCGGGTCCATGTGGACCCCAATCAGCTGGAGGTCGCCATTCTCAATCTGGCGGTCAATGCGCGGGACGCCATGCCGAATGGCGGCAAGCTTACGATCGAGACAGCCAATGCCTTTCTCGACGATAACTATGCCGCGACCCAGGCCGAAGTCGTTCCCGGCCAATATGTGGCTATCTCCATCACCGATACAGGCTCGGGCATGACGCCGGAAGTGCAGCGTCACGCTTTCGAGCCCTTCTACACGACAAAGGATATCGGCCAGGGAACCGGCCTCGGCCTCAGCCAAGTCTATGGCTTCGTCAAGCAATCCGGCGGTCACGTGAAAATCTATAGCGAGCTGGGGCAGGGCACGACGATCAAGCTCTATCTGCCCCGCCTCCATTCGGAGGATAACAGCATCGTTGTGGAGGACAGCGAGCCTGAGGCGCGGGGCGGCAGCGGCCAGACGATCCTCGCGGTCGAGGACGATCCCGATGTCCGAGCCTATACCTGCGGCATCCTGCGCGAATTGGGCTATGTGGTTCTGGAGGCGGCAACCGGGGCCGCGGGCGTGCATATCCTGGAAACCCACCCGGAAATCGCCTTGCTCTTCACCGACGTGGGACTGCCGGGTGGAATGAACGGCCGGCAGCTTGCCGATGCGGCGAGGACGATCCGCCCCGATCTCAAAGTGCTTTTCACGACCGGATATGCCCGCAACGCGATTGTGCATGACGGGCGATTGGATCCGGGCGTGGTGCTCCTGCCCAAACCCTTCACCTATGCCGGCCTCGCGGCCAAGCTCGGCGATCTCCTGGCGGATAGCCCCCATGCCCGGCGCGTGCTCCTCGTCGAGGACAACGAATTGGTCCAGGAATTGGCGATCGAATATCTAGACGACATGGGCTACCGCCCCCAGCCCGCCTCCACCGCGGTCGAAGCGCTGAGCAAGATGCGCCTCATCAACGGCGGCGTGGACTTCGCGGTGATCGATATCGGTCTGCCCGACCGACGGGGAGACGTGCTGATCGGCGAGTTGCGCGCCCTTTATCCCCAACTGCCGATCATCATCGCCAGCGGCGACGGCGAAGCTGCTTTCCACAAGCGGCTCGCCGCGGATCCGCGGATCGCCTTCCTGCGCAAACCCTACACGCAGGATGCGCTCAAGGCCGCCATCGCCAGCCTGTATCCGGAGCCGGAGCCGACCAAAAGGTCTTAGCGAATCGGCCGCGCAGAAAAGCTCGGCCTCCCTGAGGTCCGTGGTGAAGATCGAGGACGACAGCCCCTGGGGCACCTCGTTATGAAGCCGGATCGCCTCGTCGAAATCGCGATAGCGCAGGACATGGAAAGCGCGGCTGGGAAAAATCAAGCGCCTTCCTGCGGCCGTCTCGCACGGGCATTGGAACCAGTGCGTCCGGGACCGGTTTGCCTTAGGAGGACTTATTCTCTTCTAGCGAACGACGCTTGCGCCCACAAGGCGACGCCGCCTGACGATGGAGCACCGGATGCTGCACGAAGTTACCTACGAAAAGGTCGAAGAGATCGCCCGGCTTTTTGAACAAGCGCGCCGGCATCCCGGAGGCATCGCGGCAGATCCCCTTCGGCGCGGACCGTTCGGCGACCGCGCAACCATGGGCGCCGAACGTCCGCTGGAGCCACAGCCCGCGGCAGATTGGGAAGATGCCTTCCAACGCTACCTTCATGACCTTCCCCCCGAAGCGCTCGCAGAAGTCATCGCCCTCTATCGCTGTGGCCATGGCGACGCCGCCACGCTCGGCCAGGCGGTGGAGCAAGTTCGCCGCGAGGCCCCCTCCCCGGCCGACCGCCGGCGCTATCTGCAATCGCGAGCCGACCTCTCCTCTTCGTTGAAGCGCGCCCTGCGCCAAGTCTGAAAGGTCAGGAAATGCCGGAACTGCGCATCAACACGGATATTGTCTGCGACCTTAGAGAAGTCCTGCGCGAACGAGCCGGACTGGCGGCAAGCCCCGATGGGAGGGACACGGACGGAGACGATTCCCCATTGGCGACGCTGGTGGAACGCCCTGACGATCCCCGGTCGCAGGAAATCGTCGATCTTCTCACGGGTCTGAACGACGACGAGCGCACGGACCTGATGGCGCTGGTCCTTCTGGGGCGCGAGGATTTCACGCTCCGGGAATGGGGGGATGCGGTGACGCTCGCCCGCGACAGGATCGGGGCCGGCAGCAAGGGATACCTGGCCGAATTTCTGCTGGGAGATCCCAACACGCCGGAATTTTTGGGAAACGGCCTCGATCTTTTAGGGAAGAGCTGTTCCGACAGCCCCTGACCTAAGCGACGCGCCCCGGCAGACAGAAGCGAGACAACTCGTCCTCGATATGATCGAGTAGAAGGGTCAAGGGGAAAGGCTTTCGGATACAGGTAAAGCCCGCGAGATCGATCTCGCTCATATCGCCGCCCGTCATCAGAAGGACGGGTACCCCGAGCGCTCTCGCCCTGGTGGCGATCGCGAGGCCTGAAAGCCCGCCCGGGAGCAAAACATCGATAAGAGCGAGAGCGGGGCGCCTGGTCGCCAGAATGGCCAAGGCCTCGCTTCCGTCCTGGGCCTCCAGGACATCATAATCTTCGAGACTGTTGCAGATGATGTTCCGCACGTCCTCGCTGTCTTCTACGACCAGAATGTTGGCCATGGGGCACCCCGGAAGCTTATTCCCCGACTTTAGGACTATGGCCGGAATATGCCTGTGAGGAAATTCGGACAAAGCGCCGAGGATTTGGTCGCGGAGGACCGCAATACACAAGAGCGTCCTGTTTCATGCGGGACTTTAGCGAAATAAATAATCTCGCGGGCTGACATCGGTCGATGCCGCACAGGGAACCCTCGCTCGTCCTTTCGGTTGAATTTCCAAGACTGAGCCAAATGGAGGGAATCAATGCCGACGATCGGTGAACGCGGACGTCTCATCTCTTCCGACAAGGTAGAAGGCACACGGGTGGTCAACGCCACTGGCGACGATCTTGGCCATATTTCCGAGATCATGATCGACAAACCTACGGGGCAAGTGGCCTATGCGGTCCTCAAATACGGCAGCTTCGTAGGCCTCGGAGGCAAGCTTTTCGCGGTCCCGTGGGATGTCCTGTCCTACGAGCCGGCCGAAGACGCCTATGTAGTGGATCTGCCGGAAGACCGCTTGCGCGATGCTCCAAGCATGGAGACGACGGATCGCTTGGACTTCTCAGACTCCGATAGGAACCGTCAAATCCACGCCTACTATGGATCTGGCGCGGATTGGTACAACCAGCCGTTTTGACGATCCGTCGAGTGCCGTGAACCTCTTAAATGAGGCTTCACGGCAAGTCGTCTACAAAATCCGATGAACAGTCGAACGGATGATCTCGTAATAAGACAAATTTATGTAAAGAAACGAGCCTTTCAATATTGGTGGGTTGTCTAAATTTTTTATAATTAAAAACGAAAGATAAAAATACAGGCATCATTTTGGGTTGCTTGAAGGAATTCCCGACAATGTGATCCACCCCCATTGAATTGGTCCACCTGAAAGTATGTCCTTTGACATAGGAAAGGAGGACCGAAATGCCCAGGAGAAGACCGACACCCGAGGAGATTGTTGCGAAGTTGCGGCAGGTTGACGTGCTCGCGTCGCAGGGTAGGAGCA
>CANJCB010000057.1 GCA_947473305.1 Rhodospirillales bacterium
GCCCACCGTGACGGGTAATCGACCAGGTGATCCTGAACCATCCGGACTGCCCGCTCGCGAACTTCCGGTGAAAACTTGTTCGTTGTCTTGCTCATCATGGCCCCACCTTCTCAGGAGTTGGAGCCTCCGGCAAACCCGGCGCGGTTCAATCTTTTGAATCCCCAATTTCGGAGCGATGGCTCCGACGATAGTGGGCGCGATGCCGCTCAGGGTGCCATCGGTATTGAGCGTGCTCCAAGGCAAGTTGTTGGCAATGCCGATCTTCATTGAGCCTTGCTGCCGGAGCTTTGCGAGCAACCCTTGATCGGCGCTTGCCGACCGAATAATCCCCACAGCACCGACAGCTGCGAGCACGCCACGCCTCGTCCACTCATATCCCATGATTTCCTCCAGATTAAGTCATTAAGCCGTTTCGTTCTTTACCAATTCGAATATCTCACTCAATTGCCCGGTGGGAATATCGGCAACGTTTCATGCGGGATGCATAATATCGAGAAGGGCATCGGGCATGATCGGAAGAGAGTTGAAGTTGGGATTGAAAGCACGCAATGCATCCCTCAGAGCGAGCGCCAGGGCTGGGACAGTCCCTACGATGCCGCTTTCACCGGCTCCCTTGATTCCGCCAGGGTTGGTGGTCGACGGCGATTCCATATGATCGAGTTCGATTGTCGGAATATCGAGGAACGTCGGAATCGCGTAGTCCAACAATGTGGTGGTTACCGGTTGGCCGTCCTCACTGAAACGCATGACCTCCATCAAGACGGAGCCGATGCCTTGGGCGATGGCACCGACAACTTGTCCCTCCACGATGAGCGGATTTAGGACGCGCCCGCAGTCGTGGACGACGACATATTTCTCGATCGTCACGCGCCCCGTGCTTGCCTCCACTGCAACGCAAACGGCATGTGTCGCGTTGGAATAGGATGATGTCGGTGGATCAAAGTATTCAGTGGCGTCGATTCCGATCGGCTCACCCTCGGGCAGGTTTTTCGGGCTGATCATATAGGCTATCGCCGAAATCTCTTCGATTGCGATGGAGAGATCCGGAACGCCAATGACAGAAGCCTTGCCGTCCTTCAGAATGACGTCGTCAATGGAGACTTCCAAAGTGTGAGCCGCGATTCGACGGAGCTTTGAAGCTATCCGTTCGCTCGCCTTGATAACCGCACCGCCGCCTACCACCGCACCGCGGCTCGCCCCATTGCCGGTTCCGAAGGGCATCGTGGCGGTGTCGCCCTGCTCTACCGTGATATTTTCTATCGGCATTCCAAGATAGTCGGCGATGATTTGGGCGAAGACCGTTGCATGACCCTGGCCCTGACTGGCGAAGCTGATATAGGCGATGACCTTTCCGTCAGGTTCCATTCGAATCGTCGCGCCCTCAAACCCCGGCCAACGTGATGCCTGGCCGCGCGATCGCGTGATCGACGTGCCCTGGCCCGTGTGATCGGTAACGCAAGCCACCCCTATGCCCCGATATTTTCCGTCGCTTTCCAACTCGCCCTTATGGAGGCGCTTGAATGCGTCGTAACCGACCATGGCCAGCGCGCGGTCAAGACAATCAAGATGGCTCGCGGAATCGAGGGGAATGCCGACCGCGTTGACGTAGGGCAGATCCTCTTTGCGGATGAGATTTCGCCGACGGATCTCGATGGGGCTGATCCCAATCTTGCCGGCCATACAGTCCATGAGGGTTTCGAAGGCAAACATGCAAATGGGTGCCGCCACGCCGCGGTAAGATGCCGTCGGCGCCCGATGGGTCACGGTCGCAAAAGCGGTGAAGGCGTAGTGCTTGAGGCGATAGGGCCCGATCATGTGATGAGCCGCGCCGGCGGCATCGAGGCCGGCGGTTACAAGCCAGAACGGATAGGCGCCGACGTCGGCGACAGCATTGTTCCTTACACCCAGGATGACGCCGTCGTTGTCGCAAGCCATCTCGAGATCTATCCGAAAATCCCGACCGTGCATGAGCGACAAATCATCTTGCCTGTCTTGCAACCATTTCACCGGTCGGTGGAGCTTACGCGAAATGATGGCTCCTACGACATCTTCGGGGCGCGTAACCGTCTTCATCCCGAAGCTGCCGCCGACGTGCGGGGCAATAACTTGGACGTTCTTCTCGGGCAGTTGAAGTGCGTCGGCGAGTTCCCATCGCATCTTGTGGGGCATATGGGCGGTGGAAATGTGCTGCAGCTTATTTGTCCCCGGATCGAAGCTGGTCAGAAAGCCGCGGGGCTCCATTGCCACTGCCGATATCCGCTCGCTGCTGAAGCGATCGGATACGACATGGGGAGCTTGGGCGAAGATTTCGTCTATGCCGGGGGTCGCTCCTTTCGCTTCGAATACGATGTTATCGGGCAGGTAATCGTGGACCCGAGCAGCATCGGCTTCGAGCGCCTCGTCGATCGACAGAACCGCAGGAAGCGGCTCGAAGTCCACTTCGATAAGCTCAACCGCATCTTCGGCCAAATAGGCGTTTTCCGCGACAACCACGGCCACCGCTTCGCCCACATGTCTGACGACATCAATCGCCATGTTTTGCCGGGTCAAGAGCGGCCGACCCGGAAGGGTCGGCGAGGTCATGGGCTTAATGCTCGAGGCGATATCCGCGCCGATGAAAACGCCGACGACACCGCGAGCCGCCAGCGCGGACCGAATATCTATCGATTTGATGCGGGCATGCGGATAGGGACTGCGGAAGAAAGCGAGGAAAACGGTGCCGCCCGGCTCCGGAAGATCGTCGATAAAGCGGGCATGGCCAAGGAGAAGCCTTTCATCCTCACGACGAAATATCGGCGAACCGATATAGCGCTGGTTCACATCGCCGATCATGGCATCCTCTGGCCGGATCGTAAAGTCAGCAACGCCCCGCGGGTATGAATATGGGCAGGAAGGCTCGTCATGCGTTCTGAAGGGGGCATGGTGCTAATCTTTCGACCGGTACTTCTCTTCGCGCTCCCAATATTCTGGAAACCCCACAACTTGTTGAAGTTCGGAAAACGGTATTTCTACGGTTAGGGGAAGATCGGGATTGTTCCGGATGCCCGCTACCTTAGCCTTCATCGCCGCGATCGACGCGGAGAAAAGCGCGACGGGGTATAACGCTAGTTTGAAGCCAATCTCGGACAGGATCCTCGGCGAGAACACCGGTGTCTTACCGCCAGGAACGATATTGGCGACACAGGGCGTCTTGATCGCCTCGCAAAACTTCCGCATTTCGATTTCGCTTTCGGGCGCCTCCAAGAAAATCAGATCGGCCCCTTCGGCTTCGAACTCAAAACACCTCTCCAAAGCATCTTCAAAACCATGCACGGCACGGGCGTCGGTCCTTGCCATGACAAGGATGTCATGCTCGGCACGGGCGTCGACAGCAGCCCGAATCCTCATCCGCGCCTCGCCGCGAGAAACGACCTGCTTATTGCGTGTATGTCCGCATTTTTTCGGGCTGACCTGATCTTCGATCATCACGCAGGCGGCCCCGGCCCGTGCATAGTCTATGACAGTGCGTTGGACATTGAGGGCGTTCCCATAACCTGTGTCGCCATCGCCAATGACGGCGACCTTATCAGCCGCGGTACAGCAATTGCGCAGCGTATCGAGCATCTCGGCGAAGGAAATCAATGCCGTATCGGGAAAGCCGAGGCGGGCGCCTGATACCGCGAAACCGCTCATGAACGCGACGTTGAAGCCTGCGCTCGCGATCAGCGAGGCCGACAATGCATCGTAGCAGCCCGGTGCGATTTCCAAACCGGGTTGGTCCAGGCGGTCTCTGAGTTTCTGAGCCGGTGTCGAAGCGAGCATATGCCAATCCTGCTTTAATCGTTGCGGTCCAAGGAGATATCAACGGAGCCGGGTACACTTTGCGTCGCCGCTTATCAGGGTTCCAACGAGGCGATCTCGCTCAATCCTGGCACGTAGACCCCACCGCGGCGGCCGGCGCCATAGCGCTCATAGTGCCAGTCACTGAGGGGTGGTCCGTCTGGCGTCACGAGCCAGAGACGCAGGAGATGCCGCTTTCGCTCTGGTTCGGGATAGTCCTCGTAGCTCGTGCGCGAATGTAGCACCGTATGGTTGTTGATGAATTGGATGTCGCCTTGCTGCAAGTCCATCCTGAGATGAATGGCTGGATCGTTCGCGAGTTCGTCCACCAGCTGCATCGCCTCGATCTGTTGCTTGTCAATCTGCGGCAACTCGGGGAAGTTCGCGACGCCACGCATGTGCGCGCCGGAATAATAAGTGAGCAATCGCCCCTTCACCCATTGGAAGATGGGGATCTGGAAGTAGGGCTTTTTGCCTGCCGGTATCTCGCCTCGGCGGTCCATGTAGAACGGCCGATAGAGAATTTTTAGCAAATCCGGACGGCGCCTCATCACCTCGTTGTGGATTGCAATCGAGCTCACGATAGTACTCTGACCGCCTGTCTTGGCGGGGTGGAGACACAAAAGCCCGATTAAGTCGGCGAAATCCACATGGTAGCTCAGTTCCTCATTGGTGGCATACCGCCTGCGCCTATCGCCGTTGACCCCACCTAGGTCTATGACGTGACCCAGCATGTGGCCTCGGGCATTCTGGCTAACCGGATAGCCGAGGTGAAGGCCAATCCCCCAGTAAAGGAGTGCGGCAGTGTGCTTGTCATGATGGTCGACAGGCAGGCCGCGCATGAGAATAAATCCGCGACCTTCGAGCAATTCCCTCCGGAGCTGCTCCAGCCGCCGTGAAAAGCGCGGTAACAGGAAATCCTCGCGTTGGATTTCAATAAGCTGAAGCCCCTTTTTTCGCACTTGCGCGACCGCGTTCTCAAGTTCGGCAACCTCCTGGGCGTCGACTTGATATTGCCATTCACCCGATGCGCGAAGATCATTACCCCGCCAGGCGGCCGAAGTTTCGATCGGCCCCGACGGCATGTTGCCACTGATATCTCTGTCGAGTGCCGCAGCCTTCATCCTCGCCGCCTCACGCTTATAGGGATTGATCGTCTATATACGGATGAATAAAAATATGTATGCCTACAAAATACCATTACGGCTATCGAGCGCAATGCCTATTTGGTCGCCAAATAGCAAGAGGATGGCTTATAGTTTGCTGCTCGTTCGGCTGGCCCGGCGGCGGATGGCTGACCTCGCCGTTGCATGTACACAAAGCTTCTGGTAATGTTTCTTCCGATCATATTTGACCGTTCGGCTTATTTCGTTTGATCCTTGCCGAGTCTCTGTTGCGCCAGAAGACTAGGTGTGTGGATCAAATATGGTTGGGCCATTGGAGGGGCGAAGATGCCAGTGGGTGATATCGAGCTATTGAATATGTTCGAGCATGTGCTGCGTCTCTCGCGTGTGGATGAAACCCAGTCGGTCGCCGTTTTAAAGAGCGCCAATTCGAATCCCCGGTTGGTCTGGGCGGCCATGGAGGCCGGTCAGAAACTCGGGGCGAAAGTCTATGCGGTTGAGCTGCCGTCGTTCAATCATCCCTCCGCCATGGGATTCGATCTGACGGGATATGTGGGCGAGACGGCCCTGACGGGGCACCAGGCTGCAAAACAGGCGTTGAGCGCTGCGGATCTGATCGTCGATACAATGCTGCTGCTGCATTCGCCGGAGCAATCGGAGATCCTGGGGGGCGGCTCTCGGATGTTATTGGTCGTCGAGCCGCCGGAAATTCTCGCGCGAATGCTGCCGACAGAAGAAGACAAGCGTCGCGTTCAAGCCGGGGCAAAGAAGCTCAGTGCGGCGAAGCGGTTCGAAGTCTATTCAAAGGCCGGGACCGAGCTTCTCTGCCGCATCGGCCAGTATCCCACGGTCACGGAATATGGTTTTGCGGAAGAGCCCGGTCGCTGGGATCATTGGCCGAGTGGATTTCTCTTCACTTGGCCTGATGAGGGGACGGCGCAGGGCAAGATCGTCATCGACACCGGCGATATCATCTTCCCCTTCAAATCTTACGTTCAGTCCCCGATCACGCTTGAGATCAAGGACGGCTATATTAGGAAATTCTCAGGCGGCTTCGATGCCGAGTATCTCGAGAATTACATGCAAACATTCCGGGATCCGGAAGTGTTTGCGATTTCGCATATCGGCTGGGGTCTCCAGCCTAAGGCTCAATGGAGCGCGCTCGGTGTCTACGACAAAAATGATTCGGTTGGGATAGACGGTCGTGCGTTCTATGGGGGCTTCCTCTTTTCGACGGGCCCCAACACCGAGGCGGGCGGTACCCGCAACACGGCCTGCCACATGGACATACCTTTGCGGCGCTGTGACGTGCTGCTCGATGGCGAAGCCATGGTGCGTGGCGGCGATATCGTGCCGGCTGATCAGGCGGTGTCAGACATGAAGCCGGCTGCGCAAACGTTACCTGAGAGGAGCTGCATGCGATGAGCACAGAGATACTGGAGCTGCTCGAGTCAAACTATGGGGAGACCGGCTTCAATAAGCGGCTTGGTTTTGGGAAAAAGCCCGCTCTTCTCCTTATCGATCTGACGGAGGCCTATTTCCGGGAAGGATCTCCCCTCTATCATCCGCGGTTCCAATCGGCACTTGAGGGGTCGCTACGGCTCCGGCAAGCGGCGCATAACGCAGGGGTTCCGGTCATCCTTACTCGGGTAGAGTTCAAGAGAGGTGGGATCGACGGGGGTATGTTCTTCCTCAAGAGCAAACTTCCGCTCTTGTGTTTCGAGGAAGGAAACCCGCTGGGCGATTTCCCGCTAAGCCTGGTGGTGGAGCCCCGGGACATCATCGTCACCAAGAAGCACGCGAGTTCCTTTTTCGGAACGCACCTGGCTGCCATGCTAACCGCCATGGGGGTTGATACCTTGCTGATGGGCGGGGTCTCAACGAGTGGCTGCGTGCGGGCCACAGCCGTCGATACATCCGCTTACGGTTTCCGGCCGATGGTGATCCGTGAAGCCGTGGAGGATCGGCATCCCGGCCCACACGAGGCCAATCTCTACGACATAAACGCGAAATACGGGGATGTGGTCACCGAAGCGGAAACGCTGAGCTATATCGCCTCGCTGCAGAAATAATACCTTTGTCTTTTGGGATTTCCGGCCAATGAACTCAAAACCTCGGATAGCGATCGTCGGCGGCGGTCTTGGTGGTTTGATGGCGGCGTTACTGCTGGAGCGATTGGGCTACAGCCCAACGATCTATGAGCAAGCGCCGCAGTTGGCGCGGATCGGCGCGGGCATCAATCTTTATCCGAATACCACACGAATTTTGTGGTGGCTTGGCCTTGAGAAGAAACTTCGCGCCGTTGGATTGGCGCCGGAGACTTGGCTCAGCCGTGAATGGGATACGGGGCGCGTCTATTTCTCCCAACCACAGCTCGAATGGGAGAAGGCTTACGGCGCCCCGCATATGATCCTTCATCGCGGCGATCTTCAGGCGATCATGAGCGAAAACCTTCACCCTAATACCATTCAATTCAATAAGTGTCTGGCCGGTCTGGATGAGACGGACGGGCTGCAGCGGTTGACCTTCCAGGATGGGACGACAGCCGACGCCGATATCGTCATTGGTGCTGATGGCGTGAATTCGGTCGTCCGGGATATCCTTCTTGGCCCTGAGCCTCCGATTTATACGGGGTTCGTCGCTTATCGGGCGATCTTCCCGACCAAGCTGCTGGGCGACCGCGGGCTGGCATCCGATGGGTGCAAATTCTGGTCTGACGACCGTCACTGGGCCCATGAAGACCGCCACATGATCATCTATTACCTCACCAGCGCCAGGGATGAGGTTTACATCGTTACCGGCTCACCCGATCCCAACTGGACAGGCGGTCTGTTGCCTGTCGAGGTCGAAATGAGCGAAATCAAGACCTGCTATGAAGGCTTCCATGACGAGGTGCAGCGGGTTATCGATGCCTGTCCCAAGGCGACTAAGTGGCCTCTGCTGACTCGTAATCCTCTTCCGCTCTGGAGCAGGGGGCGCGTTGTCTTATTGGGTGATGCCTGTCATCCGATGAAGCCGCATATGGGACAGGGCGCCGGCATGGCGATGGAAGATGCCGCCGTGCTCGCGCGCTGCATTGCCGCGGCGGGCGGCGATTATGCTGGCGCATTCGAACTCTACAGGGCCAGCCGCATCGAGCGGGTCAATCGCGTTCAGAAGCTGTCGAATATCAATATTTGGCTGCGGTATCCTTCAGATCCTACTTGGTGCTGGGGATACGATGCGTTGACAGCCCCCCTTATGTCGGCTTCGGGCGTCGTCGCCGATGTGCGCGCCTTCAAAGAGACGGCGATGGCCTGAAACTGTTGATCGATTCTTCTGTGGGGCGGATCTCGAACGGCGGGCAGCGCAATGACTTTCGAGCGATACGAATTAGGTGAAATCGATCTTCAGTATGGCGGCCACCTGCCTGCGGCTCAGATCACCTATAAGACGCATGGGACGCTTAATCGGCAGAAAGACAATGTCATCGTCTTTCCCACATGGTGCACCGGCCAGCACAAGGACGTCGAATGGATTATAGGTCCCGGCAAGGCGCTTGATCCCGGGCGCTACTTCATCGTGGTGATCGACATGTTCGGCAATGGGATGTCGTCGTCACCGAGTAACACCTCTCCGCCCTTCGATCGTTCCCGCTTCCCGCGGGTCAGCATCCTGGACAACGTCAGGATGGAGCGTCGCCTCTTAGAGGAAAAGTTCGGGATCGAGCGATTGAAGCTCGTCATCGGCCGCTCGATGGGCGCACAGCTGGCCTTCCAATGGGGATCCTATTTTCCCGACGAGGTTGAACGCATCTTGCCGATGTGCGGATCCGCCCGCACAGCGCAACATAACTACGTTTTTCTCGCGACACTGAAGATGGCGCTAACTTCAGACCCGGAGTGGCGCAATGGCGACTACGCCTCCAACCCCGTCGTGTCGCGCCAACGAATGAGGCTCACGGTAGATGCCTGGGGGTTGTCGCAAACTTTCTATAGACGCCGCCTTCATCTCAACGATCGCTTCGCCACGACACAGGAATATCTCGATAGAGATATGCCCCTGAGCTTTGGTGATGTGAATGACATCCTGACGCAGATCGCTACGTGGGAGGTCGCTGATATCAGCGACAACGATCGCTTCAACAAAGATCTGGGCGCGGCACTGCGGGCGATCAAAGCCAAGGCCTTCGTGATGCCTTCGAAGACCGATCTTTATTTTCCGCCCGAAGACAGCGAAATCGAAGTGGCGTCGATGCCCAATGCCGAGTTGCGCGTCATACCGTCTGTCTGGGGCCACCGCGGCGCCTCACCGGGCAGTGATCCGGCAGATATCGAATTCTTCGATAAAGCCATCGCCGAATTGCTGGCGACGACATCACCCGTGAAATGAAGCCGGCATCCTTCCTCTATCACGCGCCAACCACTCTTGAAGAAGTGCTGACTCTTCTGGCGGAGCACGGGTCGGATGCGCGCGTGTTGGCCGGCGGCCAAAGCTTGATTCCCCTCATGAACTTGCGGATGGCCCGGCCGGAGGTCCTCATCGATCTCAATCGCTGCTTGGATCTCGCCCATATTTCGAGCGGGGAGACGAGTGTCGCCTACGGAGCAATGGTTCGCCAGAGGGATGCCGAACGCTCGGAGATTACGCGCTCCGGTTGCCCGCTTGTGGCCAAGGCTTTGGCTCGTACGGGACCTGTCGCGGTGCGTAGTCGCGCGACAATCGGGGGGACCTTGGCCCATGCGGATCGTGCGGCCGAGCTTCCAGGCGTGGCCATGGCTCTCGATGCGATCCTGGTGCTGGAAAGCGCGTCGGGGCGACGGGAAGTGAGTGCGGAAGACTTCTTCATGGGGGATATGACCACCGCGATCAATCCGGACGAAATGTTGACAGCGGCTGTGTTTCCTGTTGCCGAGCCCAATTCCTATTCGGGTTTTTTTGAGGTGGGCCTTCGTCGGGAGGGGGTCGCACTCGTCGGGATTGCTGCCCAGGTCATTTTCGGTGAAGGCAAGGTCATACGTGATGCCAGGCTGGCGATCATCGGGGTCGAATCTCTTCCTGTCCGCTTGAGATCCGTTGAGGCAGACCTCAAGGGAAGAGAGCTGGGCGCAGCGCTCATCGCCCAGGCAGCTGAGCTTGCCACTCAAGCGGTCGATCCTATCGGCGATGTCCATGCAAATGCCCGCTATCGGAAATTTGTAGCGGGCTCATTGGTCAGGAGAGCGTTGGGAGAGGTGGGGGACGATCTTGAGCGCAACTGAACGCCGCTATGAAATTCAGGTATCCGTCAATGGCGCCCGCTTTACCAAAGAAGTCGAGGGCCGGTATCTCCTGGTCGATTTTCTCCGCCACCAGCTTCACCTGACGGGTACGCATGTGGGTTGCGCTCATGGGGCCTGCGGCGCCTGCACCATTCTCTTGAATGATCGCCCAACGCGCAGTTGCCTCATGTTCGCGGTGCAAGCGGACGGCACCGAGATCCGAACTGTCGAAAGTCTCGCAGAGGGCGACAAACTTTCGAAGCTGCAGGAAGAGTTTCGTCGTCATCACGCTCTTCAGTGTGGCTATTGCACACCTGGAATGTTGATCTCCGCCACCGCGCTTCTTGCTGAAAATCCGAATCCTACGGAAGACGAAATTCGAGAATATATGGCGGGGAATCTCTGCCGCTGCACGGGGTATGAACCTATTGTTCAGGCGATCAAAGCCGCGGCGTCTCTCGATACAGAGATAGGGGACTGACGAAAGAATGCATCACGAAGCATCAGATCCAAGAGAGCCACTAATGTGCCGGAGCAAATATATCAGCGCAACTCGCTCGGCGTTGCTCAGGCCTTGCATGGTGCTTTCGCTTATTTGCGCGGCAGGAGCCTTCATAGATTGAATCATCTGTCGCCCCTCCGGTTTGAGCTGCACCACAACCTTCCGACGATCGGATGGGTCGGCTGCCAGGATTACGAATCCCCTGTCGCTCAGCCGATCGACTACGCCCCGAGCCGTAGCCGGATCAAGGGCGGCAGTTCTGCCGATCTCTCTCAAGGAGGCTTGGCCCAGAATGTCGATAGCGCAAAGCGCCGCGAATTGGACGGAGGTGAGTTGGGGGTCGGGGCAGGTCTCTTGGAATATGGCCGTATGGCGCTGGTAGGCTTTGCGGAGCAGATGGCCGACCTGATGGGAAAAATCAAACAATCCTGATTTTTTGTCTTTGCGGGAAGTCCGGGGAGAGGAAGTTGGCGGATCTTTTGGTTTGGGTTCAGAGGTGGCCACACCGAGTGACCGAGTCCGGGAGACGTTACGAAGTTGTTTCGCATCACGTTTGGAAGACAGCGCCACGGCATCATACCTATGTTGATAGATCGTATTAATCCAATTGGCTTTTCCTTACCGCATAGGCGCAAAGGAGAAAAGTAATTCTACCAATTTTCTTTCCGTCAATTTTCACGATTGGTTCGTACTGAGGTGTAATTTACCGCACGGGCGCGATGTTCATCCTCAGAGAAAGAGGTGATTGTCGCGGCATCTGAAACCGATTGAGATGTGCCTTCGGGCAAGTCAAGAGTTCCAAGCATGTACCTAAGTAAGGGGACTACGGGCATGGCTGCAGTTTTCGATCTCGTTATCCGCAATGGCACGATCCTCGACGGATCGGGCGAAGCGGCCGTCGATGGCGATGTGGCGATTAGTGGTGGCAAGATCGCCGCGGTCGGCAAAGTGTCAGGCTCGGGCCGGGAAGAGATCGAGGCCAAGGGGAAGCTCGTCACGCCCGGTTTCGTCGATATCCATACCCATTATGATGGCCAGGCGACCTGGTCCGACCGGTTCTCGCCCTCGTCGAATCATGGCGTCACCAGCGTCGTGATGGGAAATTGTGGCGTGGGCTTTGCGCCCTGCCGGCCCGACCACCGTGAGATGCTTTTACAGGTGATGGAGGGTGTTGAGGAAATTCCGAAACCGGTGCTCGCAGAGGGTGTCACCTGGACTTGGGAATCCTTCCCCGAGTATCTCGATAGCCTGAGTCGCATGCGTTACGATCTCGATTGCGCGACGCTGGTGCCCCATGCCGCGGTCCGCGTCTATGTGATGGGCAAGCGCGGGGCCGACCGCGAACCGGCCACCCAGCAGGACGCCATCCGTATGAGCGCTCTCGTAAAGGAAGGGCTGGAGGCGGGCGCCTTGGGTTTCTCGACCTCTCGTACGATGATCCACCGCCTGACCGACGGAACTCTCGCGCCGACGATCACTGCTGGCGAGGAGGAGTTGACCGCCATCGCGCTCGGCATGAAGGAAACCGGCAAGGGAATCATCCAGCTTACCGGCGACGACTACGACGTTGCCCAGGATGGGGTCACGGGCCTCGCAATGTGGCGGCGGATCGTCGAGTCCTCGGGCCGGCCACTCTCCATGGCGCTGTTTCAGAAAAGCCGGCTGTACAAGGAGAAGTGGCGGCTCTCGTTGAAATTCCTGGAGGAAGCGCACCGGGACGGCTTGCCGATCCGGGCCCAGGTATCGAATCGGGCGGTTGGGGTCCTGATGGGCCTCGATTGCGAGCGAAATGCCTTCACTGGCTGCCCCAGCTTCGAGAAGATCCAGCACCTGCCCTTGGATCAAAAGGTTGCCGAGATGCGCAAGCCCGATATGCGGGCGAGACTTCTCTCCGAGGAACCCTATGACGCCAACCCCGGCAAGCTCGTTCAGCTCCGCGGATTCGAGCAGATGTTCCTGTTGGGTGATCCACCGAACTACACGCCCGCCAAGGATTCCCATATCGCCGCGCTTGCCGCCCAACGCGGGGTGCCTGTCCTGGAACTGGCCTACGACCTCATGCTCGAAAATGATGGGCGCACCATCTTTTACTTTCCGGCCAACAACTACTTCGATTTCAACTTTGACGCGGTGGAAGCCATGATGCGCCATCCCCTAACCTTCCAGGGAACCGGGGATGGCGGGGCGCATGTAGGCACGATCTGCGATGCCAGCCTCACGACTCATATGCTGACCTATTGGACCCGCGATCGCCGCGATGGTGAGAAGGTCCCGTTACCCTGGGCGGTGCAGGAATTGACTTCGAAGACAGCCGACTTTTTCGGGCTCAAGGATCGTGGCTACCTGAAGCCCGGCTATAAGGCGGATGTCAACGTGATCGACTACGATCGGCTTCACCTTCACGCACCCCGCGCGGTTCACGATCTGCCGGCGGGCGGCAAGCGGCTTTTTCAAAAGGCCGATGGCTATGTCGCGACGATCTGCGGTGGCGAGATCACTTATCGCGAAGGGGTGGCTACCGGCGCGCTACCCGGGCGTTTGGTGCGGGGAGCTCAAGCGGCGCCGGTTTGAGAAGAGATCGGCAGACGGGGGACAGCCCCCACCTTGTGAAACCTCAGGCCATGCTCGGTCGAGGACTTTGGGTAAAGCTACTGTTGGCTGGAGGAAAAATTGGCTGAGAAGAAGCGCCAGATGAAGCTCGCCTGTCACATCCATGCGACGGGCCATCACGTGGCGGCCTGGATGCATCCGGGCTCCCAGAAGGATGCCGGCAGCAATCCCGAGCATTACATGGACATGGCGAAGTTGGCCGAGCGGGGCAAGTTCGACCTGATGTTCCTGGCTGACGTGCCGGCGATCCGCGACGGGAATTTGGAAGGGCTCGCGCGCTGGCCGCAATATATGGCGCACTTCGAGCCGCTCACTATTCTCTCAGCCATGGCGGCGGTGACGAAGCATGTAGGTTTCGTTGCGACCGCTTCCACCAGCTATCTGGAGCCCTACAATCTTGCGCGGCTGTTCGGATCGCTCGATCATATCAGCCATGGCCGGGCGGGATGGAACATCGTCACGACCTCCAACCCTGCGGCTGCCGGAAATTTTGGCCGGGACGAGCACTACAGCCATGCGGAGCGCTATCGCCGCGCTCGCGAGTTTGTCGAGATCGTCAAGGGGCTCTGGGATAGCTACGATGACGACGCCTTTGTCCGAGACGTTGGAACGGGCGTCTATTTCGACCATAAGAAACTGCATCGACTCAATCATCAAGGCGAGTTCTTCTCGGTCAAGGGACCCCTGAACATGCCTCGTCCACCTCAGGGGCATCCCCTGCTGGTGCAGGCGGGCACCTCGGGTGATGGACGGGGGCTCGCTTCGGACGTTGCCGACATGGTCTTTATTCAGCAACTGAGGCTTTCCACTGCGCAAGCGATCTACAAAGATATCAAGGCGCGGGTGGTAGAGGCAGGGCGACAGCCCGAGGATCTCCTTCTTATGCCGGGCATGGCGGTGATCATCAGTGACACAGAGGATGAAGCCAAGCGCCAGAACGACTGGTTGCAGTCCAAGATTCACACGGATGTCGGCCTGGAGCTGCTGGGTGGCCAGTTGGGCTATATCAGCCTTAAAGGCGTCGATGTGGAAAAGCCCCTGCCCGAAAGCGTGATGCCGCCGGAGAATACTTCCGAGGGGGCGCGGCTCCGGGAGATGCTCAAGGACAATCCGCAGACAGTGCGCCAGATGTACGAACAGGTCTCCGGCGCGCGCGGTTCACATGTGCTATTCGGCACGCCAACGCAGGTCGCGGACGGTCTTCAGGAATGGTTCGAAGGTCGTGGCGGAGATGGCTTCATCATCCAGCCCTCGTGGCTCCCGGGCGGCATGGTGGATTTCGTGGACAAGGTGGTTCCGGAACTCCAGCGCCGCGGCATCTTCCGCAAGGAATACGAAGGCACGACCATGCGTGAAAACCTCGGGCTGAAACGCCCGCCCAGCCGCTATGCGAATTAGGCGGCGATCGAGTTTTATTTCCAGAGAGAGGGAAGCGGAATGGCAGATGAGCGCGTTGCCCTTGTCACCGGCGCCGGGGGAACCCTCGGGCGGGTTATGACCCTCGCGCTGCTTCGCTCGGGAGTGAAGGTTGTCCTCACCGCACAAACGGAAGAAGGGCTGGCGGATCTCATAACGGAAAGTGGTGTCTCTGCCGGATGTGCTATCGCGGTTCCGGCAGATCTCAATGAAGAAAGTGATATTGAGCGACTTTTGGGGGCTGCGCGTACCGCCTTCGGTCGAATCGATGTGCTCATCAACAACGCCGCGCTCATGTCAGAACATCTTTGGCCCGAGTTTGTGGCAGGCGGCAACCCGCTGCCCTGGACGATCGACCCGGTGATTTATTCTCGCTCCTTGAACATCAACGTAGTCGCACCTCACATTCTTGCCGCTGCGGTATTGCCCGACATGATCGAACGGAGGTGGGGGCGAATTATCAACATTACCACCAGCCTCGACACGATGCTCAGGGGCTGGCCCTACGGTTCGACCAAGGCTGCGCTCGAGGCCTATACGGCGAATCTGGCGACCGGTCTTGAGAACACGGGTGTGACCGCAAATGTCCTCATTCCCGGCGGTCTCACAAGATCCGAACCGCTTCGCGATGCGACCGGCAAAATCATCCGCAATGCACTTTCTCCCGAAATCATGGCACGGCCAGCGGCGTGGCTGGCATCCGATGCTTCGAATGGGGTCAATGGACGGCGGTTTATCGCAGCCCGCTGGGACATAGCAAAACCCGATGTCTCGGCATGGGAGGCCGCCAGCATGCCGGTTGGGTGGACAGGATCGGGCCAAATCGTCCTCTAGGCCAACGATGAGTCCTGAAGAATCGGAGTAAGACAGTGTCCTCGCTGATCAACGAACATTGGCAGCGCAATCTGGTCGTCTGCCTCGTTGGCTCGTTTACGACGCAATTCTCGATGATGCTGATCCTGCCGTTTCTGTCGATCTACGTGGAGGAGCTCGGCGTCCAGGGGCAGGCGGCGATCTCCCAATGGTCGGGGATCATTTACGGCGCGACATTTGTCACCGCCGGTTTGGTTGCCCCGTTATGGGGCTACTTGGGTGACAGATATGGCCGCAAACCCATGCTGTTGCGGGCAAGCCTCGGCTTGGGCATCACCATGTCGCTCATGGGCCTTTCGACCAATATCTGGCACCTTTTGGGGTTGAGACTGCTGGCCGGAGTTGCAGGAGGTTACGTCTCAGGCGCGATGATACTGGTCGCCGTTCAGACGCCCAGGGAGAGGTCCGCCTGGGCCCTTGGTGTGCTGTCATCCGGTGTTATGACGGCCAACATTATCGGACCCTTGGCCGGCGGCCTCGTGCCTCCGCTGATCGGCATTCGGGCGACTTTCTGGGGCGCAGCGTTTCTCATCTTTGCCACTTTCCTGGCGACCGCCGTGCTTGTCAAAGAGACGCATAGAAAAGAGGTGGCAGCTACGGTCGCACGACGGCGAAGCGGGTGGTCGGAAATTCCCCACAAAAATATCGTCGTTGCCATGCTTGCGACGGGGTTTCTCCTGATGGTCGCGAATATGTCGATCGAGCCTATCATTACGATCTATGTCGGAACGTTGATCGAGGATCAAAGCCAAGCAACCTTCATCGCTGGCTTGGTCCTATCCGCCACTGCGCTAGGGAGCGTCCTTTCGGCATCTTCCCTCGGAAAGCTTGCAGACCGAATTGGACATTCCGCTGTTATTGTCGCCGCGCTTATGATTGCCGCTCTCCTGCTTATTCCGCAGGCTTTCGTCACGGCGGGTTGGCAACTCGTACTTTTACGATTTCTAATGGGGGTCGCGCTCGGCGGGTTGTTGCCTTGCATCGCTGCCGTGGTACGTCACAGCGTTCCTGATCAATTCGCCGGAACGATTCTCGGCTATTCGGTGTCCTCTCAATATATCGGACAAGTTGCGGGAAGTTTTTTTGGAGGGTTTGTCGCGGGTCATGTCGGGGTCTGGGCAGTATTTTTATTGACTGCCATGTTCCTTTGGCTGGGAGCAGTCTATAACTGGTTTTCAACAGATCTTAGATCCGGCTCTTAGCGATAGCTGATCACTCGTCTATTTTTGAAGCGAGAAATATTATGATCGATCCAGCACGTAAGAATCAGAAATTAAATTTGATCGAGAATTGTGTTTCCATGGATGTAATTCAGGCATCCGTCAAATCAACTGAATATTTTTTCATCGGATTTATAATATTGATTAGTCTAATCGGGATATTGGGTTTAACGGCCTATTTTCCTGAAAACTATATTGATAAATTCATATTCATTCCTTGAGCTCAGGTATCCTTGATCTCAATCATCAAAACTCCCGCAGCAGATACCCAAAACCCTGGATACGATCGTTGACGTTGCACCGGCGAAGCGCCTGCCACACGATCGCCTGGTTGGCGCCGATCACGGATATGCCGAGCTCATTTTCCAAAGTCTCGATAGCGGCGCTGACGGGCCAGTGCGGGCCAATGTACCAAAGCGTGTCCGTTTCTGGATGGCTAGCCTTGAAGCTGCGACCGATTTCCAGAGCGTCTTCCACGGACATGCGCCCGAGTTCACCGATCGTCTTATTCGCCCCTTTGATGCCGGAGCAGTTGAACTTGTAGTAGTCCAGATATTCACGTGTCTTATCGTCATGAAAATCGCCAAAGGGATGAATAAGCCCCACGTTCTTCGCCTCTACAGCATGGAGCCCGGCGATCTGAGCGGTAAGGCTGGTGGTTACCGGCACGCCAATGGATGCCTCGGTATCCCTGATAAGATCGTCGACTTTATCGATGCCGCGCATCACGTTGATCGGGATGCCGCCGAGAACGACCAGGTCGACTCCGACGCGCGCGTGCTCCTTGGCGAGGACGAGGCTGAGATTATAGCTTTCTTCGATGTCATCAGCTGTCATCTGTGTGACTGCGAGCGTACTGACGACGAGGGTGACGCCCTCCGGAACAATCTTATAAAATTCATAGGGGAAAATTTCAGTAGCAACAGGTGGAGACGTGTAGCCGATGCGGGCTCGATAACCGTACATTCGCGGTTCTCCCTTCACTCCGATGCTTGCTCCCATCGGCTCCCTGGAAAGCCGAGCGGCAAACCGACATCCGTTTCACGAAGCAGGCGTACCCGAAATCGCCTCTTCGCTGATGTTATAGAGAACCTCATCCAGAGAGGGAGTTCTAGAAATAAGGCCCTGCTCGAATGTATATCGCAGTGCGGCTTCTAGATTCTGACGGTTCTGTTTGCCGAGACCATATCGCCAGGGGTCCGGTCCGAGAATGCGAGACTGTTCCCTCATTACATCCGAATGCCAGGCAATCGGAAGGACACGAGGATTTTTCAATCTCTGGTTCGCGACACGTTTAGCTTCGTTGAATGCCGAGCAAATGCTCGAAGCCGCCCAGAGGTGATCACGCACCAGATTTTCACGCATCATGAGGATATGCATGATCGGAAAAATGCCAGTCTCCCGGTAGTATTTAATTTCCTCTTCTTGAGGTTGAGAAAATAACTGGCGCACCTTCGGGCTGTCCGAAAGAAATGCCGCCGGATAATCGGGGCTGATGAGTGCCTCCAATTTACCCTCGAGAAGCATATTCTGAAGGGATGCGTCTTCAGACGCGCGCTCTATCCGAAGCTGGGGGTGAGGGGCGAAAGGAATGTCCTCTTCCCGATCAGTGACCCAAATCACGTCCTTATGCGGGAGCCCGTGGAACTCCTCCAATATTCCTCGCAACCAGACTGCCGCGGCAGGCTGGAACCCACTCTCGACGCCTATCCTCCGCCCACGAAGGTCGGACGGCTGCTCTATCGCGGCATCCGAGCGCACGAAAATGAAGCCATGGCGAAAGCGGCGATGCGGATATATGGGTAGGGCGATATAGGGGTGTCCCCGGTCGCGTGCCATAAAGTAGGCGCAGAGGTTGAGTTCGGCGACATCACATTCGCTCGCTCTCCCCAAGCGCCATTGACGATCCCTCGCGGCAGGAGACGCCAGCACTGTAAGGTCGATCCCGTCGGCCTGGACGGCGCCCTCGATCAACGGCCGGGTAATCTCGTAGTTGCCGCAGCTCAAAGACAGGCTGAGTTTCGCCACGTTACGCCTCCTCTCCACAGCAGGCGCGGGTACGGCCCGTCTGAATCTCTTGGGCCATATCTGCCATCGAGGATACTCCTTCTCGATCTTGATACGTAGATGAACTCCATAACGCCAAATCTCGTGAGCGTTTAGTCAACGCACTGATGGAGCTTCGGATCCTGGTGCTAAGACGGTCGCACCGTCGCCGTCCGGATTCTCCTATGTATAGCAGTGTGAGATTAATCGCACCGCCTTCTAATAGAATTTCCAAATGAAATGATATGCTGAACCTGTGAGACTTCCGTTCCGCTGGTACTTATGGTCTTTGATAATTGGGCGGTGAGGTAACAGGGGCGCAGTATCGGCGGGCTGGGAATTTCGGTGGAGGTCCAATCGTGCGAATACTGGTGACGGGCGGGCTGGGTGTGAACGGTGTTTGGGTCGTCCAAAAGCTGTTGGAACGCGGCTTGGAGCCCATCGTGGCCGATATTCGCCAGGATTTTTCTCTCGCTCCGGACTTGGAAGCAAAGGTGGATTTCCAAACCCTCGATGTGACGAATATGGAAAATGTCGAGCAAGTCCTGGCACAAAGCAAGGTTGCGGCGATCATCCATCTGGCGGCCTTTATAGACCCGGAAATGGACCATGAACCCTTCCGGGCGTTCAGAGTGAATTCTTTAGGCACGGTCAATCTTCTCGAGGCCGCGCGTAATTCCCACGTTCGTCGCTTCGTCTCGGCAAGTTCCCGGGCTGTGTATGGGGCGACCCCGGAGGGGGTAGGGGAGCCTCACTATCAATCTATCCCGGAAACCTATCCGAAGCGTCCGGTGAAGGCCTATGACGTCACGAAGCTCGGCTCCGAGCAGATGGGCCAAGTTTATCGTGACGTCTATGGCCTTGAATTTGCCGCCCTCAGGTTTGCTGGCATCTACGGACCCGGCAAGCAGGCTCGGCACGGCAAGATGTCACTTCGTAGCCGCTTGGTGGAAGATCCGGTCAAAGGAATTCCGGTCCGGGTTGAGCGCGGCGGTGACCAGAAAGACGACATGATATATGTCGACGATGGGGCTGAGGCCCTCGTCAGGGCCGTGCTGGCGGACGCATTGCCGCATAGCGCCTACAATATCGGAAGCGGGAAGGGGCAGACCTTACGCGAAGTGGCCGATGCGGTCCGGGCAGCAGTGCCTGGCGCCGATATTTATATAGGGCCGGGGTTGAACCCTCTGGGGTTTGACGTGCACCGATCTGCGGTTTTCGATTGCAGTCTTGCCCATCAGGATTTCGGCTACTCCCCAAAATTCGATTTGATGCATGGCATCGCGGACTATGTGAGGCATCTTCGAAGCCCATAGGAACGAGACGCGGACTATCAAGCGGCGTTGCTTTCTGGGCAGTCGGCCCCGGCACTTGGCATCTTCCAGCAAGAGGAAAGAATAATGGGGCGTCTTGAAGGAAAGATCGCGCTGATCACCGGAGCGGGACGTGGCAATGGGCTCGCAATGGCGGAGCTTTTCGCGAAAGAGGGGGCCAAGGTCTCCTGTACCGATCTCGACGGTGACCTCGCTCAGGAAACGGCGAAACGATCCGGCAACGGTGTCGCCGTACAGGGCGATGTCTCAAAGCCGGAGGACGCCGATCGTATGGTCGGAGAGACGGTGGCTGCCTTCGGTGGGCTCGATATTCTCGTCAACAACGCGGGCATATTGAGGCTGGGCGGACTTGCCGACCTCTCTGTTGACGATTGGGACCATCAGCAGGCTGTTAACGTGCGGGGACCCTTTCTCATGACGAGGGCTGCCTTGCCCTATCTTGCGAAAAAGGGCGGCAGCGTCATCATGATCGCGTCACTGACCGGACTTAAGGGAATCAGGCAGGGGGTTGGCTACTCATCGAGCAAACATGCGCTGATAGGGATGACGCGTAGCCTCGCGCTGGATCTCGCACCCCAAAACATCCGCGTCAACGCGCTTTGTCCCGGTATCATCGACACCGGCATGGCCGAACAGCTCCGCTCGCAGCGGCGGGCAAACCTGAGCTACGATGAGTATCTTGCAGAGGTCGGCAGGCTTTACCCAATGGGGCGCTTGGGTAAGCCGGAAGATGTCGCTTTCGCCGCGCTCCATTTCGCGTCCGATGAATCCGCTTGGGCTACCGGAACGATCCATTCGATCGACGGTGGGGCGATGTTGCTCTAGGCTCAGGACTCATTGATCATAACCAGAATATGACGGTTGCGGCGATGCAGATAGCGGACATGAAAGTGTGTGCGCATCTGTCGTAACGGGTATGGATACGCCTCCAGTCCTTGAGCCTGCCGAACATATTCTCGATCTTGTGAC
>CANJCB010000058.1 GCA_947473305.1 Rhodospirillales bacterium
ACCACGGGTCTCTTCAAGGGTCCCTCGGGCAATACCGACACCCTGGCCTATAGCGTCACCTACAACGGCGTCGCCAAGACCTTCACCTCGGGCTCCGTCAACGCGACGACCGCCACCGCCCGCACCGCCGCCGGCGGCGTCGTCAAGGCCCTCGCCATCGCTTTCACCGGCACCTCGACGCTCAATGCCGACACCTACACAGACACGCTGACCCTCACGATGACCGCCAACTAACAGACGGTCGGTTCCTTAACCTTCCCAGGCATAGGACGATGATCGGGTCTTCCCTCAGGATAGCAGCGATAGCGGCGGGTTTTCTCGCCGCTATCGTGTTTTCCGGCGTCTCGCAAGCGGCGCAGACCGGATCGGTGGACCTCACGGGATCGGTCACGCTCAACTGCAGCCTGACCGTGACTCAGAAGGCGGCCGCCACCGCCATGAACCTCGGGGTCAGCTCGACCAACCTCCTGGTCGCCTCGATCAACGAGAACTGCAAGGACAAGAACGGCTTCGTCGTCACGCTCACCAGCAACAACGGCGACCTGGCGGGGGTCAATTCCGGCCTCCTGAAGGGCGGCAGCGGCAATGCGGATACGGTCGCCTATACGGTGAAATACGACGGCGCGACCGTGAACCTCGTCGGCGGCTCGGCCATCGTCACCAATGCGACCCATAAGACCGGCGGCTCGGGCGACGACAAGAACCTCACCTTGAGCTATACGGGCGCCCCCTCGCTCAACGCCGATACCTATACGGATACGATCATCCTCTCGCTGGTCGGGAACTGAGCGGGCTTTTCCTCCCCAAAGCTTCCCCCCTCAATTGCATACAAGCCACGCATCCCGGCAGGATTGCTCTCGCAATCGGCTTTCAGTCCCATTATGACAGGGCGCTGAAGGGACGCCGCCCAAGGGGGGATCGAGCGTGCCCGCCGGGAGACGCGTGAGAAATGAATATCGATAGATTGATGAAGCCCAAGTCGATCGCCTTCGTCGGCGCATCGGAGAACCCGTCCATCGGCCAGCGCATCATGCTGGCGCTGAAGACGATGGGCTACGAGGGCAAGGTCTATCCCATCAATCCGAAATACAAGACCGTGCTGGGCCACGACTGCTATCCGAGCCTGAAGGACCTGCCCGAAGGCCCCGACGCGGTAGCCTTCTGCGTCGGTTATCAGCGGGTCATCGAGAACTACCGCATGCTGCCGGAAATCGGCGCGGGCTCGGCGACCATCTTCGACGGCGGCTTCGGCGAGTCAGGCGAGGAAGGCCGCAAGCTTCAGGAAGAGATCGTCGCCATCAGCCGCGAGGCGAGCATCGCGCTCTGCGGCCCCAATTGCCAGGGCGTCTTCAACCCGGCCGCCAAGTCCTCGACCTATTCCCAGGGCATCCGTGACATGACGGGCCTGGTCGGCAACGTCGGCCTGGTGGCGCAGTCGGGCTCGGCCTGCATCGCCATGCTGAGCGACATCCGCCGCTACGGTTTCAGCGTCGTCGTCTCCGCCGGGAACGAGGCGGTGACGGGCTCGGCCGATTACTTCAACTGGCTGGTGGACGACCCCAATACCAAGGTCATCGCGGGCTTCTTCGAGGCGATCCGCGAGCCTGAGAAATTCGTCGCGGCGCTCGACCGCGCCGACAAGGCGGGCAAGCCCGTCGTCGTGCTGAAGGTCGGCAAGAGCGAGCGCACCCGCGCCGCCATCACCGGCCATACCGGCGGGCTCGCGGGCGAGAGCACCGTCTTCAGCCAGATCCTGAAGGCCCATCGCGCCATCGAGGTCGACGACATCGAGGAGATGAAGGAAGTCGTCGCGGTCTGCCAGGGCAAGTACCTGCCCAAGGGCCGCCGCATGGGGGTCATCACCGCTTCCGGCGGGCTGGCCGAGCTGATCCTCGACCTCTCGACCGAAAAGGGCTTCGACCTGCCGGCGCTCAATGCGAAGTCGCGGGCCGAGATCGAGGCCGTCACCGGTCACATCAGCGGCGATGCCAACCCGATGGACGTCTGGGGCCATGGCGAATACGCCCGCAACCTGCCTGCCGCCCATAAGGTGCTGAACGAGGCGCCGGAAATGGACATCGTGGTCGAAAGCCTCGAAGGCTACGACCTCAATCCCATGGGCCGTCCGGGCGAGAACGATCCGCTCGCGGGCGTGCAGGTCATCGCCGAGGCCGCCGCCCAGAGCGAGAAGCCCCATTACCTCCTCAACATCTGCCAGGGCATCATGCAGTCCGCCCAGGCGAAGTTCCTGCGCGAGAAGGGCGTCGTCGTGCTGACCGGCACCCGCCAGGGCATGGGCGCCGTCGATCTGGTGGCGAAATGGAACATGCCGCGCCCGCCGATCCGCAAGGGCGTCTCCAAGGGCAAGGCGGCCATCGCCGGCCGTCCCACGGTCAACGAATACGACGCCAAGGTGATGCTGGCCGCCTATGGCGCGCCGGTCTCCAAGGAGAAGCTCGCCACCACCCTGGACGCCGCGAAGGAAGCGGCCAAGGGCATCGGCTATCCGGTCGTCTTGAAGGCCGTGTCGGACGACATCCCGCATAAGACCGAATACGGACTGGTGAAGGTCGGCCTCGCGGACGAGGCGGCGCTCGCCACGGCTTGGGCGGAACTCGAAGCCAATATGAAGAAGGTCGGCAAGCCGGTGAAGCTCGCGGGCTTCGTCGTCCAGGAGATGGTGAAGGACGGCGTCGAGATGTTCGCCGGCGTCTCCCGCGATCCCCAGTTCGGCCTGACCCTGGCGGTCGGTTTCGGCGGGATCGAGATCGAGATCACCCGCGACTTCGCGCTGCGTCCCCTGCCGCTGCGCGAGGGCGATGCCGAGGCGATGATCGCCGAGCTGCGCGGTGTGAAGCGCCTGGGCCCGGTGCGCGGTGCGCCGCCCGCCGATGTGAAGAGCCTGGCCACCGCGATCTATGGCCTCGCCGACTTCGCCATGGCGAATGCCGACGACCTCCAGGAGATCGACCTGAACCCGATCAAGGTTCGCGCCGAGGGCAAGGGCTCGGTCGTGGTCGACGCGCTCATCGTCCCGAACAAGTAAGGAGCAGCAATCGGTGGCACGCGAAGACCTGAAGGTTGGCCTGAAGCATTCGGAAACGATCACGGTCGATCCGAGCCTGACGGTGCCGCATTTGCCGGGGGCCATTCCGGGCCTTGCGGACATGCCTTCGGTCTTCGCGACCGCTTATTACGTGGCCTTCGTCGAGGCCACCGCCATCGCCGCGATCAAGCCCTATCTGGGCGCGGAGGAGCGGTCGGTCGGCACCCATGTGAACATGAGCCATACCGCCGCGACCCCTGTGGGCCACAAGGTCACGGCGGAAGTTGAACTGACCGGCGTCGAGGGCCGGAAGCTGACCTTCAGGATTTCCGCCCGCGACGAGAAGGAAACGATCGGCGAGGGCGTCCACGAGCGCTACATCATCGATCTGCCGAAGTTCAACGCGAGGGTCGAGGCGAAGAAGACGCGGGGCTAGCATCCCGTGGCAACCCTCACCCTCCCATCGTTACACGATGGGTCCCTCCCTCTGCCAGGCCTGGGAGAGGGTGCCCGCAGGGCGGGTGAAGGTCGACGGGACGCACTCTCCTCGCCGTCATTGCGAGCCCCAAAGGGGCGCGGCAATCCAGAAACCCTCCGCTTACTCAGACATCCCTGGATCGCCACGGCCTACGGCCTCGCGATGATGACACTCGTTAGACCCCTATGACCCCACCCCAAGACACCGCCCCCGACGGACTGCCATACCCCCAGCGGCTCTGGGCGACGTTTTCCGTCACCATCGCGATCCTGATGGCGGTGCTGGACGCGGCCATCGCCAATATCGCGCTGCCGACCATCGCCCGCGATCTCCACGTCAGCGCGTCGGATTCGATCTGGGTCGTCAACGCCTACCAACTCTCCGTCGTCATGTCGATTTTGCCGGCCTCCAGCCTGGGCGACATCTTCGGCCATCGCCGGGTCTTCAAGACGGGGCTCGCGATCTTCACCCTCGCCTCCATCGCCTGCGCCCTGTCGCCCACGCTTTTGACCCTGACCATCGCGCGGGTGATCCAGGGTTTCGGGGCGGCGGGGATCATGGGCGTCAATATCGCCATGATCCGCTTCATCTATCCCCGGAAGGAAATCGCGCGGGGCCTCGGCTTCAGCGCCTTCGTGGTGGCGCTCTCCTCGGCGGGCGGGCCGGCGGTGGCCTCGGGGGTCTTGTCGGTCGCCTCCTGGCCCTGGCTCTTCGCGATCAACCTGCCGGTGGGCTTCGTGGCGCTCTTCGTGTTGGGCCGCTTCCTGCCCGCGCCCAAGGGCTCCGGCAATCCCTTCGACTGGACGAGCGCGACCTTAAGTTCCGCCACCTTCGGGCTCCTGGTCATCGGGCTCGAAGGCATCGCCCATGGGCAGGCTGCCTGGCAGGCGAGCTTGGAGCTTCTGGCCGCCGTCATCCTCGGCACCGTCCTGATCCGGCGCGAAATGAAGCGCCCCGCACCGCTCCTCGCGGTGGACCTTTTCCGCATCCCGGTCTTTTCGCTCTCGGTGCTGACCTCGCTCTGCTGCTTCACGGCCCAGGGGCTCGGCATGGTGGTGCTGCCCTTTTATTTCGAGGGCGCGCTCGGCCGCTCCCAGGTCGAGACCGGTTTCCTCATCACCCCCTGGGCGCTGATGGTGGGGCTCCTGTCGCCGGTCATGGGGCGGCTGTCGGAGCGCTATCCGGCGGGCATCCTCTGCACCGTCGGCATGGCGGTCATGTCCGTTGGCATGATCTCCCTGGCGCTCGTCCCGGCGGATGCGGGCAACCTCGACATCGCGCTTCGGGTGACGCTCTGCGGCTTGGGCTTCGGCCTCTACCAGACCCCCAACAACCGCCTCGTCCAGACCAGCGCGCCACGCGAGCGGGCAGGGGGCGCCAACGGCATCGGCTCCTCGACCCGCGTCCTGGGCCAGACCACGGGAGCGGCCCTGGTGGCGCTGGTCTTCGGCCTCCTGCCGCCGGTCGCGGGCGAGCCCGGCCACAGCGGCTCCGTCGCGCTTTTCATCGGCACGGGGATCTCGGTCTTCGCGGCTGTCGTCAGTTCATTGCGGCTGGCCGATTTCAGCCGCTCGCGGCCCCCGGCCGCTGCGGATTAGTCCCGGCTTCTCTCTCGTCTTCTTCCCCCTAATACGTCATGCCCGGGCTTGACCCGGGGATCTCGGGCCGCCTGGAGAAAGATGCCCGGGTCGAGCCCGGGCATGACGGTAGAGGGGGAGGGAGTGGACCGCCTCACGCCGCTGCCGAGAAATCCGGGAACACCTCCGCCACATCGCGGTTGAAACCAGGGCGACCGCCCCTCGCCGGAGCACCTTCCCGGAGCACCTTCGATGACCGTCCCGACACGCCCGTTAGGCGCTCTTGATTTCACTCCGGTGTTAACCATTTAGGTTGCATGGCTTCTTCGATCGCGCATTGGGCGGATCTTCAGGAAGCCACCCGCGCCTTAGCAAAGGGTGGGCAACAGTTCGGAGTGCCTGATGGACTTCGGTAATTTCACGGAACGTGCACGCGGCGTCATCCAGGCCGCGCAGATGTCCGCTCTCGCGAGCGGGCACCAGAGCCTCCTCCCGGAACATCTTCTGAAAGCCTTGATCGAGGACGAGGAGGGCATCGCGCGCCGTCTCGTCCGGGACGCCGGCGGCGACCCCGAGCTTCTGAAGGTCGCGGCCGAGGATCGGCTCGATCATCTGCCCCGGGTCACCGAGGACGGACCCCATCCCATTTACATGTCACCCGCGCTGGCGGGCGTGCTGCAGAAGGCGGTCGAGCAGGCCAGCAAGGCCGGCGACACCTTCGTCAGCGCCGAGCGTCTCCTGCAGGGCCTCGTCGGCCGTGGCGGGGGCCTGCGCCCCATCTTCGCCAAGGCGGGTGTGGATCCTGAAGGCCTGACCCAGGCCGTCGACAAGCTGCGCCAGGGCCGCAAGGCCGACGCGGCCTCGGCCGAAGACGGCTGGGATGCGCTCAAGAAATACGCCCGCGACCTGACCGAGGAAGCCGCCAATGGCCGCCTCGATCCCGTCATCGGGCGTGACGACGAGATTCGCCGGACCATCCAGGTCCTGGCGCGGCGCACCAAGAACAACCCGGTGCTGATCGGCGAGCCCGGCGTCGGCAAGACCGCCGTCGTCGAGGGCCTGGCCCAGCGCCTGGCTTCGGGCGACGTGCCGGAAGGCCTGAAGGACCGGCGCGTCTTGTCGCTCGACCTCACGGCCCTGCTGGCGGGCGCCAAATTCCGCGGCGAGTTCGAGGAGCGGCTGAAGGCCGTCCTGGCCGAAGTGCAAGCCTCGGCCGGACGCATCATCCTCTTCATCGACGAGCTTCACATGCTGGTGGGCTCCGGCCGCTCCGACGGGGCGATCGACGGCGCCAATATGCTGAAGCCCGCGCTGGCTCGCGGTGAACTGCGCTGCGTCGGCGCGACCACGCCGGACGAATATCGCCGCTACATCGAGAAGGACGCGGCCCTGGCCCGCCGGTTCCAGCCGGTGACCATCTCCGAGCCCTCCATCGAGGACGCGGTGTCGATCCTGCGCGGCATCAAGGGCAAATACGAGGTGCATCACGGGGTGCGCATCACCGACGCGGCGGTTGTCTCGGCGGCGCAGCTTTCCTCGCGCTACATCTCCGACCGCTTCCTGCCGGACAAGGCCATCGACCTTGTGGACGAAGCCTCGTCGCGGCTGCGCATGGCCATCGACAGCAAGCCCGAGGAATTGGATGCGGTCGACCGCAAGGTGACCCAGCTCAAGATCGAGCGGGAAGCCCTGAAGGCCGAAAGCGACCAGGCGTCGGCGGACCGTCTCGTGAAGCTCGAAACCGAGCTTTCCGAAGCGGAAACCCGCCAGGCCAATGTCGAGGAGATCTGGAGGGCGACGCAGTCCCGCCGCCACGAAGGCCGGCAGATCAAGGAAGAGCTCGACCAGGCTTGCACCAAGCTGGAGCGCGCGCAGCGCGACGGCGACTGGGCGAAGGCGGGCGAGCTGACCTATTCCGCGATCCCGGACCTGGAGCGGCGTCTCGTCGAGGCCGAGAACCGCGCCACGACCGAACGCGAGGAAGTGACGACCCAGGACATCGCCTCGGTGGTGACGCGCTGGACCGGGATCCCTGTGGACCGGATGCTGGAGGGCGAACGCGAACGCCTGAAGGGCATGGAAGAGAAGCTCGCCGAACGTGTCGTCGGTCAGCCCGACGCGGTGCGCGCCGTTTCAAAGGCGGTGCGTCGCGCCAGGGCCGGGTTGAAGGATCCGTCGCGGCCGACCGGCTCGTTCCTGTTCCTCGGCCCCACGGGCGTCGGCAAGACGGAACTCGCCAAGACATTGGCGAAATTCCTCTTCGACGACGAGAACGCGATCACCCGCCTCGACATGTCGGAATACATGGAGAAGCACACGGTCTCGCGCATGATCGGCTCGCCTCCGGGCTATGTCGGTTATGACGACGGCGGCTCCTTGGCCGATAAGATCCGGCGGCGGCCTTACCAGGTCGTCCTCCTGGACGAGGTGGAGAAGGCTCACCCGGATGTGCTGAACGTGCTCTTGCAGGCGCTCGACGACGGGCGGCTGACGGACGGGCAGGGGCGCACGGCGGATTTCCGTCATGCGATCCTGATCATGACCTCGAACCTGGGCGCCGATGCGCTCAGCGGCATGGCGGAGGGCGACAGCCTCGACACCGTGCGCGGGGAAGTGATGGACGCGGTGCGCCGTTCCTTCCGGCCGGAGTTCCTGAACCGGCTGGACGACGTGCTGATCTTCCAGCGTCTCGGCCGTGACCAGATGGCCCGGATCGTCGACATCCAGCTCGACCGCGTGAACCAGCGGTTGGCCGAGCGGGGCCTCAGCGTCGTCGCCGACGAAGGTGCGAAGAAGCGCCTCGCCGAGATGGGCTGGGACCCGGCCTTCGGGGCGCGGCCCCTGAAGCGGGCGGTGCAGAACCTGGTCGAGGACCCGATCGCCGAGCGCATGCTCGACGGCGAGATCCAGGACCGCTCGGTGCTGCAGCTCTCGACCGAAGGCGGCAAGCTGACCTTGGACGGCGTGGTGGTCGAGGAAGACCGCCAGCAGGGCTTCAAGGCCCCGGAACGCCCGGTCCTGGGCTTCTCGCTGAGTGCTGCGCCGACCTCGGTTCACTAAAGGTCGGGTTGGGTACAAGGAAGGCGCCGGAGGGAAACCTCCGGCGCTTTTTTTGTGTGCCGGCGCAGACTCCCTCTCCGGCCCTTCAGGGAGGGAAGGGGCCCGTCGCGTCAGCGATGGGAAGGGTGAGGTAGGGTTTCGCCGCTCGTGTGACCTCACCGAAAATCATCCGCGCGGGAAAATGCTCCGGCGCCTCAGCGCCCTCGCCCCTACCTCACCCTAAATCCCTCTCCCTCCCTAAAGGGCCGGAGAGGGACTTTCTCGGTGGTGGCTTTTCGCCGTATGGCCCCGCTACCCGCTTTGCCCTAGCATTCCGCATCGACCACTCACCGGGGGGCCGGTCAAATCTTCGACCGGATAGGCCATGACCGCTGCAGCCGACACCACCACGCCGCGCGCCGTCGTCGAGACTTTCCTGAAGTTGATGACCACGGGCGACAACGACGACCGCAGCAAGGCGCTGGAGCTTTTCGCCGAGGACGCGACGCTCTGGATCGCCGGGAGCCTGCCCTTTTCGGGGACCCGGAACGGCAAGGCCGAAATCATCGAGAAGGTCTATAGCCGGGCGGGCGGGCGCATGGTTCCGGGCAGCAAGAGCCTGTGGATCCGCAACATCGTCGCCGAAGGAAACCAGGTGGTCGCCGAATGGACCTCGCGCCGGACCACTCTGGCCGGCAAGGATTATCAGAACGATCTCTGCGGCGTCTTCGAGATCGAAAACGGCAAGATCAAGGTGATGCGCGAATACCTCGATACGCTGCACGCCAAGACGATGCAGTGGCCCACCGAGGAAACCAAGCCGGCGTGATGGCTATCTGACCATCTGAACCGGCGGTCCGCCGCAGTTGCGCCGCCCGGCCATGGCGCAGGCCTGTTCCTTGTTCCAGGCGGCGAATTCCACCGCGAACCAGGCCAATATCACCGCCGCCAGGATGAAACCCGCGATCCCGATCAGATAGACCTTGAGGGGATAGGGCTCGTCCTCCTCCTCGGGCTTTTGCTCCGGCGGTCTTTCAGGGGGCAGCTTCTCGTCCATGTCACGCCCGGGCCTTGGCCTTGCCGACGACGAAGCGGTCGGAGGCCAGCGCGGCCAGACCCATGAAGCAGATCACCGCGCACATGGGGAAGGGCGTGCCGTTGGCGAGGAAGCCCACCACCCAGCCCGCGATGGCGCCAAGCCCGAACTGCATCGTCCCGATGAGCGCCGCCGCCGAGCCCGCCGCCCGGGGGAAGGCCGACATCGCCCCGGCCATGGAATTGGCCCCCACCATGCCGTTCATCGACAGGAAAAGGAGAAGCGCCACCACCAGGCCCGGCAGGCCGCCGAAGCCGGTCGCGCCGACGATCGCCAGCGCCACCCCGAAGATCGCCGCCATCGTGCAGCCGATCCGCAGGACCCGGTCGGTGCCGAGCCTCAGGACGATGCGGCTGTTGATCGTGCTGACCGTCATCATGCCCAGGATATTGATCCCGAAAAGGAAGCCGTACATCTGCGGCGAGACATCGAAGATCTGGATATAGACGTAGGGTGTCCCTGAAATATAGGCGAACATCCCGCCGAAGATGAAGGCCGAGCAGAAGGCGTATCCCAGATACTGCCGGCTCACCAGCAGCCCTCGATAGCCCTGCCACATGGAGGAAAGCTTGGCCGGCCGGCGATTATCCGGCGACAGGGTTTCCGGCAGCAGCAGCAATCCCACGAAGGCGATGAGCCCGAAGAACGCCTGCACCCCGAAGACCATCCGCCAGTCCGAGAAGAGCAGCAGCTGCCCGCCGATCAACGGCGCGACGATGGGGGCGATGCCCATGATCAGCATCATCAGCGACAGGACGCTGGCGGCGCGGTCGCGCTCGAAGACATCGCGCACCATGGCGCGAGCCAGCACCGGCCCGGCGCAGCCGCCCAGGGCCTGGATAAAGCGCCACACGGTAAGTTCCGCGACGCTATGGGAGAGGCTGCATCCGGCGCAGGCGATGGCGAAGAGCACGATCCCGGCCATGGCGGGCCGGCGCCGCCCGAGCCAGTCGCCCATGGCCCCCCAGAAGATCTGCCCGATCCCGAAACCGAGGAAGAACGAAGACAGCGAGGATTGCACCTCGACCTGGGCCGCGTTGAACTCCGCCCCGATGGCGGTCAGCGCGGGCAGGTACATGTCCACCGACATGGGCCCGAAGGCCATCAGCACGCCCAGCACGAGCAGGAAGGACGGGCCGGAGACGACCGGCTTCCAACCGGCGGCAGTCGGTCCAGACATATATGAAACCTATTTCGGAGAAAATGCTGGAGGTCCCAGCATGAGGCGGATCGCGACTGTGCACAATTCACTTTGTGGGCATGGGGGAGGTGAGGGGCACCACGCCTCTTTCCCCTCTCCGGCCCTTTAGGGAGGGAGAGGCAATGGGAATGGTGAGGTAGGGTCGCGCCGTTTGCGAGATTCTGGAGAAAAATGCCCGGGTGGCGAGATGCTCGGGCTTAAAGCCCGCCCTCGCCCCACCGAGCATGTCCCCACCTCGGAACTCTCGGGTTGCCTTCCCGCGACACGGCTCTAGACTGCCCCATCGCCGAGGAGCCACGGACCCCAGAATGAGCCGCCAGGAGCTTTATCCGCCTATCGAACCCTATGCCACCGGGATGCTGCCGCTGGAAGGCCATCACCGGATGTATTGGGAGCAGTCGGGCAATCCCCAGGGCGTGCCCGTGCTCTTCCTGCACGGCGGGCCGGGCGCAGGGGCGACGTCCACCCATCGCCGCTTCTTCGATCCCGCCCATTTCCGCATCGTCGTCTTCGATCAGAGGGGCGCGGGGCGCTCGACGCCCTTGGGCTCGCTCCAGGACAACACCACCGGCCACCTCGTCGCCGATATCGAGCGCTTGCGCGAGCATCTGAAGATCGAGCGCTGGGCGGTCTTCGGCGGCTCCTGGGGCTCGACCCTGGCGCTCGCCTATGCCGAGGCCCATCCCGAGCGCGTGAAGGCGCTGACCCTGCGCGGCATCTTCCTCTGCCGCGCCTCGGAGATCGACTGGTTCCTCTACGGCATCAAGACGATCTTCCCCGAGGCCTGGCGGAATTTCGCGAACTTCATCCCGGAAGCCGAACGCCACGACCTGCTGGAGGCCTACCACAGCCGCCTCACCGATCCCGATCCCGCCCGCCACATGCCGGCGGCCAGGGCCTGGAGCACCTATGAGGGCGCCTGCTCGACCTTGCTGCCCAACCCGGACACGGTGGCCGCCTTCGGCGAGGACCGGATGGCCCTGGGCCTGGCGCGGATCGAGGCGCATTACTTCCGCACCGCCATCATCCCGCCCGAGCAGGACCTCGTCCGCCATATCGGCCGCATCCGGAACATCCCCGGCACCATCGTCCAGGGCCGCTACGACATGGTCTGCCCGATCACCAGCGCCGACGAACTCGCCCGCGCCTGGCCCGAGGCGAAATATGTGGTGGTCCCCGACGCCGGCCATTCCGCCATGGAGCCCGGGATAAGGTCCCAGCTCGTCGCGGCCATGGAGCGGATCAAGCGGCTCGATTAGCTAATTACTTGCGACTGCTTCGATTATCCTTAAGATACCGACCGGTTTCGGGGGCGCCCCAGGGGAAGACAGCATGAGAAGAACCGTGAAGAACGTTTGCGCGGCCGTCGCGATGACTGCGGCGGGACTGGGCGTCATGGCCGCGAATACCGCGCAGGCCGCCGATCCCGACATGATCGCGCTGGGCGCCGGCGCCTACGACGTGCTGCACAACAACAAGGCCGGGGAATTCCGCGGCGAATACCGCTCGGGCTGGAGCATGCTTCCCTTCGCCAAGGACTATGTCACCCTGAGCCCGCAGCTCGGGGTCATGGCGACCACCGACCGGACCTTCTACGGCTATGGCGGTGTCCGCTTCGAGATCCCGCTCGGCAAGACCAACCTCTATCTCACGCCGGCCGCCAATGTCGGTTACTGGTATCGCGGCGACGGCAAGAACCTCGGCGCGCGGATCGAGTTCAAGACCGGGGCGGAACTCGCCTATCAATTCTCCAACAAGCAGCGCCTGGGCCTGGCCTTCGACCACATGTCCAACGCCGGCATCTCCAAGACCAACCCGGGCGTCGAGTCGCTGATGGTCTTCTATTCCTTCCCCCTCGGAAAGTAAGCCCGGCGCCCAAGGCCTCGGGCGCGGCCGCTCACCCCGCACCGGCTGACCGATGAATCGTCTCGCGATCGCTGAAAGCGTGCTCCGCTGCCGGCGGTGCGGCGCCCCCCTGCGCTTCTCGGCCCGGGAGGAACTCCTCTGCTGCGGCGCCGAGGGCGGGTCCTGGGAAGGCGGGATCTTCCGCTACGACCCGGCGCTCCGTGAGGCGGGCAAGCCCGAGATGCACGCCCGCGACCGCCAGGCCGAGGGCTATCTCGCCCATTCCAAATTCCCGACCCAGATCCATCGGATGCGGCGCTTCATCGCCTCGGTCTCGCCGCCGGCTGACGGGTTGCCGGTGCTGGATCTCGCCTGCGGGCCGGGTCCTGCGACCGGGATGCTGCGGCAGGCGGGTTTTCCCGTGCTGGCCGCGGATATCTCCTATCGCAGCCTGGAAGTGAACCGGGATACCGCCGATCCGGCCGTCGCTTTCGTCCATGCGGATCTCACGAATATGAAATTCGTCGAGGGCTCGGTCGGCGGGCTCATGATGGCCGATTTTCTCCAGCATCTGGGCGCGGCCGAGGCGCAGCGGGGATTTCTGCGCAACGCCTTTACCGCGCTGAAGCCCGGCGGCTGGTTCTTCCTGAGCTTCTTCAACGTCAATCTGAAGCACCGGCTGCGCGCCAATATCGAGGGGTCCTTCGGCGTGGAGATCGCCTATCGCCGGCTGGAGCCCCGCGAGGTCGTGGGCATGCTGCCCCCCGGCGTCGAGGTGCGGCAGACGAGCTTCATGAACATCTTCCATGAGCCCTTGCCCGACACCATCGCCAGCGTCTTGCCCTTCGCCCGGCATCTGGCGCGCATGGCGATCCTGACCGGCCGGAAATCGCTCTAGGGCCGCCGCGCCACCGCCAGCACGATCCCGAGGAAGATCAGCGCCGCGCCCGCCGCGTGATAGGCGCGGAACTCCTCGCCCAGGACCAGGATGGCGAGCCCGCTGCCGAAGACCGGCATGAGGTGGAAGAACTGCCCCGCCCGGTTCGCGCCGACGAGCTGCACCCCCCGGTTCCAGCAGAAATAGGCCGCCACCGCCGGGAAGGTCGCCACATAGACCAGCGCCATCCAGGCGCGGGGTTCGGGGTGGATCACGAGGCCCTGGCCGATCTCGCGCAGATAGAGCGGCGCCAGCATGGCCGTGCCGATCAGGAAGGTGGCGGCGATGAAGCTCGCGGGATGAACGCTGGGCCGCTTCCTCAGGAGCGCCGAATAGAGCGCATAGGTCACCACCGCCACGAAGACCCAGAGATCGCCGCGGTTCAGCGTCACCTCCGCGAGCGCCCAGGGCTCGCCCCCGGTGACGATGGTCAGCACGCCCAGCAAGGACACCAGCACCGCGAGGTCCGGCAGCCATCCCGGCCGCTCGCCGAAGAGGGCGAAGCTCCAGGCGATGATGACCAGCGGCATGGCCGATTGCATCAGCAGCGCGTTGAGCGCCGTCGTCGTGCCGAGCCCGATATAGATGAAGGTGTTGTAGCAGGCGATACCGGTCGCGGAGAGCAGCAGCAGCATCGGCCAGCGGCGCAGAAGCTCCGGCAGGTCGCGGCGCAGATGCGGCCAGGCCAGCGGCAGCACGATGAGGAACCCGCCCGACCAGCGCCAGAAGGCGAGCGCCACCGGCGGCACCACGTCGCGCACCTCGCGCCCGACGATGAAATTGCCCGACCAGAAGAGCGCCGCCAGGGTCAGCAGCAGATAGGCATGGGCCAGCGAAGGGCGCGGCGGGGGGGAATTGTCGAAGGGCATGGGGCGGGGAGAATGACGGGACGACGCGGGAGGATCAAGGGGCGCGTTCCTCCCGAATGTTTCTTGCAAGTCCCTCTCCGCCCCTTGGGGGGAGAGGGATTAGGGTGAGGTGGGGCGAGGGCGGTAAGCCGCCCGAGCATCTCTCCGCGCGTATATCTTCCATTAAATTTCGCAAGCTGTACCACCCTACCTCACCCTCCCCATCTCTCTCGAGATGGGTCCCCACCCTCTCCCTCCCTAAAGGGCCGGAGAGGGCAAGATCAGCAAGCTAGCTATCGCGGCTTGCCGGATGCGGCGTCCTGCGCGGCCTTCATCTCGGCGATGTTCCAGAGGAGCGCCGTGCCGAACTGGCGGATCGCCATGACCAGGGCCTTGTCGGGGATGCCCCGCATGAGCTTCAGGCAGCGGGTGGTCTCCGCCATCAGCTCCTGCACATAGCGCTGGTCGTGCCTCGCCCGGTCGGGGGTGAGATCCTCGGGCATCGCGATCCGATGGGTCCCGACCAGCAGCAGGTCGACCTTCTGCCCGTCGCTCGAAAAGGGCAGGGTGAGCCCGATGTATTCGTAGGACGAGCCGTCTTCGCAGAGGCCTTTCACATGGCGGCAGGAGGGGCGGCGGCTGTCGACCGCGTGCTGGTAGTTGTCGACGACCAGCCGCCCGAAACTCGCGTCCTCGAAGGCGTCGGCGGTAAGGCCGGACATGTTCTGGGCGGCGGGGTTGGTGATCTCTCGCGCATAGAGGAGGTAGCGGAACCTGCCCCGGCCCATGACCTCGACCAGATGGGTCTTGCCGAGGTTCTCGCCCAATTGCCGGGGATCGAGGTTGCCGATCCGGGGGATGGGGTCGCGGCCCGCGAGTTCCGTCCAGCAGTCGAGCAGGCCCCGCAGCGGACCCTGGATCTCCTCCAGGCCGACGGGCGTGACGCTGAGGACCTGAAACATGAACTCTCCCCCCAAGGACCCCAGTTTGCCTATTATAGGAGGGACAAGCTAGGCGAGAGGGCTTAAGCGGAGATTATCTTGGCGCGGCAATCGCTTATTGATTTGCCCCCTCCGCTCGGGGAGGTCATCCTGCGGGCGGCGAGGGAACGCGCATCATGCTTACTCCCTCCTCTTGAATATCCGCTCCTCCAATGCAGAACCTTGCCATGACCGGTTGGGACAGCAGAGACAAGCGCGTGGTCCAGGCCAGAGTGGGCAGCCTGCCGGACAATTGCGACCCGCGCATCGCGGAATTCCACCGCTATTGGCTGTCGCTGAAGCCGGCCCCCGACCTCCTGCCCGGGCGGCAGCATTTCGATCCCGTGGACGTGCCGGGATTCCTGCCCTGGCTCTGGCTGGTGGATGTGGAGCAGGACCCGATCCGCTTCCGCTATCGGCTGGTCGGGACCGGGCATGTGGAGGCGCTGGGCGCCGAGGATACCGGCAAATACATGGACGAGGCGCTGGCGGGTTTCGCCGGCAGCGAGAGCGAGGCGCAGCATTTCGAGGTGGTCCGCCGGGGCGCGATCTCCTATCTGGAGCAGCCCTCCTGGGTCGGCAAGCTGCAGGGCGTCCGCTGGTTCCGCAGGCTGCTCCTGCCCTTTGCCAGGGACGGCAGGACCGTCGATCTCATCATGGGGCTGGGATATTATTCCGACCGGGAGAAGCTCTCGGCTTAAGGCCGTCGGCGCGGCTTTTCCTACTCCGCCCCGGCCAGCGCCCGCTCCACCACCGCGCGCACCAGGCGGCGGCGGATGACGCCGCTGGTCTGGCTGTCCTCCAGGGGGTCGATGGCCGCCGATGCCGCCTCGGCCGCCGCCTTGAAGGTCTCCGGCGTCGGTGCGGATCCCAAGAGCGCCGCTTCGGCTTCCGGGATGCGGCGGGGATGGTCCTCCGCCCCGCCGAGGCCCAGGCGCGGCTCGGCGATGACGCCGTCCACCACCCGGAAGGCGGCCAGCGCGATGGCCATGCCGTAGTCGCCCGCCCGGCGGCTTACCTCGTAGAAGCCGGCCCTGGCGTCGGGCGGCAGCAGCGGCAGGCGCGCCTCCACCAGGATCTCGTCCGATTGGAGCGTCGTGGTCATGACCCCGTCGAAGAAGTCGGAGGTCTTCAATTCCCGCCGGCCCGAGGCGCTCTGGCAGACGAGCGTCGCGTCGAGGGTCGCGGCGGTCAGGCACCATTCCGAGGACGGATCCGCATTGGCGAGGCTGCCGCAGAAGGTGCCGCGCGTCCGGATCGGATAATGGGCGATATGCTTCACAACCCGGGCGAGGAGGCGGCCCGTGGGTCCGGGCTCCACCGGCTTGTGGAAGGCGGAATGCCGGACGCCCGCGCCGATGACGAGCGCCCCGTTTTCGACGGCGAGGCGCTTCAGGCTCTCGATCCCGTTGATGTCGATGAGGTCCGAGGGCCGCGCGAGCCGGAAAGCCATGGCCGGCACCAGGCTCTGCCCCCCGGCCAGCACCTTCCCGTCCTCAAGCCCGGCCAGCAGGGCGAGGGCCTCCTCGACGGTGGAGGGAGAGTGATAGATGAAGGCGGCAGGTTTCATGGCCCCGAGTTTTACGATGGGGCCAAGGGGATGGCAACCGGGGGATGGCAATGGCACCCGGGGATGGCAAAGGGGGCGGTAGCGGGGCTGGTTTGCGTTCAGCGGCTCCCGATGGGCCACCGTCCGATTTCCTGTGAATTTGCCTGTAGGCAGCCGCGATATTTTCAGGACTAATGTTCTTTCGGACGTTCCGCCTGTGCCTGGCTTTGGTGGGAGCAATCGATGGACGACATCAAGACGCGCGATTCCAAGACGCGCGATTCCAAGACGCGCGATTCCAAGACCCGTGATCCCAAGACCCGTGATCCCAGGGGCGAGGTCCAGGACGACGACGCGGCCATCGCGCTGATGGACCATCCCGACTCGACCGAGGAAATCCCGACCCTCGACATCGCGCCTTATCTCGAAGGGCGTCCGGGCGGGCGGGAGGCGGTGGCGGCGAGGCTGCGCGAGATCACCATGACCGTGGGGTTCTTCTATCTGAGGAACCACGGCATTCCCCAGGATCTCATCGACGGCGCCTTCGAGCAGAACCGCCGGATCCACGGCCTGCCCGACAGCGAAAAGCGCAAGATGCCCTGGACCAACCGGGACGGCTCCAACGTCGGCTACCAGGGCTATCACGAGGACGGGGACTATAAGCCCCAATCCAACGTCAACATCGTCGCCCATACCAAGCCGAACTATTACGCCAAGTTCAACATCATCCACGAGAGCCCGGGCCAGCCCGCGAAAAATCTCTGGCCGGAGACCCTGCCGGGGTTCCAGGACAGGCTGCTCGCCTATTACCGCGCCATCGAAAAGCTGGCGATGTCGTTCCTGCCGCTCTGGTGCGTCTCGCTGAAGCTGCCGGTGGATTACTTCGACCGCTCCTTCGAGAATCCGCATCTCCTGCTTTCGCTGCTGCATTACCCGCCGCAGAAGGAGATCGGGAACCGGCAATATGGCATCGCCCCCCATACGGACAACGCCATGATGACCTTCCTGGCCCAGGCGGATATCCCGGGGCTTGCGGTCCAGATGCCCTCGGGGCATTGGCGCGCGGTGGATATCGTGCCGGGGACGCTGCTGATCAACACCGGCAATTCGCTCGTGCGCTGGACGAACGAGGACTACCTCTCGACCAAGCATCGGGTGATCAACACCAAGGGGGTCGACCGCTATTCCATCCCGGTCTTCTTCGGCCCCAACAACGAGACGGTGGTCGAGGTTCTGCCGACCTGCCAGAGCCCGACGAAACCGCCGCTCTACGAGCCGATCAGCTATGGCGACCTGCGGGGCTGGTACTATGGGCGGGACGCCAAGTAATCCGCATCGGGGGATGCGCGGCTTTCAGCAAGGGGACGGCGTCTTCCGCGCGCGTCCCGAAGGGGGATCGATGACAGCAAAAGCTTTATGGTCACGACGGACGGTACTGGGCACGGCACTGGCGGGCTTGGGCGCCGCGACGATCATCCGGCCCTCGGCGGCGGCCGATAATGGCCTCCTCGCCAAGCTGCGCGGCGATGGCGTCATCAAGATCGGCGTCGCCAACAACATGCCCTGGAGCACGCTCAATCCGGATGGCACGCTGGACGGGATCGCGCCCTCCATCGTCAAGGTCGTGGTCGGCCGCCTCGGGATTCCCAAGGTCGAGGCCGCCGTCGCCAGCTATGGCGAGCTTGTCACCGGAATGCTGGCGGGACGCTGGGACATGATCGGCGCCAGCCTGACCATCTCGCCCGAACGCTGCAAGCAGGTGATCTATGCGGATCCCTTCTATCGGAAGGACGAATCGCAATGGGTCTGCTATCTGAAGAGCGAGGTCGCCAACCCGCCGAAAAGCTACACGGATGTGGGCGCGCGTTTCGCCAGCTTCGGGGCGCTGCGCGGGGGCGCGGAGAATTCTTATCTCCAGGCGGCGGCCGACAAGGGGATGAAGGGCACCATGGTTCAGTTCCCCGACCCCGACCTCGCCCTGGAAGGGGTGCTGACCAAGCGCATCCCGATCTTCATCATCGACGAGAAGTCGGCCCATCTGCTCCATGCCAAGCGCCCGACCGCCTTCGAGATCGCGCCCGTGGATCCCGAGCATCCGAACCGGGGCTCCGGCGGGGCCTTCCGCAAGGGCGACCCCGACCTCCACGCCGCCTTCGTGACCGAGTTCCGCGCCATCAAGAAATCCGGCGAATGCGCCGAGATCCTCAAGAAGTTCGGCTTCGAATACGACGCCAAATTCATGGAGATCAGCGGCGAGGAGGCTTGTTCGCTTTAGGGAACGGGGGTAGGCGGCGCAACGAGACGTGATAACGCGATCCCATCGCGGGCCGCTCGCCCTCAAATCTGGAGCATATTGAGGAAGCCGTAGATGACCGGCAGGTAGGCTTGCGGCACGCGCAGCGAGCGGTAATGCGAGCCGATCTCGGCGTTATTCCAATGGTAGAGCCGGGTCAGCAGCCCGAACAGGTAGCGCTCGTCGATGGTGATCTCCAGGCGGGGCTCCAGCTGGTCGGGCTTGAAGGTCGGCGGCTCCATGAGAGGCGGATTGGAGTCGGCGATATTCAAGACGAAGCAGCGCTCCTGCTGTCCCCTTGCGTGGAAGACGATCCAATAGGGGGCTTCGACCTTGACCTTGCCGCGCGCCCGCGCCGTGGCGGCGGTCAAGAGGGGAAGGATCGGCAGGGGCCGTCCGTCCTGGGGCACGATCTCGGTTTCGTAATCGTAGGGATGACCGCCGAGGGCCGCGAGGTAGCGCGCTACCTCCGCCGGATCGTAGGGCGCAATCCGGCAGGCGCTCGCAACGCCGGTGTCGATATCGTAGGTCGCCTGACCGCCATCGGCGAGGACCAGCACGCGGGTCGCGCTCTCGGTCAGCAGCTCGACCGCGTCGGGTACGCCCCGGAAGGGGTTGAGTTCGCTAAGCTGGCCGCCCAGCACATATTTGCCGGCGAAGGGCAGCGCCATCTTCGGAGCGAGCGCCTGGACATAGGCGCGGAAGAGGTCGAGGAACTGCGCCCGCTTGCGCGCCGCCGCGGCTTCGAGTTCTTCGCGATGGGTGAAGTGAAACGTCTGGGGAAAGGGGCCGGCACCCGCATAGGGGAGCAGTGCCACATCGACCTTGCGTTGGGGGCAGAAATCGAGGATCGCCTCGATCTGGCGGGGCATGAAGGGATTGTCGTTCATGTTCACGACGGTGCGGCCTTTTTCGCGCACCACCAGTGCGCTGTCGACCTCCGACCCGGCGCCGCCTCCCCCCTGGTTCGGCACGATCAGCAGGTCGGTCCCGCCCACCGAAAGCTGGCGATGGGTTTCCGGGGTGAAGCCGTCGAGCTTCATCTTCATCGCCAGATAGGGCGGCGTCTGTGGCCCGATGAGGAGGCGCGTCTTGGGATAGACCGCCAGATACCGTCGCAGGAAGGCTGCGTCGTAATGATCGGGGTGGATATGCGAGATGTAGATCGCATCGACCTCGCCGATCGCCTGGATCGGGTCGTCGAGCGGCGGGTAGTGGAACCAGGACCCGTCATAGATGCCCTCGGTCATCCAGGGATCGCAGAGCAGGCGAAGGTCGTCGGTCGCGATGACCACACAAGCGGAATAGATGTACCGGATGTGCATCGCCGGCCCCGGTTACGCGGTTGTTTTCCGCAAAACGAGGTTGGGCTGGCGCGTGTCCTTCACATGCTCCATGACATAGGCGGCACCGTGGGCCTCCAGGAATTCCCGCACGGCCAGGGTCTCGCCCGGGAAGTCGCCCGAGTTCCATTCGTCGAGCACGAAGACGCCGCCTTGGCAGAGGCGCGGGTGAAGCTGCTCCAGGATGAGCTTGGTGGGTTCGTATAGATCGACATCGCAATAGACGAAGGAAAAGGACAGCGCCGGCTGCGCTTCCAGGGTCGGCCCCAGGGTGTCCTGGATGAGCCCTTTGTGGATAAGGATCTCGCCCATCTCGTAGAGATCGATGATGTCTTCGAGTTCCTGCAGCGAGCCCTTGTATTTTCCGCGCATTTCCGCCGAGGCCCCATCCTCCGGCACGAAGGTGCTGAGCCCCTCGAAGCCCTCGAAGCAATGCACCGACTTCGCGGACATGGGATCGTAAATCCGCAGGAGCTTGGCCAGGAACATGAGGTTGGCCCCCCGCCAGGATCCGAACTCCGCCACGTCCCCCGGCACGTTGAGCGTGGAGCGCAGGATATCGGCGATGGCCATGGACCGCGCGAGATTGGAGATGCCGCAATAGAGCTGCCAGTGATCGATGACCGACCACAGCTCCCGCTCGCCGTATTTCTCGGATAGCTTTTTTCGCTGTTCCAAGTATCGCTTATCGATCTTAGAGCCGATCCGGAAAGTTGTTGAATCGGATGAATCGGATGTGATTCCTATTGGAGCGCCAGATTTTACGGGAGGCGCTTCATGTGGAAACCGGAACATCGCCGCGCAGCGTGCCGGCGTGGCCTACGTTATCCCAGCGATCTGACG
>CANJCB010000059.1 GCA_947473305.1 Rhodospirillales bacterium
CCCACCGTGACGGGTAATCGACCAGGTGATCCTGAACCATCCGGACTGCCCGCTCGCGAACTTCCGGTGAAAACTTGTTCGTTGTCTTGCTCATCATGGCCCCACCTTCTCAGGAGTTGGAGCCTCCGGCAAACCCGGGGCGGTTCAAAGCGCTTGGACATCAGTGACGTCTTTATTCAACCGCTCGACACTCGCCGCGATTTCCGAAAATGAAAACGTCCCGCTGATAATGGGCCAAAGTTCCTGTACGTCCTTGCGCCGGAAATACACATCCGTTGCATTCAAGGGGTCTTTCCCAAACCAAAACTCGGGTGGCAAGTCCTTGCCCTCTTGGACTGCGATAAGATCCCCTCCCAGAAGGGAGTGGCGTAATGTTTCCGCGGGGTTCTCCTCTATCTTGTGATGCTCTCCATGACGGTAGTGCCTGAAGGTGTCGAAACTTCGCCGTCCGCTAATGGCGGTGAATTTCGCGAGGTCGCGGTATGCGATCCAAGACAGCACGCCCCAAACCCTCCAACCGGGCTCCGCAAATAGCCTCTCACAATGCGCTCGTTTCAATTCAAGGCTCCGGGCGTTGGCAGCCGATTGCTCGATTTCGCGGGCATCGGCATCGGCGGGATAATCCCTCATGATGTCCTGCAGACTGATGTGAACATCGAACCACGCAACGCCGCCTCCGGGAGGCCGAGCGGATCCAGATTCCAGTTCGAGACTGAACCACTCAGCTCGATCGATTTGTTCGGGTGGCCCACCCGATGCCAATGCACCAGTCGAACGCCAGCCCTGGAGTAGGCCTTGCTTAACGCTGGCTAATGCTTGGTCGATTTTTGGGGCCGGCTCATCGTGGTCCGTTGACCACTCCTTAATTTGGTGTTCCGCCTTCAACCAGAGAAGACTTGATTGCTTACCCACATGGCTTTCGAGGTCCTTTGGGTACAGCAAAACACGCCGGGTACGCTCCACGTCACCGGTAACCACCCAAACCGCGGCCGCAGCCGGGGAAATCCATTCTTCAATTATCTCGATCCCCCCGCTGGGGACCGCAAGACAGTCGGTCGGGTGGCCTGCTGCGGTTTCGTGATTCGTCGCCGCCCGCTGGTTCAGGCCAGCCGCTTTGAGGGCCGCCTCGCGCACCTCGCCGGCAGTTGGTTGCTCCCCAACCGAATCCGACGAAGCATCGCCTTGGCGACACCACCGTTGCAGATCGCGCCTATCAACATCGACTTCGGTAAAAAGATAGGGTTTCGCATCTAAAATAAGTGCGTATGCGTTCTTGTCCCATGCGACCCGGAGCTTCGCCGGATCCCATGCCGCCGAAATGAGCCGTACCCTGATATCATCACCGTGCCACGCCCTACACTGTCCGATCGTTTTTATTCGTCGCTCATAAAATGCCTGAACGAGTGCCTTTTGCACCCGCTCTGGTCGCACATCCGGATAGGCTTTTACGGCCCTTTCATAGGCATCCGCCAGTGACAGCCAATCGGGTTCAGGAAACCCCGTTTGATCATTTCCCAAATCCGCACCCCGCCGGTGCCCGCATGGAGACGGTAGGGAAATCCGGTGCGGTGTCCGGACTTGTCGGGTGCTCCCTATCCCTACCGATAGATGCTACCTCAATCTGCCGCAGTGCGAAGCGAAACAACATTCGGTTTTTCTACCAACCCCATGTTGCTGAAGGCGGCGCGCACCGTGTCCGCCACGTAGGACGGCGCGAGGTGCCCATAGTGCTTCTCGACCATCCGGGTATCGCTGTGCCCCAACTGCGCCGCCACCACCGCGAGGGGCACACCGTTCATGGAAAGGCGCGAGGCATAGGTATGGCGGGCCTAGCGAAAGATTCTGAAGACCTCGTGAAATCCGACCTCGGCGCGATCAACGTGCCGAAGCCCTTCGCCATGGTTATGATCAAATTGTTCCTTCATCCCGGGTGAGGCCATGATCGTCGTCTTCGACCTCGACAACACGCTGGCCGACGAATACGGCCAGACGCTTCGTCCGGGGATAGTCGAGTTCCTTGAGCGCCTGACGCGGGAGGAGCACACGCTGATCCTCTGGACCCAGTCGCAACGGTCGCGCGCCCAGGGCATCCTGAAGCACCACGACCTTTCCCGCTTTTTCAAGCAATGCCTTTTCCGGGAGGACTACGATCCCGGCAACGCCTACCCGCCCAAGGACATTCGGCGGGTGAAGGGCGACGTGCTGATCGACGATTCGCCGGCGCATATCGCCTATATCCGCTCCATCGGCCTCAAGGGCGTGCTGGTGGAATCCTATCGCGGCCGGCCCTTGAATCGCGCCGACGAGTTGGACGCGATCTATCGGGAGATGCAGCCCAAGGGATGGCTGAAATCGCTGTTCGGCAAGGGCCGGTGAGCGATGGCTTGCGGTGACGGATTTCGGTAACGGACGTCTGCAGGACTTCTTCCCGAGGATCGCGATTGTAAAACCTGGCCGGCCTCCGGGGGACGACCCGCAGGTGGCTTATTTGCTCATGACCGCGCGCATCATTCAGAAATTCCGCCCGGCCCGAGCCATCTCGGTCGGCAGCGTCTCCGGCTGTTCCCGAGCGATCTTTTCGAAAACCTTCTCCCTATCGGGATCGACGTCAGGATCCCCCTTGTTGGCATCGGCCATCCCGATCGCGTACCACACTGCGCGCGCCTGCGCCTCGTCCCAGGGGCTCCATCCCTGGCAAGCGTCCCTGCCAAGCAATTCCGCATCGCGAGCGACTCCCTGATCCTGTCGGGCAAGGGCAAGCCGCTGCAGCACAAGGCGTCCTTGGTCTCCAGATGAGGTGCCGCCAGCCGCAAGCCCTCCCCGTCCCCCACGGCCGTTAGGAACTGCGCGATCGCCAAAGTGCCGGAACCCTTGTCATGCCGCACCTTCGCCGCCAACGCCGTCCGGCTTCAGCTTCATGCGTTGGCCTACAATCTCGCCAACTTCATGCGGACGCTGGCCCTGCCCGAGGCCGTCGCACACTGGTCGCTGACCAGCCTCAGGGAGAAGCTCGTGAAGATCGGTGCCAAGATCGTCGTTCATTCGCGCTACGTCACATTCCAGATGGCCGAGGTCGCTGTGCCACGGGACATGTTTGCGGAAATTTTGCGGCTGATAGCTCAACTTCGAGCGCCGCCAGCTTCGGCTTGAGTCGGGCGGTGGCGGCAGCAAGGACAAATCAGCGGGAGAGGTGTGCCTTGATCACGAGAAACAGGGGTAGCGGTGAGCTGAGAAGCTGTTGTTCACAGTGGACTGGCGGTCTTTCCAGGAAAGTACCGTTAGAGTTTGCTATTGGCGGCGATGACGCCGACAGTGATGCCCGAAATCGGGGCTCATATGGGGAATGTCGGTCAAACATTGGGGAGGGTGAGATCATGACTAATAGTCAGATGACAAATCGCCGGACGATTCTGAAGGCGGGGGTCGCGGTGGCAACCACAATCGCGGCGCCGTTGGTGATCACAAAGCGCGCCGAAGCTGAGGATAACATCCTCTACATCAATACATGGGGCGGAACCATCGAAGCGGCGGAGAACGCTACTTTTTATAAGTCCTTCACGGCCAAGACTGGGATACAGATTCGCACCGTGTCTCCGGTTTCTCTCGCAAAGCTGAAGGCGCAGATCCAGACCGGCAATTACGAGTGGGACGTGACAACGCTCAACCTGGTCGATTTTTACCAGGCTATGTCGGAAAATCTTGTCGAGCCACTCGATTTCACCGTCATCAACAAGAACAATATCCCTGAAGGCGGGATAATCGAAAACGCGATCACCTCCGTTCTCCAGGGCACCAACCTTATCTATCGCAAGGACAGATTTCCGAATGGGGGGCCGCAGAGCTGGGCGGATTTCTGGAATATAAAGAAATTCCCAGGCAAACGTGGCCTCTACAATCAAGCGGTCACGGCCCTGGAATTTGCGCTTCTCGCCGACGGCGTACCGAAGGACAAACTCTATCCGCTCGATATGGATCGCGCCTATAAGAAGCTCGATGAGATCAAGCCCCATATCACAGTGTGGTGGACCCAGGGCAACCAATCCGAGTCGCTCATCCGCGATGGTGAGGTCGACATGATGTCGATCTGGAACGGCCGTGGGCAGACCGTGATCGATCAAGGAAGTCCTGTCGAGATGGTGTGGAACGAAGCCCATTGCGACGTCAATACGTACTTCGCACCCAGGGGCACACCACGCAAGAAGCTCGCCATGCAGTATCTCGAACATACGATCCAGGCCAAACCGCAAGGCGAGTTCTGCAATATTCTTCCTTACGGCCCGTCGAACCCGAAGGCGTTTGACTTTATGACCAAGGAAGCCATCGCGAAGTCCCCGACCGCCCCGGACCATGCGCGTTTGACTTTCACGCCAGACGCGAAGTGGCTGACGCCACGCATTGCACAGATAAAGGATCGCTTCGCTCAGTGGCTGGCCGCATAGCGGAGCAGGCTCAGGGCTGTTGATTACAGGCTCGGCAGGAAAGCCCAAGCGGGGAGAACTCCGCAGTAAAGGTATCTTCCGCAGTAAAGGTACCTATTGTGTTAGGTTTTCTGCAGATCAACAGGATCCGTTAGTCAGCCGTGATTTATCTGTGAACGATACAGTCGATTTACATTTTATGGGAATCTCAGCTCTTGGAGTGGTGGCTGTACAGGTTCACAGTTTGCGGCTGTGTTGAAGCTCGATGAGATAGGAGCGCGGAGGGAAATGGAGCTAAGATTATTTGGGGACGGATCAAAGCATCAAGTGATAGCGGCGCGGCGGCGGCCGATACTGCAAATCTGCAGCGTGGTGACGCCATGTTGATTCGGTCTCACCAGCTACTATGGCCGTCCGCAATTCCTACTACTGAAGAATTACTCCCCGGGCCTTGGTCCTGCGATGCTGACGACCGCTTTCGACCGGTTCCTCGACCTGCTCGTCTATTCGACCTGGATGAGGGCCGACCATCTCTGCTCGCACAACAGGCTGCATGCGGAAGAACCCTAGATACCCGAACTGAAATTGACAGCCCCAAAGATGAGTTCTTGAGCTTGGCGCCGCGATGAGCTTCGCCAACGTCTATATAGGCCGCCCGATCGAGCGGGTGGAGGATCTCCGGTTGCTGCGCGGCCGGGGCAGGTTCGTGGACGACCTATCCCGCGAAGGCGTGCTCCGCGCCGCGATCCTGCGCAGCCCGGTGGCCCATGGGCGCATCCGGTCGATCGATGTGACCGCGGCCTGCGCACTTCCAGGCGTCCATGCGGTGATCACCGCGGCGGATATCGGCCGGCCCTTGCCTCGGATCCCAATCCGCTTCCTGGGTGATCCGTCGATGACGCCCTTTCTCCAGCCGGTCCTCGCCGACGGCAGGGTCCGTTATGTGGGCGAACCCATCGCTTTAGTGGTGGCCGACAGCGCGGCCATCGCTGAAGACGCCGCCGATCTTGTCGAGCTCGACATCGAACCTCTGCCCGCCATCGTGGACCGCGAAGCCGCGGGCCGAAACGAGGTTCTCCTATTCGAGGAGGCAGGCACCAATGTCGCCATCCGCTACGACGGGGTGAAAGGCGACGCAGAGGCCGCTTTTCGGAATGCGCCCTATGTCCGGCGGGAGCGCTTCTCGGTGCAGCGCCATTTCGCCTGCCCGATGGAGCCGCGCGGCATTCTGGCGGACTGGGATGCTGAGGCGGGCCGGATGACAGTGCTCGGCGCTGCCAAGGTCCTTTTCCAGAACCGCGTGATCCTGTCGTCGCTGATCGGTGTCCCGGTCGAGAACATCGATTCGATCGAAGGCGATACCGGCGGCAGCTTCGGTGCGCGTGGCGAGTTCTATCCCGAGGATTTCCTGGTTCCCTATGCGGCCCAGAAACTGGGACGTCCGGTGCAATGGACTGAGGACCGCCGGGAACATCTGATGGCAACGAACCATTCCCGGGAATGCGACTGCGACATCGAGATCGCCTGCGAGCTAGACGGTACGATTCGGGGTCTGCGCGGCACGGCCTGGATCGATGGCGGCGCCTATGTCCGGACCCACGGGGGCACAAACGCCTTCGGCATGGCCTATGGGACCTCCGGACCCTTCCGTATCCCGAATTACCACCTCGTCACCGAGCATCTATTAACCAACAAGACCCCCATCGGCACCTATAGGGGGCCTAGCAAATTCGAATCCGATTTCTTCCGTGAACGGCTCTTCGATATCGCCGCTGGAGAACTCGGTATCGATCCGCTGGACTTCCGGCGGCGCAATCTTCTGACACCGCAGGAGTTGCCCCATCTTTTCCCGACGGTGACCCCCGGCGACCGGGGCGACACGCTCGACAATGGCGACTACAGGGAGACGCTGGATCGCTGCGTAGCCGAGATCGGCTGGGCCGAAAGGGCAGACCTCCAGGGCAAGCTCGTCAACGGCCGCTATCATGGACTGGGGTTGGCCTGCTTCGTCGAGTTGGGCGGTTCAGGCCCCAGCGAGAACGCGCGCATCGTCCTGAAGCCTGACGGTGATGTCGCGGTCTCGGTCGGCTCCGCTGGCGTCGGCCAGGGGGCCGCAACCATTCTGAGCCAAATTGCGGCCGATGCGCTTGAGCTCCCGATGGATCGGATCACCGTGAGCCTCGGCTCGACCAGCGGGGTCAAGCAGGGCTACGGCTCCTTTGGGTCGCGCTCCACCGTTATGGGTGGGAACGCCATCGCGCTCGCTGCGACGAGCTTCCGCGAGAGTATAAAGGCCGCCGCAGCACCGAGTTTAGGTTGCAAGGCTGTGGAGGTCGAGATCGTCGATGGCCGGGCGCGAGGGCCGACCGGAAAGTCACTGGAATTCGCAGAATTGGCAGAAGCGGCGATTGCCGTTGAGGAAACCTTTTTCAACACGGCCCTCACTTGGGCCTATGGGGCCGCCGCGGCTTATGTAGCGGTGGATCCCCAGACGGGACAGGTCGAGGTTCTCGATTACGTTGCAGTCGAGGATGCCGGCAGGATCATCAATCCGCTTACCCTTAGAGGTCAGTTGATCGGGGCTATCGTGCAGGGCTTGGGTGGCGCACTCCTGGAGCATCTGGTCTACGACGGGCAGGGCCAACTCCTGACCGGCACCTTTGCCGATTACCTGCTGCCAACCGCAGGCGATTTCCCCAACATCCGGGGCGTCGAACTCGAGAACTATCCGGCACCCAGCAATCCGCTCGGCGTGAAAGGCGCGGGCGAAGGTGGGATCATGTCCCCGGGGGCCGCTATCGGCAATGCGGTGGCGGCGGCGCTGGCATGCTTCGAGGTACAGCCCAACGTCTTGCCCCTGTCACCGCCGCGCGTGTGGCAACTGATCGAGGATGCGCGCAAAAAAGCGGCCATGTGATGACACGCCCAATGGCTTCGGCGGGCAACTCGTCACGGCATTGTCACAAAGGTCTGGGATGAGCCGTCGAAGTCCTGATTGTGCGATAGGTCAGGCGGTGAGTGTCGCCTCCCGCCATTGCGTCATCGCCTCGGCTCTGAAAGTCCGCAGGGTTGATCGCGATATGAGATGACGCTGGACGTTGAAGGTGTTGTAGACGGCGGCGTGCATGCTGAGAAATCGCTGCGCCGAACCAGGCGACTTGAAGCGTTGCATTTTCCGCTCGCGGCGTCGAACGGGCTGATGCGAATTCTCGGCGCGGTTGTTCGCCCGAAGCCCCTGCTCGTGTCGTGCGCCGAGACCAAGCTCCCGAAACGCCGCGGCGTAGGATTTCAATTTGTCGGTCACGACCACGGTGGGAGCGAAGCCCTGCTTCTTGAGCAGTTTCCGCATGAGCTTCAGGACTGCGCGATTGTTCCGACGGCACTGGACCAGCATGTCGAGAACTTCGCACTTTCGTCGACAACAGCCAGGTTGATGGTCTTCAAGCTCATCGCCGCCGCAGCCAAAACATGGCGCCGCCTGAAGGGTGAGAACCAACTGCCGAAGGTCGTCGAGGGCGTCAAATTCGTTGACGGCGTCGAGTTCATCGAGCCAACATCACAACACGCCGCCTGAGTCCGGCGTCACCCAGTTTCGTGCATAGCTCACCATCCACTAACATTCAAACCGGACCAGTCGATGGGGCCCGATCAATCTTGCGAGATGGGGGCCGTCCACATATGGGGAATGTCGATTGGATTGTCGTTGTGCTGGTCGAGGTATCGATTGATGTCATGTATGGATATGGGCGGCGAGGAAATCGCGGTCCTTGTGATGAGACCAATTTCATTTCAGGATTTTCAAGCTTTCGATAATTCCCAATAATCGCAATCTTTGGAGATGAAGAGGGAGCTCGACTGGCATGACTGCAAAAAACGGCGAGATGCTGGGGATCGACGTTGACGAGTTGGCGGTCCCGGCGATCTACAAGCTGCTGGTGGGAGCGGTGGTGCCGCGGCCGATCGCCTGGGTCACCACGCTCAATCCCGTGGGCAAGGTCAATCTGGCGCCCTTCAGCTTCTTCACCGTGGTTTCGGTCGACCCGCCTATCCTCTTAGTCAATAGCGAGCGGCGCGTCGGGCTCGCCAAGGACACGCCGCTCAACGCCAAACGCGAAGGTGAACTCGTCATTAACATCGTCACAGAGGAGCTTGCCTGGCCTATGCACCAGTCCTCGGCGGCACCTCCTCCCAATGTGAGCGAGACTGAGCTTCTGGGCATCGCCTTGGCGCCTTCGGTTAAGGTCCGGACGCCTCGAGTGACGGCGGCCCCGATCGCCATCGAGTGTCGCCTCGAACGGCTCCTGGAAGTCGGCCGCGCGCCAAGCGACGTGATCTTCGCCGAGGCACTCTATTTCCATGTCCGGGCCGACCTCATCGCGGATGGCAAGATCGATATGCGCAGGCTCCACCCCTTGGCGCGGCTCGCGGGCCTCACCTATGCGCGCTTGGGCGAGATCATGGACCTTCCCGCTGTTGGCGATGCAGGCGCCGTCCACGCCATCCGATCGGAATAACGACATCCAGAAATGCGTGGAGCGGTAAATGTCGTTGTCCTGAACGACTGCCTTGACCATAGGGCGGCCCACGCCACTCTGTGAAATCGCGCCCAACAATGACCCCGCCCCTAAAGTCTCTCAGCGCGTTGATCTGGTTGGCGAACATGCGAATTTGAGGGGGTAATCTGTCGCGCGAAACTTGACCCCACCCAGTTGGCGTATGTCTCGACGTGATCAATGAGTTGCTTGGATTTTGGGTGGGGTCACACCTGGAAGCGATTTCACAGCCAGGGGCCCGCACGGTGCTGCGAGGACCAGCGGTATCGGTTCCAGCCCCTCGATGAGACTGACGGAATGAACCGAGGAGCGCTGCGGGGACCATTCCTTGTCAGGTTTTCTTCGCCCAGGGTACGACTAGCCTCTCGATGAGTTCGACGGCGTAATAGAGGAGGATGCTCATCACCGTGAGGCACAGGAGCGCGCCAAAGGCCAGGGGCGTGCGCGACTGAGACGAGGCGAGGAGGATTAGGTAGCCGAGCCCCGACTGAGCGCCAACGAATTCGCCGATCACCGCGCCTATGACCGACAGCGTGATGGCGATTTTGAAGCCCGTAAAGATCTGCGGCATCGCAGTTGGGAAGCGAATTTTGATGAAGGTCTGCAACGGGCTCGCCGACAATGAGCGGATGAGCTCCATCAGCGGGGGGGGTACCGAGGTTAGGCCGCGCTCGGTCGCCACGATTATTGGAAAGAAGCTCACTAGGAAGACGACCAAGATCTTGGGCATCATACCGAACCCGATCCAGAGCGCGAACAGCGGAGCAATTGCCACCTTCGGCATCGATTGCAGCGCCAGTAGAATTGGATAGATCGTCATTTGGAGGATCGGTGAATAGACGATTGCGACCGCGAGCGGGATGCTGACGACGATCGCGAGCCCGAAGCCCAGGAGCGTCTCGCTGAAGGTCACAAGGAAGTGCTGGAGCAGCTCCCAGCGCCAGTCCGCCACTGCGTCGGCGATGGCCGAGGGTGACGGCAGCAGCCAAGCCGGGAGGTTCGCCCAGCGAGCGCAGATTTCCCAGGCGCCGATCAGCGCCATGAGGGTGAGCGTGGCGGTCAGATAAGTTCTGGCTGGCGACGGACTGCTCGTTAACTCCTCGACCTCCTCGTCGTCGGCGATCCCGGCCGGAAGCTCTATGGTCATGGCGCGGACCCTCCTGCGCGCCGGTGGATAACCGCGCGGATCTCGTCGGAGTAGGACTTGAACTTGTCCGTGAATTGCATATCGAGGGTACGGGGGCGCGCCAAGTCAATGTCGAGGATCCTGGCGATGGCGCCGGGCCGTGGGGACATTGCCACTACGCGGTCGGCGAGCAGGATCGCTTCTGGGATGCTGTGGGTCACGAACACCACCGTCTTCTTTTCGACGTCCCAGATGCGCAGGAGCTCGAAGCCTAGCTCCTCCCGGGTCATCGGATCGAGCGCCGCGAAGGGCTCGTCCATGAGCAGCACAGAGGGGTCGTGGATCAGCGCGCGGCAGAGCGCGACCCGCTGCTGCATGCCGCCAGAAAGCTCGTCGGGGTGTCGGGTCTCGAAGCCTTCGAGCCCCACGAGTTTCAGGAGCGCCATCGCCCGCTTCTTGGCCTTAGCCTTGTCGAGCCGCAGGATCTCCGCCGGCAGCAGCACGTTGTCGAGCACAGTGCGCCAGAGCAGCAGGACCGGCTCCTGAAATACGATGCCCACGTCCGCGGTGGGCTTCAAAAGCGGCGCCTCGTCAAATATGATGCGCCCGCGTGACGGCTTGATAAGTGCGCCGATCACCTTCAAAAGCGTGGACTTGCCGCAGCCTGACGGGCCGACCAGTGTCACGAACTCGTTGTGGCCGATCGTGAGGTTGATGTTTTCCAGGGCCCGGACCCTCCCCACTTTGGACGCGTAGGTCTTGGAGAGGCTGTCGATCCGGATTTTGTCCATCGGTTGGAAAGACTATCGGGAATCCTGGAGCGCAACAAATAGTATTTCGTCATAGCTCGCGACGAAGCGGAAGCCGTCGCCGACACTTGTCGCCTCTGGCTGTGGTGGGCATCGGGAAATTGGGCGTTAGCACCACGCATGAGGGGGGCAGGCTACGTGATAATATTCGCTTTCATGTGGTGCCCGATCGCAAGCACCAGAGTGAAGCCGTTTGGATTTTCGCAATCCAGCATTGCAGGTTCTCCAGGATCCCATTGGTATAAAACTCGGTGATCTTTTGCGTCGGCATTGATGCTTTGATCTGAATGGGGAGCGCCTATTTGTTGTCGATTCTTGGGAGCGGGCCGGGCAATTGGCGATCCTGTCTTCACGCACTCCAAGAGCCTTTGCCGGAACGTCCCGACACGGCGGATATTCCCGAGGCATTATCATCCGCTCATGTGGAATAACCTGCGATGTACTTGGCCGAGACCGTTCAACATCTTTTCAACTAGCACACATGATTTAAAATCATTCGACCGGCGAACGCCTCAGGGCCATTGACATTAAATCATGAAGCAGGCCCAAAATATGGTTGTGCGCGGGCCGGTTCGCGTTCAACTTGATGCAAGTCGAAGGCGAGGAACATGGGCGAATTTCTCTCTATCCAGACGCGCGACGGGCGCGAGATGCCGTGCTACGCGGCAATGCCGGAGAAAGGCGACGGAAATGGGCACGGCATCGTGGTGGCCATGACGATCGCCGGCGTGACCCGGGAAATGCGTGACATGACGGACTGCTATGCCGCGCTCGGCTATGCTGCGATTGCGCCAAACCTCTTCTGGCGCATCGGCGAGCCGGGAAGTATGGAATACAATGAGCCCAGAGTTCTGCTCCAGACCTTCGACGATCCGACCGGCATTCAGGATCTAGGTGCGGCGGCCGACTATCTACGCGACAAGCTTCCCTCAGCCGCCAAGATCGGCTCGGTCGGCTGGTGCATGGGGGGGCGGCTCGCTTATTTAAGCGGCGCAGATTCCCAGGGCGTTGACGCGGGTGCGGCGCTTTATCCGACCTGGATCGAGACGGTTCTCGACATGAAGGACAAGGTCCGCCGGCCCATGAGCATTCACATGCCAGAGCATGAACCCTTTGCCAAGCTGCCGGATGCACTCAACATGGTCATGATCGGCCTGCGCAACCAGCGGAACGTCGAGCTCTTCTTGTATCCCGGCGCTGGCCACGGCTTCGACAATTGGGGCCACAAGGCCTTCGACCGGGCGGCCTCGCGCCTTGCCAACATGCGAATAGGACGCTTCTTCGACAACGTCCTTCTGAAGTAACAATTCTCCGGATCGCAGGAGTCCAGACCATGGCATTACCATTACCGCGCTGCGCGCCACGCGCTCGTTATTCGCACCGTGGGGCAATCGCCGGCTGGGGCGCGATCGATGAGGCGCTTGGCGGCAACGGAATTATTCAGAGATCGAGCTGGCTTCGCTCCTCGTGCCGACGACCAGAAGGCGCGAACGATCTTCAGTCCCGCCGTTTCGATGCTGCCGATTTTTGTCCGGGAGCAAGCTCGCCGCTTTCGCCGATGTAATGGTGGTGGAATACCCGCCGCTGGCAGGCTCTAACGAGATGCAGATCGAGATCTGGGCCGATCCGACGATGCCGGCAAACAGCAATGATCGTTGTCGATGCGGATAGGGCCGGATTCGAAATGAAGATCGAGAACATCCCCATCGAGAATCCTGAGACTAGGCGGATCACCAGGCTCAGCGTGACCTCGGCGCTCCACAAACTCAACAGCCCGTCGCGCGTTGTGACCTGAGGGAGGACCTCCTATGAAGTTCGTTTTCGCTGACATCATGGGAGCGCGCACCCGCTATCTGACAGCGGGCAGCGGGCCGGGGCTAATGTTGCTCCACGGCGTCGGCATGACGGCCGATTCCTGGTTCATGAACGTGCCGGCATTGGCGAAAGACTTCACAGTCGCAGCACCGGACCTCCTTGACAACGGCTTCACCGAGCCGGGTCCTTACCAGGGGGGCCCTCCGCAACCGCAAACGGTGGAGCATCTGATCCGTTTAGCCGACTATCTGAAGCTCGACCGCTTCTCGATCGTTGGGAGCTCACTCGGGAGCATGATGGCAGTCTTGACATATCTCAAGATCCCAGATCGGATCGACCGGCTGGTGCTCGTCGGCCCAGGCTCGATCCTGCGCGGCGCCCCTAAACCGGACGATCCACCAGCCCCGCTGCCCGCTTCCTATATCAACGGCAAGAGGGCGATCGAAAACCCCACCTGGGAGGCCTGCCGCAATCGGCTCGCGGCCGTCTTCCACGATCCCTCTCGCATCCCAGATGTGGTCGTCGCAATGCAGATGCTGATCTATGCCCGGTCGGGGGCTCTCTCCTCCTTCGAGCGGCGCGCCGCGGGCCTGCATAGCTTCGAGGCGCGCAACCAATACGAGGTGCGAAGCAAGCTCGACCACATCGCCGTACCGACGCTCGTGCTCACGGGTCGCGAGGACATCCGCTGCAAGTTTGATGAGATCGCGCCCCTGGTGGCGACACTCTCCAATTTCCGCCTACTCCCTTACGAGAAATGCGGCCACTGGCCCCACATGGAGCATCCTGAAGCATTCAACCGTGACGTCACTGCCTTCCTGTGCGGTGATGCCACTGCGGGAGCGCGGAGCGCATGATCGGGTCCACCTTACCTCAACCCTACAATAGCTGATCCAAGGACACAGACCATGGCCCTCACCACGTCGTACGTGCTGGAAACCGTCACGGAGATGAACCGCAAGAGCGGCCGCAAGAGCCACCCGCTCTATCAGGCGCTCGAAGCGGGTGACGTGAACCTCGCCCAGATGCGCTACCTCTGCAAGCAGATGAGCATCATCCCGCTTTACAACCACAACATGCACGGCCGGATGTATGTATCCTGCCCCGATCCCGAGTTGCGGGAGCGGCTGGCCGAGGTCGCCTATGAGGAGGCCACGGGCCGGATCTATGCGGATGGCATCCCCCACTACAAGCTCTACATCCACCACGCCGAAGCCTTGGGCATCAGCCGCGAGGAACTCTACGCGACCGAGTACTGCGCCAGCGCCGAGGGCATGATGCTCTTCCTGTCCGACGCCTGCAGCCGCTTCCTGGAGGGGGTCGCCGCGGTATCGCTGGTGGGCGAAGCGCAGGTGCCGGGCCTCGCCAATCGCATCGCCCAGATGCTCCAACGCAAGTTCGGCCTCGATGACAAGGGCGTCGCCTTCTTCGTGGTGCATGACAAAGCGGACGAGGACCACGGCGACGCGGGCCGCAGCATGATCGACCGCTTCGCCAAGACGGAAGAACAACGACAACTCGTGATCAACGTGGCGCGCAAGTCCAACAAGATCCGCCGCGCGATGTTCGACGAAATCTGGACAACCGCCCAAAGTCTCGCCTGACACACTTGGCTTCGTCGATCACTATTGGAGAAGGCTGCTCCGCGACCACGCAGAGTCTAAAGAGGGAGGCTGGGTGGTGGCGAAAAGAACCTTGAAGCTGACGCACATTCTGGGTTGCCGCGCAAAGACCCTCAGCACGCCCCGGCAAGGATCGTTGGTTTTGGATCCACGATCGTTGCCGCGCGATCCTTAGCCGCCGCCGGTCGAGTTCGCTGGGACGACCAGATCCTCGCTGCACGCTACCGCGTTATGTGCGTAGAGAATCGGAAAATGAAGGCAGGTCGGTGAAGACTGCAGGTCCAGGAAGATACGGTCTCCATCGCCATCCCGGAATGCCTCAGGTACCGGGGGAGTTCCTCGAATATAACAACATGGCCCAGAGACCCATGTGGTGCTCATCACGGCGAGGACCCAGGCCGACATCCTGCCTTGCCGTGGTCAAATATATCGACCTTCTCTCGCACCAGCACGCTGTCACGCGCGGTAGATCTCAACGGCTAGGTAGCGGCAGACTCTCGTAGGGGGGCATCGGAAAGCTGTCGACTGTGAGCACTAGGCTTAGCATGAAGTAGTAGCCCATGAGGCCGATCATATCGACGACGCCTTTCTCGCCGAAGCGGTCGCGGAAGTTTGCGTAGAGCGCGTCGCCGGCCGTGCGGGTACGTGCGAGTTCCAGGACGAAGTCGCGTACCGTGTGCTCTTCCTCCGTGATGCCCCGGGGACGCCGGCCTTGCGCGATCTCTTCGATGGTCACCCGCTCTAAGCCTGCCTTCAGGGCCGCCGGAACATGGGAATACCACGGGAACGGTGCGTCCCACTCGCGCGCGAGCGTCAGGATCACGAGTTCGTTCACCCGCGCCGAGAAACCGGTGCGGAAGCGGACGTAGTCGCCAAGCCGATCGACTGCGTCCGCCACCCCGGGGCTGCGAAGGAGCCCGTTCCAAGGCGCGCCGAGCGATCCGCGGGGACCCCGTATCACCCGCTCAGCGACGACCTTTTGCGCAGGCGTCAGATTGTCCATCTTGAGCCCCTCGAACCGCCGTCCGTGCTCCAATCGCTCCGCCATCAGTTCGAAACGAAGCCAGGTGCGTAGACCTCCTCCGGAGAAATCGGGCCCTTCAGGGGCAGGGTGTCTTTGACGAGCTGGACGGTCTTTTCAACCCGGTCTTTTTCGAGGAAGCCCAACGGGACGCCCGGCCGGCGCGCCAAGTCGCCGACGATCTTCGTCTCGCCCTCGCCGATGTCCTCGTCAACCTCTCGATGATATTTATGCATGATTGCGCCAGCCTCCTTAGGATTCGCGATGGCGGCGGCGAGGCCCTTCAGCGTCGCCCGGGTGATCCGGCGAACAAGGTCCGGGTTTCCGGAAATCGTTGCGTCGGGCGCCACGATGCTGGTGTTGTAGCCCTCGATGCCGACATCCGCGAAAGTGAGCTTTGCGACCTTCCTGGGCGCCGCGAGCTTCACCATCAACGGCTCGCCAATCGTGTATTGGGCGGCGGCGTCGACCTTGCCGGTGAAGAGTGAAGGCCCTTCGGCGTCGGCTGGCATCGAGATCCAATTAACCTTGGTCGCGTCGATGCCGGCGAGCCTCGCATAGATCGGGAACATGATCTTCAAGGACCCGGCTGGCGTGTCGGCGATGGTCTTTCCTTCCAGGTCCTTGGGCGTTTTGATGTTGGAATCCGCCATGAAATAGAGCGCCTGGGGCACGTTGGCATAGATCGAGGCAACGAGCTTCACCGGTAGCTTGTCGTTGGCTCGTGCCACGGTGAGCGTCGTGGCGTCGGCAAGCCCCATATGCGCCGAGCCCGCGGCGATTTGTTTCAACGCATCGTTGGAGCCCTGTCCGCGAACGAGAGTTACCTCGAGGTTCTCATCCTTGTAATAGCCCTTCTCAGTCGCGACGAAGAGGAAGGCATGACGGCCGTTGAAGCCAAAGTCCGTGACGAAGGTAACTTTATCGGCTGCCTCCGCTCCACTCGCGAAAAGGCCTACTGCCGCTACGGCGCAGCCTAAAAGAAATGCTTTTCTCTCCACCATGATGAACTCCCCTGCCTGCCGGCTCCGTTGCTTTGTCTCGGCTCTCTTCGGAACTCGTCATTCTAGCCTTCCATTTTGCGGAGTGGAAACCCAGAAGCGAGATTGAAGAAAATCTCATGGATTGGGGCCGCGGCAATCGTGTACTTTGAGAGCCCATACAGGAGGGGAACGAGCCATGCTGACTCCGCAAGACAACGAGCTTCTCGTGCGGGTCGGACCCGGGACGCCGATGGGGCAATTGTTCCGTCGTTTCTGGACGCCGATCCTCATGTCTGAAGAGATCGCCGAACCGGACGGACCGCCGGTGCGGGTCCATGTGTTGGGCGAGAAGCTGGTCGCCTTCCGCGACACCGAGGGGCGAATCGGGCTCCTCGACACGCATTGCGCACATCGGCGTGCCAACCTATTCTTCGGCCGCAACGAACAATGCGGCCTGCGCTGCGTCTATCACGGCTGGAAATACGACGTGACTGGGCAATGCGTCGATATTCCCAACGCGGACGAAGGCGAGCGGATAAAGCATGAGATCAAGCTCAAGTCCTATCCGACACTCGAGCGGGCGGGCATGGTCTGGGCCTATATGGGCCCGCCCGATCGAAAGCCCGATCTTCCCCTATATGACGTCTTCTCCGGTCCGTCTAACCACCGCCAAGTCCGCAAGTTCACTATCAAGGCGAACTGGGCGCAGGTAATGGAAGGCGACATTGATTCAAGCCACATTACTTTCCTTCACGCCCGAGTCGACGGCGCCAATAACAACGCTGTGCGCGACAATCTCGCCAACGCCCTCACCGACAAGTCCCCGCGCTGGATCACGCGGGAGACCGACTACGGCCTTCTCCTTGCCGCCCAGCGTGACCTCGACCAGGAACACTTCTACTACCGCATCAACCAGTGGCTCATGCCTTATTGCACGCTCATCGCGAGCCCCAATGACAAGCCGATTATCGTCCAGATTCGGGTACCGATCGATGACGAGAACACGCTCCATTTCCGTGCCTTTTACAATCGTGGCTACCCGCTATCGGCCGAGGATCTCGCCTATTCCAACAGCGTGATCTTCCCCGAGACTGACCCCGCCACCGGCGAGATGCGCGAGGCTCGGGAGAACGATTACCTGATCGACCGTGAGGAGCAAGCCAAGCGAACCTTCTCGGGCATCCGATCGGTTGTCGCCCAGGACCTTGCCATGACCGAAGACCAGGATGGGCCGATCTTCGATCGCAGCCGCGAGTTCCTTACCACCGCTGACGGTGCCATCGTCGCGGTGCGTCGGCGGCTCATCGGCGCAGCTAAGGCGCTCGCCAGCGAGGGCAACGAGCCGCCCGAAGTGGGTCACGCCGCATCCTATGCAATTCGTCCATGCCAGATCGCGCTCCCCCGCCACGTCGACGTGCAGACGGGCGCGCGCGAGGCGATGACCCCATGAAGAATTCGCAATCCCATTGGGTCCGATTAGGAGGGCCGGCGGCGCCAAGCGCCAGTTTTTGCAGAGCTAATTCAGACGAGGGGTCACTATGACCCAGATTGAAACGCTCGAACGGGTCACCAATACCGCAATCTTCCATCCGCGCCGGCTTGGGCACGCCAATATCTACGTGAGCGACTACGAGAAGGCTTTCGACTTCTACCACTCGGTCGTCGGCTTTGAGGAGGTCTATCGCCAGCCCGACAAGAAGGCGAGCTTCATCAGCAACGGCAACACCTATCACGACTATGGGCTGATGGACATTCACGGCGACTATCTCGCCAAAGAGCCGAAGCCCGGCCTCAATCATCTCGCCTTCGAGTTGGAGAATGAAGTCGCACTCGTCGAGGGCTATCGCGCCGCGCTCAAGGCAGGGGTGGTCTTCACCTCGACCCAGAACCACGACGTGGCCCATTCGGCCTATACTCTGGACCCCGACGGCAACAAAGTCGAATTTTACGCTGACGTCTTCGCTGACTGGCGCACCGCCCGCAGCGGTACAATCTCAAGTAAAAAGCCGAAATACATCCCTGGCGAGACCGACCCACCCAAAGCCGAGAGCTTCTATCCGGTTAATCCGCCGATCCGCAAGGTCGAAGGCTCGGTCTTCCGAGCGCGCAGCGTGAAGCATGCGGCCCTCGTCGCACGCGACTACGAAAAGATGTACGACTTCTACACGACAGTCGCGGGATTGGCCCCCGTGGTCGGGGCACGCAGCAGCCTCTTTGCGCTGCTGCGTGGCACATTCGGCGAGGGCGACCTCGGGCTATTCCGCGAGGGCCCGGGCCTCCTGCCCGGGCTTCACCATGTGGGCATGGATGTTGGGAGCGAAGCGGACCTCGACCGTGCGATCCAGATGCTGCCATTTAGGAGCATGAAGCTCGAGCGCGATGTGAGCCATCCGGCCCGCCGCGCCGTGACCGTGTTGGACCCGGACGGGATCGGGCTGCAGTTCTACGTCAACCGCCGCTGGGAGCCCTCTGTCATCGCAACCGTCAATGCCGAGATCGCACCCTACCTCCTCTAAGTGCGCGTGTGCGCCACCGTCCTCTTCTCCTCCGACCTTCACGGAAGCTCCTCACCGCCGCGAGTAAGGCACCTCCGGGCTTGGCGGGATAAGACCCTGCCCGCTGGCCGCGTATGCAACCGCTTGGGCTTGATCCATCGCAAATGAACCAGGGGCGCCGGCCGCCGAAGTGGCAGGCTGTCCATGCGATCGGCACGCTCTGCTTCTTCGTGGAACTGGGAACCCTATCTCGCTCCCAGGCGCAGGTCGTGATGGTCATCCTGTCGGTCTGGGGATCGAAGGCCAAACCGGCCCTGCCATCTTCGGCGCCATATCGGTATAGGTGTGAAATCGAGCCCAACAATGACCCCGCCCCTGAAGTCTCTCAGCGCGTTGATCCGGTTGGCAAACATGCGAATTTGAGGGGGTCATCTGTCGCGCGGAACTTGACCCCACCCAGTGGGCGTATTTCTCGGCGTGATCAATGAGTTGCTTGGATTTTGGGTGGGGTCACAATTGGAAGCGATTTCACAGCGTATGGATGAGCACGGGGCTACAATGTCGACTGTGCTCAGTGCTCCGTCGTGAAAGGTCAACAAAGTGCACTACGATCCCCGTCAACCGCAACGCCCACTGCCCTTTGACCCCTTTAAGAGCTGTACCGTGCCGAGGCCCATTGGCTGGATTTCCACAATCTCCAAAGATGGCAAGCCAAACCTTGCGCCATTCAGCCAGTGGCAGAACATCACTTATGACCCGCCTATCGTGATGTTCTCGGCGGATCAGCATATAGATGGCCGAAAGAAGGACACCGTTATCAATGCCGAGGAGACCGGCTATTTTGTTTGGAACATGGCTACCTATGATTTGCGCGAAGCGGTAAACAAATCCGCCCAGCCGGTGCCGCGCGGCGTGGATGAGTTTGAACTTGCGGGCGTCACGACAGCTTCCTGCATCGAAGCGCCGGGCCCGCGCGTGGCAGAAAGTCCATGCCATTTCGAATGCCGCTACCTCAACACATTGCGTTTTCCCGGCTCCACCAAGGTGTCCGATGCGGATGTGGTGTTTGGTGCGGTCGTGCGCATTCACGTGAAGGAGGACTTTGTCCTGCCATCGGGAAAGCTGGACGTTCTGAAGATAAAGCCTCTCGCCCGGCTCGGTTACTATGATTACACCTACGTTACGGAAATTTTCGAAATGCGCGTTCCTACCGCCGACGCAGCCGAATTAGCCGCATTAGAAGGCAGGCCAAGAATCCAGTCTTAATGATCGTTTGCTGGCGATTTTTTCTCTCACCTCATCGGGTGGAACATGGCAGGTCACCTTCTTCCAGCAGCGTCTGTTCGCTCAGTTGGGAGGGCGTTGTCACTAAGATCGGAACGGGGGTGTAGACCCCGAAATTGAATGCGCCGCTAGGCCGCAAACGTCGCCTGCCGCCATTGCAGCGGTTGTTCGCCCGAAGCCCCTGCTCGTGTCGTGCGCCGAGACCAAGCTGTGAAATCGCTTCCAAGTGTGACCCCACCCAAAATCCAAGCAACTCATTGATCACGCCGAGAAATACGCCACTGGGTGGGGTCAAGTTCCGCGCGACAGATGACCCCCTCTAATTCGCATGTTTGCCAACCAGATCAACGCGCTGAGAGACTTCAGGGTCGGGGTCATTGTTGGGCGCGATTTCACAGCAATGATGCCTGAAATTTCGGTTCACCGGCGCCTCATCTATTATCTTGAAACATCAATAATTGTACGCCGTCAGCGTCTATGAGACAGAATTGGGGTATTGATTAGAGGAGGGTTTTGGTCTCATCGCAGTGACGAAGGAACGAAGATGAGAGCAAAACCCGTGAGTTCGAAAGCCCCGGCTGAACAG
>CANJCB010000060.1 GCA_947473305.1 Rhodospirillales bacterium
CAAGCAAAACCTCATTGAGGAAGTCGCCGCCTGGGAAGCCAGACGAAACAAACACCACGCCAAGGCGGATTGGCAATTCACCACAGCCGAGGCCCGCGTTAAGCTGAAGAGGCTTTACCCCACATTATGAACGACTCGGGGCACTAGGGCGAAGTTGCGCAGCACGAGGCCGCGCGCCTCGGCGAAGGAAGCCGCCCATTCTAGGCCGAGATTTCCCGCGTCGCCTGTCAAAAGGATGGGCTTTCGAGCAGCTGATTGGCCCACACGAACATTTCGTCGAAGCAGAAGTAGCCTTGTTCGCTGCCCGCGCGGCTTGCCGCAACCAGCGCCTGATAGGTGGCCGTGTGAGGCCCGAATTTGCCTTTGTTGCCGCCAGTATAGTCGGGCTGTGTGTAGATGAGCGCCGTCTCCTCCAGTCCGCTCTGCTGCACCGTCCAGCGTGTGGTGTTCGATAGCATGCCCCAGCGCTTCATGAGAGCGATCTGTGTGTCGACGCGGCGCACCTCGATGCCCTTCGACCGCAGCCAGGGTAACGCCAGATACTCGTTCACGAACGAATGGATTGTTCCGACAAAGTGCGGATAGCGGGTGAGCGCGATACCGGCGGCCGAATTGCTGAGTTTGGTACTGATCTCGTTACGTGCTGCATTAGTATGCGAGAGTACGCAAATGCCTTGCTGGCGATGCGGCCAGCGCATCGCCAGCACCGCCAGCTTGGCAACCAGTAATGTCGTCTTCCCGCTGCCCGGACACGCCTCGAAATCGACCGTGTCGAGATTGAGCATCGCCTTGAGACGGCTGTCGTCACCGTCGACGGGCGCGAAGCCGCCGGGTCCCAGCCCCATCAGCGCGGACGCCCAAACAACATCCTGTTCACGTATGAGATCATCGAACATCGCGGTCACGCCACCATCACCGGTTCGCCCGCCGGTGGTGGGGCCGGTGCGTCGAATGGCGCGGTCACATGCGCGATCGCCTCGACGGCATAGGGTGGGAGCTGGCCGCGTAAGGTGTGGGCGTCGAGCTTGCCTTCCTTGACCTCCTTCTCCAGCAATTCTGCCAGATATTGCGCGGCGATAGCCTTCGACGCCCCGTCGGCCTCGAACAGCGCATAGACATGAGCCCCGAGCGTCTCTTGATCGGGCGCAGCGTCCACGATGGCCCGATAGGCCGCGTCCGCGGCGGCGATGACATCGGCTTGGACGGTTGTTCGTGCATTGAGCCGGTCGTCGGCGAGTGCGAGCGACGCGGCGCGAAACACGAACTTGCCGAGACCATGGAACGCGAGATCATATTCGAGCGTCCATTCGCCCGCGACGAATGTTTCGACCTTCTGACCGGAGGCTTTGGCGCGACGATCGGTGCGGCGATGCTCCAATTCGTCGCTATGGAAATCTGCCTTGATCCGCCATTGTCGCTTCGACGGTGGCCTGACAGGTACTGGCTGGCCCGCTTCGAGCTTGCCGATGATCCACGGTGCCATGTCAGGCATCACGTCCATGTCTGTGACGCACGCGACCGGAATATTGATCATGCCGTCCCTCACCGGATCCTCGCGCATGAAGATCCGCGCATAACGGCCGAGGCCGACGCCGCCGACATTGACCACCGACACGCCGTGGTGATGAAAATCGCGGTCGAGCAGTTTTGCGATTACCGGTAGCAAGATGTTCTCGGCGTCACCTTCGACAATCAACACCGCCCGTGCGAAAAACAGATTTGCCTTGGTCACGTCGAGAAAACGCTCGAGGAAACGATAGTCGGACGGGCTGAGCTTCGTCTTGCCCTGGCATAGCGAAAAGGCGCGACCACCTTCGATCAATGCCAGATTGTCGAGATGCAGGTCTGAGGCGAGGTTAGGGCTGTGTGTCGTGACGATGATCTGGATGCGCTGACCGTCGGCCCGTTCCTTTTTAGCCTGCTCCTGCAAGAAGGACATGAGGCGAAGCTGGCGCTGCGGATGGAGATGCGCCTCGGGTTCTTCGATCAGCAGCAGCGGAAAGCCGTCGCTTTCGGCGGCGAGCAGTAGCAGCTCGCAGGCCATGAAAAGCAGATTGTTCGACCCCAGCCCTCGGCTGTGGGCGCTCTCGGCATCGGCCGACGCGGTCAAGGCAAGTTCGAGTTTTTCTAACAGTTGGCGTAGCCTGAGACTGTCCTCCGGCGCGCCAGCGACTCCGATCCGGGCCCGCAGTAGGTCGTTGGCGAACGACAGTGGTGCGAGATAGTCCTCGTTAAGGCGCTTGCGCGCTTGTTTGATGCCTTCGCTTTGGCCAAACAAATGGTTGGCATAGTCACCGAGCCCGAGCACGCTCAGCATCTTCGGGTCGGCCGGCGGATCGGCATTTTGGTCGAACCCGACGCCGGTATCGCGGATCTCCTTCGTATTCTGGAGAATTTGCGAAAGCCGCGATCCGCGGCCCGCGCTCATCGCGCGCTCCGCGTCGCGCAAGGGTCGAAGATAGGTCGCGGTCAGCAAAGACCGCGCCCCAAGGTCAAGCAGGGGACCATCGCCCTTGGCGCCGGTGCGCCATTCGGATGGTAGCACCCGGCGTGAACTTCCTTCTTTGGCGTTGCGTTTTGCCACCCAGGTGATGATGAGCGCGGTCTCAACCGTGCCGCCGATCGTTTCATAGGTGAGGAACTCAGAGAGGGCGCCGCGATCAGCGATGGTGAGACCACGAAATGTTAGCCGGATCACGATTTGATCCGCGCGCTCGGCCCCCGGCGCGGCCTGATGGAAATCAACTGGGTCGACGCGCAGCACATCCTGGTCGCGGGTTCCGAGCACCAGTCGGAGTGCGTCGATTACCGCCGTCTTGCCCGCATCATTCTCGCCGACCAATGCCGTCAGTCCGGGATTGAGCGTCAACACAAAGGCACGGTCGGCAGAACCGAACAGCCGAAAATTCTCGATCTGGACTTCTGCGATATACACTCGACGCCCCCTGGCTTCGCCAAGAGTAGCAGGCAGATCGCGGTCCAGAAACCCCAGCGGGCTTCGCTTTCCAACCCAGATGTCGCACTGTTCGCTCGTCTTCAATCTCGCACTTGCGTCTTTTTTGCTTGTTCGTTCCTGAACAGGAGGCAGCTTCGCGGGCGCACCAAGCCGAGAGACGCAGGGCGGCTAATGGGTCGAGAATAGCGTTAGGCACTGGGCGGCGCTCACGCGCCGCCGCTCCCAAACTTCCAGACCGGAATGCCGAACTTCTTGGCCTTGTCGGCGAGGTTCTCCTGAATGCCCGTGCCAGGGAAGACCATGACCCCGATCGGCAGCACGTCGAGCATCTGGTCGTTGCGCTTGAACGGCGCCGCCTTGCCGTGCTTGGTCCAGTCGGGCTTGAAGGCGATCTGCGTCACTTTGCGATGGTCGGCCCATTTTGCGGCGATGAGCTCGGCACCCTTCGGTGATCCGCCGTGCAGCAGCACCATGTCGGGATGCTTGGCGTGAACCCGGTCGAGCTTGTCCCAGATCAGGCGATGATCGTTGAAATCCAGTCCGCCGGTGAAGGCGATCTTGGGGCCGGCGGGCAATAGCACCTCGTTGGTGGCCCTCCGCTTCGCGGCGAGGAAGTCGCGGCTGTCGATCATGGCCGAGGTCAGGTTGCGGTGGTTGACCTTCGATCCTGAGCGCGGCCGCCAGGCCGAATTTGTGTGGCGCTCGAACTGGTCGGCGGCCTGGTCGCGGAAGAACTCCATGCTGTTCCTGCGCTCGATGAACGTCTGCCCCTCGGCGGTGAGACGCTCCAGTTCGACCGAGCGGATCTCCGAGCCATCCTGTTCCTTCTGGCTGCGCTTCTGCGCCTGCTCGTTGTCGTCCAGTTCGTGCTCGATGCGGCCGACGGCGCGGTGGAAGAGATTGACGGTCGACCAAAGCAGGTCTTCGAGGTCGGGTTCGAGGCGCGTGTCCGCCAGGGTGACGACGAGGGCGTCGAAGATGTCGGCCACGGCGCCGGCGACGGCATTGCCATCGGGTAGCGGTCTCGGGTCAGGCTCGTCCTGGAAGGGGCGATAGCCGTAGAGCTGGAGTTCGGCGAGGACGTGATCGGTCGGGGATGATGTGTGCGGCGGCTCGTAACCGGTGTCGTCGTGTTCGGTCGTCATGGTGCTTCCCTTCGTCGGATCGACCGCGCCCATCGCGGCCTTCTTGGCGACGAAAGGCGGCACGCGGCCCGGACCTGCACCCGAAGCAAAGCGAAGGGCCGAAGCACAGCGGAGGATGGCGGGGGCCGGCTATTTTGCCTCGCGATGTAAAGGCGGGCCTGCCCGCCGACGGAAAATAGTTGGCCACCGCCATTGCCGGTCTGGGCCGTTTGCCGCCCCGATCGCCCTCTCAGAAGGCCGTAGGCGCGGTCCTCTCCGACAAGGCTGGGAATCACCTCGATCGAAAACGGCATGAGACCGGCGCCGCCGCGGACATCGTTTCCCCGTGCCGCTTCATGCCGACAATTCCATGAAACGAGCGACGTCTTCGGGAGCGATCTGCGCCCGCAGTGCTGCCCGTAGCGCGTCGATGCCGAGTGTGCGGAGATCTTCGTTGAAGTCGCCCAGTCGTGGCGACAGGGCTATCACCTCGATCCCGGCCTTGTTCGCGCGGTCGATCAGACTCGCCAAGGCGCCGTCCCCGGCCGGATCGTCGTCACGGGCGATATAGAGCCGGCGCAGCGTCGCTGGGAAAAGGATGGCGGCGAGGTGCGCGGCCGAGAGCGCGGCCACCATCGGCATGGTGGGCATGACGCATCGGAGCGACAGCATGGTTTCGATGCCTTCGCTAGCCGCCAGGACATCGTGCGCCACATCGAAACGGACGGCATTGCCCAGGAGGTTGCCCATCGCCCGTCTCGGCGTGTCGATCGCCGCCTTGTCCCGCCCCGATGGGTCCAGCCAGGTGCGATGCGCGCCGGTGATCTTGCCGTCGAGGCCGGTGACGGCCGCGATCATCGCCGGCCAGGTCTCGGTCGGAGACCATGCATCGGGACGGTAGTAGCAGCGTGGGTGGAAGCGGAGGCTTCCGGTTCCGTGCAAAGCCGTAATGCCGCGATTGCGCAAATACGCTTCGACGACTGTGCCAGAAATCGGCTGCGCCATGGCGAAGAGGCGGCGCGCTGATTCCGGCGATCCAGCCGGTGCGGACGATGGCTGCCGCCCGTGATCTGGCTCTGGCTCCGATCTCGGTAGGCTGAGAAAGTGCCGGGCCTCATTGGCGACGTCGCGGAAATCGGCAAGGCCACAGCTCTCGCGGATGACATCGAGGAGGTCGCCGTGATCGCCGGTCGCCGCGTCGGTCCATTTCCCCGCTGCACCCTTGCCGGATTCCGGGCCTTTCAGCCGGACGAAGAGGGAGCGCCCAGGTGCATTCCTCACGTCGCCGACCAGCCAGTAGCGGCCCTCGCGGCGACCGTTGGAGAGATAATGGCGGCACACCGCCTCGGCATCGCGCGCGAGCCGGTGCGCCAGGTCGGTGGCGTTGAGCGCCATCGTCACGCCGCCGCCCGCTCGGCGACGCGCGCGAGCGGATAGCGTTCCAGCACCTTCGCCAGAATCGCTGGGCCTGCCGCGTCGGTCGGGACGAACATCCTGAGCTTCCACGAGATGATCTCATGGAACAGGCCGTAGGCTCGCAGCCGGTCACGCATCGCGTCGGTGATGCCGGTCAGTTCGATGCGGTTTGTGCCCATGACGCGGACGCGGCGAAGTTGAAGCCCTTCTGCGAGATCGAGAATGGTTCTGCCATCCATCAGCGCAGCGAAAGCGCCATCGGCCGACAGGTTCGACGGACCGGTTTCAAGCGCGGTGGCGACCCACGCCGACGAAACCTTGCGACCGACGATGCGTTCGCCGGTATCGGTCTGGAGCCGATAGACCCGGCTCGACTCGTTCGGCAAACGCTTCCAGATCGGCAGCAAGAGACCCGCGACGATGTGGATCTCGCTGTCGGTGAATTCCGGTACATCGGCGAGTTCGGCCGCCCAGGCACGGGCGAAGCTTTCGCGGTCGGCTTCCCGCCAATGCGTCTGGGGTATCATCGCCAGCGGCATGGCGGGATGCTCCATCGGCCGGATGAGTCGCACGCGGCGTTCGACCTCTCCATCGTCGAGCATTAGACTCGGCGCGGGAGCCTGCACGGCGGCACGGCCCGACTGGCTGTTGACCAGCAGCTGAGCGCGAGGATCGGAGAGCCGGCCCAGCGCCTCGTCGAGCGTGACCGGGCGGTTGCGCTCGCGCTGCGTGATCGTCAGCAGGCGGGTTTCCGCCGAGGTGCCGGGGTGCGTGTAGATGGTCTGCCGGCCGGTGACGACGAAGCTCTCCGCCGTCAGCGTCTCCAGCCCAACATCGTAAGTTCCCGATGCGATGGCGCCCTCGATACGGGCGGTCAGGAGCTGCTCGAACGCCGTGAACAGGATGTTCTGAAGATCGATCGTCAGCGCCAGCAGACGATTGAGGAAGGTGGTGATCGGCGGCAACTCGTCCCTGATGCCGTTGCTGTCGGTCAGCTTCAGCCCGGTTGCATCCTCGAACGCACCCAGTGAGCAGCCATCGACCTTGCCCATGACCAGCAGGACGTAGAGTTGGCGCAATGCGTCGCGGGCGTAGTGGCTCTCCAGATTGTCTTCAGGCCTGAATAGGCCCTGACCGCCGGTCTGGCGCTGGCCCTTGGTGATGGCGCCGAGCGTGTCGAGCCGCCGGGCGATGGTCGAGAGGAAGCGCTTCTCGGCCTTCACATTCGTCGCGATCGGCCGGAACAGCGGCGGCTGCGCCTGGTTGGTGCGGTTGGTCCGCCCTAGGCCTTGGATGGCGGCGTCCGCCTTCCATCCCGCCTCCAGCAGGTAGTGGACGCGCAGGCGGCGGTTCTTCGCCGACAGTTCCGCATGGTAGGACCGCCCGGTCCCTCCGGCGTCCGAGAAGACGAGGATGCGCTTGGCGTCGTCCATGAAGGCCTGAGCCTCGGCAAGATTGGCTGAACCCGCGCGGTTCTCGACGGCGAGGCGATCGATGCCGTCCGATCCGGTTCTACGGATGATCCGGCGCGAGCGGCCCGTCACCTCGGCCACCACCTCCGTGCCGAAGCGCTGGACGATCTGATCGAGCGCCCCATGGACCGGCGGCAACGACGCGAGCTTTTCGATAAGCCGGTCTCGGCGGGCGACGGCCTCGCGGCTCTGGACGGGCTGGCCATCACGATAAACTGGCCGCGAGGCGAGATTGCCCTCGCTGTCGGTGAATGGCTCGTAGAGCTGGGTCGGGAAGCTGTGCGCCAGATAATCCAGCACGTACTCGCGCGGCGTGATGTCGACCTGAACGTCGCCCCATTCCTCGGTCGGAATCTCGGCAAGGCGGCGCTCCATCAGCGCCTCGCCGGTCGAGACGATCTGGATCACAGCGGCGTGGCCTGCCGTCAGATCGCGCTCGACCGCAGCGATCAGCGAAGGCGTCTTCATCGCCGTGATGAGGTGATTGAAGAAACGCTGCTTGGCGCTCTCGAAAGCCGACCGCGCGGCGGACTTGGCCTGGGCGTTCAGCGTGCCTGTTTCGCCGGTGACATTGGTCGCTTCCAGCGCGGCATCGAGGTTGTTGTGGATGACGCCGAACGCGCCCGCATAGGCGTCGTAGATGCGGATCTGCTCATCGGTGAGCCGATGTTCGACCAACTCATATTCGACCCCCTCGTAGCTGAGCGATCGGGCCGCGTAGAGGCCGAGGGCCTTCATGTCGCGGGCCAGGACTTCCATGGCGGCGACGCCGCCGGCCTCGATCGCCTCGACGAACTCCGCCCGTGTGGCGAAGGGGAAATCCTCGCCGCCCCAGAGTCCGAGACGCTGGGCGTACGCGAGATTGTGGACCGTGGTGGCGCCGGTTGCCGAGACATAGACGACGCGCGCGTTCGGCAATGCGTGTTGGAGGCGAAGCCCGGCGCGGCCCTGCTGCGAGGCGGCCTGGTCGCCGCGTTCTCCCTTGCCGCCGGCGGCGTTCTGCATGGCATGGCTCTCGTCGAAAATGATGACCCCGTCGAAGTCGGAGCCTAACCATTCGACGGTCTGCCTGACTCGCGAAACCTTCTCGTCGCGCGCATCGGAGCGTAGCGTGGCGTAGGTGGTGAATAGGACGCCTTGCTCCAACCGGATCGGAGTCCCCTGACGGAAGCGCGACAGCGGCGTCACCAGAAGCCGTTCCTGCCCGAGGGCCGACCAATCGCGCTGGGCGTCCTCGATCAGCTTGTCGGATTTCGACACCCAGACCGCGCGGCGGCGGCCCTTCATCCAGTTGTCGAGCAGAATGCCAGCAACCTGTCGGCCCTTGCCGGCGCCGGTGCCGTCGCCGAGAAACCAGCCGCGGCGGAAGCGGACGGCGTTTTCGGCGTCGTCGGGCGCGGCCGAGACGATGTCGAAGGTCTCGTCCACCGTCCACGATCCGGCGAGATGACCGCAATGGGCCTCGCCGGCAGTGATCACGCTTTCGAGCTGGGCGTCAGACAGCATGCCGTCCGCGACGACCTTGGCGGGCAGGTGCGGCCGATAGCTGGGCTTGGGCGGCGCCACCGACGCCATCGCCGCCGATTGCACCAGTTTGGTGGGGTGAGCCTGAGAGCCGGGAATACGGATCGACTGCAATCCGTATCCTTCATAGAGCGCCTCGGTGATGTGACCGCCCTCGACCGGCATCCAGTCGACGGTCTCATAAGTCAGATCAACCGCCTCCGGCTCGGGCGTCGCGGCCGGGAAGGACGAAGGGCGCGGCGGAACGCGCTGCGGCCGTGAGGCGGCGGGACGAACCGTGGCGCGGGTGATGACCGGCGTGGCGAGCGGGAGCCTCGGCGGAACGGATTCGGCGATCCAACCAAGCAAGGTCGCGGCATCGGGCGCGCAAGGGTGCAAAGTCGGAAACACGCTCGGATCGGCGGCGGGCAGACGGTCGATCACGGTCAGGCGGGTGTCGATGGTCGTGCCATGCTTGGCATAGACCGATCCATCGATGGCGGCCGAGAACACGATGCGCCCGCGTTCCTGCAACCGGACGAACGCGTCGGCCCACGCCGGATTGTCGGGCGCGCAGTTCGCCCCGGTGATCGCGACCAATCGGCCGCCATCGGCGAGACGCACGAGCGCCGAGGCGATGTGGCGCAGGGCGGCGTCGGCCATGCTGCGATCGACGTTCGCGAGCGCGGAGAACGGCGGGTTCATGAGCACGACGCTTGGAACGACGCCGGCGTCGAGATGATCGTGGATCTGCGCGGCGTCGTGGCGGGTGACCGCGATGCCGGGGAACAGATGGCCCAGTAGCCCGGCGCGCGTGTCGGCCAGCTCATTGAGAACGAGCGAGCCGGCCGCGAACTCGGCGAGGATGGCGAGCAGCCCGGTTCCTGCCGAAGGCTCCAGCACGAGATCGGCGGGCGTGATCGCGGCGGCGGCGCTGGCCGCGAGGCCCAGAGCGATCGGCGTCGAGAATTGCTGAAGCGCCTGGCTCTCTTCGGAGCGGCGCGTGTGGGTCGGGAGAAGGCCGGCGATCTTGGCCAGCATCGGCAGCATGGCGGCCGGTGAAGATGCCCGGGCGCGGATGGCTGGGCCGAACTTGCGCAGGAACAGGACGGTCGCCGCTTCGCAGGCGTCGTAGGCGGTCTTCCAGTTCCAGGCGCCATCGGCGTCGGAACCGCCGAAGGCGGAGACCATCGATGCCCGGAGCGTCGGTGCATCGACACGCTGGCCACGTTCGAGATGGGGGAGGATCATCCGTGCGGCATAAGCCAGCGCGTCGGCGGTCGCCGGAGCGGGGGGCGCGCCCGGGGACGGCGCGGCCGCGAAGGCGGCCGTGGAAGCGGGTTTCATCGTCATGAAGGGAACCTCGGGAGAGCCGGAACGGGTCGAGCCGAGGGGCGCTCTCTCTCGACCCCAACGGCTCAAACCCTTCCCGGCAATCCTCTCCCTCTCGGGACGCCCAAGAAGAAAAGGACCCGGCGCTGGGCGCCGGACCCTTTGATGTCGAGCGGAAGAAAACGCCTACTCACCCCGTGGGATCGACGAGCCGGTAGGACCGCCTCTTGATGTTGGGAATCCGATAGGTGCTGCAGGAGCCGGACGCACGAAAGAGCACGGTGCGATGGCTGCGCGGATTGGCAATGACTTCCAACTGCTGGAAGCTTCGGTCATCGGCGAACGAGAGCGGCTCGTCGAAGACGATCACCTGGCCAGCGCGCGGGTTCGGCTTGGAGGCCCTCGTGCGCCGAGCGACAGTGTTTTCGCGGCACCGAGCCCGCCATTGCATCGCATATTCGCGGTCAGTCGGCGTCAGCAGATCGAGAATCTGTTCGGGGCAATCGGACTCACATGGCCCCATCGATTCTTCCATATCCTTGTAGCCGAAGATGTAGCCCTCGGGGTCGCGCGGATTGTATCGGACGAGGCAGATGGCGGCCCAGACCTCCCGCTGACCAGTGGCCACGCGGACCTGCTCCACGGCGGCGTAATATACGCGCATGCCCACAAGCGCGGAGCGCAGCACTTTGGAAATTAAGTCGGGGCGCTCGTGCGTGAACTGGGCGTCGAGATATTGGCGCGGGCCGGAATGGCCCTTGAGGGATTTCATGTAGAGCCAGCCCATAACTGTCTCCTTTCGATGTGAGATGAACGCGATGCGCGCGGTGAGCGCGGCGCAGGGTTGGTTTTGAAAGTCCCCCCGATCAGCGGATCGGAGCGAGCCGTTGTTCGGCTTCGCGTATCGCCGCGAGCGCGGCGCGAAACTCGGCGGCGCCTTGCTCCTCTGACAGGTCGCTGCATTCGACGACGGCGAGACAGCCGGCGTGGATGTCAGAGTCATTGACCGCGTCGGCCGTAAGACGGGTGAGCGTGGGATCGGCCTCGATTGCCTGGCCGATCCGTTGCCTGACGGCGTCTTCGCGGATGCGGAGCAGAACATGCACGCCGTCATCGGCGGCATCTCCCTCCTTCTCCGCGAGGAAGTTCTCGAGGATGTCATTGGTGGATTTGCCAACAATCGCGTCCGCCGTGATCAGCACCGCCATGCCGCCGAAGCCGTCCGGCCGCATCTTCGAGCAGGTGAAAGACGTAACCGCGGTGACGTAGCGGAGCGTGGATGAGCGCCGGACGATGTCCTGGAAAATGAACTCCCAGGATGTGCCGCTGAAATCGATCTCGATCTCGGTGTCGTCGGTGGATGCGATCGCCACGCGCTCGGCGATGTACGTGGTCGCCGTGCTGTCGATTCCTGCGGATGCATCGAACGCCGCACGAAGTTCGTCGATCGAAAGCCCGATAGTGTCGCTCGGACCGAGAGAGGTGTTGAAGTACATCGCCTCGCCATCCGGCTCGGCATCGAAGATGAGGCTGAGCAAGAGACGTTCGAGCGGCGTCATGTCGGTGATCGGGACCGATTGCTGAATGACGGTGGGTGAGAAGTAGTCGGCCATGTCGGGTCTCCAGAAATGCGAAAGCCCGGCACGATGGCCGGGCTTTTCGTTGCGTTTACGTGGAAGAGTGATCAGCCGGCGGCGGCGAATGGATCGACGTCGCATTGGATCGGCTGGGCGCGCCCCATCCAGGGCTCGGGACGGATGCAGCGCACCCAATCCGCGAAGCTCGGGATGAAGCCGAGGTCTTCGCGTACATGCTGCTCGCCGATCAGCCGGACCGGCACCACGCGGCCGGTCGAGATCGTGATCGTCGGGCTGAAGAAGCGCTCCAGCATGAAGATGCCTTCGGCATGATGGCGCAACGCGCGGTGCCGAAAATCAGCGGTGATGGCTTTCGACTCGTCGAACCATTGGTGAAGCGGCAGATAGTCCTCGGCCGCGCCGCCCCATTTCTTCACCGAGGAAAGCGCGTGATGAAAACAATGTCCCATCGTCACCTCCTCAGAATACGTGCTGGGAATAATCGGACTCCATGTGCCGCTCGTTGTAGTCGAGCGTAATGGTCCGTTCGGCGACGTCGAAGATGAAGTCGCCGTAGGCCCCGTCGCTATTTTCCCAGCCGTCGTGGGTTTCCTCGAGAAAATCGTAGGCCAACCGCTCGATTGCGTCGCGGACGGAAATCTGCGTCCGTTCGGGGTCAGCGTGGCCCCAGACGGCGGCGGCGATCTCGATATTGCCGTGCGGCAGGGCGACGACATCGTCGCCGGCTTTTGCTTCGATGTCCTCGATCTGCCCGCTGTCGCCATATCCGTCGAAACGGACGGTGACGATGGTGAGGCCGGCGGCGGTGAGCGCGTCGAAGACGACCGCCTTGTTCGTGGGACGCAGTTCGGCGTTGAGGCGATCGTGCTCGCCGCGCTGGACGTCCCAATCGGTGAGCGTCGGGGCGGTTATTGGGGTGATGGGGGAATGCTCGGTCATGGCATGGCTCCGAAAGCGAGAAAGCCCGGCGCGATGGCCGGGCTTTCGGGTGGAATTGCATAGAGAAACGGGTGCGGGGCGGCCGAAGCCACCCCGCACGTCGACAGTCACTCGGCCGCGACCATGTGCGCCGGCTCTTCGTCGGCGTCGGCGGGCGCTTCGTCCTCGTCACCCGCGAGGAAGTCCGGCAGCGCCTCGGACTCGCCGGTCGACTCGTCGGCGACGGGTGCGACCTCGACGAGACGAAGCGGCTCCGGCAGCCAACCCGTGCCAGCAAGCAGCCGCTCGGCCTCCTTGGCCATTTCGGTCTTCTTGAGGTGGTCGATGAGCTGTGCCGACTGCTCGCCCTTGGCCTCGCGCACGGCTTCGAGGATGCGCGCCTTCGGAACCCGGCCGAGGTAGTTATCGACGGTCGGCGCCCAGCCGGCGGTGGCCAAGTCGAGATTGACGGTCCGGGCGAGCTGGTCGCCATGCGCGAAAGCCTCCGGACGCCGGTTCCAAGGCTCCTTCACGACATTGACTGTGAGGGCGGCGCAGTGAGCGAAGAGCGCAGCTTGGCTGTCGCTGTCGAATGCCGTCAGCGAGTCCCAGAGAGCCGCCGGCGCTTCAGGCAACTGCTTGGCCCACTGCGCGTGCCGTGCATCGATCGCCTTGGCGGAGGCGGTCTCCGCCAACCCCGCCGCCTGCACGCTGAAGCCGGAGTGCTTCGCCGTGATCTCGAGGCAGGTGTTCGAGGCGTAGCGGTAGAAAGCGTTGAGGCAGAGGGCGTGCAGCACCGCCTGGAAGGCGATGTGTGGATCGCTTGCCAGCGCATCCCGCAACGCCAGGGTGCGATGGGCGGTCAGCTCGGTCACCAACCGATCCGAAAGCGGACGGATGGTCTCGTCCTCCTCCGGCGTGTCGATCTCGGAACCCGTCGGCGCGCCGCCGATGGTGATGACGGCCCGGTGGACGGCGCCGCTCGCACGGGCGACGGCCTCCGGTGCATCGCCATCGCCGCCCTGGACCGGCTCGACCGGTGCTTCGTCCTCGGGGCGGAGGAAGGCGCGTTCGATGTGCAACGCCCCGTCATTGTCGATGCTGACGAAGATGCCCGCGCGAGCGATCTCGGACGGATCGTAGCGGACGGGCCGGTTCTCGAACGCCGCGATCGCGGTCTCGATCTCGCCGAGGCGCTGATCGACCTCGTCGGGCAACTCGTCGGCTTGCGCGTATTGCTCCTCAAGCGCGTCCTGTTCGGCCTTCAACGCGGCGAAGCTGGCGTTCTCCTCTTCGCTGAGTTCGACCGTCTCGCCGGTGAGGCGGCGCAGACCGGCGGCGTAGCCATAGGGGAAGTCGGTGGCGACCGCGATCCAGCTCCAACCCTCCGCCCGCAGCGTCTCGGCCTCGGCCTGGAGCTTCTCGGTCACAAGCCGATCGAGCAACGCCGGATCCTGCAGCCAGCCGCCATCGTCATGCTGGAAGAGGTCGCGCATGACCACGCCGCCGGCGACTTCGTAGACATCCATGCCGACGAACTGCGCGCGGCGGTCGGAGGCCCGGACTGCTCCCTCGGTGAGCTGGCGCCGGATCAAATAGGGCTCCTTGTTGTAGGAGCGCGAGACGGCGTCCCAGACCTGCTCCTGACGAGCATGGTCGTTGGTGACGGTGAACGCCATCAACTGCTCCAGCGTCATGCCGTCCTCGGCATAGATGTCGAGGAGCTTGTCGGAGACGGCGGCCAGTCGCAGGCGCTGCTTCACCACGGTCGGCGTCACGAAGAACCGGGCGGCTATCTCTTCGTCGCCAAGGTCCTTATCGCGCAGCGCCTGGAAGGCGCGGAACTGATCGAGCGGATGGAGCGCGACTCGCTGGATGTTCTCGGCCAGCGAATCCTCCTCGGCGATGCCACCCTCGCGCACGACGCAGGGGACCAGCGCGGTCTTCGCCAGGCGCTTTTGCTTGACCAGCAGTTCGAGCGCCCGGAAGCGCCGGCCACCAGCCGGGATTTCGAACATGCCGGTCTCCTGGCCTTCGGCGTCGAGAACCGGCCGGACGCTGAGGCTCTGCAAGAGCGTGCGTCGGGCGATGTCCTCGGCCAGTTCCTCGATCGAGACGCCGGCCTTCACGCGCCGGACGTTCGCCTGGCTGAGCACCAGCTTGTTGAAGGGGATGTCGCGCGAGGCGCTGAGAGTGATCTTCTGAACGGCGGTAGCCATGTTGGATTCTCCGTGACGGGCAGCCGAAAGACTCTCTCTCGACTTCCAACCCGTCACGAAAAACCCAGCCTTCCTCTTCCTCTCTTTGATGCCACAGACGCGGAAAGCCACAGACGCGGAAAGGCGGCTTTCCGTAGACCCGAACGGAACCATCACGCCGCTTCCCGCTCGTCCGTCATCGCATTGGCCTCGATATGGTCGGGCCGGAACGCTAGCAGATAGTCGGCTGCCTTCGACGCGGCGCTGGCGGCTCGGACGATGACGCGATCATCCTCCCGCAGCACGTCCAGCCAGGAGCCGAGATAATCGGCATGGCGCACGGTCGGCACGATGCCGAGCGAAGCGCACACGAAGGCGCTGGTCATCTCCGCGACAAGCTCTTCCTTGGCATAAAGGGCGGAGCCGAAGGCGCCCGACAGATCGCGCGCCAGCCGCGATGGATGTCCAACCCAGTGACCGAGCTCGTGCAGGGCCGTCCGGTGCCAGTTGATCGGCTCGAAATAGGCGTCGGGCCGCGGCACTCGGATGTAGTCGCTGCCCGGGCTGTAGAAAGCGCGGTCGCCGCCGATGCGGAAATCTGCGCCGGTTGCGCTGATCAAGGCCTCGGCTTCGGGCAGGATCATGCCCGAGGGCACGGGTGGCGGTGCGGTGACCAGCCCGTCAGGAAGGTTCTCACACTGATCCGTGTTGAACACTGTGAACCGCTTGAGGAACGGGATGGCGCCAGGCTCGTCGCCGTCGCGTTCGGCCCGCCGGCGTTCGTCCTCTGGCGTGAAGCGATCGGCATAGACGACGGTAGTGCCGTGCTCGCCCTTGCGGACGTTGCCGCCGAGGCTCAAGGCTTGGCGGAAGGTGAGCCAGCTTTGGCCGACGAACCCTCGCTCAATGACCGCGCCCCACAGAATGAGCACATTCACGCCGGAGTAACGGCGCTGTGTCGTGGCGTTCTTCGGCATGGCGAGCGGCGCCTTCGCTGCCGCCGTTCCCCAGGGCTGGACCCAGGGCACACGGCCGGCTTCCAGTTCGGCGATGATCTTGTCGGTGATTTCGGCATAGAGGCTCGTCCGGTCCTGGCCGGAACGGGCGCGAGCGGTGTGTCTGGACATCGCGGATCTCCGCGACGGGCGCCGCGAGCCTCTCTCGCGACCTTCAACCCGTCACGAAAACCCCGTCCGCACTCTCACTCTCGGGGCGTTGCGGGGTGCCCCCGCAGATGGGGGTGCGCCGGCGACTCCGGCGCCGGCCAGGGGGAAGGCTTTCCCCTGTATCGGTCTCGTTTGGCGTTGGTTTCAAATTCGGTTCAAAAACCCAGAAGGGTCTCATAGTGTTCTATGATCAGGAAGCACGAGGTAGACATCGTGCTGGAGCGCGACGATGGCATGATCGAGGGGATTGAACTTAGCGCGGCGACGACGGTGAAATCCGGCCATTTTGTTCGGCTGCGCAAATTGGCCGAGGCCTGCAAGGACCGGTTTGCCTTTGGCGTCGTGCTGTATGACACCACCGATCTCGGGCCCTTCGGTGACAAGTTGGCTGCGGTGCCCTTGTCCTCTTTACGGGGGTGAACATCATGGGCCAACCCATAAGACCATCCCACGGGAGAAGCGGCTCGCCAATCGAGCCCGCTTTGGGATGGAGTTATCTGTCGCGCGAAGCACTGGCGCGCGCCAAGGCGCAAATGGACGAAGAATCCATGGGCGTGCGCGACGAGATCGGTTTCCTAACGATCCATCAGCGTTATGCTGACCGCTTCTTTCCCGGCACATCGGTGCTGCACACCCGCGCTCGCTACGCAGTCTTTGTGCCCTGGCTGTTCGAGGATCTTGCAGGGCTGACCGGAGCGGCCGCAGTGCGTGCGCTCCGAGAACGCGAAAGAGAACTCGCCGGCCGACTTAAGGACGCGGGCGAATCCCAGGTGATCGGCAGCCGCGTCTACCCCAAGCCGTCGAGCCAGCCTCCATCCACGGTGTATTGGAATGCTCTCGCGATCTGGGGAATATTGCGCTTGCGTCTGGATGGACGGACAATTCCTCGCGCGCAGGCGCACCGCTTGCTGAAGGGCGGGGGCGAAGCCTCCGATGACGATGGTCAGCCGCTACTCAGTTTCGACCCGCCATTCGTGCCGCTCCCCGATCGGCCGGACAGCTGGCGCGGCGGCCCCATCACCCTTCGGCTGACCACTGCGGAAGCGGCGTTTCTGCGCGAGCGGCTTGCGCGTTTGCGCCCCGTGGGTCGCCATGAGCTGTCGCTGCTCGCCCGATTGGTTCGGACTAAGGCCGCCGCGCCGTCCGGGATGTGGTCCGCCGAGGCCCGCGCCGTCGCCGGCGCCGACCAAGCCTCGCTTGTTCGCGCGCAGCAGGCGGCCAGCCTCGCGGGCGTGGGCCGCGCCGTCTATGACGCGCTTCTGGAGCGTATCGTCCAGGTCGCCGACAAACGGGAGACGTCGACGCGGCATCGCGAGCACTTGGCCGTCGTTGTCGAAGAACACGGTCCCGTCGCAGCCAAGCTCGACGTCGATGCGCTCGAGGCGGACGTTGGCGTGCTGCCGCCGAAACTGCGTATTGTCTTGACGGCCACCAAAGACTGGATGGTGTCGAAGTCGGGGGATCCTGCCCCGCTCTTCGACATCTATGCTGCGGCCGAAGCCCGCAAAGGGCCTCGCGCCCGGCTTGCGCTAACGCCGAACGGACGCGCACGGCGCCTTGAATGGTCGAGCGACGAACATGGTCTCGCGGGGCCGCTCCACTATCGATGGGAGCAGGTCAGCACGCTCCTCAATGATCTGGCAGACTCCGAATGAGCGGATCAATCGATAGTTGGCCGGCGCTCTCGTTCCTCGAGGGCCTGCGTCCGGGGCCCGACGAGAACGTCGAGCTGGCTTTGCTCGCGTCCTATTCGGCGGATCTGGGGTCAATCGGTGCGACCTTGCTCGCCCTTGCGGGCAAGGACACCGACGCCGGCCGCGGCAGTCCGTCCGATTTCGCCGATGCGGTCGAGCGGCTGCGCGGGAAGGTGCGCATTGTTATCCAGCGCGGTCGCCTCGCAAAAATGCGTCGGACACCGCGCATCGCGGCGGTGCTAGACCAGTTCGTACGCGAAGTCGATTTCGACGAGGCAACGCATAGCTGGCACCCTAAGGCAGCGCTGGTTCGGACGCTCGGCGAAGATGGCGAGATCGGCTGGCGGCTCTGGATTGGAAGCCGGAATCTCACCGAATGCGTGAATCGCGACATCGGACTCCTGCTCGTTTCTGGTGTGAAAGGCGGCGCTCCGATCCCCGGCGTGGACGAGCTGGCGCGAGCGCTGGCTGACAGGGCCGCGCTCAAAGGTCTGCGCGCAGCCTCCCTTGCGGCGACGATCGCGAAGGTGGCCTGGCGGCCACCAGCAGGTGTGCGCGTCGAGCGGATTCTCTGGTCGGCCGGATCGGGCGACCAGCACATTCCCTATCCGCCGGCGGGAACGGATGAAGTCGTGGTTGTGAGCCCCTTTGTCGACACGAGCTTTCTGTCCCGACAAATACCGAAGGGTGCGAAACCAGCACGGTGCGTGCTGCTGACGACGATGCGCGAGATCGAGCGGATAGGCCCGACGTTGGGGGCGTTCGACGATCTGCTCGCGCTGGACGCGCCTGATTATCCCATCGGCGATCCTGAACCTGATCCGCAGCCCTCGGCACCGGACGCCAATGTCGGATCGGACGGAGATGAGGAAGAAGAGGTAGGCCGCGGTCTTCATGCCAAGCTGCTGTTCATGCGGTCCGGGCGCAAGCGGACGCTATGGCTGGGAAGCGCGAACGCCACCATGCGCGCCTGGACCGGACGCAACGCCGAGGTGACGGCTGAGTTGCTCGTCACCGAGCTGATCGAGAAAGGGCTGAAGGCGCTTCTCGGTTCGGCCCGGCTTGTTGAGGCACCCAGCATGGAATATTCGCCGGATACGGCTGCCCTGGAAGAGGAGGCGCTCGAACGGGCGCGTACTCAGGTGGCGGCGCGATGGGCGGCGGTGCTGAGCGTCGACGACGAGGGGGTGCGACTCACCCATCGCTCCGATCTCTATCCTGGCGGGCCGCATCCCGATGAGTTTGATATCTTGCTGGAAGTGGGCGCGCTTCACGGCGAGTCCGTAGCGTGGCCCGCACAGCAAGTCGTGGTGCATCTCGGACCGGTCGTCCCTGCGGAGCGAAGTGAGTTCGTGCGCTTGCGGGTCAGCCGTGGAGATAAAGGCCTTTCATGGCTGCAACGGGCTCCGGCGGAGCCGCCTTTCGGGGAGGATCGCGATCGTGCGGCGTTCGTCCGCTTTCTTGGCGCCAGAGGTTTCCTCCTCTGGGTGGCCGGATTGCTGGCGGATGACGGGCGCCAGGGCGAAGGCGACTGGACAAGCGATGATTTGCAGTCGCGAGTAAGTCTGGGAGAGAACCCAACATTCGATTCGTCGCTGCCGACCCTTGAGGAGATGTTGGCGGCATGGGCTCGTGACCCAGACAAATTCCGTGAGATCGAGCGAAGGGTCTCGCGGTATTTACCGGCTGTACTGGACCAGGCCGATCGGGAGGAACCGCAGACTGCAGCGATGCTGAAACGCTTTGATGTTCTGTGGGGCAAGCTCCGGAGCGGGCTCGGCACCTCAGAGATCAAGGGCAAACGTCGGTGAGCGCGCCGAAACCGTTCCAAGAAGCCGCCGTCAATGCGGCGCTCGCGGCCTTCGCCGAGCTGCAGGGTCGCCGACGATTTCTGGTCGCCGATGAAGTTGGTCTTGGGAAGACGATCGTTGCGAGGGAACTGGCGCGCCGTATGTCCGATGACGGTCGCCGGCCTTTCGTAATCTACTACATCGCCAACGGTCATGCGGTCTCGCACCAGAACAAGGGCCGCGTCGTCGGTTTTCTTGGCGATCAGCAACGCAAGGCCGCGACTGCCACACCGGATCGACTTTCATTAATTGCGGTCTCGAAGCGGCCGAACAATCCAGTTCTAATCTATGCGCTGACACCTGGGACATCCTTTCCCGGCACGCGCGCACGTCTCTCAGGAGGGCGTAAGGAAGAGCGAGCGTTCCTGAAGGTGTTGCTCGAACGGACCTATCCCACCTTCGCCCGCGACGTTGATCCTGACCTATTGCGGCTCAGCGCGCGCGGTTCGTGGGATTGGGCCGTGGCGGACGCAGAGGCAAAGCTCACCCCCATGCCACCTCATTTGCATCAGCGGTTCCGCGAAGCGTTGGTCGCCGAATTTGGAGAGCCGGTCCGCGCGATGCTTGATCTGGCGGTGCAGGGTGACGCAGAGAGAAAGATTAAGCCCCTTAAGCCGTCCACCTTCGTCGGGCGCCTTCGTCGCGCCCTGGCGCTGGCGACGCTGCGCCACCAGCCGCCCGATCTGGTCATCTTGGATGAGTTTCAGCGCTACCGACAGATTCTCGATGAGAAGGACACAGATCCACTTCTCAAGGCGCTTTTGGAACCCGAGGGCTCGGTGGTTCCGCCATCGATCCTTCTTCTCAGCGCAACACCGTATCGGCTTCTGACCACGCACTGGGAGGAGGCGCGTGGCGTGCTCGCTCACGCGCAACTGCTAGAACTGATCGAGTTTCTTGCCGGTCCCGCTGTTCGCGAGCGTGCGAAGGCGCTCTTTTCCGACTTTGGCGACAAGCTTCGTGACATAGCGGCCCAGGCCGATGCGAGCCACCCGGAGTTGAAGGTCGACGTTGCCGAAGCCGCCAGGCTCAGAGACGAGCTTCGCGGCCTGCTGACGCCGGTGATCTCGCGTACGGAGCGAGATAGCGTGGCTTCGGCCGATCCGCTAGCGGGAACGCAATTCCTTGATGCAGATCCGTCGCCCGAGGATTTTCAAGTCTATCGGCACCTCGTGAATAGTTTTGCTGAGCAAATGCGCTATGAGGCGCTTCCGTACTGGTCCTCGGTTCCGCTGCCGGCCCAGCCCTCCGTGCCAATGATGATGAGACATCTACCCCCCGGGAGTTTAGACCCTGAGGTGCTGGAGGATCGTCTTTCTCATGCCCATGCTCGACACAGAAACCTATGCCGGGGCGGGTGCCG
>CANJCB010000061.1 GCA_947473305.1 Rhodospirillales bacterium
ATTACAACACTCTTCGCCCGCATGGATCGCTCGGCTCCAAGCCACCAGCCCCGGAGGTTTTTGTCCCAGCTCTTGCCGCGCGGTCGGCTGCGCAATCCCGACCAGCTACGCCGCCCGCGCTAGACCCTAAACCAACCATCCACTAACATTCAAACCGGACCAATCGATGGGGGCCGATCATTACCGGCAAGGAAAAACTGGGCGACCTAACCGACGAACAAATGGATCGCCTGATGGCCGCCCAATGGCGTCAGGAAGGAAAAAAGAAGGACGGTTCAGAAATAGGGACCGTCACCTATTCACGAAGGAAGGAATAGCTGGATGCGCCGCCTTTTCATGGCGATTGCCTTGATCCTCGCGGGCCTCGCTCCTCCCGACGCCGCCTTCGCCCGCGAGAGAAAATGCTTGGAATACGAGCCCGCCGTCGTGAGGCTCACCGGAGTCATCCGTCGGCACGCCGCGTTAGAACCGCCGATGTATGACGAGGGGTCCCAGGACAAGCTCGTGCACTATCGGAGTCTCCATCTCGACCGTCCGATCTGCATCTTCGGCCAGACGGGATTCAATTCCGCCAATCCGGAGAACATGGAAAACATCCGTCAGTTGCAGATCGTCGACTCCGAGCCCGGCTATTCGAAACACGCCAGGTTGGTCGGACATCGCGTGGCGATCACCGGCACAATGTGGGTCGGCTTCAATCCGCGCCACCACACAAGCGTGCTGATCGACGCTCAGAAGATCGAGAAACTGCCGTGACGGAACACCCGAAGACCATGAAACAAGATCGCGCTTTCCTCTCCAGGATCCTCTGCCACGCCTTCCTTCTCCCGGTTCTCGTCCTTCTGGCGCTGAGCCATCCGGCGCTGGCGGCGCGCAAGAAATGCCTCGACTACGAGCCGGCGGTGGTCACGCTCAAGGGCAAGATTTCGCGGCATCAAGCTTATGGGCCGCCCAATTTCGGCGATACGCCCGACCTCGATGAGAAGGTCGTCTATTGGTTTCTCGATCTTACCCGCCCGATCTGCGTCAACGCCCGGGAGGACGGGTCCGGGCTCAACGAAGAAGCCCGCGATGTCCGGCACCTCCATATCGTCTATATGAAGGGCTATCCCGAGGGCGACGGCTGGATCGGCCGTCCGGTGGCGATCACCGGGACGCTCTACCACGCCCATACCGCCTTCCACCGGACGCCGGTTCTGATCACCGCCCAAAAGACCGAAAAACTGCCCGACGCGCGCGGCGAGGCAGGCAAGACGCCCGCCAAGGCAACGCTCAAATCCAAGGCCTATCGGGATCTTACCGTGGATCAGGCGGCGGAGGATGTCTGGGCTCCGCAGCAGGACAGCGCCGCGCTCGACCAATACCAGGCCAAAATCCGCATGTGGTCGGGCCTTACCGGCAAGGAGAAGATCGGCGATCTGACCGACGATGAACTCGCCCGCCTGATGGCGGCGCAGAAACGGGCGGGGGGCTGGGCGGCCGGAACGGCGACTTCGCGGAAGGCCGACCCTTCGGGAAGCCGCTAATCCAGCTCGGTCGAGGACAGGCCGCCGAGGATCCGGGGCTCCTTGAAAAGCCCCGAGGAGACGATCAGCCGCCCCTGGCGGTCGGCCGCCCAATAGGTGATCCCGTCCATCGCGGTATGGGGCCAATGGCGCGCGCAGGCCTTGTCGAGAAGGTCCATGGCCTCAGCCAGGAGCCGCCCGCCCGACTCTTCCGGCAGGGCGCGGGCGGCGGCGACGAGGGCGCCAAGATCGTCGATGATGTCGCGCACATCCGCGCAATCCCACCGCTCGAACTGGCGAAGCATCTGGGCAACCGTAACCGTGGAGCGCTGCATGGCAAGATCCTCCGGAGAGGAAAACCCTAGACCCCGGGCCTAGGTTCATTCGGTGTCAAACTTGGGGGCTTTTTTCGGGTCCGCGGAAACTTGGTTTCCGCGCCCGACAGGTGAAGCCCCGCTTCACCGCGAGGGGAATATCGCGTGTGGCAGCACCTGGATTGCTTCGCTCGCGCTCGCAATGACGATGGATGGATAAGCGCCTCCAGGCCCCCGCTCCTCAATCCCCGCCGCAGGTCGAGCCTTGCAGGTCTTCAACCGCCGTGAGGCGCGGCCCCGGTGCGATCGTGAAGACATAGGAGGCCGCGTCGGTCGCGAGGCAGAGCCGCTTTCCTGCGCCTGCCTCAGTCACCTTGCTGTCAAGGTACATGCCGAAGGAGGGATGGTCCGCCGAAATCTCGCCCGCCGCCCGAAGCCGGGCGACCCCGCCCTTCACGCGGGCGGCGACGCTTTCCTCCGCCAGGTCGGCGCTGGGCTTGCCCGCCAGAATCCGCGCCAGGAAAGCGTCCACCAGATCGAGGTCCGGCACAAGGCTCGTCAGCCCCAGGTCGACGATCCGGTCGCCCTCGTCGCGTAACCGATGATACATCTGCCGCCCCTCGCAAGCGCCGCAGGCGATGAAGGCCTTAAACCCATGCTTTTCGCGAAGCCGTATCAGACCGTCCGCGAAGAGGTCGTCCTCGTCTTTTTCGTACATGTAATGATAAACGCCGCGATAAAGGAGTTCCGCCTTTCCCTGGCGCCATGCCCAGGCGGTGAATTGCCGGCTGGAGGTGGCTCCCCATTCTTGGACATAGGTGCCAAGAACGTAGAAGCGCGGGCTGCCGTCGCGGGCGGGCGCCAACCGCCCGACGTTGCTGGACAAAGGCCCACAGCCCCCATACTTCCATCCTCCTCTTAAACGGCAGGAGTTTGTTGCGTTCTCCGCCGCCCAGGACGCAATGATCCCCGGTAAGCGGGGCGCACGCTTCCTCGCCTCGTCGAGACTCCACAGAGGGCGAAAGTCTCCCTTGCCGTCGCGGCCCAGGAGGAAAGCCGTGCCAGCCGACAAATAGTTGACCGCAACAGCGACAATCCGCCCATCGAGAGGGATGAGCTTCCACGAATCCAACTCGTCGGCGGAGATGAACTCTTCGCCGCCCTCGGCTATCGGGCGATCTTTAAGGCCTGCCGCCACGCCGTCCACGATCCGCCGCCATTCCCGCCGGAGGAGGCGGGGCGCGTCCCGCGTCGCGTCGAGGCGGACACCGTCGAAATGTCCGTCGAGATAAGGCCAATCCTCCGGCGCGGCCCGAAGCGGCGCGGCGAGGACCGCCAGCGCGAACAAGACGGCCGCCGCGGCCAGGATTTGCCGGCCGACCATCTCCCCTAAGCGGCCCCGCCCGCCGCCGGCGTGAAGAGCCGGTAGACCACCTGGCCCGTGGCCAGCAGCCCGCCCTCGGCGCTCGTGACTTCGGCGGTGGAGCTGTAGCTGCGCCGGCCGCCGCCGCGCCGCTGGGCGGTGCAGCTCAGGACCCCCTCGCCCACCGAGGCGATGTAATTCACCTGGAGCGACAAGGTCACGCGCGGCAGGCCGAAGCCGCTGTCGCCCGAATAGCCGCCCGCGAAACCTCCGGCCGCGTCGATCAGGGTGGCGAGGATGCCGCCATGGACCACGCCCTGGACGTTGAGGTGATGGTCCTCGACCGCGATCTCCATCCGCGCGAAACCCTCGCGCCAGTCGACCAAGCGCAGGCCGATGAGGCCGGTATAGCCGCGCTGGAAATCGAGGGCGTCGCCGCCGGGCTTGGGATGGGTCAAGGGGGCGGGGGCCTCTTCCGGGGTGCGGGGATCCGGAGCAGCATGTCGGGGGCGATCCCCCTTGTCCAGGGGGGCGGCATCGCGGACGGCGCTAGGCGTCCTCCTCGATGGAGAGCTGCGCGACCTGGGTGGCGCCGCCGTTGACCTGCGATGCCGCCAGGCTCCCCAGCGCCACGGCCGCGACGCAGAGCACCACCGAGGCGGCGATGTTGAGGCTCGCCCGGGCAACCGCGCCGCCGCGCAGCAGGTCCAGGGTCTGGAGGCTGAAGGACGAAAAGGTCGTATAGCCGCCGCAGAAGCCGATCATGACGAAGAGCCGCAGGTTCTCCGACACGGGATAGCGGCCCTGGGCCAGCGTCAGGGTGCCGAAAAACCCGATCGCCAGCGAGCCCGACACATTGATGAGGATGGTGCCCCAGGGCAACTCGCGGCTCCACGGCTCGGCCAGCACCGAGACGACATAGCGCGCGAGGGTGCCGAGAGCGCCGCCGAGCATGACGATGAGACAGGTGGCAAAGGACATTGCGCGTTCCTTCTGGATGAACGGGCCTTCTGAGTGAACGGGCAAGAAAAAGCCCGCCGGCGGCGGGTTGCTTCGGACGCACCCCTACCGCCAATTTCGCGGTAGGAGTCATCAGCCCTCGCGGGCGGTTTCGGGGAACTCCATCCCCATCGCCGATGAGTTTATCGGGCGGCTGCGGCGAAGGCAAGAGGGGGCGGGGCCTGTCTCTTTCGACAATGCGCTTCGAGATGGAAGTGCAGAATACCCAGCTCGCTCATCATGCCCGGACTTGCCCCAGGGGGTGTCCGGTTTAATCCTAATTCGTCATGCCCGGATCAAGTCCGGGCATGACGAATAAGAAAGGTTGGAGCGGCGGGCATCGCCCTATTTCGAGCCCCCCTCACCCGTTCCTGGCCATCGCCGCCGTGATCAGGTCGGCCGCTTCCTCCGCCTCGGCCCAGCGGGTGACGCTGACCCATTTGCCTTTTTCCAGGTCCTTGTAGTGGTTGAAGAAATGCGCGATCTGCTCGCAGAGGATGGGGGGCAGGTCGCGGTAGCTGCGGACGCTGGTATAGAAGGGATGGAGCTCCTCCACCGGCACGGCGACGATCTTCTCGTCATGGCCGCCCTCGTCCTCCATGAGCAGCGCGCCGATGGGGCGGCAGCGCACCACCGCGCCCGGCACCACCGTCACCTGGCCGACGATCAGCACGTCGATGGGATCGCCGTCGTCGGAGAGCGTATGCGGCACAAAGCCGTAGTTGCCGGGATAGAACATCGCGGTATGGAGGAAGCGGTCGACGAACATCGCGCCCGAGGCCTTGTCGAGCTCGTATTTGACCGGCGCCCCGCCCTGCGGAATTTCGACGATGACGTTGACGTCGTGGGGCGGATTGCGCCCGACGGGGATCTGGGAAATATCCATGGAAGACCGGCTCTTTCGCGGCTGAAGGGGGAAATTTCCCCGAAAAACGAAGGCTTTATCCCCGGCCCCGGCGCTCCCGGTCAACCGGCGGAAATGTCGCGGCGGCGATGCGACGCCGGCCCCGGATTTCCCCTGGGCGGAACTCCGGGTATTTCCCCTGTTCGCAATCATTACAAGTATTACTTTCCAAAATCGCAAATCATCTAAATCAATAACTTTCACGCCCCTGGCATATTACTTGCGATACTTCAGCTCGATTGCCGTCAGGCGATGGAGAGGCAAGATGAAAAGCGTCGGTGGGGCAATGGCGGGACGGGATCGGAGCGGCAGCGTCCCGGAGACCCTGGTCCGCTCCGTCGAGATCCGGCGCTGCATCGTCAGGATCGACACCTTCGAGATCGATGAAAGACCGCGCGCACAGGAACCGCCGCTGCTCCTGCTCTCACCGACGCGCGCGCTGCCCGAGCCGCGCGCGGCCGTCCCCACCGCGCCGCGCCGCGCCGACCGCGCCTATCTGGCGATCCTGGCCACGGCCTTCGTCGCCTGGGCCGCGCTTGCCCTGGCGGTGGTCGCGGCAGAGGGCAGCGTGACGCAGATGGCCGTCGTCACCACGATCCCCTTCTTCGGCACCTTAGCCTGCCGCTATCTCGGGATGCGGTTCTAGGCCTCTCGGACAGATGCCCGGCTGTCGGCCGGTTTTACAGATCTCTTCACTGCGGTCCCGCAACCCGCCCGAAAGGTGGGGTGGTCCGTTACTTGCTGTTAGGGGGCGCGAACCTCTCTTTCGATAAGGTGCCCCTTTGCCAAATTCCCTTCGCGATCTCGCCATCGCCACTGTCGGCCTCGCCTCCCTCGTCTTCCCCACCGCGGGGGAGGCCGCCGCGATCAAGTCGCCCGGCTGCGCCGATCTCGCCGCCTTCGGTCGCGAGGTCGACCTGAAGCAGGCGACGCCGATCAACAAGGCCGAGGGGCGGATCACCATTCCCACCGCGCTGGCCGGTCCCAAGGTCCAGCAGCTTTTCGGCGTCCCCGCCCTCGCCTGGACGCCGGACGATGTCGCGGCCGCCAGCAAGCTGATCACCGATTGCGGCAACCAGGCGAAGAAGGCCAAGGACACCGTCACCTATCAGGGCCTCCAGGCCGCCTGGGCCGGCGTCGGCGCGATCCGGCAGACCACCGGCGCCATCGCCGGCAACCAGCAGAAGCTGGAGCAATGGCACAAGACGCTGCTGCAGGACGAGCCCTCGCGCCCGGCCGTGGTGGTCCTGACCATCCTGTCGGACGCCAAGGACGGCACGGCGGCGGGGATCAAGCGCGTGCTGCAGGAGCTGAAGGACCATTCCACCCGCGTCAACGGCTGGAGCCCCGTCCACACCCACGCCCAGAACTTCGTGACCGCGCTGAACGACGCGCCGACGGCCGCCTGGGATCCGCTCTTCCCGCCGCTCGAAAAGCGCGCGGAGGAATTGCGCCGCTGGGCGATGAAGGACGCCGGCGACGCCCTGGCGGCGGTGCCGATGACGCCCGATGGCTTGCGCCTCCTCGACAACGCCGTGAAGAAGAACAAGCTGGAGCTGACCGGCGGATTGACCCCGGCGCAGCTCGCGGATCTCGACCTGGCCGGCGCCGCCCGCCGCAACGCCATCGAGGACGACCTCGCCGCCAAGGAACTGGCGCAGATCAACAACGCCCCCGCCAACGAACAGGGCCTCAACGCCCTGCGCGCCGAGCAGGCGAGCCCCGTCCGCGCGCTGCTGGCGGCGAACCGGGTGGCCGCGCTCAACACCAGGCTGGCCGCGCGGCGCGACGAGATCGGCAATGCCGTCGCCGACGAGCAGATCAAGCGCCTCGACCCGTTCCCCGACACCCTGGCGGGCCTGCGCGAGATCGACACCTTCAAGAACAACACCGGCCGCGGCCTCGAAACCCTGGCCGGTCCCGCCCCCGCCCAGCGCTTCCGCGAGGCGGCCACCAAGCGCGCGACCGAGATCGGCAAGGCGGCCTTCGTCACGTTCAACAAGGCCCTGGGCGAGATGCCCGCGACCGCCGAGGGGCTGACCGCGCTCGACGGCGCGCTGGAGCAGGTGCGCGGGCCGGTCGGCTCCCTCGACGCCTCGGTGCGCTCGCAATATCTCGACGCGGCATCGAAGCGCCGGGCCGAGATCGTCGAGGCGGTGCAGAAGGAGGACGCGCGCCTCGCCAAGCTGCCGCTCTCCGGCGCGGTCTTCGCCGAGCCCGGCGGCGACGGGGCCAAGCTCGAGTTCCGCAGCGGCAGCAAGGTCTATGTCACGGTCTTCAAGGACCAGACCATCGCCGCCGACTACGAGACCGACGGCGACAAGGTGATCGTCAAGCTGCCGGGCGGCAACCAGGTCCTGACCCGCGACGGCGCCTGGATCAAGGGCAGCGGCATGAACCTGAAGCGGCAGACGGCGAAATAGGGGGCGTCGGGGCGGGCGCTCACCATTCGTCGCGCCACAGCCTGCGCGGCGAATGGTGAGCAGGTCCTGGGCCAGCTCGCGGCGCCCGTCCCGACCTCGCGCGGCCCCGCCGTATTCGGCGGCGAGGCTGGCAAAAAGCCAGCAGCGCCGAAAGATCGCCGGCAGCCCCAAACGAAGGCCTCCGTCGCCCAATATCTGTCGCAGGGCGTTAAATATCTAAAATAATTCCTGCATTAATTATCTTTGACAAAAATAATACGCGTATAATAACGACGAAGTAATATTTGCCCTAAGACTAAAAAGTCCGGCGCGCGGGGGCGCCATGGGGATGAGGATATTTTCGCAACGGCAAAGGCCCTTCAACTTTTACGTGATACTGGTCATCGCCTGCTGCCTCGTGCCGGCGCTGGTGCTGGGCGTCTATACGATGATTACCTTCCACGCGCAGGAACGCCAGGTCAGCGAGCGGCAGATCCTCGGCGTCGCCCGCGCCGTCTCCTCGACCGTCGACCGGAGCCTGGAAGCGAGCCTCAGCGCGCTGTCGGTGCTGAGCATCCTCCAGACGCTCCGGGACGGCGACATCGCGGGCTTCTACACCAGCGCGGAGCAGGTGGGCCGGCAGCATCGCGGCTGGATCGTGCTCTGCGACAAGGACAGCGAGCCGCTGTTCAATACGCGGGAAGGTTATGGCGCGCCGGTCCCGAGAATGATCACCAACGTCTCCATCATCGAGGCGCTGAAGACCGGCAAGCCCCAGATATCGAATCTTTTCGTCAACCAGAGCACCGGCGGCTATCAGATCTCGGCGATCCTGCCCGTGATCGTCGAGGGCCAGGCGCGCTATTCCCTGAGCCTCACCGTCCCGGCGCAGGAGATCAGCACCCTGCTCGACGGAAGGCGCATCGCCAGCGACTGGACCGTCACGGTGCTCGACCGGGCGGGGAAGGTGATCGGCCGCAATCACGGGCTGACGGATAGGCTGGGCCAGCCGGTCGGCTCCCTCCTCGCCGCCCGGATGAAGGAAACCGACGAGGCGGTCGTCGAAGCGGCCATCCCGGAAGGAACGCCGACCTATACGGGCTTCACACGGTCCGCCTTTTCGGGCTGGTCCGTGGTGATCGCCGTCCCCCGGAACGATCTCGACAAGCCCTTCTACGATTCCCTGGAGCGGGTCGCGATTTCCGGGATCGTCCTGCTCTGCGCGGGTCTTGCGGCGGCCCTGGCGATCAGCCGCAACATGCGGCGATCGATGTAGGCGGTGTCCCGCGCGGCGCTGGCGCTGGGGCGCGGCGAGCCCGCCTCCTGCCCGCCCTCGGCGGTGCGCGAGATCGACGACGTGGCCAAGGCGGTTAACGCCACCGCCGGGCTCCTGGCGGAACACTCCCGGCAGCGCGACCGCGCGGAGGCGGCGCTCCGGGAAGGCGAGGCGGTTCTCTTCCGGGCGCAGGAGATCGCCAACCTCGGGAACTGGGTGCGGGACTTCGAGGCCGAAACCTTGTCCTGGTCGCCCAACATGTACCGGATCCACGGGGTGTCGCCCGAGACCTTCACCCCGACTTATGAAAACAACAAGGCGATGATCCACCAGGAGGATCGCCCCCGGCTCAAGGCCTGGGAGGAGGAACTGCGCCAGGGCAAGTCGCCGGCGGGCGTCGATGTCCGCCTGCTGCGCGCGGATGGCGAGACCCGGTCGATCCGGGTCGAAGGCCAGGCCTTCTTCGACAGCCGGGGCAAGCTGCTGCGGGTCGTCGGCACCCGCCAGGACGTGACCGACCAGCACCTCCGCGAGGACGCCCTGCGGCAAACGCAGACCCTGCTCGGAGCCATCGTCTCCTCCTCCGCCGACGCCATGATCAGCCAGACCCTCGAGGGCGTCGTCACGACCTGGAACAAGGCGGCGGAGCGGATCTTCGGCTATGCCGCCGAGGAGATGATCGGCCAGTCGATCTTCAGGCTTGCCGCCCCCGGCGCCCTCGCCGACATGAAGGAGGAGGTTCTGGACAAGATCCGCCGCGACCAGCGGATCGAGAATTACGAGACCCAGCGGCGGCGCAAGGACGGCGTGGTGATCGATGTGTCGCTCACCGTCTCGCCGATCCACGACGCCACGGGCCGGGTCATCGGCGCCTCCAAGATCCTGCGCGACATCACCGCGGCCAAACGGGCCGGCAAGGCGCGGCGCGACAGCGAAATGCGTTACCGCACCACCTTCGACATCGCGCCGATCGGGATCATCCATGTCTCGCCCCAGAACCGGCTCCTCATGGCCAACGAGTATTTCTGCCGCCTGCTCGGCTACGACGGCGAGGAGATCCAGGGCCGGAGCATGCTGGACCTCACCGCGCCCGATGATCGGGAGGAAACCGACGCCCGTTTCCGCAAGATCGTCGAGGGCGACGCCGCCACCGGCAGCTTCGTCAAGAAATATATCGCCAAGGACGGCAGGCTGATCTGGTGCCAGGTCACTTTCGCCGCCCAGCGCGACGAGGCCGGGATCTTCACCCATGCCATCACCATCGTCGCCGACATCTCCGCGGCCAAGGCGGCGGAGGAGCGGCAGCGGGCGCTGGCGGCCCAGCTCCAGCAGGCGCAGAAGATGGAGGCGGTCGGGCAATTGACCGGCGGCATCGCCCATGACTTCAACAATCTCCTGACCGTCATCCTCGCCAATGCCCAGGCCCTGGCGGAGGAACTCGACGGCGAGCATCAGGAACTGGCCGGGCTTTGCGTGCTGGCGGCGCAGCGCGGCGCCGATCTCACGAGCCGGCTCCTCGCCTTTTCGCGCCGTCAGGTCCTGACCCCGGAACCGCTGGAGATCAACCGGCTGGTCGGCCGCGTCATCGACCTCCTCCACCGCACGCTGGGCGAGGATATCGAGATCGTCTCCCACCTCGGCGGCGATCTCCGGACCGCGATCGCGGATGGCGCGCAGCTGGAAGCGGCGCTCCTCAATCTCGCCAACAACGCCCGGGACGCCATGCCCGGCGGCGGCCGGATCATCATCGAGACGGCCAATGTCACCCTCGACGACGCCTATGCCGCCGTCAATCCCGAGGTGATCCCTGGCCCCTTCGTCCTCGTCGCCTTGTCCGACAGCGGGACGGGCATGCCGGCCGAGGTGATCGCCAAGGCCTTCGATCCCTTCTTCACCACCAAGGAGGTCGGCAAGGGAACGGGCCTCGGGCTCAGCATGGTCTATGGCTTCGTCCGGCAATCGGGCGGGCATATCAAGATCTATAGCGAGGTCGGGATCGGCACGACCATCAAGCTCTACCTGCCCGCCCTGGACGGCGCCCGCGGCACACGGCCCGCCCCCGACGCCGCCACTGCCGCCGCCCTGGCCGCCAAGCCCGGCAGGCAGGGCCGCGAGACGATCCTGCTGGTGGAAGACGACGCCCTGGTGCGCCGCTCGGTCAGCCGACAGGTGCGCGGGCTCGGATATCAGGTCATCGAGGCGCAGAACGGGCAGGAGGCGCTGGAGCGGCTCCAGGAAGGAGGGCCGGTCGGCCTGCTCTTCACCGATTTCGTCATGCCCGGCGGGCTCAACGGCAGCGAGCTGGCCACGGCGGCCCGCAAGCTCCGTCCGGGGCTCCGGGTGCTCTTTACCTCGGGCTATACCGGCCTGACCGTGGCGGGCCTGAGCGGGCTCGGCCCCCGGGACCGGCTTCTGAGCAAACCCTATCTGGAAGCGGAACTCGCGCAACACCTGCGCGTGGCGCTCGACGAGGAGACGACCTGATGGCGAATATCCTGGTGCTCGACGACGACGAGTTGATCGTCGCGACCATCGTGCGGCTGCTCAAGAAGGTCGGGCACAACGTGATCCACGCGGGCGACGGGGAGAAGGGATTGAAAGCCCTGGCCCTGATGCCCTTCGATCTCCTGCTCACCGACATCATCATGCCGGAAAAGGATGGGATCGAGACCATCATCGTCGTGCGGCAGCAGAACCCCGCGATCCGCATCATCGCCATGTCCGGCGGCGGCCGCATCGGCAGCACCGCCTATCTCAACGCCGCCGGCAAGCTGGGCGCGAACGCCACCCTGAGCAAGCCCTTCACGGGCGGGGACCTCCTCGCGGCGGTGGAGGCGCAAATCGGCCAGGCGCAGATCGGCCGGGCGCCCATCGACCAGCCGAAAGCCGGCTAAACTTCCTCGCGCGGCTTACCGGGTGGGGAGACATGGACCCGCCGCACCCCTTGCCAGACCTCGAAAGGCTGGCCGCCGGAGAGTTCCAGGGCGCGCGCCAGGGCCTGGCTGTCGTCGGCGCATTGAAGGTTGGCGCCCCGGCGGATCGCGCCCCGGTCGTCCAGGAGATAGCAGCGGTAATGGAGAAGATGCGAGACCCCCGCCCGCTCTTCGGACCAATCCGTGCCGGGAAATTTCGGGCTCACGACGGCGGCCCGATCTGCGGTTTCTTCAGAACTTCGAGCGCGACCACGATGCGGCACCAGAAGGTCGCGGCGCCCCAGTCGTCGGCGTCGAGCAGGCTCAAGGCCTTGTCGCGCGCGATCTCGACCGCCCTCGGGCCATGCTCGCCCAGGAAGTCGCCAGCGGCCTGAAAGATTTCAAGCTCGGAGGTCATGAGCGAAGGGATCGCCCCTCCTCAATGCCGCTTCCCGCCCGATCCGGCGGCGTTCTCCCGCCCCGCGTCGCAGGGGTGGCTGTAGAGCCGGCGGGAATCCTCCCAGAGGTCGAATTCCGAGGCCGCCCCGGCGGCTTCGCGGATCGCTTCGTCCAGCGTTTTCGCGATCAGCGCGAAGCGGCCGACGACATAGCCGCCTTCCTTACGCACACAATGGATTGCCATGATCATCTCGTTTCCCGAGCAAAAGGTCCGTGCGGACGGGTCCGGGCGCGCTCGCTTGCCGGGACCTAAATTGGCCATGGTTCGGGGCGGCGCATGCCCAAAATGACACATGTCTTAGCGGCGGATTAAGGAAAATGAGGGTGAAACAGCCCCCTCGGAGTCATGTGTCGGGAAAGAATACGGCCCCTTGGGGTGAGTGATTATTTAATAGGCGGCCACAGGTTGCGCTCGTCCGAAGTCGATCGTGTGACCGCCGCGCGCTTTATTTGGGTCGCGAGCCGGCATTGCGCCGTCTTGCCTTGCGCGACGCCCGCGATGTCTTGGGGGTCAGGGCTGTCTTGGGGATCAGGGCTTTGACCGCCTCTTTCGTCATGACCGCCTGCTGTTTGCGGAAGGTGACCAGGGCCGCCTGGGTCCACCAGCCCGCGACCCTGTTCGCCCAGCTCAACATCAGGCTGCGTGGCGATCCGCGCATGTCGGCTCCTCTCCAAGGGAATATCTAAAAATACGCCAAGTCACAGCGCTTAGACCATGCATCACAAAACAAAGATACGTCAAAACGCGAGTAAATTTCCAACCGTCAAGGAAGTTCCCGAATTGATTCTTTCAGGAATTTAATGACCCTTATCCAACTCGGAAGGAACGGTGACGTTTGTGACGTGTTTATTTATACCGGCAAGTAGCCGGCAATGTAATTGTGAGGTTTTCAGCATGCCCCAAACCGAACATACCAAGGCCGCCGAGCACCACGAGAACGCGGCGAAGTCCCATCGCGCCGCCGCGTCCAGCCACGAGAAGAAGGACGACGCCGGAGCCAAGGAGCATTCGACCAAGGCGCGCGGCCATTCCGACGAGGCCCATAAGGCGTCCACGGCCGCCCATGGCAAGACCAACAACACCGCGAAGAAATAGGTCGAGCCGCAAGTCCTGGGGTCGGAGCCTCCGCTCCGGCCCCTCCGGCGCTTCTTGGTATTCCTGGCTATTCCCGGGAAATACCCCATCTAGATTTAATGACCACACAGACCGAGCGCGTAAGATCCGCCCTGACCGTCCTTTATACCTGGAGGGGCGTGGATGTGCGGACGCTGCTCATCGCCGTCAATTACATCGTCCAGGAAGCCCGCCGCTCCGACCGGCCGGAGGGATCGGCGCTGGTGGAATTCGCGATCGACCTGCTGGACGACGCCTGGGCGGTGAAATGGCCGCGCGGCCTGCCGGACGAGCCGATCTATTGGGCGCGCGACAAGGCCGGGCGGATGCTCGTTTCCCCCAGCCTCTTCGGCGCGGTCACGCTCGCGCAAGCTTGAGCCTTTACCGCCAGCGCTGACGGTAAGGCTTACAGCCGGTTCCGCCGCCGCCTGCTAGCGCGTTGTTATAGTTAAGAACCGCCCCCTTGGCACGATAAGTGCGGTCTTTCGGGACAGACCGCTTAGGGTCGATCACAACAGGGCGATGACTAATGACAACCTTCATGAAAACGATGCTCGCCACCACGGCGCTCTTTGCCCTGGTCGCCGCTGGCGCATCCCAGGCACAGGCCTTCACCGTGACGGTCGGCGGCTCCCCGGCCGGCGACGGCAGCGGGCTCACCACCTCGGTCGGCGGCACCACCGTCATCGACTTCAATTCCTTCGCCGCACCCCTCAGCGGCAACTTCAGCAGCAATGGCGTGAACTTCTCCGGCGCGGGCCAGGTCGTCATCGGCTCGTCCTCGGGCCAGAACGCGGCGCCCTTCGGCGATGTCACCAACTATCTCATCGCGGGCGGCCCGGCCACCTTCACCGGCACCGAGACGATGGCCATCACCGGCCCGTCGAGCGATTACTTCGGCCTCTACTGGGGCTCGATGGATAGCTACAACGTCCTGACCTTCCTGAGCGGCGGCGTCACCGTCGCGACGATCACCGGCACCGACGTGGCCGCCGGCAACGACGCGAACGGCAACCAGATCGGCCTCAACACCAACAACTACGTCAACATCTTCAATCTTCCGCAGTACGACACCGTTCTCCTGGCGTCGTCGCAGCCGAATTTCGAAGTCGACAACATCGCCTTCGGCTCGGTTCCGGAACCCGGCACGCTGGCACTGCTCGGCATGGGCCTCCTGGGCCTGGGCGCGCTGCGCCGCAAGCGCAACGCCTGATCGGCTAAGGGAAAGGGCCTCACGCGCGAGGCCCTTTTCTTCATCGGACGTGGAAGGCGGCGCGCGGGACCTCCAGAAACCGGAACGTCCCCCCGGGGCTGGGCCTGAACGGCTTCGACGTCGCTTTCCGCCAGGCCCCGCCTTCGCGGGCGGGGCCTTCGTCTGGCCCCCCCGTCTGGCGCCCCCCCTTTGGCGCCCCCGAAACAGCACGGCAAAAACCCCTGATACGAGAGCGCGAGAGTGGCAACGCCACGACAGATACGGCACTGGAGAGAACTGGCGGAACGCGCCCGCTCCATGGCCGACCATTACGGCGAGAAGGTGGGTGCGGGCACCCTGCTCGAAGTCGCCGAAACCTATGACGAGATGGCCGACGAGGCCGAGGCCGACCTGATGCACAGCCCCGGCTGAAGCCGGGGTCCGCCCCGCCGCTTAGCCTTCGCCCTTATCCTTCGCCTGGCCTACGGCCCGCGTCGCTGACCGACTGGTCGTGGCCGCTCTTGTTCGAGAAGAAGGCCGCCGCGAAAAGCCCCGACCCCAGCAGCACGGAGAAGAAGACCCCGCCGACCACCGCCAGCACCATGGGCGGGGTGAGCGTCATATAGCGGGAAAGGCCCCAGAGGGACGCGATCACCATGACGACCGCGATGCCCGCGATCCAGAGCATCATGCGCTTGAATTCGCCGACGGCGGCGATCTGGGCCGGGGTTTTGGGAGCGGGGTCCGAAGGCATCTCGAAAGGTCCTTGCCGCGATCCGCGGGGATAAGGCGTCGCGATCCGCTCGGGCGGCAGCTGCGCCGCTAGGCGGAGGCGGCGGACTTTGCCCGGGCCTTGCTCACTTTGGCGGGCTTTTCCTTGGCGGCTTTCTCTGGCGCGGCTTTCCCTGGCGCGGCCGCCTCTTGCGCGGCGGCAGCGGCCTTGTCTTTTGCCGAGGCGGGCTTGGCGGGCTTCACCGCCGCCTTCGCGTCGGCGGCCTCCTTGGCCAGCCGCAGCTCCCGCAGCTTGTCGGTCTTGGCGAGCGAGAGCCGGCGGCTTTCCTCGACCGAGGCCTTGATGGCGGCCGTGTTCACGGCATCCCTCTCCTGGCGGATGGCGGCGGTGGTGGCACGCTTGCCTTCGGCGGTAGCGGCCCGGCGCTCGGAGCCCTTGGAGGCGATCATCGGAAATTTCATCCCCTTTAAATCGGGATGACGACCGCCTTTTACAAGGACTCCCTAAAGGGGGCCCCCGTAACGGGAAGCCCCTCCCAGCCGGTTCTCAGCGGAGCGAGAAGCCGAAGGTCAGGCTGTTGGGCGCGACATAGACCGGGGCCGGATAGACCGGCGCGGGCCGGACGACATAGCCATAGGCCGGATATTCATAGACCGGGGCCGGCGCATAGGCATAGGGGTGGTGGTGACGCCAGCGCTCGTGCCGGCGCCATTCCCGCTCCTGGTGCTGATGCTCGCGCCATTCCCGGTGGCGCCATCCCTCGTCGGCGCCGGCCGGCCCGGCGCTGGCGCCCAGCACCGCCGCGCAGGCGACGGCGCCCAGGACGGCGGATCTCAGGAGGCGGGAGAAAACGGGACCGGAGGGGAGTTTAACGGGCGAAGACTGCGTGACCATGGGACCTCTCCCAATTGCGACATGCAGGGACAACGGCGCAGGCCCCGGGGTCCTTCCCCCTGCCCCTCTAATGCCACAGCGGTCGGCTGGAGGGTCCTTCTCGGAACCGAACCTTTGCCGACCGCGTTGTCCCGGCAGGATAAGGAGAAAAACCATGACAAAGATTCTGACACTCGCCCTTGCGGCGCTTTCGCTGACCGCCTGCGTCGCGCCGGGCTATTACGACGACGGGCCGCGCCGGCACAATCCGAACGAGGTCTATTACCGCGGCGGCCCCGAATACCGCAGCGAGCGCGGCCCCGGCGGCTATTACTACCAGCAGGACGGTTCCGGCGCCGGCTGGAACCGCTGACCCCCGCCCCCTTCCCTGCGCGCAAAAACCACCCCCATAAACGGAAAGAAGGTCCCACATGCCTGTGGGGCCTTCTCTTCCTCGAGGGCAAGCGCCGGAGCTGAAAGGCTCCGGTGCTTCCCCGCGTAAGTCTTGTCCGAGGCGGAGCCTAGGACTTCCGGGAATTATGCACTTGACGTAGGAAGCCCTAAATGTAGAATGGCTCTCATTGATGGAGCCTGACATGAACGTTGATTTGACCAATCCCATTTTCCACGACGAAGACAAGGCGCGCGCTCACTTCGAGGCGCAGCGCTGGCCCAATGGCCCCGTCTGCCCGCGTTGTGGAACGGTTGGCAATTCTGCGCTCCTCAAGGGCAAGAGCACTCGCCCTGGCGTCTATAACTGCCGCGATTGTGACAAGCCTTTCACCGCGACGATTGGGACGATCTTCGAGCGGTCCCATATCCCCATGCACAAGTGGTTGCTGGCGATCCGGCTCATGTCTTCGTCAAAGAAAGGCATCAGCGCTCATCAGCTTTTCCGCATGTTGGGTTTCGGTTCCTACCGCACCGCCTGGTTCATGGCTCACCGTATCCGCGAGAGCATGAGGGAGCTACATCCCGAGGGTAGCGCCCCTCTCGGTGGGGAAGGCAAGACCGTCGAGGCCGACGAAACCTTCATTGGCGGCAAGGAAAAGAACCGGCACAAGAGCAAGCGCGCGACCAAGAAGCTCGGCGGTAGTTGGGGCAAAGAGACTGTCTTCTCGCTCGTTGAGCGCCAGGGCAAGGTCCGCTCGCATCACGTCGCCAGCGTCAAGGCTTCGACGTTGCGCGAAATCCTCGTTGCCCAGATCGACAATAAGTCTCTCCTCGTCACCGATGACGCGGGGCAGTACCGACACATGGGCCGCGACTTCCGGCATGAAGTCGTCAACCATGGGATTGAGGAATATGTGCGCGGAGAAGCCCACACGAACACGATTGAGGGCTACTTCAGCATCCTCAAGCGTGGCGTGGTCGGCACCTTCCACCACATCAGCCAGCAGCATCTAAAGCGGTATCTGGCGGAGTTCGACTTCCGCTACAACGAGCGGGACGCCTTGGGCGTGTCGGATGCCGAGCGAGCCGATAGGGCGCTGCGTGGCTCAGTCGGCAAGCGGATGACCTATCAAGGACCTGACCGCACCAGTCCCTAGGATGCCTACTCGGTGGTTTCCCGGGCGCGGACCTTCTGATCCAAGACAGCTTTCTTTTGACTTTTCGAATCCGGAGTAGCCCGTGGCTGCGGCGGGGTGGCGATCATGCGTCGCAAGACCTCATCGCTTCGCTGCGCGACTTCTTCGGGTCGGTATTCGTCGCCCATTATGGGTTCCTTGCCATTGCTTTCGCCGCCAGTGCGTCGAGCCGTGGCGCGTTGTCCCGTAACCATTTGCGATCCATTACCTGTAGGCTCAAGTTGCCCTTCCGTAGTGCCGTAAGAGATTTTCGTTCAGGGCGGTTCGGCTCCGCCAAGGCTTTCTGAGCCTCCCACGCTAACACATCGGCAGCCTGAAGCGGAACGCAGTCCGTTTTTGCAGCGAAAGCAAGCGTCCCTAAGCGAGCCGCTACGTCCCGCTCGGCCTTAGCCCAGTCCCAGGCAGCAATCGCATCGCCCTTATAGTCATTGTCCTCGTGGATGCAGCCGAGGCGCCAAGCGGGATCTGGCGCCTTCAATCGGTCGATAACAAGCGAAATTAACCACTGAAAGCAGCAGCTATAACGTGATCCAAGGGCCAATCTTATGTTGGGGAAATCTTTTGAAATTTCATCGAAGTCGGAATTAATCATCGCGACACTCATCCCGAACCTTGTGTGTTCGGGTATCAAATGAAAGAGCCGTTCACCAAGTGCTCGCTGTTTCTCTTGGGTCCACCCATCAAACTCCCCATGCCTCTGAGCATATTGGTTCATGTGGAATACGCTTATGCCGAAGTCATGAATGGTGCTGACCCATTTACGAGTGAATTTTTTCCAGCTTTTTGCATCGGCAAAATATGCGGCGACGGCAGTAACGGGAGCCCCATCATGGACTCCGGTTTCGTCCATGTAGGTTTTGATAATCAAAGCCTCACCGCGCTGAGAGCGGCGGTGCGATTGTAGGCCACGGATCGGCGCCGCAGTGGTGCTGATGGCGGCGTAAAAGTCTGCCAGTGGTAAGCCCATCGTTTCCGATTTGGGACGAGGGGCGGGAGCATGAAGCCCGTGGAGCTTTACTTGTTGGTGC
>CANJCB010000062.1 GCA_947473305.1 Rhodospirillales bacterium
GATGTCACCGGGACGGTGACGCTTCCCGAAGGCACGGAGATGGTGATGCCGGGCGACAACATCGCGATGGATGTGGAATTGATCGCGCCGATCGCGATGGACGAGGGTCTGCGTTTCGCCATCCGTGAAGGCGGGCGTACCGTCGGCGCAGGCGTCGTCGCGAAAATTCTCAAGTAGGAAAGGGTTCCGGCTTCGAGACCGGTTGCTTCGCCCGGCCGGTCCCGGGGCTGGGTGAAGGAGTGTAGCTCAACTGGTAGAGCACCGGTCTCCAAAACCGGGGGTTGGGGGTTCGATCCCCTCCACTCCTGCCAAATTTCGGAGGGTCGCCGTCGCGGCCCTCCTCATGCGTTTTAGGTAACCAGGTTTCAAACGGTTTCTGATGGCAACGAAAACGAGCCCCGTCGAATTTTTCCGTGAAGTGCGCCAGGAAGTGGCGCGCGTCACGTGGCCGACGCGCAAGGAAACCCTTGTCACGACGGCGATGGTCCTGCTGATGGCCTTCGCGACCGCGATCTTCTTCTTCGTGGTCGACGAGGTTCTGGCCCAGGTCGTCCGCCTCATCCTGGGCCTGGGAGCCTGACCAGATGACCGCGCGTTGGTACGTGATCCACGTCTATTCCGGCTTCGAGAAGAAGGTTGCCTCCTCGATCCGCGAACAGGCCGAGCAAAAAGGCCTCGCCGAGCGCTTCGAGGAGATCCTCGTGCCGACCGAGGAGGTCGTCGAGGTCAAGCGCGGCGCCAAGGTCTCGTCGGAGCGCAAGTTCTTCCCTGGCTATGTGCTGGTGAAGATGGACTTGAGCGACCAGACTTGGCATCTCGTGAAGAACACGGCGAAGGTGACCGGTTTCCTGGGCGGCAAGGGCCGTCCGGTGCCGATCTCCGAGGCCGAGGCGACCCGCATCATGCGTCAGGTCCAGGAAGGGATCGAGCGGCCCAAGCCGTCGATCATCTTCGAGGTCGGCGAGCAGGTCCGGGTTTGCGACGGTCCCTTCACCTCCTTCAACGGCTTCGTCGAGGAAGTGGACGAGGAAAAGGCCCGCCTCAAGGTGGCGGTCTCGATCTTCGGCCGGGCGACCCCGGTGGAATTGGAATACTCCCAGGTCGAGAAGGTCTGATCTCGATCTTAACAGTCGCGGGAGGCCAGCCAGGGCCGCACCGCGCACCCTTCGAAAGGGGTTAGTTCATGGCGAAGAAAGTCGTTGGTTTCATCAAGCTTCAAGTGCCGGCCGGCAAAGCGAACCCTTCGCCGCCGATCGGTCCCGCGCTCGGTCAGCGCGGCCTCAACATCATGGAATTCTGCAAGGCCTTCAACGCGGCCACCCAGAATCTCGAGCCGGGGATGCCGATCCCGGTCGTGATCACCGCCTATGGCGATCGCACCTTCTCCTTTGTCACCAAGACCCCGCCCAATACCTACTTCCTCAAGAAGGCGGCCGGGATCGACAAGGGCTCCCAGACTCCGAGCCGGGGCACCGTGGGCAAGGTGACGATGGCGCAGATCCGCGAGATCGCGAAAGAGAAGATGAAGGACCTGAACGCGAAGGATATGGACGGGGCATGTCGCATGCTCGCCGGTTCCGCGCGTTCCATGGGTCTGGAAGTGGTGGAGTAGGGCCATGGCGCAGGGAAAGCGGCTCCGTAAGGGCCTGGAACAGATCGACCGCAACAAGCTCTACGGGCTTGATGATGCGGTGAAGCTCCTCAAGGGCCTTCAGGCGGCGAAGTTCGACGAGACCGTCGAGATCGCCATGAACCTCAACATCGACCCCCGCAAGGCGGACCAGAACCTGCGCGGCACGGTGATGTTGCCGCACGGGACGGGCAAGTCGCTCCGCGTCGCAGTCTTTGCGCGTGGCGAGCGGGCCAAGGAAGCCGAAGCGGCGGGTGCCGATATCGTCGGCGCCGAGGATCTGGCCGAGAAGATCCAGGGCGGAACGATCGAATTCGATCGCTGCATCGCGACGCCGGACATGATGGCGCTCGTCGGGCGTCTGGGTAAGGTGCTGGGTCCCCGTGGCCTCATGCCGAACCCGAAGCTCGGCACGGTGACGGTCAATGTCGGCGAGGCGGTCAAAGCCGCCAAGGGCGGGCAGGTCGAATTCCGCGCCGAGAAGTCGGGCATCGTCCATGCCGGTGTCGGCAAGATGAGCTTTTCCGAGGAAGCGCTCCTCGGCAATGTCCGCGCCTTCGTGGGCGCGATCACCCGGGCCAAGCCGACGGGCGTCAAGGGCACCTACATCAAGAAGGTGAGCTTGAGTTCCTCGATGGGGCCGGGCCTAAAAGTCGAATTGACCGACCTCTCGGCGGCAAGCTGACGCTTCCGAAGGTCTTTTGAATTCCGCCGTCTTTCGGGACGGCGGCGCGCCGGGACGGGCGCAACTCCGAAAGGGGGAGGGTCCGTTCCAGTCCTGTCCGAGATTGCGGGTGCCGCCGGTGTCAGCCGGCAGCCTAAAGCCCCGAAGGGGCGCCGGCATGAGACGGGAGTTGACGGTCGCGAGCGGATCTCCGCAGACGGCTGGAACTTCTGGGGCAGGCGAACCGGATGTTGCGGGAAACCGTAACATCCACGTGCAACCGATCCGTTCGAGGGTTCGCCCTGGGATGGATCGAAAAGTGGAGTAGAAGCAGTGGACCGGTCACAAAAAGAGACACTGGTCGCCTCGCTGCATCAATCGCTTCAGGATACCGAATGCCTGGTTCTCACCCATCAGTCCGGCTTGACCGTGGCTGAGGTGACCCAGCTCCGGATCCAGATGCGGGATGCGGGCGCCAGTTTCAAAGTGACGAAGAACCGGCTCGCTCGCCTCGCTCTCGCTGGCACGCAATTCGAGCAGCTCTCGTCGCTGTTCACCGGACCGACCGCGATTGCCTTTTCGCGGGACCCGGTAGCAGCGGCGAAGGTGGCCGTCGAGTTCGCCAATAAGAACGACAAGCTGACGATCATCGGGGGAAGCCTCGGTGCCAAGCAGCTCGACGCAGCGGGTATCAAAGCCCTCGCCACCATGCCATCGCTCGATACGCTTCGGGCCAAACTGGTCGGTCTCCTCCAGACCCCCGCGACTCGCGTCGCCGGTGTTCTGCAGGCGCCCGCAGGCCAGCTTGCCCGGGTGTTTGGTGCCTATGCGAAAACGGGCGAAGCCGCCTAAGCGTCGATACTTGTATTTAATCCAGGAGTTCCAATATGGCTGATCTTGCAAAGTTGGTTGATGAACTGTCGAGCCTCACCGTCATCGAGGCGGCCGAGCTTTCTAAGTTGCTCGAAGAGAAGTGGGGCGTTTCCGCCGCCGCGCCGGTTGCCGTGGCCGCTGCCGCTGCCGCTCCCGCGGCCGAAGCCGCTGCCGAGCAGACCGAGTTCAACGTGATCCTCGCCACCGTTGGCGACAAGAAGATCAACGTGATCAAGGAAGTCCGCGCGATCACCGGTCTGGGCCTCAAGGAAGCCAAGGATCTGGTCGAAGCGGCTCCGAAGGCGGTCAAGGAAGCGGTCAACAAGGACGAGGCCGCGAAGATCAAGAAGCAGCTTGAAGAGGCAGGTGCCACTGTCGAGATCAAGTAAGACTGTATGGGTTGCCGGCGGCGGGAAAGAGCGGTTTGCTCTTTTTCGCCCCTCCGGTAGGTCAGCCGGGGCGCGCCAGAAGGCGTGCTTTTGCCGGCCGTTTCTGCTTTCTGAGCCTCGGACGCGGGGTGATGCGAGCAGCATTGGTTTATCGATTTCTGGGTTGCTAGAGCCCCGCATTACGGGGCGCCTGGGTACATCTACGAGGGGCTTCCATGGCTAAGTCGTTCACCGGTCGCAAGCGCATCCGCAAGAGCTTCGGGCGTATTCCCGAGGTCGCGCCGATGCCTAATTTGATCGAGGTGCAGAAGAGCTCCTACGATCATTTCCTGCAAATGGACGTGGCCATGGAGGACCGCACCAGCCTCGGCCTCCAGGAAGTGTTCAAGTCCGTCTTCCCGATCCGCGACTTCTCCGATCGCGCGCGGCTCGAATTCGTCCGCTACGAACTCGAGCAGCCGAAGTATGACGTGGAAGAATGTCAGCAGCGTGGCATTACCTTCGCCGCACCCCTGAAGGTGACCCTCCGCCTCGTCGTTTGGGACGTGGACGAGGATACGGGCGCCCGGTCGATCCGCGACATCAAGGAACAGGATGTCTACATGGGCGACATGCCGCTCATGACCAAGAACGGCACCTTCATCATCAACGGCACCGAGCGCGTCATCGTCTCCCAGATGCACCGCAGCCCGGGCGTCTTCTTTGATCATGACAAGGGCAAGACCCATTCTTCGGGCAAATACCTCTTCGCCGCCCGGGTGATCCCCTATCGCGGTTCCTGGCTCGACTTCGAGTTCGATGCCAAGGACCATCTCTACGTTCGCATCGACCGCCGCCGGAAACTGCCGGTGACAACGCTCCTGCTCGGCCTCGATGGCGCATCGACCGCGAAGCTTCGTGCGGAGCGCGCGGCGGAGAGCAAGTCACTGCAGCCTTTCGAGGCGCAGGGCATGGCGAAGGAGGAGATCCTCTCCTACTTCTACGAGACCATGACATACAATCGCGGCAAGACGGGCTGGAAGGCCCCCTTCGACCCCAGCAAGTACAAGGGTGTGAAGCTCGTTACGCCGCTCATCGACGCCAAGACCGGCGAAGTGAAGGCGGAGGAGGGCGCCAAGCTCACTCCTCGTGCGGCCCGCAAGCTTGCGGAAGAGGGCCTTACCGAGATCCTCGTTCCCAACGAAGAGCTGATCGGCCGTTATCTCGCTGGCGACCTCATCAACGAGGAGACGGGCGAGATCTATGCCGAGGCCGGCGACGAGGTAACCGAGCAGACGCTCGCCATCCTCGATGAGGGCAAGATCGGGACCCTGGCCGTGCTTGCGATCGACCATGTGACTGTTGGCCCCTATGTCCGCAGCACGCTGATGATCGACAAGAACGCGACCCGCGAAGACGCGCTCATCGACATCTACCGCGTCATGCGTCCGGGCGAGCCGCCGACCTTGGAGACCGCCGAGGCGCTCTTCAACAGCCTCTTCTTCGACGAGGAGCGCTACGACCTTTCCGCCGTGGGCCGGGTCAAGATGAACTCACGACTGAGCCAGCAGACCGAAGACACGATCCGCGTGCTGCGCAAGGAAGACATCCTGGCGATCTTGAAGCTCCTGGTGGAACTGAAGGACGGCCGGGGCGAGATCGACGATATCGACCATCTCGGCAACCGGCGTGTGCGTTCGGTCGGCGAGCTCATGGAGAACCAGTATCGCGTCGGCCTTCTGCGCATGGAGCGGGCGATCCGCGAGCGCATGAGCTCGGTCGAGATCGATACCGTGATGCCGCATGACCTCATCAATGCGAAGCCGGCGGCGGCGGCGGTGCGTGAGTTCTTCGGCTCGTCTCAGCTCTCGCAGTTCATGGACCAGACGAATCCCTTGTCCGAGATTACCCACAAGCGCCGTCTCTCGGCGCTTGGGCCGGGCGGTCTGACGCGCGAGCGCGCTGGCTTCGAGGTGCGCGACGTGCATCCGACCCATTATGGCCGGATCTGCCCCATCGAGACCCCTGAAGGCCCGAATATCGGCCTGATCAACAGTCTCGCGACCTATGCGCGGGTCAATCAATACGGCTTCATCGAAAGCCCCTATCGACGTGTGGTCGATGGCAAGCTGACGGACGAGGTGGTCTATCTCTCCGCGATGGAGGAAGGCCGCTACGCGATCGCCCAGGCGAACACGCCGGTCGACGCCAAGGGCATGGTCACCGACGACCTGACCAACTGCCGCAAGGCGGGTGATTTCCTGATGGCCCGTCCGCAAGACATCGATTTCATCGACGTCTCGCCGAAGCAGCTGGTGTCCGTCGCCGCGGCGCTGATCCCGTTCCTGGAGAACGACGACGCCAACCGCGCGCTCATGGGCTCCAACATGCAGCGGCAGGCGGTTCCGCTGATCCGCGCCGAGGCGCCGCTCGTCGGCACCGGCATGGAAGAGACCGTGGCGCGGGATTCGGGCGTGACCATCATCGCCCGCCGTTCCGGCGTGGTCGATCAGGTGGACGGCACCCGCATCGTGGTTCGCGCGACCGAGGAAACCTCGGCCGCCGCACCCGGCGTCGATATCTACAACCTGCTGAAGTTCCAGCGGTCGAACCAGAACACCTGCATCACCCAGCGGCCTCTGGTCCGCGTGGGCGACCAGGTGAAGGCCGGCGACGTGATCGGTGACGGACCCTCGACCCAGCTCGGCGAGCTGGCGCTCGGCCGGAACGTGCTCGTCGCCTTCATGCCGTGGAATGGCTACAACTTCGAAGATTCGATCCTGATCTCCGAGCGGATCGTGTCGGACGACGTCTTCACCTCGATCCACATCGAGGAATTCGAAGTCATGGCTCGCGACACCAAGCTGGGCCAGGAAGAAATCACCCGCGACATCCCGAATGTCGGCGAAGAGGCCCTGAAGAACCTCGACGAAGCCGGCATGGTCTATATCGGCGCCGAGGTGAAGCCGGGCGACATTCTGGTCGGCAAGGTCACGCCGAAGGGCGAAAGCCCGATGACGCCGGAAGAGAAGCTCCTCCGCGCGATCTTCGGCGAAAAGGCCTCGGACGTGCGCGACACGTCCCTCCGCCTGCCGCCGGGCGTCTCCGGCACCGTGGTCGAGGTTCGCGTCTTCTCTCGGCGCGGCGTCGACAAGGACGAGCGCGCCCTGGCGATCGAGCGGGCCGAGATCGAACGTCTCGACAAGGACCGCAACGACGAACGGCTTATCCTGGAGCGAAGCTTCGGTGGCCGCTTGAAGGAGCTGATCCTCGGCGAGGAAGCCGTCAGCGGACCCAAGGGCATGAAGTCCGGCGCCAAGGTCACCGAGGCGCTGCTGTCGGAATACACCGTCGGCCAGTGGCGCCAGATCGCGGTTCGCGACGATGCCCGCATGGCGGATGTCGAGGCGCTCAAGAAGCAGATGGACGATTCGAACGGCGCCCTTCAGGCCCGTTTCGACGGCAAGGTGGAGAAACTCCAGCGGGGCGACGAACTGCCCCCGGGCGTTATGAAGATGGTCAAGGTCTTCGTCGCGGTGAAGCGCAAGCTGCAGCCGGGCGACAAGATGGCCGGCCGTCATGGCAACAAGGGCGTGATCTCCCGAATCATGCCCTCCGAGGACATGCCCTATCTTGAAGACGGGACGCCGCTCGATATCGTCTTGAATCCGCTCGGCGTGCCGAGCCGCATGAACGTGGGGCAGATCCTGGAGACCCATCTTGGGTGGGCTTCCGCGGGCCTGGGCCGCCAGATCGGCGACGTGCTCGACAAGATCAAGCGCAGTGGCTCGTCTGCCGACCTCCGGAAGCTTCTCGGGACGATCTATACCGATCCGACGGACTTTGCCGATGTCGCCGCGATGAGCGATGGCGAGCTTCTGGAACTGGGCAACAATCTCCGTCCCGGCGTGCCGATGGCGAGCCCGGTCTTCGACGGCGCCCGCGAGGAAGATATCGTCGGCATGCTGAAGCAGGCGGGTCTGAGTTCGTCTGGCCAGGTCACCCTGGTGGATGGACGGACCGGCGAGTCCTTCGACCGCAAGGTGACCGTGGGCTACATCTATATGCTGAAGCTCCATCACTTGGTCGACGACAAGATCCACGCACGTTCCATCGGTCCTTACAGCCTCGTCACCCAGCAGCCGCTGGGCGGCAAGGCCCAGTTCGGCGGACAGCGGTTCGGCGAAATGGAGGTCTGGGCGCTCGAAGCCTATGGCGCGGCCTATACGCTGCAGGAGATGTTGACGGTGAAGTCCGACGACGTGTCGGGCCGTACCAAGGTCTACGAGGCGATCGTCCGCGGCGACGACAACTTCGAGGCCGGCATCCCCGAATCCTTCAACGTCTTGGTGAAGGAACTGAGGTCGCTGGGTCTCAACGTCGAGCTCGAACAGCGCTCTTATTAAGTTTGATTAGGAACAATCGGCGGCGGGTCGCACCACCCACCGCTGTCCTGGTCCCTGGTGCGGGATGCAGGGTTATCAAGAGAGGTCGTTCATGAACGAATTGATGAACATCTTCGGCCAGGTCAGCGGTCCTCAAAGCTTCGATCAGATCAAGATCTCGATCGCGAGCCCCGAACGGATTCGCTCCTGGTCCTATGGCGAGATCAAGAAGCCGGAAACCATCAATTACCGCACCTTCAAGCCGGAACGGGACGGGCTGTTCTGCGCCCGTATCTTCGGGCCGATCAAGGATTACGAGTTCTTGTGCGGCAAGTACAAGCGCATGAAGTACCGCGGCATCATCTGCGAAAAGTGCGGCGTCGAAGTGACCCTGTCCAAGGTCCGCCGTGACCGCATGGGCCATATCGAATTGGCCTCGCCGGTGGCGCATATCTGGTTCCTGAAGTCGCTGCCGAGCCGGATCGGCCTGCTGCTCGACATGACGCTCAAGGATCTCGAAAAGATCCTCTATTTCGAGAGCTATGTGGTCGTCGAATCGGGCCTCACGCCCCTGAAGCTGCATCAGCTTCTGGGCGAAGAGGAATTCATGAAGGCCCAGGACGAGTACGGCGACGAATCCTTCGAAGCGCTGATCGGCGCCGAGGCTCTGCGCAAGATGCTCTCCGCGATCAACCTCACCGAAGAGCTGGAGAAGCTCAAGGTCGAGCTGCGGGAAACCACGTCCGAGGCGCGCCGCAAGAAGCTCGTGAAGCGCCTGAAGCTCGTCGAGGCTTTCCATGAGAGCGACAGCCGTCCGGAATGGATGATCCTGGAAGTCGTCCCGGTGATCCCGCCCGAACTGCGCCCGCTCGTTCCCTTGGACGGCGGCCGGTTCGCGACCTCGGACTTGAACGATCTCTATCGTCGCGTCATCAACCGCAACAACCGCCTGAAGCGGCTCATCGAGTTGCGCGCCCCCGACATCATCGTGCGCAACGAGAAGCGCATGCTGCAGGAAGCGGTTGACGCGCTCTTCGACAACGGGCGTCGCGGCCGGATCATCACGGGCGCCAACAAGCGTCCGCTGAAGTCCCTCTCCGACATGCTCAAGGGCAAGCAGGGCCGGTTCCGTCAGAACCTGCTCGGCAAGCGCGTCGATTACTCGGGCCGTTCGGTCATCGTGGTGGGTCCGGAGCTGAAGCTCCATCAATGCGGCCTGCCGAAGAAGATGGCCTTGGAGCTCTTCAAGCCCTTCATCTATTCGAAGCTTGAGCTCTACGGCCTCGCCAGCACCATTAAGGCCGCCAAGCGCATGGTGGAAAAGGAGCGGCCGGAGGTCTGGGACATCCTCGAGGAAGTCATCCGCGAGCATCCCGTTCTCCTGAACCGCGCGCCGACGCTCCATCGCCTGGGCATCCAGGCCTTCGAGCCGACCCTCATCGAGGGCAAGGCGATCCAGCTTCACCCGCTGGTCTGCACCGCCTTCAACGCCGACTTCGACGGCGACCAGATGGCCGTCCATGTGCCGCTGTCCCTGGAAGCGCAGCTCGAAGCCCGCGTTCTCATGATGTCGACCAACAACATCCTGAGCCCCGCGAGCGGCAAGCCGATCATCGTGCCGTCCCAGGACATCGTGCTCGGTCTCTACTACATCACGACCGAGCGGGACGGTGAGCCGGGCGAAGGCATGGCCTTCTTCGACGTCGCCGAGGCGGAACAGGCGCTCGATTCGAAGGCGGTTTCACTGCATGCGAAGGTCAGTGCGCGTCTGGAACTCATGGGCAAGGACGGTGTCCTCGCCAAGCGTCGTGTTCAGACCACTCCCGGCCGCATGCTGCTGTCGGAAATCCTGCCGCACAACCGCAACATCGGCTTCGACCTGGTCAATCGCCTTCTCACCAAGAAGGAGATCAGCAACGTCATCGATCAGGTCTATCGTCATTGCGGCCAGAAAGAGACGGTCATTTTCTGCGACCGCCTCATGGCGCTGGGTTTCCAGCACGCCTGCAAGGCCGGCATCTCCTTCGGCAAGGACGATCTGATCGTTCCCGAGGCGAAGGCTGCCCTCGTGACCTCCGCCCAGGAAAAGGTGAAGGAATACGAGCAGCAGTACCTCGACGGCCTTATCACCCATGGCGAGAAGTACAACAAGGTCGTCGACGTCTGGTCGAGCTGCACCGAGCGGGTCGCCGAGGAGATGATGAAGGTCGTCAAGACTGCCAGGCCCGGCGAGCCGATCAACTCGGTTTGGATGATGTCTGATTCCGGCGCCCGCGGTTCTGCGGCCCAGATCAAGCAGCTTGCGGGCATGCGCGGCCTGATGGCCAAGCCCTCGGGCGAAATCATCGAGACGCCGATCATCTCGAACTTCAAGGAAGGCCTCACCGTCCTTGAATACTTCAATTCCACCCACGGAGCCCGCAAGGGTCTCGCCGATACGGCGCTCAAGACGGCCAACTCCGGCTATCTGACCCGCCGTCTCGTCGACGTGGCGCAGGACGCGATCATCACCGAAGTGGATTGCGGCACGACCCGTGGTCTCACGATGCGGGCGGTGGTCGAGGGCGGCGAAGTCATCTCTCCCTTGTCCGAGCGCATCATCGGCCGGACCGCCTCCATCGATATCGTCGATCCCCTGAAGGGGAACGTCGTGGTCGGTGCGGGCGAACTCGTTGACGAAGAGGCGCTCGATCGGGTCGAGCGTGCCGGTGTCGACAGCGTGCTCATCCGCTCGGTGCTGACCTGCGAGAGCAAGGTCGGTGTCTGCGGCAAGTGCTACGGGCGCGATCTCGCCCGAGGCACGGTCGTCAACATCGGTGAAGCGGTCGGCGTCATCGCCGCCCAGTCGATCGGCGAGCCGGGCACGCAGCTCACCATGCGCACCTTCCACATCGGCGGCGCCGTCCAGCGCGGTGCAGAGCAGTCTTCGGTCGAGGCGGCTTTCGACGCCACGGTCAAGATCCGCAACCGCAACGTGGTGATCAATTCCTCGGGTATTCCGGTCGTCATGGGCCGGAATTGCGAGGTGGTCCTGCTCGACGAGATGAACCGCGAGAAGGCGCGCCATCGCGTGCCCTATGGCGCGAAACTCCTGGCCGACGACGGCGCGATCGCCACCAAGGGCCAGAAGCTCGCCGAATGGGACCCCTACACCATCCCGATCATCACCGAGAAGGACGGTATCGCCCATTACGTCGATCTCACCGAAGGCCTCTCCATGCGCGAGGTCGTTGACGAAGCGACGGGCATCTCCTCCAAGGTGGTCGTCGATTGGAAGCAGCAGCCGCGCGGCAACGACCTGAAGCCTCGGATCACTCTTCGTACGCCGGCGGGCGAGCCGCTCAACCTGCCCTCGGGCATGGAGGCTCGTTACTTCATGTCGGTGGACGCGATCCTGTCGGTGGAGAACGGGGCCGCGGTGCAGGCCGGCGATGTGTTGGCCCGTATTCCGCGTGAAAGCTCGAAGACCCGTGACATCACCGGCGGTCTGCCGCGGGTGGCCGAGCTCTTCGAGGCCCGCAAGCCCAAGGACTTCGCCATCATCAGCGAATGTGACGGACGGGTCGAGTTCGGCAAGGACTACAAGACCAAGCGCCGCATCCTGGTGGTGCCGACCGAGGAAGGCCGCGAGCCGGTCGAATACCTCATTCCTAAGGGCAAGCACATCAGCGTGCAGGAGGGCGACTTCGTTCAGGTGGGCGATCTCCTGATGGATGGCAATCCGGTGCCGCACGACATTCTCAGAATCTTGGGTGTCGAGGCGCTGGCGAATTATCTCATCAACGAGATCCAAGAGGTCTATCGGCTCCAGGGCGTGAAGATCAACGACAAGCACATCGAGGTGATCGTTCGCCAGATGCTGCAGAAGGTTGAGATCGAGGAGCCGGGCGACACGACCTTCCTCACGGGCGAGCAGATCGACCGTGGCGAGTTCGAAGCCGAAAACCTCAAGGTCGAGAAGGAAGGCCTTCGGCTGGCGATCGCTCATCCGGTGCTGCAAGGCATCACGAAGGCGAGCCTCCAGACGAGTTCCTTCATCTCCGCCGCCTCCTTCCAGGAGACGACGCGGGTCCTCACCGAGGCCGCCGTATCGGGCCGGGTCGATACCCTCGATGGGTTGAAGGAAAATGTCATCGTCGGCCGCCTCATCCCGGCCGGCACCGGCAGCGTCATGGCCCGTTGGAAGGCCCTGGCCGCTGAGCGCGACAAGGAGATGGCGATCCCTGAGGGTGGTCAGCAACCGGAGGCTCTGCCGCCGGATCAGAAGATCGCCTGATCGTCGTTACGCAACGAACTGAAGGGAAGGGGCCGGGAAACCGGCCCTTTTTCCATTCAGGCCGCCTTCTCTTGTCTTTTGCCGCATGGCAACATTAAGCTCATGCCCAACAATCAGGGGACTGGGCGATGGCATTTTTCGGGAAGAGGCTCGCGGCGACGACCGCGATTGTCGGTTTTGCGTTTCTTGCGGGTTCGGGATTGGCGCAGACGCCGCAACGTGGCGGCACAGCCGTCTTCGTGCTCACCCAAGACCCGCCCGACGTCAATCCCGACACCACTTCCGGCATCCATAACCGAATGGTGGGCTGCACCATCCATCAGGGCCTGATCCGGGTGTCGGAAGATTTCCGCATCCTCCCGAACCTCGCGACGGCCTGGGCTGTGACACCAGACGGTCTGACCTATAGCTTCGATCTCCGGCCTGTGCAGTTTCACGACGGGCAGCCGATGACGTCGGAGGATGTCAAATATACGCTAACCGAGGTGAGCGCCAAGTTCTCGGCCGTCTTCACCGCGGCAGGGCAGGCGATCGACAGCGTCGAGGCGCCGGCCAAGGACAAGGTGGTCATCAAGCTCAAGAAGCCTTTCGGTCCCTTCCTTTCCTCACTGGCCTGCGAGCAGGGGGCTGCGATCCTACCCGCTCATATCTTCCGGGGTACCAGCCCGCGGGAGAACCCGGCTTCGTCCGACAAGGCGACGGGGACGGGCGCCTTCAAGATGGCGGAGTGGAAGCGCGGCGACCGCGTCCGCATGGTGAAGAACGATAAATACTGGGATGCCGGCAAGCCATACCTCGACGAGGTGATCGGCCGCATCATCAACCAGTCGAACGCCGCCATGCTGGCCCTCCAGGCCGGCGAGGTGGACGTCTATCAGGTTGCCCCCGTCGATGCCCTGGCGAAGGTCAAGGCCGACGCCAAGCTCAAGGTCGAGACAAGCGACGTGCCGCCGGTCACCACCTATGCCTTCCTCAACACCAAGCATAAGCCCCTGGATGACAAGCGCGTGAGGCAGGCGCTCTACATGGCGACGGACCGGGATTATCTTCTGAAGAATGCCTTCTTCGAAGTCGGCAGCGTTCCCACCAACCCCTATACGACCGCGATCGGCTGGGCTTCCAACCCCGATGTCGATTACCGGAAGATGTATCCCTTCGACGTTGCCAAGGCGAATGCCCTGCTGGATGCCGCAGGCCTGAAGCGGGGAGCCGATGGGAAACGCTTCCCCCTGCGGCTCGTGACCTTCGCCAACGACTACCCCGAATTCGTTCAGGTTTCCGTGGCTCTCAAGAGTATGTGGCAGGCGATCGGGGTCGATGTGACGGTCGAATCGCTTGAAACCGCAACGGTCAACAAGCGCGTCTATATAGACGGCGATTTCGACGTGAACCTGCAAGTCTACAACAGCTTCGCCGACCCGGCCTTTGGGATCTCACGGGTCTTCGTGAGCAGTTCCATCGGGAGACAGGCCGGTAACGGCAGCTTCTATTCCAACCCGGACGTCGACAAGCTTTTCGATCAGGCGGCGGGCGTCACGAGCATCGAGGAGCGCGGCAAGTTCTATCGTCAGGCGATTTCGATCCTGGCGGAAGAGATGCCGGTGCTCACTCTTCGCCAGTCGAAATACATCGATTACGCGACGAAGCGCCTCCACGACCTCTGGGGGCAGGCGCAGGGCGAGGGCGATTGGTCGTCTGCCTGGCTTGAAAAATAGCCCGTAAGGCTCATCTGAGGCTGTGCATCCCCGGCTTGTTTTTAGCGCTTTTATCTCGCTTGACGGGCCGGGGTCACAACACTAGTATCCGCGCGCCTTAAGAGGCAGAGCTGGCGGTAGGCGACCATCCTAAACGCAGTTCGTTGATTTTCTTCAATGGTCCTGCGCCGAGAGAGACGGCGCGACATCCGTGGGGACGTACCCGTTAGGCCGTGCGGTGCTGGATTTGGCACATTGCATGGCGATTACGTTTTGGAATGAGGTCGCGATCGATGCCGACGATTAACCAACTGATCCGCGCGCCAAGGTCGCCGCAGGTCGCGCGCAACAAGGTGCCCGCGCTGCAGGCTTCCCCGCAAAAGCGTGGCGTCTGCACCCGCGTCTATACGACTACGCCGAAGAAGCCGAACTCCGCGCTCCGCAAGGTTGCGCGCGTCCGCCTCACCAACGGGTTCGAGGTGACGAGCTACATCCCCGGCGAGGGCCACAATCTTCAGGAGCACTCCGTGGTGCTGATCCGCGGCGGTCGCGTCAAGGATCTCCCCGGCGTGCGTTATCACATCATCCGCGGCACTCTTGACACCCAGGGTGTCAAGGATCGTCGCCAGCGCCGGTCGAAATACGGCGCCAAGCGTCCGAAGTAAGGGAAGGGCAACCCCATGTCGCGTCGTCGCGCCGCTGAAAAGCGAGAGGTTCTGCCGGATGCCAAGTATGGCGATCCGATCGTTACGAAGTTCATGAACTGCCTGATGTTCGAGGGCAAGAAGTCGGTCGCCGAGTCGATCGTCTACGGCGCTTTCGAGCGCGTGTCGAAGCGGACCGGCCAGGATCCGGTGCGCGTGTTTCACGACGCGCTGACCAATGTCCGTCCGTCGGTCGAAGTTCGGTCCCGCCGCGTCGGTGGCGCCACCTACCAGGTTCCGGTCGAGGTTCGCTCCGATCGCAGCCAGGCGCTCGCGATCCGCTGGCTGATCAACTCGTCACGCGGTCGGTCGGAGAACACCATGGAGGAGCGGCTGTCGGGTGAATTGCTCGACGCCTCGCAAAACCGCGGATCCGCCGTCAAGAAGCGGGAAGACACGCATCGTATGGCTGACGCCAACAAAGCCTTCTCGCATTACCGCTGGTAGCGCACCCGCGCCCCTGGAGCTGATCTCATGTCCCGCACTACGCCTCTCGATCGTTATCGCAATATCGGCATCATGGCTCACATCGATGCCGGGAAGACGACGACGACCGAGCGCATCCTCTACTACACCGGCCGGTCCTATAAGATCGGTGAGGTCCATGAGGGCACGGCCACCATGGATTGGATGGAGCAGGAGCAAGAGCGCGGCATCACCATCACTTCGGCCGCGACGACCTGTTTCTGGAACGACCACCGCATCAACATTATCGACACTCCCGGCCACGTGGACTTCACCATCGAGGTGGAGCGCAGCCTGCGTGTGCTCGACGGCGCGGTAACGGTATTCGACAGCGTCGCGGGCGTTGAGCCCCAGTCCGAAACCGTATGGCGTCAGGCCGACAAATACGGCGTGCCGCGGATCTGTTTCGTCAACAAGATGGACCGGATCGGCGCCAATTTTTACCGCTGCGTCGACATGATGGTTGACCGCCTCGGCACCAAGCCTCTGGTGTGCCAGCTTCCCATCGGTGTCGAGAGCGACTTCATCGGTATCGTCGATCTGGTGGAAATGAAGGCGATCAAGTGGCGGGACGAAAGCCTCGGCGCTGAGTTCGACATCGGCGAAATCCCGGCCGACATGTTGGAAGACGCCAAGAAATATCGTCACGCGCTGCTCGAAATGGCGGTGGAACAGGACGATGCGGCGCTCGAAGCCTATCTCGGCGGCGAAGAGCCCGATGCGGCGACCCTGAAGATGTGCATCCGCAGAGGCACGATCTCCTATGCCTTCGTTCCCGTCATTTGCGGGTCGGCCTTCAAGAACAAGGGCGTGCAACCGCTGCTCGATGCGGTGATCGATTTCCTGCCGGCTCCGACCGATGTCGCGGCCATCACCGGCCTGAAGATGGGTTCCGACGAGCAGATCGTCCGTCATTCGACCGACGACGAGCCTTTCTCTGCGCTTGCTTTCAAGATCATGACCGATCCCTTCGTCGGTTCGCTGACCTTCGTTCGGGTCTATTCGGGCGTGCTGGCGACGGGCACCCAGACGTTGAATTCGGTCAAGGACAATCGCGAGCGGGTCGGCCGCATGCTCGCTATGCATGCGAACCATCGCGAAGACATCAAGGAAGCCCGCGCCGGCGACATCGTCGCGCTCGCAGGCCTGAAGAACACGACGACCGGCGACACGCTCTGCGATCCCAGTTTCCCGGTGATCCTGGAGCGCATGGAATTCCCTGAGCCCGTCATCGAGATCGCGGTCGAGCCCAAGACCAAGGGCGACCAGGAAAAAATGGGCGCGGCGCTGGCTCGCCTCGCAACTGAGGATCCCTCCTTCCGTGTCGCGGTCGATCACGAGAGCGGCCAGACCGTTATCAAGGGGATGGGCGAACTCCATCTCGAAATCATCGTCGACCGCATGCGCCGCGAGTTCAAGGTCGAGGCCAATGTGGGCGCCCCGCAGGTTGCTTACCGCGAGACGATCACCAAGATCTCCGACATCGACTATACCCATAAGAAGCAGACCGGTGGCTCGGGGCAGTTCGCCCGCATCAAGGTTCGCTTCGAGCCGTTGCCCCCCGGTTCAGGTTTCGTGTTCAAGAGCGAAGTCGTCGGTGGCGCGGTGCCGAAGGAATTCGTCCCCGGTGTCGAGAAGGGCATCAAGGGCTCGGTGGAGACCGGCGTGCTCGCGGGCTTCCCGGTGATCGATTTCAAGGCCGTGCTTCATGACGGCGCCTATCATGACGTGGACTCCAGCGTGCTCGCCTTCGAAATCGCGGCCCGCGCCGCTTTCAAGGAAGGCATGCAGAAGGCCGGTCCGAAGCTCCTCGAGCCGATCATGAAGGTCGAGGTCGTGACGCCCGAGGATTACATGGGCGATGTGATCGGCGATCTGAACAGCCGGCGTGGCCAGGTCACGGGCATGGATTCGCGCGGCAACGCGCGTGTCGTCGCGGCGATGGTTCCGCTGGCGAACATGTTCGGTTATGTGAACAACCTGCGGTCCATGAGCCAGGGCCGCGCTCAGTACAGCATGGAATTCGACCATTACGAGCAGGTACCACAGGCGGTCGCGGATGAAGTCCGCGCCAAGCTGGCCTGAGGCTGCTGGATTTAATTGGAGTAAAGAGCGATGGCGAAGGCTAAATTTGAGCGGAACAAGCCGCATTGCAACATCGGGACGATCGGCCACGTCGATCATGGCAAGACGTCTTTGACGGCTGCGATCACGAAGGTTCTGGCGGAGACGGGCGGTGCGACGTTCACGGCCTATGACCAGATCGACAAGGCGCCGGAAGAGCGGGCTCGGGGGATCACGATTTCGACGGCGCATGTCGAATACGAGACGGCGAACCGGCATTACGCTCATGTGGATTGCCCGGGCCATGCTGACTATGTGAAGAACATGATCACGGGCGCGGCGCAGATGGACGGCGCGATCCTGGTGGTTTCGGCTGCCGACGGCCCGATGCCGCAGACGCGGGAGCACATCCTTCTGGCGCGCCAGGTCGGCGTGCCGTCGCTGGTGGTGTTCATGAACAAGGTCGACATGGTGGACGACCCTGAGCTTCTGGAGCTTGTCGAGCTCGAAGTTCGGGAGCTTCTGTCGTCCTATGATTTCCCTGGCGACGACATTCCGATCGTCAAGGGATCGGCGCTGATGGCGCTGGAAGGCAAGGAGCCCGCGATCGGTCACGACGCGATCCTGGAGCTGATGAAGGCGGTGGACAGCTACATTCCGCAGCCCGAGCGCGCGATCGACCGTCCGTTCCTGATGCCGATCGAAGACGTTTTCTCGATCTCGGGCCGTGGCACGGTCGTGACGGGTCGCGTTGAGCGCGGCATCGTGAAGGTCGGCGAGGAAATGGAGATCGTTGGCCTCAAGGTCACGATGAAGACGGTGGTGACGGGCGTCGAGATGTTCCGCAAGCTTCTGGACCAGGGCCAGGCTGGCGACAACATCGGCGCGCTGCTGCGCGGCACGAAGCGCGAGGAAGTCGAGCGGGGCCAGGTTCTGGCGTATCCGGGTTCGATCACGCCGCATACGAACTTCAAGTGCGAGGCCTACATCCTGACGAAGGAAGAAGGCGGCCGTCACACGCCGTTCTTCGCGAACTACCGGCCGCAGTTCTATTTCCGCACGACGGATGTCACCGGGACGGTGACGCTTCCCGAAGGCACGGAGATGGTGATGCCGGGCGACAACATCGCGATGGATGTGGAATTGATCGCGCCGATCGCGATGGACGAGGGTCTGCGTTTCGCCATCCGTGAAGGCGGGCGTACCGTCGGCGC
>CANJCB010000063.1 GCA_947473305.1 Rhodospirillales bacterium
AGGCCATTCCGGATCACAAAGATGATGCCGCTGATGATCCGACGATCATCGACACGGGGCACCCCGTGCGACAGCGGAAAATACGGTTCCATCCGGCGCATCTGCGCCTCCGACAACCAGATAAGATCACTCATCGCAGCGCCTCCTCCCGACGCCGCCATTGAATCAACCAACCACCCCCGCCGCAAGTAATTTAATAGGTCCTGATCCTAGGTCTCTTGAACAGGATGGCTTTCTGGGAGGCGGTTGCGACCGGCTTCCGCAAATACGCGGTCTTCGACGAGCGGGGCAGCCGGTCCGAGTTCTTCTGGTGGCTGTTCTTCAACATGCTGGTGACGATCGCCACCCTGGCGCTCGACCTGACGCTTTATCCCGACGCGCCGACCGTCATTTCCGGGGCGGCGGGGCTCTCCCTCTTCGTCCCGAACCTCGCGGCGACGGTGCGGCGGCTGCACGACTGGGACGCCAGCGTCTGGCTCGTCCTCCTGGGGCTGATCCCGGTCCTGGGCTGGGTCGCGGTCCTGGCGCTCTGCCTCATGCCGGGATCGAAGAACACCAACCGCTACGGCCGGAAGCCCCATCGATGACCGCGCCGGCACTCACCAGCGGCCGCGAAGTCCTCGCCTATGCGGTCGCTCAGATCGTGAAGACGGCGGCGGTCTATCAGTTCGGCGCCGTCGTCATCGGCCCGCTGATCGAGCTTCTGGGGGCGCCCGAGGGCTTTCTGCCGGTGCTGCTGACGACGCTGGTCCTGAGCCTCTTCTGGGCTTGCCTTGTCCTGATCCTGTTCCTGCCGCTGCGCAGCCTGATCGGCGCCGCGCCGGCGATGGTGGTGGGCGCGGCGGGCGGCCAGGCCATCGCGACCTCGAAGGCGGAGGCGGCGGCTTTCTTCCTGGCCGCCATGGCGCAAAGCCTGATCGGTTGGGCGGGCAATCTCGTCATCGCGCCCGCTCTCTACCGCCCGCTCTTCGAGGCGGGGAAGGGCGATCTCGTGATGCCCGCCTCCCTGGCGATCCTGGCGGTCAATATGGCGGTCTGCTTCGGGATCTTCGTGTGGTTGCGCCGGATGTTCTGCCGGCGTTAACGCTTATCCCATTCTCCGACAGAGCCAGGCGGTCCGCCCTCCTGCCGCCGGGTCTTCCACTACATGATGGATCACCTCGAAGCCGATGCCCTCGGCGAGAGCTGCGTATTCGGCCGGGGACAGGCTCGCGTGATAGAGCAGGTCGCCCCGGTAGTCGCCCAGGGCCACGCCCTGGTCAGGCCCGGCGTTGAACATCAGATGCGCGGCCGGGGTGGCGTGATCCGCGAAGACCCGAAACATCCGCCGCTGATCGTCAGGGGCGAGATGGAAAAAGCTGTCCCAGGCGAGGACCCCGTCGAAGCGCCGCCCGAGGGATAGCCCCCGCATATCGGCGACGATCCATTCCCGCAGCGGCAGGCGCTCGCGGCAGAGGGCGATCATGGCGGGCGAGGTATCCACCCCGGTCACGCGGAAACCCCGGTCGGCCATGTTCCGCGCCACCGGCCAGCCCGAGCCGCAGCCGAGGTCGAGGATCGACGCTCCCATGGGCAGTTGGTTGAGGAAGCGGTCATGCCACGGCTTGTCGTTCCAGCCGAAGGCCTGGCGGTCATGATCCCAGGCCGCCGCGTGCTTTTCGTAGTGAGCGGGGATGAGGGCGGCGAGGTCTTCGGTCATCGCAAGACGCCTCTATCGATTGTCATAGCGAGACGGCAAAGCCGTCGTGGCAAGCCAGCGATGCCCAAGCGTCAAGGCCGGATTGCTTCGCTCGCGCTCGCAATGACGATGGAGAGAGCCCGAGGCGAAAATCACGAACCCCTATTTCCGCTCCGCCTCCGCGCCCCGCATGAGATCGGCCACCGCCCGGTCCCGCGCGTTGCCGGTGGCGAGGCCCTCGATCACGCCCTGGCGGTCGGCGTCGGGCTTGTGCTGGTTGAGCTTCCGCTTGCCCTCGATCTTGGTCACGGTGAGGCGCAGGGCGACGATGCCGCGCATCAGGCCCGCCACATAATCCGCCGGCGCGTCGGAGACCGCCCAGGGCTCGGCCCGGTCCCGCTCGTTGGCGAGGGTCAACGCCTCCAGGTGGCGGCGGAGGAAATCCCCGTCGTCCATCGCCTCCAGCACCCCCTCGACATGGACCGCCACATAGGCCCAGGTCGGCACGACCTTGCCGCCCTCCCGCTTCGTCGCATAGAGCGAGGGCGAGACATAGGCCTCCGGCCCCTGGAAGATCGCCAGCGTCGGCAGGGGCGCTCCCGCCACCGCCCGCCAATGGGGATTGGCCCGCGACATATGGCATTCGAGCGTCCAGGCGGTTCCGTGCTCGCGCAGCACCACCGGCGCATGGGTCGCCTGATAACCCTCCGCCGTATGGGTCACGAAGGTCGCGGCCCCGGTCTGGCGGATGAGATCGGCCAGGACTTCGGGCCGGTCTTCACGGAAATGGGGCGGGGTGTACATGGGCGGCCTCAACTGGGCGTCGGAAAGCGGCCATCATACCAGCGCATCTTTTAGATAGGGAGAAACTCGGCCTCGGATGGGCCTCTTTATCTTCCTTTCAGTTTTATGGTGGGTTAGGGTTCACTGTCTAAAGCCTGGTCATTATTCGCTTTGTTTTCGCCTGCCTTGAGCGGCGCGAAGCCGCGTCCGGACGGAGGATTTCATGACCCCTAAGCTCACCAACGGGCGAGAGATCGCCGTCTATGCTATTGCCCAGATCGTCAAGATCGCGCTGGTCGCGGTTCTCGCGGGGCCGGTGGTCGCGCCGCTCATGCGGTCGATCGCGGGGTCCTCAAATTATGCGCTGGCATTTCTGGTCGGCGCGGGTTTTAGCCTGGGCTGGGCGGTTCTGGCACTGGTCCTATTTCTGATCCTACGCGGTCTTGTAGGCGGTACGCCGGAAACGATCACCGGTCCGGGCCGTGAGCGGGCTATCGCCACCTCGGGCGCTGAGATCGGTGCCTATGCAATCGGCTGGGTCCTGCAATACATGATAACCCTGGCCTACACTTATTTCGCGGCGCGCTGGGTTTATGAACAGATGGCCGGCAGCGATAAGGTCATCTTCGACATAATATCCTATGGACCCCCCAGCGTTTTTGCGGCGATCGGCCTTGTCTTCTTTTTGGTAGTGCGCAAAGCCATCATGGGCGGGGCCGCCTCGCTCCTCCTGCCTTCCCTTGCGGAAGACGCAGTCGAGCGCCCTTCCGGCTCCCTGGGTTTTGGCGACTCGATCGCAATCGGTTTCAGCAAATATGCGAATTTCCGGGGCCGCGCGCGGCGCTCGGAGTTCTGGTGGTGGGCCCTCTTTAATTTTCTGATCCAGGTTGTGCTGAATATTTTTGACGCCGTAGTTCTGCCTGGTTCCATCATCGGACTTTCGATGATTGCCGGGCTGGGGCTGTTTATCCCGAACCTCGCGGTTTCGGTGCGGCGCCTCCACGACATCGATAAGTCCGGTTGGTGGCTGCTGATCTGTTTCATCCCGCTGGCGGGAGCGATCGTGCTGCTGGTCTTCGACTGCCTGCGCGGCACGCCCGGTCCCAATCGCTTCGGGCCGCGCACGGCGTAAGATCGCTTGGATAACGCGCGGGGCGTCGGAAAGCGGCCATCATACCTGCGTCTCTCGGCGATGCGCAGCGGTTCGAGCCGACAGGAGGCGAAGCCCGCCGAAACGGATTCCTTCGGCCAGAACCGCCAACAAAAAACTTCCGAGAGTCCCAAAGCCGATGGAGCCTGCGTTGTAGGAAACTTCGTCCCAGATCCCCCAAGCTGCCCGGCAATGGCAAGGGGATTGGCCCATCGGCATGACCACAAGGAGCAGCGTCCAGGCCGCGACCGAGCCAAGCGTCGTCACAAGCAGCCTAACCACCATTCGGGAGCCCCGAGCTGCGATCAGACCAAAGGCGAAGAGGCAGGCGGTACCCGCGACCCAATAGCTCGTGAGGCTGAGGAATACGGGATCTCTTTGCCAGAGGATCCGATGCGCGCCGACGATAAAGGCGGTCATATATGCGGCATATGAAAAGGTCTTCCCCATGTTTCGCCTTCCTCGGCAAGCCTTCGGGCGACTCATCCGACGCTGATATCCAGGCATGCAAATGGCGGGATGTTGTCAGGATGGCGGCGTCGACATGATCGGAGGGGCGGGGCGATGATGAGGCCCGTCTCTATTCGCAAGGCGCTCTCCGGCGGGCTTCCGCCAGGATCAGGAAGCGGATAGGACTTTTCCCCCATGGACCATAGAACGGGGAACCCGCCGATTCCTTCGATGGCCGAGACGAAAATCTTCACCCCCTCCTCGCGCCGCCGCTTCTGGCTGCAGAGTATTGCGGGGGCCTGTGCTTTCAGTATCGCGGGCCCAATCTGCTTGGCGATCTCCAACCTACGCTGGCTCGGGGTCCTGGTGTCTTTCGGACCCATGTTGGGTCTCGCGGGGGGATATTTCTTCCTCTGCGCCTCGATGCGGTTGGAGGTGGGGAGCGAGGGCGTCGTCCGGGACTGGATCTTGGGGCGGCGGATTTTTCCGCTGGCGGGAAGCGGGAGCCTCTCCTTCACGGAAACGAGGTCCAGCAACCTCATCCTGAAGTTGGACAGCCGGAAAATGATGATCTTTCGCTATGCCTTCAGCGGCGCTCAGATGCGCGCGATCCGCGCCGCCATCGAAGAGGAGGCGGCACGCGCCGGGATCGCCCTCGGACCCGACAAGCTATCCCTTCAAATTATGCTTGGCGTTGGAGCCGGATTTGTTATGGCCGCGTTGGCTTTCGGCTACTTCTGCTTCTGGGCCGTGGAGCGCATGCTGGCCGCCCAGCACTAGCCTCGAGTCTCCCAACCCCATCGCTAAAATCGCCCCGAAGCGGCCTAAACCATGCTCCGTCCAGGCCCCTTCCCCCGGGCGGGAGAACCGGATAGGACTTTCCCTCATGGACAGGTCGCGCAAGCACGGGGGGCGGGCGACAGGGCTCGAGGTTGCCCTGCTCCTGGCCGTCCAAACGGTCCTGATCGCCGCCCATCCCTTTCGGCTGGTCGTCCATCTTTATATGACCCTGCCGATGCCGCCCCACGGCTTTCTCGACCTTCTCTTCTACGCGATCTCGGGCAACCGGGACGCCAACCGCGCCTTCGGCTACATCTGGTTCTACGCGGTCCAACTCGCGGTCGGCGTTTTTTGCGGGCTGCTCGTGCTGGGGGTCTTCATCCTCCTGCGGGCGGTCCTGGGCGCCTTGCCCTCGATGGTCCGGCGGGCGCGCGCAAGGCCTGCCGCCGTCACCAGCGAGAGCGAGATCGCGGCCTTTGCCATCGCCTGGGGCGTCCAATCCCTCATCGCCTTCGGCTTCGGGTTTCTGGCGTCGGTCACGACGAGCGACCTCACCCTCGATTGTCTCGATGGGGTCGCGGCCCTGCTCGCCCTGCCGGTTTTCTTCCTGCTGCGCCGGAATTTCTCCCGGGGCGATTTCGGCGACGATTTTCAGGCGGCGGATAGTCCCGGGTGATCCCCATCCCCCGAGTCTCCCCATCCCCCGAGTCTCCCCGTCCCCCGAGTCTCCCCCTCCCGTCACAAATTTCGCCACAATGCCCCGCTAGCGTCTTTCCCCAGCCGCCTCCGCGCCCCACCTTTTCCCGCTGCTCTTCCACTTCGGGCCGGAACCGGCTAGGAACATTCGTCATGGACAGAATCCGCATACGCGGCGGAAGGCCGCTCGAAGGCACGATTGCCATCGGGGGCGCCAAGAACGCCGCCCTTCCCCTGATGACCGCCTCCCTCCTCACCGAGGAGACGCTCACCCTCACCAATCTGCCCAGGCTGGCGGATATCACGACCTTGCAGCATCTCCTCGTGCAGCACGGGGTCTCGATGACCATCGCGGGCTCCGAGGCAGGCGAGGAGCGGGGGCATGTGGTCGACCTGACCGCCCGCCGTATCGCCTCCACCACCGCGCCTTATGACCTTGTGCGGAAGATGCGCGCCTCGATCCTGGTGCTGGGGCCGCTGGTCGCGCGCTGCGGCCACGCCCGGGTCTCGCTGCCCGGCGGCTGCGCCATCGGGACGCGGCCGGTGGACCTGCACTTGAAAGGCCTCGAAAAGCTCGGCGCCACCATCGAGCTGAAGACCGGCTATATCGAAGCCTCCGCACCCAAGGGCTTGAGGGGCGCGGAGATCGTCTTTCCCGTCGTCTCCGTCGGCGCGACCGAGAACCTCCTGATGGCCGCGACCCTGGCGGAGGGGGAGACCACCCTGGTCAACGCCGCCCGCGAGCCCGAGGTGGCGGACCTCGCCAATTGCCTCGTCGCCATGGGCGCGGACATCGAGGGGATCGGCACCGACCGCATCCGCGTCCGGGGCGTGAAGCGGCTGCATGGCGCAAGGCACCGCGTCATCCCCGACCGAATCGAGACCGGCACCTATCTCATGGCGGCGGCGATCACCGGCGGCTCGATCCGGCTCGAAGGCGCCGACTATGGCTCCATCGAGGCGGTGGCCAAGGTGCTGGAGGGCGCCGGCGTCGAGATCACCGCTTTCGAGGGCGGGGTCCATGTGCGCCGCGCCAACGGCCAGTTGACCGGCGTCGATGTGATGACCGAGCCTTTCCCGGGCTTCCCCACCGACATGCAGGCCCAGATGATGGCGCTGATGACCATGGCCGAGGGCGCGGCCATGATCACCGAGACGATCTTCGAGAACCGCTTCATGCATGTGCCCGAGCTTTGCCGCATGGGGGCGAATATCAACGTCCACGGCTCCTCCGCCATGGTGCGCGGCGTGAGCCGACTGGCCGGTGCGCCGGTCATGGCGACGGATCTCAGGGCGTCCGTGTCGCTGGTGGTGGCGGGGCTGGCGGCGGAGGGCGAGACCATCGTCAACCGCGTCTATCACCTCGACCGCGGCTACGAGCATCTGGAAGAAAAACTCGCCGCCTGCGGGGCGGATATCGAGCGGCTGGTCGCGGATTAGATGCCGGAACCGCAAACCGGTTCGCAGACCGGCCCCCTAAAGCTCCGCGCGGTGGACGAGGAGGATCTGTCGGTCATCTCCGCGATCCTCCAGGACGCCCTGGTCCCGGTGGGCGAAATGGCCTGGATCCCGGAGGACCGGCGTTTCGTGCTGGTCGCCAACCGCTTCAAATGGGAGCCCGGCACCAATGTCCCCAGCGCGGAATTCCAGCGCACCCTGACGGGCTTGCGGGTGGACGGGGTGACGGCGGTGAAGCGGCGGGGATTTGGGCGCGGCGATCCCTCGCAGATCCTGGCGCTATTGGCGATCCGCCGCGAGGAGGGTGCCATCCTGCTGGATTTCGCGGGCGGCGGCTCGGTGCGGCTGGAGACGGCGGAGGTGCTGTGCCACCTGGACGACCTCGGCGAGCCCTGGCCAACGCAATGGCGGCCGTCGCATCCGGTGGGGTGAGGAGGTTTGTCTGGGCGAATCGGCGGAGAAATCATGAATCGAGCACACGCGGACCACGCATTCTGGCCGGAGTCTCGGTGAGAGGATTTAACGTAACTACATAAACTCTTGCATCCAGATATTTTTGTAGCTACATAAATCTCTCGTGAAGATCACCTTCGATCCCGCCAAGCGCCTTGCGACCCTCGAAGGTCGCGGCGTGGATTTTCTGGATGCGCCGGAGGTATTTACTGGCGTCGCCTTTGACTTTCAGGATCTGCGCCAGGAATACGGCGAGGTTCGCATGGTGACGATCGGTCTTCTCCGCGAGCGGATGGTCTACATCGTCTGGACCCAGCGTGGCGCTGCCCGCCACATCATCTCCATGAGGAAATGCAATGCCCGCGAGCAAGCGCGCTACTCACACCGATTTGGCTAAGTTCGATGCTCACGTCATCACCCCCGAAGAATACGAGGAGATGCCCGAACTAACGGACGAGGATTTCGAGCGGGCGGATATGTATATCGGTGGGAAGCTGGTCCGGCGTGGACGCCCTCCGAGCGACAAACCTAAGGAACAGGTGACCCTCCGCCTCGATCAGGACGTGCTCGCCGCTTTCCGCGAAGGCGGGCCGGGCTGGCAATCCCGGATCAACGAAACCCTGCGAGGCTTCGTGGAAAAGCGGAAGGTCGCGCCTCGCAAGTCTAAGGGAAAAGCGGCCTAACTCTCGCCCACACCCCTCATTCCGACATCCGTCTTTGATAAAATCCGCGTTTCAGACTAAGGCACTGCCTTTGCTGGGCCTGGAGACGATTATTGCAGCGGAACGAGACTCTGGTGCCGGCGCTTCCCAAGGGGCGCATTCTGGGCGAGGTGGTGCCCATGATCCGGCGCATAGATCGAGCCCGAGTTCGATAGTGAGGGCGTGCGCTGACTCGGTTTCAATACCAATCGTCCGCGCTTCGATGCGTTGGTTATAGCGTCGGTTATATAATTCTATTCCATAGAAAAGTCGGTTATATATCGTCGTCACGACGTTCTAAGCTCGATTGCCCCCCATGATCTACGCCTACCCCACCCTAGAGCCCATCGACCGCGACGTGCTCGGCATGATCGACCAGCAGCGGGAGCTTCTGCGTTTTCAGGTCAGCCAGAGTCCCAGCCGTTGGCAGGGGTTTCTGCGGAAGAACACCTTCGCGCGGGCGGTCCAGGGGTCCAACAGCATCGAGGGCTATACCGCCAATCTGGCGGAGGCCATGGCCATCGTCGACGACGAGCGGGCCGATACCCTGGAGGACGAAACCGCCCGGGCCTTGACGGGCTATCGCAACGCCATGACCTATGTGCTGCAGATCCACGACGACCCCTATACGGTCCTCGACGACCAGCTGATCCGCAGCCTCCATTTCATGATGATGAGCTACGACCTCCGGAAGCTGCCGGGCCAATGGCGGCCGACGCCGGTCCTGGTGGTCCATGAGCCCAGCGGCGAAACCGTCTATGAGGGTCCCGACGCCCAATCCGTGCCGGGCCTGATGGCGGAGCTTGTCGCCCAGATCAACCGGACGGGCGCGGGCGACGATGCGACGGTCCTGGGGGCGATGGCGCATCTCAATCTCGCGATGATCCATCCCTTCCGAGACGGCAACGGCCGGATGGCGCGCGCGCTGCAGAGCTTCGTGCTGGCAAAACGGGGCGTCACGAGCCCTTTGTTCTCCAGCATCGAGGAATGGCTGGGCCGCAATACGGAAGCCTATTACGCGATCCTCGCCAAGGTGGGGCAGGGCGCCTGGAACCCCGGCAACGATGCCTTGCCCTGGGTGCGCTTCTGCCTGACCGCCCATTACCAGCAGGCCGCCACCCTGATGAAGCGCAACGCCACCGTGAGCCGGGTCTGGGGCGAGATCGAAAAGCTGCGGCGGCGGCTGGGCCTGCCCGAGCGCTGCGACACGCCGATGGTGGACGCGGCCTTCGGCTATCGGGTCCGCAATCAGCGCTACCGCGAGGACTATGAAATCTCCGACGTGGTCGCGAGCCGGGATTTGAAACGCCTGACCGATCTGGGCCTGTTGGAAGCGGTCGGTGAGAAGCGCGGGCGGCACTATATCGCCGGCGCGCCGCTGCGGGAGATTGCTGGCAAGGCCGCCGACCGCAGCCGCGCACCCGATCCCTATGAACTGGCGGCGCGGGGCGGGTGAATTCTCCCCCACCCCCCTCATTCCGACATCCGTCTTTGATAAAACCCGCGTTTCGGACTAAGACACTGGCTTCCCTGGGCCTGGAGACGGAAATTGCAGCGGAACGAGACTTTGGTGCTGGCGCTTCCCAAGGGGCGCATTCTGGGCGAGGTGGTGCCCATGATCCGGCGCGCGGGGATCGAGATCGAGCCCGAGTTCGATAACGAGGATTCGCGCCAGCTCCGCTTCAAGACCAACCATCCCGGCGTCGATGTGATCCGGGTCCGGAATTTCGACGTGGCGACCTTCGTCGCTTTCGGCGCGGCCCATATGGGGGTCGCGGGCAACGATGTGCTGATGGAATTCGACTATCCGGAGATTTATGCGCCGCTGGACCTTGGCATCGGGCGCTGCCGGATCGCCGTGGCCGCCCCCCAGGAGGACGCCAACCGCGAGGACCCCTCGCGCTGGAGCCGGCTGACCGTCGCCACCAAATACCCCGGGATCACCAAGCGCCATTTCGCGGCGCGGGGGGTGCAGGCGGAATGCATCAAGCTCAATGGCGCGATGGAGCTGGCGCCCACGCTGGGACTGTCGCGGCGGATCGTCGACCTCGTTCAGACGGGCTCGACCTTGAAGGCCAACGGGCTGGTGGAGATCGAGCATATCGCCGACATCACCTCGCGCTTCATCGTGAATAGGGTGGCGCTGAAGACCAGGCCGACCGAGATCGGCGGCTGGATCGAGCGCCTGCGCGAGGCGGCGGATGCGGCGTGACGTTCACACTCTCCGCCGTCATTGCGAGGCTCTCGGCGAAGCAAAGCTTCGCCTGCCGCCAGCGGAAGCTTTGCTTCCGCGCGAGGCCGTAAGCCCGTGGCGATCCAGGAGGGGCTCGACACGCGGAGGGTTTCTGGATTGCTTCGCTCGCGCTCGCAATGACGGGGAGGTTTTGGCCCTTGTCCAACCCTCACCCCGCCCCTCTCCCAAGCTTGGGAGAGGGAGTGCGATGATCCTGCCCCTCTCCCGAGTTGGGAGAGGGAGGGGCCCATTGTGCAACAATGGGGGGGTGAGGTTTGCTCTCTCCGTAAAGGACGCGACCGATGCGGCCTAGGCTCGATGCCAGCGCCCCCGGTTTCGAGCAGGCGTTCCTGGCGCTCCTCGGCGAAAAGCGCGAGGTCGAGGAGAATGTCGATACCGCCGTCGCCGCCATCCTCGCCGAGGTCAAGGCGAGGGGCGACGCGGCGCTGGTCGATTTTACCAAACGCTTCGACCGGCTCCAGCTGACGCCAGAGACCTTGCGCATCCCCGCGGCGGAGATCGCCTCGGCCGCCGCCGCTTGCGCGCCCGAAACCCTGGCGGCGCTCAAACTCGCGGCGGAGCGGATCGAGAGCTATCACCGGAAGCAGCTGCCGACCGATCTCGATTACACCGACGCCCAGGGCGTGCGGCTCGGCTCGCGCTGGCGGGCGGTTTCGGCGGCGGGGCTCTATGTGCCGGGGGGGACGGCGTCTTATCCCTCCTCGGTCCTCATGAACGCCATCCCGGCCAAGGTGGCGGGGGTCGAGAGGCTCGTCATGACCGTGCCTTCGCCCGACGGGGTCTTGAACCCCCTGGTGCTGGCGGCGGCGCATCTTGCGGGCGTGGACGAGGTCTATCGCATCGGCGGGGCGCAGGCGGTGGGGGCGCTGGCCTATGGCACCGCCACGATCCGGCCCGTGGACAAGATCGTCGGCCCCGGCAATGCCTATGTGGCGGCCGCCAAGCGCCGGGTCTTCGGCACCGTGGGCATCGACATGATCGCCGGGCCTTCGGAGATTCTGGTGGTGGCGGACGGCAGGAACGATCCCGCCTGGATCGCCGCCGATCTCCTCTCCCAGGCCGAGCACGATGTCTCCGCCCAATCGATCCTGATCACCGACGACGCGGATTTCGCGAGCGCCGTCGAGGCGGCGGTCGAGGCGCATCTCGCCGTGCTGCCCCGCCAGGCCATCGCGCGGGAAAGCTGGAACACCTATGGCGCGGTGATCGTGGTGCGGGACTGGGACCAGGCGCTGCCCTTGATCGACCGGATCGCGGCGGAACATCTGGAACTCGCCATCGACGATCCCGAGGCTCTGGCCGCCAGGATCCGCAACGCGGGCGCCATCTTCCTCGGCCGCTTCACGCCGGAGGCGGTGGGGGATTACCTCGGCGGTCCCAACCATGTGCTGCCGACCGCCCGCAGCGCGCGGTTTTCGTCCGGCTTGGGCGTCTTGGATTTCATGAAGCGCACCTCGCTCCTGGGCTGCGATGCCCGGAGCCTCGCCGCGCTCGGACCCTCGGCCGTGGCCTTGGCGCGGTCGGAAGGGCTCGACGCCCATGCGCTGTCGATCTCGGTGCGTTTAGGCTCATGACCGACCGCAGGATCGCCCGGCTCGATCTCGACGAGCATACGGTCCTGCGCCGCAACCCCGATATCGAGCATGAGCGGGCGATCGCGATCTTCGATCTCCTGGAAGAGAACAGCTTCTCCCCCGCGAGCGACGCCCCCGGCCCCTTCCACCTGATCCTGGGGATCGAGGACAACCGGCTGGTCTTCGACATCCGCCGCGAGACGGGGGAACCGGTGGACCGGGTGCTGCTGTCGCTCGCGCCCTTCCGGGGCATCGTCAAAGACTATTTCCTGGTCTGCGAGAGCTATTTCGACGCCATCAAGCGGTCCTCGCCGACCCAGATCGAGGCCATCGACATGGGCCGCCGGGGTCTCCACAACGAGGGCTCGGAATTGCTGCGCGACGAGCTCAGGGACAAGGTGGCGCTGGACCTCGACACCGCCCGCCGGCTTTTCACGCTCCTCTGCGTGCTGCATATCCGGGGGTGATGTGGCTGTCCGATACAGACTTTCCCCATATCGGCAGCGGTTTGACTACCTCTCCAGCCGTCATCCTCGGACGTGTTCCGAGGATCCATGTCGACGGCGGTCCCTGACCCAACCGTGGACCCTCGGAACAAGTCCGAGGGTGACGAGCTAAAATGGCTATTCTATATCGCCTTAATCGGAAACCACCGGGCCTGACAGCCAAAGGCCCGCGCCACCCATGACCGAGCGCGTCTCCAGCGTACTCTTCGCCTGCTCGGTCAACGCGGTGCGCTCGCCCATGGCCGAGGCGCTGATGAAGCTGTTTCATGGGAAGCGCATCTTCGTGGATTCGGCGGGATTGCGCGCCGAGCCCGTCGATCCCTTCGCGGTGGCGGTCCTGGACGAGATCGGCCTCGACCTCCACCGGCACCGGTCCAAGACCTTCGACGACCTGGAGGATTCGAGCTTCGACCTCGTCATCACCCTCTCGCCCGAGGCCCATCACCGCGCCATGGAGATGACCCGCAGCATGGCCTGCGAGGTCGAGTTCTGGCCGACCCCCGACGCCACCGCCGTCGAAGGCAGCCGCGAGGTCCGGCTTGCCGCCTATCGCGAGGTGCGGGACCATCTGCGGCGGCGCATATTGGAGCGCTTCCCGCCGGTGGCGGGGGTGAGCGTCTAATTTTTGCTCAACTCACTCGTTCCTCGTTTTCGTCATGCCGGGCTTGACGGGATGAGGGTAGGACGTCATTGCGAGCGAAGCGAAGCAATCCAGGTCTTGCCGGTGGCAAAACCCCTGGATTGCCGCGGCCTTCGGCCTCGCAATTGTGTGTTTTTCCTAACCTCCCGAACGCCCCCGGGATTTACCCCAGGACACCCTCCGAAAGGGCCGGGTCATTGCTCTCTGTCCGATTTCGCAACGAAGGTCCACGAGGTTCCACCCTCGACGGCCGCGCCGCCGCCCGGCACAATGCGCGCCCCGCCTTATCGGAAGCATTCGGTCCCGTCATGTCCCAAGCCCTCCTCGCCCGCACCCTTGCCGCCGTTCTCCTGGTCCTGGCCGTCGCCGGCTGCTCCAACGCGCTGACGATCAGGACCACCGGGGGAAGCGACTTCGCGCCACCGCCGCTGCCCGAAGGGATGGCGCGGATCTTCTTCTACCGGGACACGCCGCCGGACGGCAGCACGGTCTCCACCATGATCTCGATCGACCGCCGCGAGGTGGGACCGGCGATCCCCGGCGGGTCTTCCTTCGTCGATATCAAGCCCGGGACCCATGTGATCGGCGCCTCGGTCGCCTCCAACGGCAATGACACCGAGCGGCGATTCCAGCTCAAGGCCGGCCAGATCGGCTATGTCTCGGTCCAGGTGGCGGGGGCGGAATCGACCAATACCATGGGCAACGCCGTGGGCTATGGGCCGCAACTGATCTTCCCCTATGGAAACATGGGGGAGCAGGTCCTGAAGCGGTTGCGCTTTTACGGAGCCGCGAAGGTCGATTAGGGCGTTTCTCCCCCCGGAATCCCGGCTTTTCCGCCTCGCCGGACCCCTTGCGCCCCCGAAAAGTCTTGACCCCGGCCCTTTGGCCGCAGATGTATGGGGCGTTCTCGGGAAATCGCCCGAGGCGACCCTATTCTGCTGAACAACTTACAGGCGGCGCATGGCCAAGGAAGATCTTATCGAATTCTCGGGCACAGTGTTGGAACTGCTGCCCAACGCGATGTTTCGCGTGAAACTCGACAATGAGCATGAAGTGCTCGCCCATACCTCGGGCAAGATGCGCAAGAACCGCATCCGCGTGCTGGCAGGCGACAAGGTCAACGTCGAGATGACGCCTTACGACCTGACCAAGGGCCGCATCACCTTCCGCTTCAAGTAGCGGGAAATCGCTTCCCCGTCCGAGCCTGCCGCGACCGACGCCCCGCCTCTCGTCCCGGTGCCCCCCGTCCCGGCCCCGCTGATCCTGGCTCCCCTGGTGCTGGCTTCCGCCTCGCCGCGCCGCCTGGACCTTCTCGCGCAGATCAACCTCCGCCCCGATCGCGTCGATCCCGCCGATATCGACGAGACGCCGCGCCCCCGCGAACTGCCGCTGCGCCATGCCGAACGGCTGGCGGCGGAGAAGGCCCGCGCCGTCGCCCCGCGCCATCCCGGATGCTTCGTGCTGGCCGCCGATACGGTGGTCGCCTGCGGCCGCCGCATCCTGCCCAAGACCGAGGACGAGAAGGAGGCGCGTAAGTGCCTGGAGCTTCTCTCCGGCCGCCGCCACCGCGTGCTGGGCGGCGTGGCGCTGATCTGCCCCGACGGCAGCCTGGCCGAGCGCAGGGTCGAGAGCGTCGTCACCTTCAAGCGCCTGATGCCGGAGGAGATCGAGGCGTATCTCGCCTCCAACGAATGGCGGGGCAAGGCGGGCGGTTATGCGATCCAGGGGCTGGCCGCGCGCTTCGTGCGCTATATCGGCGGGTCCTACAGCAATGTGGTGGGGCTGGGGCTGTTCGAGACCGTGGCGCTGCTGGTCGGGCGGGGCTATGAGCCGGCCCGGCTTACGGCGCCCGCGACATGAGCCGCGATCTCCTGATCGAATGCTCGCCGGGCGAGGTGCGCGCCTTTCTCGTCGCGGGCGAGCGGCTGACCGACATCCGCATCGAGCGCGATCTGGGCGGGCCGAAGCTTCAGGAAATCTGGCTTGGCCGCGTCGTTTCGCTGCTGCCCGCCATGCCCGCCGCACTCATCGACCTCGGCGAGGACCGCCCGGCGCTCCTGGGCGCCGAAGACCTGCCCGGGGGCGTCGAATTCGACAGCCTCCACGAGGGCCAGGCCGTGATCGTCCAGGTCCGCCGCGCCGCGCAGGGCGGCAAGGCCACCGGGCTCACCATGCGGCCCCGGCTCGCCGGCCCCGGTGGCGCGCTGCGCCCCCTGGCGGAGGAGGGCGCGAGGCTCGAACGCCGCAGGGGCCAGGACCCCGATGAGGCCGATATCCTGCCCCTGGAGCGGCGCTGGGCCGCCATCCTGGAGCGCGCCGGGACGGCCAGGCCGCCCCAGCGCCTGGAGGCCTCGGGCGACGCGCTGGAGACCGTGCTCGCCGGTTTCGCCGGGACGCCACTCGACGCGATCCTGGTGGACGGCCGCGCCGAATACGCCGCCGCGCGCCACTGGTGCCTCGCCCATCGCCCGGAGATCGTGCCGAAGCTGCGCTTTGAAGCGGGCTCGCTCCCCGAACGCCACGGCATCGCGGCCGAGGTCGAGGAGCTTCTGACGCCCCGGGTGACGCTGGCCTGCGGCGGGGCCCTGACCATCGAGCCCGTGACCGCCGCGACCTTCATCGACGTGGACAGCGGCACCGCCTCGGCCGGCAAGGACCGCGATCCCGACGCCCTGGCACTCCAGGTGAATTTCGAGGCCGCGGCCGAGGTCGCCCGCCAGCTTCGCCTGCGCAATCTCGCCGGGGCCATCGTGGTGGATTTCATTTCCATGAGCCGCCGCGACCAGCGCGACGCGGTGCTGGAGATCCTGCGCGGCGCCTTGAGGGGCGACGCTTGCGCCCCGGATGTGAAGGGCTGGACCAAGCTCGGCCATGTGGAACTGACCCGCCGCCGCGAACGCCCGCCGCTGCACGAGATCCTCTATGAGCGCCGGGCGGGGGGAAGCCTTGTCCCGACCCCGGCCACCGTCGCGCTGGAGGCCCTGCGCCGCGTCGCGCGGGAGGGGGACGCCGATCCTTCCAGGGCAATATCGCTTCAGGTCCATCCCCAGGTGGCGGCGTTCCTCGACGGGGCCTTGCTGGATGCGCGGCGGGGCCTCGAAGCGCGGCTCGGACGGCCCCTGCAGGTGACGGCGGAACCGGGACGGGCGCCCGAAAGCTTCGACATCCGCCGCGTCTGATCCTATGTATTGCGGATCATGAACGATCCCGCCTCAGCCCTCCCGCCCGCGCGCCCTTGCCCGATCTGCGGCAAGGCGGTGGAGACGGCCGCCAAGCACAAGCCCTTCTGCTCCCCGCGCTGCGCGACCCTCGACCTTGGCAAGTGGCTCAAGGGCGACTACGCGATCCCCGCCGTTGAACCCCCCGACGACTTCGACCCGGAAGCCGAGGACGGGGAGGGCGAGGGCAGGGGCGAGGGCAGGGGCGAGCGATAAGATATTCCGCCGCCCGCCTTGAGCGGTGGAGGCGGGTTTCTGGACTGGACTTGGACCCCGGTTTCTGTTTAAAAGCCTCTCCCGCCGGGCAATAGTCCCGCCGCGGCCGGTCGCCCGGGTAGCTCAGTTGGTAGAGCAGCGGATTGAAAATCCGCGTGTCGGTGGTTCAAATCCGCCCCCGGGCACCACGCCTAACCTTTTGACTTAATTCGAAAATCTAGCCGTTTGCCGCCCGAGTTCGCGAGGGTCGCTTTTGCCGTTTGTGTAATTCATGTGTAACGGTGTCAGGAATCTTCCGCGTCGGAGGCTCAGCTACGCCGCGACCGATTGAACGAATCGCCTCATCAATGTGGCTGCCGTGGACGTGGGTGTACCGCATGACCATGGCGAGCGTCTTATGGCCGCTGATACGCTGGATGGTCGGAAGGTCGGCGCCGGCCTGCACCAGGTTCGTGATGGCAGTGTGGCGCATGACATGCGGCGTCACTAGATCCGGGTCTAACCCTGCTTGAATGACAGCGCCGCGGAACGGCTTGCCCATCCTGTCCCGATGACCTCTCTTCGTGGCGGTGGGGCGAGGGGAGGGGAATATCCAACTGTCCTGATCTTTCTCGGGCCGCATTTCGCGTTCGCGCCTGAGGATGTCGGCAAGCTCGGGGGTTATCGGCTGCTCCCGCTGGCCGGCCTTCGCTTTTGGAATCAGGAGGCGCAGGCGATCCAGGTCGAGTTGGTCGAACCTCGCTCTCAGAATCTCGCTATGGCGCATCGCGGTATTGAGCCCGAAGGCAACGAATAGCCAGCAGTCGGGATCTGCACTTGCGATAGCGGCGGCCATCAGTGCATCACACTGCTTTTCGCTCAAAGCTATGATGCGGCCGGGGCCTTCAGCGAGCTTGCCGAATTTAGGCCGATGGTTGAGCCATTTCCACTCAACGGCTTTGCTGTAGAGGTGCGATAGCGTGGCGAGCTCACGGTTGATAGTCCCGTTCTTGGCGCCCGCCTCGGTGCGCTTCCGCTTATATCGATCTATCGTGAATGTGGTGATCGCTTCCAGCGATTGCGTGCCGAAGAACGGCTGAAGGTGCAACTCGACCTGACGCTTTTTCGCAGCAAGGTTCTTTCCGCCGGTTTCCTCAAGCCGTTTTAGATAGTCGTCGGAGGCTGCCCGAAAACTGAGGGCGATCTTGCGGCCTTTCGGAAGAGACAACCGTCCATCGCGGGAATCAGATCGCGCCTTCCCGATGAATTCCTCCGCCTGTGTGCGGGTGGTGCCATCGCTCTCTCGACCGATGATCCGATGAACTCGGACGCCGTCGACCATGACGTTGACCGAGTAACGTACATCGCCATCGGCAAGGCGTTCTGCCGTCACACCGTGCTCGGTGATCTTCTCGCCGGTCAGAAGGCGGCGGATAGCGGGACGATCTAGCCGGGTGAAGCGGAGGGCCATGCTACGTTTCCTCTGGCGGCCGAATAAGCGTTTTTCCGATCTCAGCCGCATGTCAACGCCGGTCGGATTCCCGGCCAGCGAGGCGGAGTAAAAGCAGGCCATCGTTGATGGGGTGGTGACGATAGGGAGGGTGCCCGATCGGGCACCCTCCCTATCGTTGGCGTCGTCTATGAGAGGGCGGTGATCTCGCCGGTATCCG
>CANJCB010000064.1 GCA_947473305.1 Rhodospirillales bacterium
CACCAGCGCCTTCAAATCGGCGGCGGAAAGATTGTCGAGATCATTGGGCGGCGACATCCCACCACAGAATCAGAAAATGCCCCCGCGCGGAATGCCCTTCGGCTGCAGCGAGTCAACTTGACGCGCCCAGGGTTTTGCCCCTGTTACGAATTTTGACGGAGCATTTTCTGGGCGAAAATGTTTGCGGACCCTATACGGACCCTACTGGGGCATTGTTGGTATAGGGCAAAGAGGCACGTCTCTGGTGAATTCTCGGGACACACGGTAAGTGTTGCTGCCGCTAGGTCCGTGGACTCTCCGGGTCATCGTCCCGTTTCAACGGTCCCATGCTGGCAAGGACCAGTTGCTCGAGGGTCAGACCACCCGAATGCTCGACCGAGGTGCGCTCCCGATATTTCTCCGGGCGTCGGGCCTTTAGCAGCATCATTAGCATTGTGTCGCTGTACTCGCGGGTCACACCGACCTGACGACCTCCCTGAAAGACTGGGCGCTCGAACCCGTGCGCGGCGCGTCGGACCGCCTCGTCTTCTAGTGCGTCGGTGCCAAGCTCAAGCGCTTCATCCCATGCCTGAGCGAACCCGGCATCGGCGTGGCGCCAATCATAGGCGGTCTGCCGCGGTAGGCCGCTCAGCCTGCATGCTTCCGTGACGCTGGCTACTTCGGACAGCGCCGCGATGAATGCCGCCTGTAGCGCCGTCCGTGAGCGCGCGTGGGCCTGTACGAGCGTCCGAGCCCTACGGTTCCTGCTACCCTTATGAACAGCGTTCAATGCGGCCATCCCCCACGCCAAGGACACCGCTATATTTTAACATCGTTCGGGTGTTCTCGCTAGTTAACGCTCTCGCGGATGCCTGTCCCCGAGGCAAGTTGCTCCAGAAGCGAACTTAGGGGAATTCCTACGAATACCGGTCGAAGCGGAACATTTCGCTACCTGCTGCCGTCCCGCTATGACGCCGATGCCCCGATGTCGCGGGCGACGTTCAATCGGATCGCCGCATAGTCAACCGTACGATCGGGGGCTTCGACGTCAAACCTGTGATCCTCGTGACAACGCCGAGTTATCCAGTTCGACCTTTGAGTGTACTTTCCGACTTGACCTCCCGACTGAGCCCCCGTCGCGAAGCGATCGGTGGCAAGGAGCGGCGGTGTGCCTGCGGGGGCCAATCGGGGCCGCCGGCTCGCCTGCTGTCGAAGTTTCTTACGCCGGCCTATCTGCGAAAAACGTCGGATTTCCGCGCCTTTCGGAGGCGAAGTGTCGCCTCGCGCAACATCACTTTCGCAGGGTTTCCAGGCCCGAGATGCCGCTCTGGCTCGAAGGCCGCGCGGCCGGTGTGCTGGAGGTGCGCCCGCCCGAGGGGACCGCGGGGGCGCTGAAACTCGACCCGCTTCCGCCGCCGCTCGGCAGGGCGCCGAAGATCGCGGCGGCGACACCGGTGGCCGCTCCCACGACGTCGAGGGCGGTATCAAGCGCCTGACCCGCGTTGATGCCCGACCCCAAGGAGCCGATGCTGGACCCCAGGCTCGACCCCAGCCCCGAGCCCAGCGACCCCGACGACGCCGATCCGGTCCCCGCCCCACCATTCGCCAGGGCCGAGGGCGTATTGTTGACCGAGGGAGACACCGCGCCGAAGGGCTGCGGCGCGAGCGAATAGCCGTCGCCCGCGATCCGGGGCGAGAAGCTCGACAGCACCTCCGCCTGGGCATCCGCCGACATGGCCTCGGCCATGACCTGCGCGAGCTTGGGATCGAGCGGGCGGTCCGGCAGGTCGGACGAGGCCATGGTCCCGCAAAGCTCGACGCAGGACGAGGGCGCGGCGGGATCGTCCCGCAAGGTGGTCGCGGGCTGCGTCGCCGGGGGAGCGGCCGCAGGTGGGGTGGCGGCGTTGTCACGAGGATCACAGGTTTGGCGTCGAAGCCCCCGATCGTACGGTTGATTATGCGGTGAGTGTCGCGGCCCGCCATTGCATCATCGCCTCTCCCCTGAAAGTCCGCAGAGTCGGTCGGGTGATGAGATGACGCTGGACGTTGAAAGTGTTGTAGACGGCGGCATGGAGGTTCAGGAAGCGCTGGGCCGAGACAGGCGACTTGAAGCGTTGCATTTTCCGCTCGCGGCGTCGAACGGGCTGATGCGAATTCTCGGCGCGGTTGTTCGCCCGAAGCCCCTGCTCGTGTCGTGCGCCGAGACCAAGCTTCCGGAATGCCGCTGCGTAGGATTTCAATTTGTCGGTCACGACCACGGTGGGAGCGAAGCCCTGCTTCTTGAGCAGTTTCCGCATCAGCTTCAGGGCGGCCCGCTTGTCCCGACGGCGCTTGACCAGCATGTCGAGAACTTCGCCTTCATGATCGACGGCACGCCAAAGATAGAGTTGCTGACCAGCGATACAGACGACCATCTCGTCGAGATGCCACTTCCCGCTGGGCCGCGTCCGTCCCTTCCGCAGACGCCGCGCAAAATCCGGTCCAAACTTCAGAACCCAGCGGCGAATGGTCTCGTAAGAGATGTCGAGACCGCGCTCTGCCAGGAGGTCCTCGACGTCGCGGTAGCTGAGCGCGAAGCGCAGGTAAAGCCAGACCGCATGCTGAATGACCGGGGGCGGAAATGATGGTAGCGGTACGAGATGTGCGTCATCCTGGAAGGCTACCTTCCTCCTCAGGATCAGCCCAGCCCATTGATGTGACAATGCCCACGGACCTGCCGATGAGAACGATCATATAGACCGGATAAAGGGGACCGTTAGCTCCCACAACCATCGCTATAAGGTTGGCGACACGGGTCGCGGGATCCTCGTGGGCGATATAGTGTCGGACACAGTCAATCGGGATCATCTCATCGCGGGCGGAGGCGATAGTGGCTGACGCCCCATTCCGCACCCCCTTGCGTTCCGAAGAGGCCGGCGGTTGCCAGGAAGAACAGACGCCAGCGTCGCTTCCATAGCGCGGCATCCGAGCCGTAGACATCGGTAAGAATGGTCTCGATCGCCTCGGCATTGGCGTCGTAATTAGCCAGCCAATCCTCGGCGGTGCGGCAGTAATGGGTGCCGCTCCATCGCCAGTCCCGCTCTAGCTCAAAGGCCTCACCTAGATGCCGGATCAAGCCATGGCTCGGCATGATGCCGCCGGTGAAGAAATGCTGCGCGATCCAATCGGAACGATCTGCATGGTCGAAGCGATAAGGCGTATCGCGGTGGCTGAAAACATGGAGGAAAAGCCGGCCATCGTCATGAATCCAACGACGCACGCGCTGCAACAGTGCCTGCCAGTTGGACATATGCTCCCACATCTCGACCGAGACGACGCGGTCAAATTTCCGGCCTGGATCGAAGTCGTTCATATCTGCGGTCAGAACCCGAAGTGACGACAGACCGCGCCGCGCCGCCTCCGCCTCGATAAAGCTGCGTTGCTCGCTAGAATTGGAGACAGCGAGTATGCGGGCCGAGGGATAGCGTTCGGCCATCCATAAGGACAACGAGCCCCAGCCGCAGCCAAGTTCCAGGATGTCCTGCCCCTCGGCGAGTCCCGCATGGTCGGCGGTGGCTTCGAGCGCCCGCACCTCGGCTTGCGGGAGCGTATCGTCTCCTTCATAGAGGCAGCAGGAATATTTCCTGCGCGGGCCAAGGATCAGGGCGAAAAAATCCGCCGGCAGCTCATAATGCTGGGCGTTGGCAGCATCCGGCTGTTCGGCGATCGGGTGAGACGCCATGTCGCTCGCGAAGGCCTGCTCAGTTTGGGATCTAACGCGGTCGAGCCTACGACTCGCACGAACGACCAGCATCGCAATGCCGGCACGGGTGACCGCATCGGGCAGGTTCAGGCGTTCAACAGCGCTCGTGGCGGCGGCGACCAGATTCATGATTTCCTCGCGTATTATTGATTACATGCCGAGCAAAGGCCGTATAAGCCGCCCCATCAGCCCACGGGCGCTGAGATGGCCGCTGGTCGCGATGAGGCATATGCACATCTCGCCAGAAAGAGCGCGCGGCTCATGGTCGATCTCGCCATCGGCCTCCGCGAAGTCGCCAACCCGATATTGCGCGATGCCGTCGTCGAAGGCGCCCTGCAGCACCATCGTCGTTTCAAAGCCGGTATGACCATGTTCGAGCAGAGCAGTGCCGGGCGTCACCCGGATCAGGTCCAGGCGGGTATCGGTGGCATCGCGCGCCCGCAATGGCATCATCGCAATGCCAGGTCCCGACCAGCGCCAGCGGCCTGTCGCCAAGCCTGAGAGGGTCAGAGGTGCGGAAGGTGACGCCGCCCTGGCTTCAAACTTCTCAAGCCGGCCCAATACTCGCGAAAAGGCGTCGGGAGCCAGCGCTGTCGGCGGCAGAACCTCGAGCAGGGCTCCGCCTACTTCTTCCATCGCACGCATCTCGGAAGCGCAACCCGGGCAGATCTTGACGTGAGCGGCCACAACCTGCCTATGCAGGTCTGGCAAGGCCCCTGTTGCAAAGGCCAAGAGCGTCGTCTGGGAGGGGTGATGCCGGATCATGCTTGGTCCTTCAATGCGGAGCGCAGCTTGGAAATGGCGAGCCGCAATCGGGATTTGATGGTCCCGAGGGGTATGCCCAGAAGCGCCACAATCTCGCTGTGCGAGCGATCTTCGAAAAAAGCGAGTTGCAACATTTCGACCTGATCGGCCGGCAGGGCGCCGATGGCTTCACGCATTCGTTGAGAAGTCTGCTCGATGGCGAGCAGTGCATCCGCCAAGGGAACTGGCTTGACATCCTCGGCTCGCGTGACGTCCTGCATCGCCAGCTGCAGACGACGAAAGGCATCAATCCGCAGATTGCGCGCTATCCCGAAGATCCATGCGCTGGCGGTGGCGCACTGCGGGTCATACTGTCCAGCCTTGCGCCAGACCGACAGCAGGACGTCTTGCGCCAATTCCTCCGCAGCGGAGAACTCCATACCACTTCGCTGCAGATAGCTTTTCACGCGCGGGGCGAAATGCTGAAAAAGCCTCGCGAAGGCCTCCCGATCTCCACATCTGGCGATCGCGACGATGAGGCCCTCATGTGTGTCCGAGGGCAGCTCAGCCGTCATGCCCACCTGCGTGAGGCAGGTGGCCGAAAGACAAGACGACTGGAGAGTTGACGACACATACATATGCTCACTACGAACGCCTCGCGATATTGGATCACAAACCAGAAAATGATACAGCGAGTGATCCAGTTGTCCTTCTCCATCGTAGTGCATGGAGGAAGGGTCATGTGGAGAGCGCTTGATGGGGCAAAGCCGAAGCGACAGGCTGAACATCGCGATTATCGGCACCGGCATCGCCGGCATGTCCGCTGCCTGGTTGCTGAGCCAGAAACATGACATTACTGTCTACGAAAGCGCACCCCGGCTGGGCGGTCACACCAATACCATAAACGTGCCCGGCTTGGATGGCGCAACCCCTGTGGATATGGGGTTCATCGTCTACAATCCCGCGACTTATCCCAATCTCACCTCCTTGTTCCGCCATCTCGATGTGGCGACCCAGCCGTCCGACATGTCCTTCGCGGTCTCGCTCAGGGGCGGCGCAATGGAATATGCCGGGACCGATCTCGGTGGACTCTTTGCGCAGAAGAGCAACCTCCTTAATCCCCGTTTCTGGTTCATGCTGCGCGACCTGGTCCGCTTCTATCGGGAAGGCTCCCGGGACGCTCGCACGGGAGCATCCCTAGACATGTCGCTAGGTGAATATCTCTCAGCCAACGGCTACGGAGAGGCATTCATTCGCGAGCACCTTGTTCCCATGGCCGCTGCGATCTGGTCGACACCATCGCAGAGCATGCTCGCCTATCCGGCGGCGGCTTTTCTTCGCTTTTGCGACAATCACGGGCTTTTGCGCCTGCGAGAGCGGCCCGAGTGGCGCACCGTTACCGGCGGCAGCCATCGATATGTTGAGCGTCTCACAGCTCCTTACGCCGACCGCATAAGGCTGGGCTGTGGCGTACGGTCCCTGTCCCGTAACCGCCATGGCGTGACCCTTTTCGACACGAACAATGAAATGGCGATCTACGATCACGTCGTGGTCGCAGCCCATGCCGATCAGGCCCTTGAAATGCTGGCCGATCCTTCCGAGGCCGAGACCGCGATCCTGGGTGCTCTCACCTACGGCCGAAACGAAGCGGTCATGCATCGTGACGAGACTCTGATGCCCCGTCGCCGCAATGTCTGGTGCAGTTGGAACTACACGGGGGGCGACGACGACTGCCCGGTCGGCGTGTCCTATTGGATGAATCGTCTGCAAGCGCTGCCCGACCCATCGCCGGTCTTCGTGACGCTCAACCCGTCGCGTCAACCGATGGAGGGCAGCATCATCCACCGCGAGACCTATGACCATCCGCAATTCGGCGCGGCGGCGATGCGCGGGCAGAAGCTGCTGTGGTCGCTCCAAGGCACGCGGCGCACTTGGTATTGTGGCGCTTATTTCGGTGCGGGCTTCCATGAGGACGGGCTCCAGGCCGGGCTCGCGGTTGCAGAAGAACTCGGCGGCCTCCGAAGGCCTTGGACCGTACCGGAGGAATCGGGGCGTATCCATCTGCCGCAATCCACCCCAAAGACCGCCGTGGCATGACGGTATCGGTTCGTAACTCGGCCATTTATATCGGCAGCGTCGTACATACGCGGCTGCGGCCGGTGCGCCATCGATTGCGCTATCGGATGATGACCTTGCTGCTCGATCTCGATGATCTGCCAAAACTGGATGAGACGGTCGGCATCTTCTCGGTCGACCGGTTCAATCTCTTCGGCTTCTACGGCTGCGATCACCTGGCAGGCGACGACACGCCGCTGCGCTTGCAAGTCGAGCGGGAACTCGGACGAGCCGGTATTTCGCTCGATGGCGGGGCGATCCGGCTGCTTTGTATGCCGCGGGTCCTGGGCATGGTCTTCAACCCGCTCAGCGTCTTCTTCTGCCACGGCCCGGACGAGGGGCTACGCGCTGTCATCTATGAGGTCACCAATACTTTCGGCGAGCGCCACAGCTATCTCATTCCCGCCGAGGGTAGCGGCGTCCAGCGCCAGCACTGCGAGAAGCGCCTCTATGTTTCGCCCTTCATGGAAATGGCAATGCAATATCATTTTCGCGTGGCCCCCCCCGCCGAGCGGGCCGTCGTTGCCATCGAGGCTCATGACGGCGCGGGGCTCATGCTCTCAGCCTGCTTTGCCGGCCGGCGCCAAGAACTTACGAGCCAGAACCTGCTTCGCCTTTTCCTGCGTTATCCGCTACTCGCGCTGCAGGTATTGGGCGGCATCCATTGGGAAGCGCTGAAGCTATGGCGCAAGGGTATGCGGTTGCAGCCTCGGCCAGCTCCGCCCACGGACCCCATGAGCATCGTCTATTCACGGAGGCAAGGTTGAGCGATATCACCGCCAAGGAAACGACCCGGACGGAAGCCGTTGGCGAGCGAGGCATGACGCGGCCCGGGTTCGCCTCGTTGGTTATCGAGAGGCTCTTGTCGCGCCTCGATTGCGGATCGCTGCTCATCGTCCTGCCCAATGGCCACCGGCTCAGTCTTCGTGGCGAGGCTCCCGGTCCTAGCGGATCGCTCGTGCTGCATCGTTGGCGTGTGCTCCGCCGTTTGCTTTTGGCCGGGGATATCGGCTTTGCGGAAGCCTATATGGATGGCGACTGGTCGAGCCCGGATATCACCACGCTGATCGAACTGATCGCGCGAAACCAGGCCTCGATACCTGGTGTTGATGGCGGGGCACCGACCTCGCGCTGGATCAACCGGCTGCGCTTCATGGCACGGGCCAATACGCTCTCGGGCAGCAAGCGCAACATTGTCGAGCATTACGACCTTGGCAACGCCTTTTATGAACGTTGGCTCGACAAAAGCATGAGCTATTCCTCCGCGCTCTTCGAGAGTAGCGGCCAATCGCTGGAAGACGCCCAGTCGACGAAGCAGGACCGGGTGCTCGACATGCTCGATCTACAACCGGGCCAATCGGTTCTGGAGATCGGTTTCGGCTGGGGTGGGCTTGCGGAGGGCATGGCCAAGGTCGGCAACCATGTGACGGGCCTGACCCTTTCACCCTCACAGCATGATTATGCTGAGAACCGGCTCAAGGCAGCGGGTCTTTCCCACCGGGCCGATCTGCGGCAGCTGGATTACCGCAAAGTGGGCGGCAGTTTCGACCGCATCGTTTCCATCGAGATGCTGGAGGCGGTCGGCGAGTCTTGGTGGCCGGTCTATTTCGACACACTACGGTCGCGGCTGCGTCCCGGCGGTACCATCGTGCTGCAGACCATCACCATCGCCGACGAGCGTTTCGCCAGTTATCGCCGCAGTGTCGATTTCATTCAGCGCTACATCTTTCCGGGCGGCATGCTGCCCTCACCGCGTGTGTTGCGCGAAGAAGTTGAAAAGGCGGGGTTGGTGGTGGAGGCGGTCGAAACCTTCGGAGCGAGCTATGGCCATACGTTGCGGCTCTGGCAGGAGCGCTTCCAGGCTGCCTGGCCGGAGATCGCCAAGCTCGGCTTCCCGCTTCGTTTCAAGCGCATGTGGGAATATTACCTTTCCTATTGCGAGGCTGGCTTCCGGGCGGGGGCGATCGATGTCGGCCTCTGGCGTCTGGGACATCGCAAATGATCGGCGCCACGCTCCGGTGGGCGATGCTCGGTCTGGGCGTCATGTTCTGCTCCACAAGCGCCTTCGCCTCGGGTCCCGACCCTGTGGGGGATTGGGCGCGGGACGACGGCACTACGAAGATGAGCATTGCGCCTTGTGGGCAGAAGCTTTGCGCCAAGAATACCTGGGTCAAGGATCCGAATGGCGATGAGAAACTCGGCGACGTGCTGGAGATGACGCTCGAGCCGAAATCCGCAACCGTCTTCGCTGGGGAAGCCTTCGATCAGCGTCGCGACATGACCTATTCGATGAAGCTCTCGATGACGGGATCGAAGATGCAAACCCAGGGCTGTGTGCTCCTGGGGATCATCTGCAAGACCGCCGATTGGACCCGTGTGCAATAGGAGGACGTAACGCCTTTAGTTTCGCCCCAGTTTCAATACCGAGACGACCACAAGATAGCCGAGCGTCGCCGCGGCCGAGGTGGCAAATGTGCCCCAGACAAGGTCGGCCCAAGTGACTATGGGGGACCAGTTCTTCAGGGTCGCCATATTGGTGAGGTCGTAGGTCGCATAGGCGACAAGACCGAAGATTGCACCGCGCAGCAACGCCGTCGTCCACCGGCCCGTCTCCAGGGCCGGCGCGGTGACGAAAAAGACGATGCCCCCTATATACAGGATATAGAATGCTATGGCAGGCGCGAGGCTCGGTTTCTCCATCATCATGTCACCAAGGAGCGGGCGATAAAGTAGTTTCGCCATGGTGCTCAACCACACCGCATCGAGCCCGAGGAAGATCAGCGCCGTTACGGCATAAGCCGCTATATAGGACTTCATTTTTCCCCCGCTCGGAATTGCATCGGATATTCTAGCTTGCTCGCATCATAGCCCAAGCTGCGCACCCTTTCTGTCAAGGCTTTGACCTCCGCCGTCGAAGGGCGAGGCTGGCGGGTAAAGAAGGAGACATTCTCGAACTCGGGATCGGACACGATGAACCAGCCGTAGTCGGCGTCATGGTCGAGCATCCAATAAGTCCGGGATACGGGCACAAACCCCCAGACGGTGTAGCGCACGGAGACTTTTGTGTCGGAGCCGGGATTGAGGAAGGTGACCGGGCCTTCGTAGACCTTTTCCTTGCCCTCCGGCGTGTCGGTACGGCAGGCGTCCCGGTCCATCAACTGACCATCTGGCGCGCGATAATAATCTGTCGTTCCGGCGACGCAACCATCCGTCAGCTTCATGGGAGTGCGGGCAATTTCATACCACCGTCCGGTGAAAAAGCGGGCCGCGTCGATCGGCCTCGAAGGCTCCGGAGCCTTCGGCCTCTCGCTGTTTGCAACGCATCCTGCCATCAGCATGGCAAGCCCTATCAGCAGTCCCGTTTTAGTGGCGCCTGTCATTTATATCTCCTGCAATCCTGAAGACCCAACCCCTTGCAGAGCGACAAAGTTGCGGACTTGCTTCAAAGGAAACGACAAATGATTCTCATGGGGCTTTCGATCCTTGCCACGATGATCGTCATCATGGTCTCGGCATGGATCTATCAGCGCGCGGCGGGGAACGGCGGCTGGACCGATGTCTTTTGGACCTTCGGAACCGGTTTCACTTGTGGAGTCGCGGCGCTGGTGCCGCTTCAGGGCCAGGGCAATGTCGGATGGCGGCAAGGACTGGTGACGGCGCTCGTCGTCCTCTGGTCATTGCGGCTCGGCTCTTATATCGCCCGGCGGGTCGGCAGGGGCCCGGAGGATGTGCGCTATGCGATCATTCGCGAAACGTGGGGGCCAGGTTTCCAAAAAAAGATGTTCGGCTTGCTGATCGTGCAGGCGCCGGTGACTGCTTTGCTGGGGCTCGCCATCCTCTTTGCGGCGCATCAGCCGGACGCCCAGTTCCGTGGAACTGATGGGCTGGGTATCGCCATTCTCGCCATCGCGGTTCTCGGAGAGGCCCTCGCCGATAGGCAGATGAAGGCCTTCAAGGCTGATCCGAGCACCCAGGGGCACGTCTGCGATCGCGGCCTTTGGGCTTGGTCCCGGCATCCCAATTATTTCTTTGAGGTCCTGGTTTGGCTGGCCTATCCCGTGATCGGTTTCGATCCCGCCCATCTCGCGAGCCTCCTGGCCCTTGTCGCACCGTTGCTGATGTTCGCGGTCATTCGTTTCGGCAGCGGCATACCCCCTCTGGAACAGGCGATGCTCAAGTCCAAGGGAGATGCTTATCGCCGCTATCAGGAACGCGTCAGCGCGCTGTTGCCTTGGCCGCCTCGACCGACGGCATGAAGGCTACGCGGCTTTGTCACGAGAATCGGGCTGGCTTGGTTTTGAGCAGGAAGGGTAGGTTTGGGGGATGACGAGCACCTCTTAACGCTACCACCATTTTCCGCCCCTGGTCATTCAGCATGCGGTCTGGCTCTACCTGCGCTTTACGCTCAGCTACCGCGACGTCGAGGACCTTCTGGCGGAGCGCGGTCTTGACATCTCTTACGAGACTATCCGCCGCTGGGTTCTGAAGTTCGGCCCGGTCTTCTTGACGAGATGGTCGTCTGTATCGCTGGTCAGAAACTCTATCTCTGGCGGGCCGTCGATCATGAGGGCGAGGTGCTCGATATGCTGGTCCAGCGCCGTCGAGACAAGCGCGCGGCCCTGAAGCTGATGCGGAAACTGCTCAAGAAGCAGGGCTGCTCCCCCGCGATGATCGTGACCGACAAGCTGAAATCCTACGCCGCGGCGTTTCGGGAGCGTGGCCTCGGCGCACGACACCAGCAGGGGCTTCGGGCGAACAATCGAGCCGAGAATGCGGATCAGCCCGTTCGACGCCGAGAGCGGAAGATGTCGCACTTCAAGTCGCCCAGTTCGGCGCAGCGCTTTCTGAACATGCATGCCGCCGTCTTCAATACCTTCAACGTCCAACGCTGTCTCATCACACGATCGACCCTGCGGACCTTTAGAGTTGAAGCGATGACGAAATGGCGGGAGGCGACGCTCGCTGCCTAGCCGACCACACGATTAGGGGGATCGATGTATCATCTGGGATTCTTGTCACAATGCCCGCAGGCGGGCAAAATGGTTCGCAGCGCCACGAAATAATTTTCGCATACTGACCAACGCGAACAGGCCCAGTGGTCATCGCGCCAGTCGTTCGCCGAACCACGCCATCGCCCGCCGGCCGAAAGCGCCTTCGACGGCGACGATGACTAGCGACGCTCCGATATTCCAGATTAGAACCATCAACGTGGCATCGAGCTGATGCAGCAGCGACATCGCCACTGAGGTCAAAGCGGCGACCCCCAGAGCCGCCATCAGGATCACGGGCCGCGGCCGCAACCGCACGGCGTGGCGCAGCAAGAGGAACATCAGCGCCGACAGCGGTAGGCTGACTAGCAACAGCGTCGAAAAGCAGCGCAGCGCCTCGCCTGGCGCCACCGATCCTGCATCGAATTCTACCCAGTCGGTCAGGCAGCCATAGCCAACCCCGGACAGCCACAGCAGTAGCGTCGGCAACGGCAGCAGCAGCCACCAGCGCGAGCGATCCGGTAGGCTTGCGGTCAGGGAGGCGATGGCCGCCAGCAGCCCAGTAGCCAGGGAGGCGACAAGGCTGACCGAGAAGCTGGTGCGCCGCAGTTGCTCCGCCAGATCGGGGCGAAGCCCGTGCTCTATGGCGAGCAGCGCTAGGACCCCCAGGGCCAAGCTAAGCCAGAAGCCTGCCCGCCATGTCGGTTTCCGCAGCCGGTGCCCCGGGCGCGATTGGGCGACGAGGTTTTCGATCAGATCGTTGGTGTCGGTCATGGCGGAGCATCCTGGGGGCCAAGCAGGCGGCGCAGCGCCTTGATGCCGCGGTGAACTGAAACCTTGAGCGCGGAGATCGACTGGCCGCTGCGGCTGGACGCCTCCGCGAGAGACATTTCCTGGAGCTTCAGCAGCGTGATCGCCTCGCGCTGGCGCTGTGGGAGCGCGGCGAGGCCCGCCTGCAGCGTGTCGCGATCCATCGCCGACCCAACCTCCAATTCCGGCGCGGCGAAATTCTCGTGCTCGAATTCGATGTTGATTTCCCGCATCGCCAGCCTGCCCCGCGAGCGAAGCCGGTCGATCAGGCGGTGGCGCGCAATGCCGGCAAGCCAGGGCTTGAAGGGGCGGTCCGGATCATAGGTATAGCGCACAGCATGTATGGTCAGCAGGATGTCCTGCACGCTGTCCTCCACATCGGCGAGCCGTTGCAGGGTGCGCGCGGCGATGGCGCGCAGATAGGGGGTCACCCCAATCAACAGCCGGCGATAGGCATCCCCGTCGCCAGCCTGGGCGCGGATCATCAGCGCGGACCATTCCTCGGGATCAGTGGCGCGCAACGGCGTGGGGCGGGGCGACGGCTGCTCCATAGGCTATCAATAGCTCGTGGTGAGGCGGGTAAGCCAGTCGGGCGAATGGTCGAGCGCGAAGGCCTCGATCCGATGATCGGCTCCGGTGAGGATCAGCAGAGCCACGGACAAGGCCGCCCCGCCGAGCAATATCTTGCCGGATTTTCCGACCCGCATCATCGATCCCCGCCAGCGCCCCATCGCCTCGCGCGACAGCAGGCCGACCGCCAGCAGCGGCGTCGCGGCTCCCAGTCCGAAGGCCAGCATGACCGCCGCCACGGCCACGAGGCTGCGCCCCTGTGAGGCGAGCATGGAGGCGGCCCCCAGGGTCGGCCCGACGCAGGGGCTCCACACCGCGCCGAGCAGCAGGCCGAGCGCGAACTGCCCCCCCAGACCGCTGGGCTGCAAACGCTGGATCCAGCGGTTGCCGGCGTTGCTGATCCCACCAGCCGCCAATGCGAAACGGGTCTGCAAGGAGCCGCTCAAGAGCACCACTCCGAGCAGGCCGAGCATCGCGGCAGAGGCGGTGCGGAACCATTCGCCGTCGAGCCCGATGGAAAATCCGATGGTGGCGACGAACATTCCTACCGTCACGAAGGACATGACGAGCCCCGCCGCTAACGCCGGCATTCCCAGCCGATGCGCCGAGGACGCTGGACCCAACACCATGGGCAGTAGCGGCAGGACGCAGGGAGAGAGCGTGGACAGCAACCCAGCCAGAAATCCGAGATAGAGGTTGGCGGCGGAGAGCCCCATCTTACGGCTTAGATTTGGCGACCAGCGCCTTGATCGACGCGGGATCGGTATCACCCGTCGAGCGTCCCTTCTCCGTTTTGCCGTTGAAGACGATCAGCGTGCTCTGCATCTGCACCCCGAAGTTCTTCACCACATCCTTCTGCGCATCGAAATCGACCTTGAAGACGAGCAGATCCTTGGTGGTTGGATCGGCAATGATTTGGCTCAGAGTTGGAGCCTGCGCCTTGCAGGTCGGACACCAACTCGCCCAGACGTCGACGAGGATGGGCTTGCCGGCCTTTTGGGCGTCGGTGAAGGCCTGCTGTGTAAAGGGATATTCAGTGGCGGCCTGGGCCAGGGAGGGGGCCAGGGCAGACAACCCCAGGACAGCGGCAGCGGCGACGGTAAACATGTGGCGGCGAGCGATCATTCGAGGCTCCTAATATAAAGTGGCTTGGGTGCACCGGCTCCGAGGCCCTATCATCATTCGCTGTGAGTGTTGCGAAGGTTACAGGCAGAACTGACGATTCATTTGCGGTGGCCACATGGCTGCATAACTTAAACCCCCGAGCCTCCGGCAAACCCGGGGCGGTTCAGTCAGTCTACGATGCGGTAAGCCTTATCAACTGGCTTGCCGACGTTTCTCACCCGCCATATTGACGGCCGGCCAGACAGGGATCAGGGTTCGAGCAGGGAGGCGGGCTCCGATAAGGAGTTCCGGATGAAAGATGGTCTTGCCAACTGCCATGGTCCGCGCGGCGGATCCCGGTTCACCGCCACACGGGCCAGCTGTCGGACCTGCAGTCTGGCGTGGGACCGAGATGAAACAGCGGAACGACTGGACTTATCGCTTCACCCCGGGCGACCTGGACGAAATCGAAGCTGCGGCGAGACAGGTGCTGGATCGCGGGCTGGGCATCCTCGAGATCACGAAAAGCGCCTTCCCCTTGCCGTCGCTTGACGCGAAATTGGCGGCGCTCCAGCGCGATGTCGTGGAAGGACGCGGATTTGTCTTTCTGAAAGGCATTCCGGCAACCCGCCTCGATCGGTTAACCCTGGCGGTCATCTATTGGGGCATCGGCCTACGCTTCGGCGATCCTGTATCGCAGAATGCCAAGGGTCATCTCCTCGGGCATGTCAAGGATCTGGGTCTGCCCCCGCATGACCTAAATCGGCGAGGATATCAGACCACCCTTGGATTGGATTACCACACCGATGGTTGCGACATCGTCGGGTTGATGTGTCTTGCCAAGGCGAAGGCAGGAGGATTGAGCGCCATCGCCAGCGCTGGGGCGATCCATAACGAAATTCTCAGGCTGCGGCCCGATCTCCTCGACGTGCTCTATCAGCCCTTCCATATCTCCCGGGTGGGGGACATCCCAGTCGGTAAATTGCCCTGGTACTGCGTTTCCATCTTCAACCAATATCAGGGCTATCTGACCAGCATGTATCCCGGCGGCGACATCAGGAAGGCCCAACGACTTCCCGAAGTGCCCAGACTGACGCCGAAACAGGCGGAGGCGATGCACCTGGTGGACGCGCTGGCCGAGGAATACAGCCTTAGAATGGACATCGAGCCCGGTGACATGCAGTTTCTGCACAATCATACGATTTATCACGCGCGGACCGAATTTGAGGATCATCCCGAGCAAGAGCGCAAGCGCCACATGCTCCGTCTTTGGCTGTCTGCCCCGAACGGCCGGCCCCTGCCGCCCGAATTCGCCGAAAGATACGGCAATATCGAAGCCGGCACCGTGCGTGGGGGAATCATCTGTGAGGGCACTACATTTAAAGCACCTCTGGAGGCGGAATAAGCGACCAGGTCAGCGTTGACATCGCAAACGGCAATCATAATCCACGCAGGTGCCGGGAAGTACTTGCGGGATTAGGCAACTCTGCCTGTGGCGGAGAAAATGAGGGGGAATCATGATCACGAGACGCAAACTCGCTGGTGGGATGGGGGCTGCCACTGTCGCAGGCGTAGCGCTCGCCTCCACTGCGGCAAAGGCTCAAAGTACCAACGAACCGACCTTTGATCGGGTGCGCCGAACGAAAATACTGCGTGTCGTAGTGGTTCCGGGGTCAGCTCCCTATTTCCAGAAGGATCAGGGCGGCACGTGGTCCGGTGCTGCCATCGAAATGGCGAAGGACATCGCCGAGCCGCTAGGGGCTAAGCTCGAATATGTGGAATCGACCTATCCGAATTCCGTGCTCGACCTTGCTTCCGGCCGCGCGGACATCGGTTTCGCCCTAAACCCCACGGGTGAGCGGGCGCTTTCGATCACTTTCACCCACCCCTATTATATGGCCCCCTATACGTTTCTCGCGAAAGGTGATTTCAAGCCCAAGACCTGGTCGGAACTCAACGATGCTAAAGTGCGCGCCTGCGCCATCCAGGGGTCTTTGGCCGAATTCCTCCTGCGCCGCTACGCCCCTCGCGCCCAGATCACCACATTTCGGTCGTTGGATGACGGCGTCATGGCGATACAATCGTCACAAGCGGATTGCATTATCTCTGCCGCGCTCCAGGCCCTGAGTGTCAAATCCCGGAATCCGCTCTTCCAGACAGTGACCGTCGCCGAAGGACCGCGGATTGCCATGCCGACCTGTCTCGGCATCCGCGCCGAGGCCGATCAACGCTGGCGGGATTTCCTGAATGCCTGGATCGACTACAACCGCTTCAGTGGCCAGATCCTCGAATGGGTGGGTGCCGAGCTGGCAAAAACGGGGATCAAGCGGGAAGACGTTCCTTCTGACCTCTAAACATAGCGGGAGCGTGTTCATGGCAGGTGAGCTGGACGGTAGGGTTGCGGTTGTCACGGGCGGCGGCAGTGGCATCGGCGAGGCAATCGCGCGGGCCCTGGCGGCAGCAGGCGCCCGTGTGGTCGTGGCTGGTCGCCGACAGACAGTAATCAATGCAGTCGCTAAGTCCATCCAGGGCCTCGCTGTGGCCGCGGACGTCACGCGGACGGAGGAACTGGCGGCGGTATATGCGGCCTGCGCCACCGCCTATGGACGTCTCGATATCCTCGTGAACAGCGCCGGCATCGGCGGGGTCCGGCAATCGCTGGAGACCGTGACTCCCGAAGACTGGGTCCGAACTCTGGCGGTGAATGTTCAGGGCGTTGCCATGTCCATTAAGTACGCGATCCCGCTCCTCAAGCGTCAGGGCGGCTCCGTTATAAATATCTCATCCCGCGACGGGCTCGTCGGCGCACGGCCTAACCGCAGCGATTATGTGGCCAGCAAGTTCGCCCTCAATGGATTAACCGAATCGGTAGCGCAGGAACTCGGCAAATACGGCATTCGCGTCAATGACATTTGTCCCGGTGCCGTAGTGACTGACATGCTGACCAATAGCGTGAAAGTCATGGCGCAGGACATGGGACGGCCGCTCGATGAGGTCTGGCAAACTCAATTTCGCGATAAGGCAGCTCTCGGGCGCGTCGTCGATGTCGGCGAAATAGCTCGGACAGCTGTGTTCCTCGCAAGTGACGCCGCAAGCGGGATAACTGGAGCGCATATCAAGGTGGATTGCGGCCGCGCATAGTCGTGTTCGCGCGTCTTTCTGAACGCCACCGCGGCGTGGTGCCATTGGCTGCAGCTTATGAGATCGCGTGAATTATTTCGTGAGATATTCCGGAAGCGGCCATTGCCCTTCCGGCCCAACCAAGTCGTTCCGAACGGTACGTGGTTTGCTAGCGCGACAGAAATTCCGATTCTTCAGGAATGAAGCGCTTCCTACATTCCCGGGGCATCTAAACCAGGGAGGTTTTCCGCAACCAGAATATCCCAACCTGCATTTTGGTGCGCTTTGACGCCTTCGACGAATTGATACCAGTCGGTGGCCTCATAGGTTTTGGGATTTCGCCATGAGCAGGGAAGCTCATTGGTCTGGTCCACATAGTCGTCGGTGATATGTGCGTGTCGATGCGCCCAAGAGCCCTGTGAGGACGGCTCTCGTTGCATCCCTATGCAGGCTTCGATCAGCCGTTGCGCCTCGGCGATCGAGGCGAACCAGTGAAGGTTCAAGCATTGGTCCCGGAACGAGCCAAGGAAGGTTTCGATATAGGCATTGTCGGTGGGCTTGCCTGGGCGGCTGAAGTCGATCCTCACACCGTGTTGATAAGCCCTGAGATCGACCAATCGACCGGCAAATTCTGCGCCGTTGTCGGCAAACAGATATTTCGGCGCTTCATGCTGCCGTACCAGCTGGTTGAGTACCTCGGCGGCATCACCAAGCGGCCGGTAGAGGCCATTCCTCATTTGAGTGTCAAATCGCACCCAAACGTGACCCCCTTTTCGCGTCCAATTCCGACCCCCTTGGCGGGCTGGAATAGGGGCTTATCCCCGTAGTGCATAGGAGGGCCCCGCGGCCGACGCCGCGCGCCTCAGCGAGCGCAGGCGGAGGCGGCCGTGG
>CANJCB010000065.1 GCA_947473305.1 Rhodospirillales bacterium
GACTGGTTCAACAACAGGCGTCTGCTGGAGCCTATCGGAAACATTCCTCCCGCCGAAGCCGAGGAACGCTACTACGCCATGCTCGACGACATACAAGCGGCAGCATAACTTAAACTAAACGGCCTCCACGAATCCCGGGGCGGTTCATTCCGGCCTGCTTCAGGTTCGTTACAGCTTCTAAGGGCGGTCGAGCCAAATGGATTCGGGAAACAATGTTGTCGCGGCGGTGAATATCTCGACGGTGCTGGTTCGTCATTCACGGGAATCCGTCCAAAACAACTTGGCGCCGGAAGTGCTCGAAACCGCCCAACTTATCTCACGCTTGTTGAGAGGAGATGCGGTGGGCGCTTAAGCTCACCCTCATGCTTCCACTATCCCGCGTTTCATCTTGGTCCATGGGTGTAAATACGCGGGCAATAGAGGCGCCCGCTTCAATCTCTTAGGCGCGCCCTTCATGGCCATTGCTGCGATTTGGCGGTTTGCTGACGTGCCATGCCACGAACCCGGCCGCCGCCGGGACCACCATTGCCATTGCTCCGGACAGAAGCCTTGCCCCGCTTTCGGAGTCGACGTGCTGAAGGGCCAGCGTACCCGCAGCCGCCAGGATCAAAGCCATCACGACACCCGCGCATGCGCCAGACAGCCGACGAAGCGGCGATCCGAAGTCCCGCCAGAAGGGGATAAGCATGGCAATCAGCAACGCGAGCGAAATCGGATTGAAGGCTGTTTCGCCGTTGATTGCTTCTCCGGCCGCCAGGGCGACCGCGAGGATGACGACGTTTCCGATAATCTTGGCCGCCAGGGGCCAGCCGAATAGAGCGTTGTCCACGGGTCCCTCCGATCGGCGCCGAGGCTATCACAAATGACCACGACCCCGCTGCACGTGTTGGCGTCGGCTGATCTCCGTGCTATGATAAAATCTCATTTAAAAACTGTGACGACCCAATGTGCCGAGCAAATTGCGCTCAGCGCGCCATATGTCTTTTGGAAACTTCGCGTTGCCGGCGGCCGCAGACGATCTCAACTAACGAAAAGGAGGTGCCTATAACGTGACCGAGCCAATCCTATCGGACCGATTCAACGATGCCCTGGGCTACGCCGAGCGGCTTCATCGCCACCAGACGCGCAAGGGTAATGCTATCCCCTATGTCGCCCATTTGTTGGCGGTTTCCGCGATGGCGCTTGAGTCCGGCGCTGACGAGGACGTCGCCATTGCTGCGCTCCTGCACGATGCTGTGGAGGACCAGGGCGGGATCGAGACGCTCGAAGAAATTCGCGGGCGGTTCGGCGATCGCGTCGCGCGAATCGTGGCTGCATGCTCCGACAGCACGGCGACCGATCCCAAGGCCAAGGCGCCATGGCGCGATCGCAAGGAAGCGTATTTAGCGCACCTGGCCCACGCGGATTTGGACATCGCCCGGGTAACCGCGGCGGACAAACTTCATAATTCGAGCGCGATTCTAAGAGATTTGCGCCGTCATGGTCCGGAGACGATGAAGCGCTTCGGGTCAAGCCCAGCGGCCATTCTTTGGTATCACGCGGCCGTTGCGGCGGCGCTCGCGCCGCATCGAAACGATGCGCCTATCGATGAGATCGAGGCCGTCTGCGAGAAGATTGCAGAGCTGCTGGGGCTCGATCTGAAAGCGGTCATGGCCAGCAAGGGCAATGCGGGATAACCGAGTAGTGCGAATAATCTCACGCGTTGCGACCGAAGATGGACGATAATTGCCGTTTCATAGATGCATTGTGAAACCCCACCTGGGTAAAGTCATCGAGGCCAGCCAAGCGCTAGGATCAGAAGAAGGTCTCAGCGCTTTGAAAAATTCAGCCGCGAAGTAACTTCGTCGGGCTCCAGGGGCCGTGAGCACCGCCACGAGAAACGCCCGGGAAAAAACTCCGCACGTCTCAGAATCAGGAAGCTTCCACAATTTCTATTACGTTCTCAGATTCCTGTGACAGCGAGCCCAATCATCATCTAACGTTTTTATGTGCTTGAAATGGGCTGGAGCGGCGACTGTGTCACTGAGACCTGAGCTTCCGATTATCGACCTTTCGCCCGGTTTTTTTGAAGGATCCGGAGGTCGCAGCTGTCATTGCTCATGAAATACATGCCGCATGCACCCTGGAGAATTCCAGTTCAAACTCGGCTCGTGGCGAAAGCGGGTCATCCATAAATTAGGCGTTGTTTTCCATGTCGCTACTCGAGTGATTTTTCTACATGGAAGCTCAATTCTAGAGCTAGGTAGTTCCGCGCAGGTCTTATGCATCCTTATCGGTGCCGCGAGCAGGAATTCCTTGAGGGCTCTGAGCATTCCGGATACCGGCATTCCGCATAATAATTCTCTTGTTGGGAGGTTCTGAAATGACCAAGCTCATTGCCGCTAGTATCGGAATTCTCTTCCTAAACGCCGCAATCACGGCGAACGCTCAGACACCGCAGCGAGGCGGCACTCTTGTCATGGTTTTGACTCAAGACCCGCCCATGGTGAATCCCAACATCACGAGCGGAGTTCCCGACAAGATCATCGGCTGCATGATCCACGAGGGTATGGTGGATATGGGCTATGGCTACCAGCCCAAGCCGAGGCTCGCCAAAACCTGGAACATCTCGCCCGACGGCCTTACCTATACCTTTGACCTGATCGAGGCGAATTGGCAGGACGGCAAACCGATGACCTCCGAGGATGTCAAATTTTCGCTCGAAGAATTGAGCGCCAAACATTCCTCGGTCTTCGCAGCCAGCGGTCGCGCTATGGACAAGATCGAGACACCGGCCCGCGACAAGGTCGTTATCAAAATGAAGCAACCCTACGGGCCCTTCATGCTGTCGCTCGCCTGCGAGCAGAGCGGCGCGATCCTACCTGCACATATCTATCGCGGCACCGACCCCTTCCGAAACCCGGCTACCACCGCGACGCCCGTCGGCACCGGCCCCTTCCAACTCGTGGAATGGAAGCGCGGCGATTATCTCCGGCTCAGCCGCAACCCGACTTATTACAAGAAGGACATGCCCTATTTCGACGGGATCGTCGCCAAGGTCATCACTCAGCCCGCGGCCCGTATTCAAGCGCTCCAGGCCGGCGAGGTTGATTATGTTCCCACCATGCCCGCCTCCAATGTAGAGCAGGTGCGCGCCGATCCGAAGTTAAAGGTCGAATACGGTGAATACCCACCCTCCTCCAACTTCCTGTTCTTCAATATCAAGAACAAGCCCTTCGACGACAAGCGTGTGCGCCATGCCCTCCTGATGGCGACCGACCGTGATTTCCTCATCAAAAACGTCTTCTTCAACGTGGGCGAACAGGGGATCAACCCCTTCAATCGTCAGCTCCCCTGGGCAGTCGATCCTTCGATCGACTTCCGCAAGATCTATCCCTTCGATCCCGCCAAGGCGAATGCCGAGCTCGACTCGGCGGGTTACAAGCGCGGCGCAGATGGCAAACGCTTCGGCGTCAGGATGGTGATCTTCGCCACCGAATACATCGAGCTGACCCAGGTCGCGGTCGCGCTCAAATCCATGTGGCAGGCGGTCGGGGTCGACGTCAATATTGAAGCGCTTGAAAGCGCGGCTCTCACACAGCGCGTCTTCGTGGATCGCGACTTCGATGTCACCATGACCGGTTACACCACCTACTCCGACCCTGCGCTCGGGACCTCGCGCGCTTATCTGGGTTCCAGCGTCGGCAAGCTCTACGGCAATCCTTCCAACTACGCGAACCCGGAGGTCGACCGTCTCTTCGATGAGGGGGAGCGCGCCACAAACCACGAAGAACGCGCCAAATCTTACTTTCAGGTCCAGCGCATACTCGCCGATGACCTGCCCGCCTTCATCTTGCGGGATTATACCCAAATCGACGGCATCTCCAGGAGGGTTCAGAACATGTGGGGCGAGGCGCGCGGTGACGGGCGCTACGGCGAAGGCTGGTTCTCTAAATAACGAGACCAGTTCTCCTGGGATATGCCGGACAGCACAGGTAGTCCCACCTATTGTTGAGATGGACGCTCACTTCTCAACGCTGGGGCATCACAGCAAATCTTGGCTTCGCTTCGGAATTCGCAAAGCGATCATATGGCGAGAATGCGAGGCTAGACCCTGCCCTATTCGATTACCGGAGATCTCGCATGCTAAAGAACCACGGGCGTTTCGGTTATTCGGCGATCGTCAACCGTCCCGATTTCTCCTGGCCGGACGGCAAGCGGCTTGCCGTCCATCTCTCGCTCAATCTCGAGCATTTCGCCTATGGCGAAGGCCTCGGGATTTCCTACTCGCCCGGTCTTCCCCATCCTAATACATACAACTGGGCATGGCGGGAATACGGCAACCGGGTTGGCGTATGGCGCATCCTCGAATTGGTCGATCAGCTCGATCTACCGGTGTCGCTGCTGCTCAATTCCGCAGTTTACGATCACTGCCCAGAGGTCGTGGCGGCCTTCCGCAAACGCAGTGACGAGGTCGTCGGTCACGGCCGCACCAATTCGGAGCATCAACGCGATTTCGACGAAGCGGGCGAAGCTCAGTTAATCGACGACGTCAAGCGCGCGATCGAGCGCCACGAGGGCAAATCGCCGAAGGGGTGGCTCAGCCCCGGCGTCAATCCGAACGAGACCACACCCGATTTACTGCAGGAAGCCGGCTTCACCTACATCCTCGATTGGCCCATGGACGATCAGCCCGTCTGGATCAAGACAAGAGGCGGACACATACTCAGCATTCCCTATCCGCAGGAGGTCAATGATATCCCAATGATCTGCCTGCATCACGGGACCGCACCCAGCTTCGGCGACATGATCATCGATAATTTCGACGAGATGTTGCGGCAGTCGGTTCGGCAGCCTTTGGTCTATGGCATCGCGCTCCATGCATTCATCGCAGGTCAGCCGTTTCGTATGGCGCATCTACGCCGCGCGCTGGAGCATCTTTGCGGCGCCCGCGACAAGGTCTGGTTCGCCACCACCGGGGCGATCGCGGATCATTTTTCTACACGTGCGCCGATCAAGCCGGAACCTTTGCTGCGATAGGACACGGCCGGATCCTCTTCGGTGAAGGCGTCAGCTTACAGGCCGTTACCATCCCAAAGACGATGAAGATCCGGCAAAAAATCGCTGCGACGATGCTGTTCCTAAACTAAACAAATGCCTGGGTTCCCAATAGCTCCCGTCCAACGATCAAGCGCTGGATATCGGAAGCACCGTCCATCACGGTCAGCATTTTTGCATCTCGCCAATGCCGCTCCACGCCAGCCTCAACGGACAGACCATACGCGCCCATGCAACTCATGGCGGCGCTGCAAGCCGAAACCGCAGCCTCTGTGGCGACGAACTTCGCCATGGACATTGAGCGCGAACTGCCCCCGCCCTGGTCGATCTCCCAGAGCGCGCGGAGTGCCAATAAAGATGCCGCTTCGATTTTGGCCGCTGCGTCGGCAAGCGCCAACTGCACAGCCTGGAAACGGGCGAGCGGGCGCCCGAAGGCGTGCCGCTCCTGGCAATAGAGGCGTGCCTTGTCGATCGCCGCCTCGGCGATTCCAGTGGCGACGAGACCGATCCAAGCGCGGGAGGATTCGATCGCACCTTTGAATGCCTTGGTGCCATCGGCGCCGGGATTGAGCAGATTTTCCTTCGGCACGCGAACATCGTCGAACCGCAGTTCACCGAGGGACAGATTCGTCATGCCGACACAATCGATCTCGACGGTGGTCCAGGGCGACTGGTCGCGTTCGATGATGAGGCGACCGGTTCCGCCATGGCCGCCTTTCGAGGGATCGGTGACGGCGACCACATTCACCAGGTCGCCATTGGCCGCCAAATGGATCCAACGCTTGCGGCCATTGACGATAAGGTGTTCGCCTTGGGGCAGAGCCGTCATCTGGAGGTTGCGCAGATCCGAGCCTGCCTGAGGCTCAGTCACCGCGCCGCAGCAGATGAGATCGCCCGAGAGCAGCTTCGGCAACCAACGGCGCTTCTGATCGGGCGTGCCAAGATGGGCAATGGCGCGGGGAGCTACCACCTCCGTCATGATAACGGGTCCCTTGGCTAGTTCTTTCAACATGAGCCCGTAATCGACATAGCTCATTCCGGCTCCACCCAGATCCTTCGAAATGGTGCTGCCTAAAAGGCCCAGGGGCGCCAAGCCCTTATAGATTGTCTTCATCTGGGTGCTGTCGAGCTTGGCACCCGGCGCAACCTGGGCCGCGACGGGCGCCACCACATCGACGATCGCCTGACGGCTCCGCTCCTGAAGGTCCCGCTGTTCGCGCGTTAACTCGAAGCTCATCCTCGCGCTCCTCTTCCTATTTCAAGACAAGGCAATTCGCCCCGTCGACCTTCAAGCCCGCCCGGTCTCCCTCCTGGAGCGGGATTTGGCGGCGGTTGTGCTCCGAAACTTCCAGCGTCGTTTCCGAGTTAATCGCCACTCGGTAGCGAATCTCGCCGCCGTAAAAGGCAACATGGCGAACGGTGCCATAAATTAGGCCCTGTTCTTCGCCGCGCACGATCTCGATGAGTTCCGGGCGGATTCCGAGTTCGATCTCGGTTCCGACAGAGACCTCGGTCTGAGAACCGAGAGTCAGCGAGGTCACGCCGCCCTCCGCCACAATCGCAGCCGTGACCGCGTCGAGAAGGCGGGCTTTCACAATGTTGATTTTGCCGATGAAGTCCGCGACGAAACGGGTGGCGGGGCGTTCGTAGATTTCGGCGGGAGTTCCAATCTGGATCAGCCTGCCCTGGCTCATGACCGCGATGCGCGTCGACATGGACAGCGCTTCCTCTTGGTCGTGAGTCACATAGATCGTGGTGATTCCGAGACGGCGCTGCAGTTCCGACATCTCGACGCAAAGCTCTTCCCTCAGCTTCGCATCGAGGCTACTGAGCGGTTCGTCTAGCAACAGGATGTCGGGTTCGATCACCAAGGCGCGGGCGAGCGCCACTCGCTGCTGCTGACCGCCGGAAAGTTCGCGGGTCGGATAGCGGCCGCCATAGCCCTCAAGGCGCACTAGAGACAAGGCTTCCTCGACCTTGCGGCGGATGACGGCAGGCTGTTCCTTGCGGATGCGCAGACCGTAGGCGATGTTTTCGTCCACCGTCATATGGGGAAAGAGCGCGAAGTTCTGAAATACCATTCCCGTGTTGCGGCGATAGGGGGGGATCTGGGTTACGTTCCGCCCCTTGATTTCGATCAAGCCCATGCTGGGCTCGATGAAGCCCGCGATCATGCGCAGGGTCGTGGTCTTGCCGCAGCCTGATGGTCCCAGAAGGGAGAGCCATTCCCCCTTCCTCACCTCCAGTGATACGTCATCGACCGCGAGTGCAGCGCCATAGGATTTGGATAGGTTCGAAAGGACGAGATCGACGGTCACGATAAGGTGCTTCTCCTAGCCGGCCTGACGCAAACGCAAAAGCCGGTCGATTCCGACGAGGCGATCCGCCAGCAACATGACAAGGCTGGTGCCGACGATCATCACCACCGTCACCACCGCCACGATCGGATTGAACTCGTCGCGTACATAGCCGAAGAGGACTACCGGCAAGGTCCCAAAACCCGGCTGTGCGACAAAAGCCGTGATCGTCAGATTCTCGAAAGACGCCATGAAGGCGAAAATGAAGCCCGCCACGAGACCGGTGCGAACGATTGGCAGGGTCACTGTGCGGAACACCTGGATCTCGGTGGCGCCAAGATTCATGGCGGCTTCTTCGAGCGATCGGTCGAAGGCATAGAGCGTCGCAGTCATAACCCGCACCACATAGGGCGTCGTCACGATCACATGGGCTATGACGAGCCGCGTCCAGCCCTCCAGCAATCCTGTATAGGCAAAATAGAAAATCAGGCCGATGCCGGTCGCCACCTCCGGCACGATGAGCGGCGAGAGGATCAGGCTCTCGATGAACCGACGTCCGGGAATGCGGTAGCGCATGACGGCGATCGCCGCCAGTGCACCGACGAAAGTAGAGGCGCAGGCAACTATCAAAGCCAAGGTCAAGCTGATCTGCCAGCCCTGGTTGAACTGGCGGGAGCTAAAGAACACCCCATACCATTTAAGCGTGAAAGCGTTGGGTGGGAACACCGCAAGTTCACTGAAGGAGACCGGGATCGCGACGACGAAAGGCACCAGAAGAAAGATGATATAGACGCCCCGCACAAAGCCCGCCGCCCAACCCGGCACTCGATCCTCCAGAAAATGCCGAAACTGCGTCATGCGAGCTTGAGACGTGTGGTCATGAAGTGCCCGACCATGCCGATGATCCCCAACGTCATTATCAACGCCACCACCGCAAAGGCGCTCGCGAGCGGGAAATTATGGGAGATCATCATCGCATCGTAGATCGTATTGGCTAGGACCTGGACCCGCCCCCCGCCAATGATGATCGGTGTCGTGAAGGTGCTCATGCTGATGGCGAAGGCGAGCGTCAGCGCGGCGACGAGACCAGGAACGCTTAGAGGCAAGGTCACGGTGAAGAAGGTTTTAGTTTTCGTGGCGCCCAGGTTCGCGGAAGCCAGTTCCAGCGTGCCGTCTAGCCGTTGCAGCGCCGCGGTTAGGGTCAGCGTTGTCAGCGGGAGAAGGTAATGGGCCAGCACCAGGGTCACGCCGAAATTGTTGTACATGAGGGGCAGGGGTCGATCGATGATACCCGCCAAGGCGAGGACATGGTTCAGGAAGCCCTTGGTGCCGAGCACCACAGTCCAAGCGAAGACCCGAACCACCGGGACCACAAAGAAAGACAGCACCGTGCAGCCCAGCACGAGGGACCGCCAGCGCGAGGTGGAGCGATTAAGCCAATAGGCGACCGGATAGGAGATGAAGACCGCCACGGCAGAGGCGATCGCACCGATAATCACGGTGCGCAGAAGAATTGCCCCATAGAGCGGATCGATTAGCCGTAGGTAATTTGCAAGAGTGAAATTCGGATTGAGCAGCGGCCCGCCCGGCACATAGACGAAAAAAGTGAAGGCGAAGAGGATGCCAAGCGAGAGCAGATAGATTGGCAGGAGATAGAGCAGCGCCGGCAGCACAAGCAGGCTCGGCAGCCACCGGTTCCAGGTGCGGGGTGTCGCATCTGGATTGGTTTGTGCCGCCAAGACCATGCCTATCGCGGGGTTCTTCGCCTATCGACCGAGGGCCGGCTGGATCTCGCGGGTGAAGCGCTCGTTCCACGTATCGAAATTAGCGTCGATCCAGGCGGAAGTGGCGTCGTCGGCGAAGAAAGCCGTCCCCATCTGCTCGTTGGTGATCGGCACCGGTACCTTGTCCTTAGGCGGAGGGGGCCCATCCTTAAGGGGGCTGCTGGAGCCAACACCGAAGGAATAGGGATTGATCCGATCAGGCTCCAGGAAGAAGTTGACGAACTTCAAGGCCAGGTCCCGCCCCGCAGGGCCGTTCTTAACCACCATGACGGCGTCCGCGTCGAGCATCAGCGGCATGTCGGCCGGGGCATAAAAATCCACATCGATGCCGGCCTTCTTTGGCGCCGCCACCGCACCGCTCGACACATAGGCCACTGCCGCCTCGCCGGTCGTGATTAACCGGCCAGCCTCACCGGAGGACTGGTAGAGCGCTTTCACGTTAGGCGCGATCTTCTTGAGAAACGTAAAGCCGGGTTCGATATCCTGGTTGCTCGCGCCGCCACCAGCGAGCGCTCCCGCGAGCACGATGAGCCCATGGCCGAAAGCCATGTTCGGAATCGAGACCATTCCTTTCAGGCTCGGGTCGGCTACCCATTGCATGGTGACTTTCTCCGGCAACTTCACCAGATCCTTTCGCACCATGAGCCCGTTGGCCCTCGTATTTATGCCAGCGAAATAGACCTTACCGCCGATGGGACGGATGAGGGTGGGTGAAAGGCCCTTGATCGCAGGCACGTCCTTTTCGTCGAGTTCGACCGCCAGACCTTCCTTGGCGAGCGCTCTGGCGCCCTGGATGCCCGCGAAATAGACGTCGATGGTGGGGCGGTCTTTCTCGGCCCGGATCTTAGGAAGAAGCTCCCCGGCGCTTGCGGCACGAAGGACATCGACCTGGACGTCGTATTTCTTCTCGAAAGGACCGATCACGAAGTTTTCGAGGCTTTCGCCCCAGACGCCGCCCCATTGGGTAACGACGAGGCGATCTTTCGCGGAGACGCCTGTCCCCGTCAAGAGCGCCGCGCCCATAAGCGCGGCCACGGAGAGCCTATTTCGAAACCCCATCGCCCACCCCTTTTCAATCGTTTTCTCTTATCCCGCGGACAGGCTAGCAGCCGGCCTAGCTGCCGACCAGTCCCTGATAAGCGCCATAAGCTTCGATCTTGCTGCCAGCAAAGAGCATTTTCCCACGCCGCGCCATGACATCCTGCCAAGCGGCAATGGCTGCCGGGCTGCATTCCGCATCGGGACGCGGATCCGTCCCAAAATGATGATAGTCGTCCTTACCCCGTACGAGCATCGCCGACTCCTGGGTCTCGGAAGACTGATGGGCCGCGGCCGGCATCATCTCCACGAGCAGCAGGATGCGTCGGTCGTCCGAGAGATTCGCCTGCGAACCGTGGACGATGTGATTATTAAAGAGTGCCATCTCCCCGGGCTTCAGAACCAGATCCACCGCGGTCGACTGGTCGAAGTCGGCATCGATATACTGGCCACGGACGAGGATGCTGTCGGGATCGCCGGTTTCGGTATGATGAAGCATGTCCCACCTGTGGGAGCCGGGGATCGCCCGAAGGCAGCCCTGTTCGGTTCCACAATCGGAGAGCGCCAAGGCGCCGAAGACGACGATGGGGCGGACCGTGCTATACACAGTGTCCTGGTGCCAGCCGGCATAAGTCCGCCGATCCGGCTTCTTGATGCGGAACGCCATGGTCCAGCAAAGAAGATCGGGGCCTAGAATGTCCTCGAACACATCGAGGATACCGGGATGATGCGCGATCTCATCGACCCAGGGACAGAAAAGATGAGCCTTGCTTTTGAGCTTTATGGTGTGTTCAGGCCAAGTCTTCTCAAAATGATCGAGACATTCGCGGAACCGCGCGACCTCATCGACGGTAAGCACAGGGATAGCGGGCAGATAGCCGTCTTTATGAAAACGGGAAATCGCCTCTTCGGTTAGCGCCTTTGGCATGGGTAAAAGCCTTTTTCCGCTAGCGACGCAATCAGCGTAGACCTAAGGACAGTAGGCGGTCACGGCAAATCTTCGAAGATCGAAGCCTAGTGATGACGCTTCAGAGGTTTCCGGACCGTCCAGCCAGTTCAAAACAAGTTGGGCAGGATCCATTGCATGAGAGCGGCCCATGTCTTGATGTCCCATTTGATATCAGGCGGATGCTCTAACCGCCATGTTTGCGACGACGGGGAAACAATAACCGTCGATCGCAAACCTCAACTTGAGGGGCCGTTAAGGTAGATATGGATAGATTAGCAAGGTGTTGTGCGGCCCCATTTTTTTGGGGGCCTATCTTCATTTTTCCCTTATGCTGCTTGATAAATGCTCCGTTCGATTAGCCAGAAGCTGGGACTCTTCGGTGGTCGGAAAGAATCGGACGAGTCTGCGGTGTTCTTGCTGGCAGGGTTTGACTTGCGGCTTGTGGCCGTTTGAAGCCAACTATCGCTGTGCAAAAGCAGGATAGGAATGGCGGTGTTTGTTCAGTGCCGTTTGTGTATAGCCTGAGAAATTTGTGTAAAGCCCCAGACAAGAAAAACGCTTATCGGCGAATAGCGGCTAGCTCAATGGAGGAACGCATGCGCGGAGGACGATTGTTTGGATGGCTAATTTGCACAGCCGGTGCAGTGCTCAGCCTGGGGACAGACGCTTTCGCACAGGACCAACCCAAGCGTGGAGGTACGGTGGTTTTTGCTCTGACGCAGGATCCACCAACGGTCAATCCCGATCTCTCTTCGGGCGTACCGGACCGACTCATCGGCTGCATTCTCTATCAAGGCTTGGTGCAGGTCTCCCACGATTTTAAGCCGATGCCGCTGCTGGCGAAGTCCTGGACCATTTCGCCGGACGGGCTCACTTATACCTTTAACCTGGCAGGCGCGCGTTGGCACGACGGGCGGCCGGTAACGTCAGACGACGTCAAATACACACTCATTGATATCAGCCCGAAATACTCGCCGATCTTCTATGCAGCGGGCCGGCTCATCGATTCGATCGACACACCGTCGCCCGACAGAGCGATTGTTCATCTAAAGCAGCCTTTCGGACCTTTCCTCGTGGCACTCGCATGCAATCAGGGCGCGGCGTTAATGCCAGCGCATATCTATCGCGGCACTGATCCTAAGACCAATCCGGCCACTACCGCGACGCCCATAGGCACGGGTGCCTTCAAGCTTGCCGAATGGAAGCGCGGCGATTTCATCCGTCTTGTGCGGAACGACGATTACTTCGAGCCGGGCAAGCCCTATCTCGATGGCGCGGTTGGCAAGATCATCACCAATACGGGCGCGAGGTTAGCGGCGCTTCAAGCCGGTGAAATCGACTATATTCAAATCCTGGCGCCGAGCGATCAGGCGGCGGTGCGCGCCAACCCCAAACTCAAAGCACTGAAGAGCGACCTCTCACCTTCCTTTTCAATTCTTTTCTTCAATACGGCGCGTAAGCCCATGGACGATCGCCGCGTGCGTCAAGCGCTGATGATAGCGACCGACCGAGACTATCTGATGAAGAATGCGTTCTTCGATTTGGGACGAGTGGGTGTCCGGCCCTGGACGAGCCGGATTGGTTGGTCTGTCGATCCCGCCCTCGATTATCGCCAGATGTATCCTTATGACGTCGCCAAGGCGAATGCGATGCTCGACGAGGCGGGCTACAAGCGTGGCTCCGATGGCAAGCGCTTTGCGCTCCACATGGCAATTACCGCAAATCTCTACCCGGAGTTCCAGCAGGTTTCGGTGGCGATGAAGAGCATGTGGCAGCAGGTGGGTGTCGACGTCACCATCGATGCTATGGAAGATGCCACCATAGGTCAGAAGGTCTACGCCGACCGTGATTACGACACGACACTCATCAACTACACGACCTATACCGATCCGGCATATGGCGTGTCGCGTACCTTCGTCACTTCGCAGATCGGCAAACTTTACGGTAACCCGGCGAACTATTCCAACCCGGAGGTAGACCAGCTACTCACCGATGCTGAGAAGGTTTCAGACCCGGACCAGCGCGGTAAATCCTATCGCGCAGCCGAAGCAATCCTCGCCAGAGACTTGCCGATCCTGACACTTCGGGAATACGAGAGCCTCGATGCCGCCTCCGCGCGCCTAAAAGGCATTTGGGGCACAGCAATGGGTACCAGCCGCTTCGCTGACGGATGGCTTGAGCAATAACGGATCAAGATCGACCTAACTGAAGCGAGTACATTCGCCGGGGTGACCCCCGATCTTCCGGCAAACCCGGCGCGGTCCAAAGCCCATCTGATCGCCTTATAGGTCAGTGAAACGTCATCACAAATCAGACGCGACGACGATGCCGATCTTCCCCACATAGCGCTTGCTGAGGAAGGCGTCCTGAGCAGCATGGAGCTCCGCCAGCGGAAAGGTCTCGGCGACGACCGGCCTGATTTCGCCGCGTTCGATATAGCCAATTAGATCGGGGAAGATGTGGGCGGGCTGCAGCGAGGATACTCCAAAAAAGCGTAGATCGTTGAAATAGAGATCCCGCACATCGAAGTTGACGAGCGGCCCCGCGCTGGCGCCCGCCGTGACGTAGCGCCCTCTGTACCGGAGCGAGGCGATAAAGTCGGACCATCTGGCGCCCGCGACGAGATCGACGACGACATCGAACATCTTCGCCGGGAGAGCATCGTCGCGCCCGATGATCTCGTCGGCGCCGAGTTCTCGGACCGCGGCGGCCTTTTCGGGCGTGGTGAGCGCCGTGACCGTCGCGCCCCGGCGCTTGGCCAATTGTATGGCGGCGGAGCCCACTCCGCCGGATGCTCCGGTAATCAGGATGCGCTCCGCCCCGACATGGGCGCGGTCCAGCATTGTCTCGGCTGTCGAATAGGCGCAGGGAATGCAGGCGAGTTCCACATCCGTCAAAGGACTGCGGATGGCAAAGGCGTCGTGATCGCTGACCTTGGCATATTCCGCGAAGCCGCCGTCGCAACGAGCCCCGAGCACGAAGCTGGATTCCTTGGCGTCCGCAGGCCCCTTGATCTGGCACGCCCGCACGAGCACGCGTTCCCCGACCCGGGCGGGGTCGACGCCGGGTCCCACCGCGACGATGCGGCCGCAGCAGTCCGCCCCCTGGATCCGCGGCAGAAGGTGCGGCACGATCATCGATGCGGCATCGATCTCTTCGGCCGAGGGACCTCCGCCCCGTTCGGCATTGGCGGTCTCATTGCGGAGCGCCTTGGAGTAATAGCCGATGCGGGCGTTGATATCGGTGTTGTTGACCGACGACGCGCTAATCCGGATCAGCACCTCTCCTTCGCCCGGTTGCGGGATCGGCAGGTCCTCCCGCCAGACTAGCTTGTCCTTGCCGCCGAAGCCGGTCAGGACAAACCCCTTCATCGGGGAATTTGGTAAGTACATTTTCCTTCCTTCTGATTCTAGGTTTGAAGAAGAACTGCAGCGGCCGCGTCAGATCGGCACCTCCACGCCGAGCAGCGGCGCGTATTGCTGGCTGCCGAAGACGTCGCCATCGCCCACGCTGCCGCTCGGGGCCTTGCGGAAAAGCGTGAATTTGATGGCGAGTGCCGCCTCGAATTCAACGTGGTCGCTGATTCGGGTATCCGGCACGTTGAACAGGCGGCAGATCGCGGCGCGAGAGATCACTCCGGAATCCCGCACGTGCTCGAAGTTTGCGCGATCGCGAAAGATGACGTCGAAGGTGATCTTGTCCACCCCGGCGTTCTTGCTGCGAATGGCCTTCGCGAGTTCGGAAAGCGGAATTGTTCCAGCCATGGCTCAGACCCCCGCTTCGATCATATGCACCGGGAACAATTCCATCGGATCCTTGACCCGCATGGTGTGGTTCAGCGTCCAGCGATAGGCGGGGCTCGCCTGCATCACCTCATCGAGCAGGAAGGCGACGCCGCCCGCCGTGCCCTTCACATTGGGCAGGCGGGCATAGAACATCTGGCGGAAGGCGGTCATGCAGATCTCCTCGGCGCGGTCGCGCTCCTTCGCCACCCCTTGCACCACGATGCAAAGCTCATGGCCGGGGTGGTCGCGGAGGGGTTCCATCTCGCCCATGATGCCGTCCCGTCCATAGACGGTGAAAGTGAGCTGATAGCCCTCCTCCCCGAAGCGGGCACGCACCTCGTTTCTGGCCCAGGCGATCACCTGATCGATATTGGCGATGGTATAGGGGTCACGCACCCCGACGATGCCGACGAAGCGTTCGCCCACCTTGCCCGCACCTTCGAGCTTTACCCGAAGATCGGCGGCGGGCACGAAGCGCGGGCCGGTGATACGGGTCGTGCGCTCGTCAAACTGCTCGTAGACGCAGTCGCTCATGTCGATGTGGCCGCCCAGGAAATATTCGTAATAGGGATTGGGGCGCTCATACATAGAATGCGCCGCCACCGAGGCGATGGTGCAGCGCTGCTCGGGCAGCATGGCCGTGACCTTCACATCCTCCATGGTGATCTCGCCGATGATCGATTCCTTGCCCCCATAAGGCTCGGCACAGAAGGAGGCGCATTCCATGATCTTGCCGTAGTAATAAGCCAGTGCCTCCGGATAACCCTTGCGGATAGCCGGTGCCGCAAAGATCGCGCAGTCGCTGGAGCGCCCACCGATGATGACATCGGCCCCCATGTCGAGAAGCTTCATATAGGGATGGACACCCGCCACCGCGACGATCTGATCGGTGGCGTCGAGTTCCTCGAGGGTGAGGTCGGGCCGTGAATCGAGCCCGGTCACCGCCTCGCCCGAGGAGATCTTCCGGCGCACCAAATCCTTCGGCACCTCGGAATAGAAATAGCCGAGCTTAAAGCGGGGCAAGTTATGCTTCACCGCCAACTCCTGGATGATGCGCACGTAACGGTCGACCCGGCTGTTGGTGCCGGTGTCGCCCGCCGAGCCGATCATCATGGGCACGCCGAGCTTGCGCGCGCCGACCAGCATCAGCTCGATATCATGGGTCTGCCAGGCGAGCGGGCTGGTGGACGTATCGGAGCCCAGCGGCACGGGCCCGCAATCGCAGCTACCTGAATCGCAGGCGATCATGTCGGGCGTGGCGCTCAGCCCGATGTTGAAGCTGCCCTCGCGCGTCGGCGCGAAGCCGAGATGCCCGTTCGGACAAAGGATGCGCAGGCCGCGATTGGCGCGGACTTGGGCGGTGGGGGCATTCATGTTGAGACTCCCGAGGGTTTGAAACCGATCATTCGTTGAGTACGAGGCAGCGGTCCGCCGGGACCCGCCAATGGACGGCCGCGCCGTCGACGAGGTCGGGCCGCGGACGGTCGCAGGCGCAGATCTCCAAGCCGTCGCTGGCGATCGTGTAATGGACTGATCCACCCCCATTGAATTGGTCCACCTGAAAGTATGTCCTTTGACATAGGAAAGGAGGACCGAAATGCCCAGGAGAAGACCGACACCCGAGGAGATTGTTGCGAAGTTGCGGCAGGTTGACGTGCTCGCGTCGCAGGGTAGGAGC
>CANJCB010000066.1 GCA_947473305.1 Rhodospirillales bacterium
AATAATGCCGCCGGGTCGCGCGGTGAATGTCCTTCAGGACCTGTTCAGCCGGGGCTTTCGAACTCACGGGTTTTGCTCTCATCTTCGTTCCTTCGTCACTGCGATGAGACCAAAACCCTCCTCTAATCAATACCCCAATTCTGTCTCATAGACGCTGACGGCGTACAATCCTGGCCGAGCGTCTGAGACGCCGGGCGATGGGCCGCTAGTCGCCATCCTTGAGAGGGCGCTCGTCGAACACTCGCTGGCCTGAGAAATGGCCGAGGTCGAGAGTTTGAAACTTGCCCTCCGTCAGCAATTCCGCCATGCCGAGCCCGACCGCCGGGGCTGACTGAAGTCCGTGGCCGGAGAAGCCCGCCGCAAGATGGAAGTTGCGCGGCCCACCGGGCCAGGACCCCAGGATCGGCTGATGGTCGAAATGGTTCATGTCGTAGATGCCGATCCAGGAGCTTTGCAGCTTCAGGCTCTCGAAGGCCGGCACACGATGGGCGAGACGCGGCCAGATCTCGTCATGGAACCAGCCCTCGTCGACCGCCCAGTCGAAGCCGGGTTTTTCCTTAGGGTCCGCGAAACCGGTCGCGAAGCCTTCGCCTTCGGACCGGAAGCTCACGCCGGAGGTATCCTTGATCCGCGTGAGCGGCCCGACCGGTTCACGGGTCGTGAAGAAATAACTGGCACGGCGCAGGGGGGCGACCGGGATTTCGATCCCGGCCATGGCGCAGATTTCCGGGGCCCAGGCATTGGCGCAATTCACCACAGCCTCGGACTCAAGCGATCGTCCGGACTGCAGTTTGACCTCGGTCACTCGATCCTGCGAGAGGCCTAAGCCCACGACCTTGTCTTTCAAATAGGTGACGCCGAGGCTGATCGCCTTGCGTCGAAACCCCATCAGGGCGCCATAGGGATCGATGGAGGCATAGGTGGGTGAGAAAGTCGCGCCCGCGATATCCTCGGTCGAGAGCGCTGGATAGCGCGCCCTGACCTCGGCCGCGTCGAGCAACTCCATTTCCACGCCCAGCGCGCGCTGACGGATGAGCCGAGCCTCGGTCTTCGCAAGGTCAGCTCCCGCCTTGAGCAGGGAAAGATAGCCTTCCTGATGCAGTTCGACCGAGGCGGGCTCGCCATCGACGGCCATGGTCTCGTCGAACCCCTTGTAGAAGGCGAGGCCGAATTTCGAGATGGCGACGTTCTCTGCGATGGAAGACGCCTGCCGGACCCCGCCGGAGGAGCGCGCCGTCGCGGCGAATTCGTAGGTCGGATCGGGTTCGACGACGGTTACATCCGCCGCATGTCCCGCGACAGCGAGCCTATAGGCGATGCTCGACCCGATGATCCCGCCGCCGATGATGACGAAGCGGGCTCTATTCTTCGACATGAGGGGGCCAGCGATCCGCCCAGGGACGCGCCGCCTCGATCATCGCGCATAGCCGCAGCACGCCCAGGTCGTCGCCGTGCCGCCCGATCACCTGGATCGCAATCGGCAAGCCGGTGCTGTCGAAACCGAAAGGAACAGCGGCGGCAGGATTATAGGTGTGGTTGAAAGGCGCCAGGAACCCGAAGGAACTCGCCTTGGGATCGCGGGCGCCGGCCGCCTGCTTCTCGCTGCCGGCGATGGTGGGGGCGGGGCCAGCGACGGGCATCAGGATGAAGTCGTAGTCCTTGAACCACTGCCGCATCCGCTCGTTATATCCCCGGTTGCGCCGCAGGATCTTTCGGTAGTGCCAGGCGAGAGCTCGCGGCCCTGCCTCATAGATTGGCCGCGCATAGTCGGTCAGATCGTCGCGATGCTTTTCTAGGAAGCCCGGAACCATGCTTTCGGCGGCTCCGTAGTGGTCGCCCGAATAGGCCCAGACGCCGGGCTCCATCTGGTCCGATCCTTCGAGGACCGGCGGATCGGCGGCCACCGTCTCGCAGCCGAATTCCCGGAGCAGCGCCGCGGCTCCCTCCACCGCGCCCTGCACGAGAGCAGAGGGGGAGAGAACGCTCTGGCCGAAATCGTAGCTGATCGCGACGCGCAACCCGCTCACGCGACCTGTCGCGAAACTCATGTAGTCGGGGGCGGCGATATTTGAATCGGGATCGCCCGGGTGAGCCCCCGCGATGGCGCTCATGAGCAGCGCCGTGTCGCGCACCGTCCGGGTGAGGGGGCCATTGTGGCTGCGGCCGGGAGAGGCACGCCAAGTCTGAACCGAGGGAAGCCGCTGGAAGGTGGGCTTCAACCCGAAGATGCCGTTGAAGGCCGCAGGGGTGCGAACCGAGCCCGCCGAATCCGTGCCGATGGCGATAGGCCCGAGCCCCGCCGCAACGGCAGCCCCGGCACCCCCCGAGGAGCCGCCGCAGGTATGATCAAGGTTCCAGGGATTGGCGCCCGGCGGCCCGAGCCGGTTCGACACGCGGGCGCCCAGCGCGAATTCGGGCGTATTGGTTTTGCCGAGAATGACCGCGCCGGCCTGCCGCAGCCGGCGCACGATCTCGCTGTCGCCTTGGCGATTGTCTTTGAAGGCGAGAGAGCCGTAGGTCGTCGGCAGCCCGGCCATTTCGATGGTGTCTTTGACCGATACGGGAACGCCGCAAAGCGCGGGCTTCTCGCCCGGAGACAGCCAAGCCTTCTCGGCTTTGCGGGCCGCCGCCAGGGCGTCCTCGGTATTGAGCGCGAGATAAGCGTGCAGCGAGGGGTTCAGCCGTTCGATCCGGCCGAAGACCTCTTTTGCGACCTCGACGGGTGAGAAGTCGCGCCGCCCATAACCGGCGAGCAATTCAGCGGCTGAAAGCTGCCAGAGCCGGGTAGCCGTCATGGGCGTTCTCCTGGGATCAGGCGAGAGCGGCGAGCTGTTCCTTCAGCGCCGCCACCTGGCCCGACATCTTGACGCCCGGCCAGCGCGGCTTCGCCTCGTCCCGCGCGATGGTCAGATTGATCATCACCGGCCCTTCCGCCTCCAGCACCTTCGCGAGCCCGGCCTTGAAGGCGGCCGCATCTTCGAAAGCGAAGGCATTACGATAGCCTGAGGCCTTGGCCAAGGCGCAGAAATCGAAGACGCCCTGACCCGGCACCGTCTGGTTGCCGGAGCTTTCATAGGCTCCATTGGCGAAGACGAAATGATAGTAGTTCTTGAGCCCGAAGCTGCCCGCCGTCACCAGCGAGCCCAATTGCATCAGAAGGCTGCCATCGCCGTCGAGCACGATGACCTTGCGGCCCGGCTTGCCCATGGCGAGCCCCAGTCCCAGCGACGAAGCGCTGCCCATGCAGCCAGAGGCGTCCACATGCAGATTCTTGCCTTGGCCGGAGAGATACCAGGGGGCGGCAGACTGCATCGTCGCGACGCTGATCGCCTCGCCCCGGCCGGCACCCAGAATATCGATGGCTTCCTGTTTCAGCATGGCTTCACATCCTCAGGAAGTGGGGGCGCCGATGATGGCGGCGGTCGGTCCGACGATTTCCCAGGCTTTCTGCCAGGCAAGGCGGATGTTGCCGATGTCGGTCTTGTGCTCCAGCCGGAAGGAGGGCACGCCCCAGGTCTCCAGCGTCGGTTCCAGGAGCCGCACCGAGCGCAGCCGGTTCTCTTCGACGGTCTTGGTGACATCGCGGCCGTATTGCCCGATGAGCATGAAGGTTGGCACCTGCGCGTCAAGCGCGATGGCCTTCAGCGTATTGATGCAGGCATAGAGCCCGTTGTTCTGGATCAGCATCATGGGCTTTAGGCCCGCCATATAGAGACCGGCGTTGATCCCCATGCCCTCGTCCTCGGTGCAGACGTAGAGCATCTTGACCCGCTGCGCCTTTTCGAGCGCGGCGATGGCGGTCTTGAGGTTGGTGTCGGGCACCGTGATCACATGGGTCACGCCCATGTCGGCGATCTCGCGGGCGATGGCCTCGCCGCTGATCGCTTCGGCGACCGCCACGGGAGCCGGCGGCGCTGCCGCTGTGATGTCATTCATCGCGTCAAACCTTCCATGGCCAGCCGATCAACGCCCGGCGATTGCGACGAGCTCGATATCGGCGCCGTATTCCGGATCGGCCCCGATGATCGTAAGCGCGGGCATGTCGCGCCCGAGGATTTCCTTCAAGGTCCGGATCACCGCTTCGTCCGAATAGATGTCCCGCAGGAAGATGTCGAGCCGCAAGGCCCGGTCGAGCCCGCTGCCGAGCCTGCCCAACGCGGCCTCAAGGGTGGTGATCGCCTGCTTAACTTGTCCCTGAAGATCGCCATAGAGATCCCGGCGGATCTCTCCATGCATCCCGTCCAGCAGTCCCGAACAGCCCGAGGTGAAAACCAGCCCGCCGGCGGTGGCTGCCTCGGCGCGGTCGGGATCGCGCTTCGACCAGGCGATCTCCTTCATGACGCCGGGAGCCGCGGCGATGCCACCGACTTCCTGTTCGATGCGCCCGCCCAGGATGGTCCCGATGGAGAGGCCGGCGAAGGGCAGCTTGCCGCTGAAATGACGTTTGGCGATTTCCCGATAGCGGGATGCGTTGTTGACCGAACGCAGGCTGCCGTCGACCCTGACAAGATTGCCCATGGGCGTGTCGAGCTTGGAGAGATGCGACTTGATCGTCTCGAAGCAGTTGTCGAGCTGGGTGTCGAAGGCGCCGTCGTCTTCTTCCTCCGGCGAATCGATCTTCGTCACCGGATGGGCCTTGCCGCGCACGCCGATCACGAAGACGAGGTCGCCGCAGCGCGTGACCCGGGAGGCGCGGCCCTTATGGGGCTGCTTGACGCCGACCACGCGCGGGACCTCGGGCACCATCGCCATGACATTGGCGGTGAGCATGTTGAGCCCGTTCATCTTGGTCTGGGAGCCGAAGCTCACCACGTTGCCGTGCTCTTCCTCGCCGAAGAATTCGGGCCAGAGCGCCATGCGCTCCAGACGCCAGGTCTGGCCGCTGGTGAAATTCTCGATCCAGACCGCCGCCTCGCCGCCGTAGCCGGCTTTTTCGAGACGCCGGGCCACCCGCCCATAGGCGTTGCGGCATTGCTCGGTGGGCTTGTTGTCGAGCGCCGGGTTGATCTTCTCGGTTGTAAGATCCCGATGGCCGTCGGACCCCGAAAGCAGGAGATAGGGTCCGTATTTCACCACGGCGGGGAAGCCCCGGTGGCGCTCGTCCTCGACCAGGATTTCCTTCTTATAGGGCGCGGCCGTCATAGGTTCAGCGGCCGCCCTGGATGTTGAAGACCCGCGCGGAACGGTCGAAGAGGATCTCGCGCTTCAACTCCGGCGAAAGCCCGTCGAGCATCTTTTCGAGCGCCACCGTCGCGGAGGGCCAGACACCTTGTTCATGGGGATAGTCCGCACCCCAGATCGCGCTGTCCTTGATATAGGCCCAGTCGTAGGTCAGGAGCTTCGCGCCGAGGTAATCCTCCTCGAAGGTGAAGGTCACGTTGCGCTTGATGTATTCGCTCGGCAGCATGCTGAGGGGCGCCGTGGGATCGGCCGGGCGTTCGTGAACTTGACGGTCCATCCAGCTGATGAGGAAGGGCAGCCAGCCGATCCGGCACTCGGCGAAGGATACTTTCAGCGTCGGGTTGCGCTCGAAAGCGCCCGAGAACACGAACTGCGGGATCTGCCGCGCGATCGAGAAGGGCGCGATCGAATAATGCGCCAGCGACGCGCCGTAATTCAGCGGCGGATAGGGCGTGCCCGCCCGGTCGCCGATATGGGTGCAGAGCGTCACGCCGGCCTCGGCCGCCATGGTGAAGACGGGATGCCAGATCGGATCGAAGATCGGCTGGCCCACGTCGAAGACGCCGAATTCGACCGCCTTCGCACCAGCCTTGATCATCCGCTGAAGCTCGGCGGGGCAGGCCTCGGGCAGGGCGGTCGGCAGGTTCGGCAGGAGCAGGATCCGATCCGGCGAATGGCTGTTCGTTTCCATGACGAAGTCGTTGTAGACGCGGTAGACCTCGAGCTTCAGCTCGGGGCTCTCAATCTCCCATTTCCGCGTGTCGGCGTAATAGACGCCCGCGTAGATGCTCGCGAGATCCATATGCGCGAGAAGATATTTGGGGTCGGAGGGCGGCAGCGCCCCCTTCGGCAGGTTCTGATTGGGGAAGAAGCGGTTCGCCAGACGCTCATGGGCCGAGCCGTCGGCCGCCTCGCCGCGGGGCTGACCTTCCCAGGACCAGACACTGCCTTTCGGCGTCTCGATGATCTTGGGTGCGTCGGCCTTGTATTTCGCCGCGATCCGGTCCTGCCAGAGGTTCTTCGGCAGCCAGCGGGAGTCCACATGATTGTCGGCGGATATGTATTGATATTGCATCGGTGTCCTCCCTCGCTTGGTATATCATTATAGCGTCTCGAAAGCTGAGTCAACGCGACGGCCCGGCGCTTTAGGCCATGAGCATAGCCTTGAGTTCGTTACAGCGTGACAGGGCATCGTCAAGCCGCAGGGGCTCGGCAAAACGGGGGGCGATGCCTGCCAGGGCACGGACTACCTTCTCGCCGAAGACGATCGTGCCGTCGTTCTCGATATTTGCGATCCCTTGTCGTTCCGAACCGCGCCGATTGAAGGCTGCGGCCTCATCTTGTGACAGGCCGGGCGGCAGGTCGAGATCCAGGTGGCCGTCGTGAATGCGGATCGGATAGCCGCCGGTCAGCCCCAGCGGCCCGGATGCCGATATGCGGGTTTCCGGCGCTTCCGGCAGGAAGGCTTGCAGCAACCGCACCGAGGCGGCGGCGCTCAGCTCATTGGCCCCGCGCCCGACGGCGATGCCGGTATAGGCAAGGTCGTCGGCCCGCTGCCCTTGCTCGCCGAGATAGACTTGGCAGGTGTCTTCTTCCCGCTCCGGCTTCCGTGCATCGCCGACGGCCCTGAGATGATGCTGGTGGGCGAGCAGCCGGATCGTCGTCTCTGCCTCCCGCCCGGATGCCAAGGCCAGCCGCCGCACTTCGGCCCGGACCCTCAGCCAGGCCATGGTCACATTGCCGAGCCCCACGGTTGGCGCCAGCCCCAGTTTCGCAAGCGGGGCGTGGGTGCTGTCGGGCAGGGTCAGGTTCGTCACCGGCCCCTCATAGCCCACCGCCCGCACCGCGCGCATGAGAGTCAGGAGCAGGGGGATCTGGCAGGTCAGCAGTGCCGCCGGGCCCGCTGCGGCCAAGGCGCGGCCGAGGTCATCGGCGCGGGCGCGAACGAGCCCCGGCGGGAGCAAAGTCCCGCATTGCGCGATGAGACCGGGACGTACCTCCCGAAGCAGCTTTTCGATAGCCGCTTGATCGGTCCCGTCGAGCGGAACGAAGCGTACCGGCGTCCCCGTGTTGAGCGCGATATTCCCGGCGAGGCTGGGGCCCGTTCCCTGGCTCAAGCCCGCCAACACGACCTCGTCGACGCCAGGGAAAGCACCGACGCCGTTGGCGATCCGGCATCCGATATCTCCGGCTCCGATCAGGAGGATGCGCATGCCTCAGCCGGCCTTGGCCATCGACAGGGCATTGAAGCGCGCCGGGTTGAAAGGCGCGTGGAACAGCGGCAGTTCCGGCTCCTTGCCCAGGAGAATATCGGCGAAGAGCTTTCCTATGTAGGGACCGCAGGTGAAGCCCGCCCTGACGCCGCCCAGCACGAAGGCGTTTTCGACCCCGGGGATCGGCCCGATGATCGGCATGGCGTCGGGCGTATGGGCATGGAGCCCCAACCAGGTCCTGACGATCCGGGTCGTTTTCAGGATCGGGATCGTCCGCATCGCGAGTTGCAGGTTGCCGACAAGGTTCTGGGGCAGGACTTCCGAAGGTCCCCGTTCCAGATCGCCCTTTCCCTGCCAGCCGCCGCCGATCAGGATGGTGCCGTTCTCCGATTGCTTCAGGGTCAGAAGACCATAGGCATGGGCGACGACGCGCTTCACCGATTTCGGCAGGCGCTCGGTGACGGAGACCTGGCTCACCCGCCATTTCACGGGAAAATCCACGCCGACCATCTGGCCCAAGCCGCCGAGCCAGGACCCGCCCGCCATGACGATGCGGCGCGCATGAACCATGACACCGGTAGAGGATGTGACCTCGAACCCATCCCCTTTGCGCTCGATGCGGGTGACCGGCGATTGCTCGTGGATCGCGACACCTGCCCGTCTCAGGGCGAGCGTGAAGGCGCGGCCGGTCGCCGAGGAATTCGCATAGCCGCCGATGGGGGAAAAGGCGGCGAGCTTCACGTCCTCTGACAGGGCGGGTTCCAGCTCCCGGGCCTTTTTTGCATCGATGAGTTCCAGGCTTACCCCTTGCTGGGATTTTGCCTGGACGCGTTCGGTCAGGATCTCCGCTTCGCGGTCGGTGAAGGCCGCCATGACGCTGCCGATACGGCGGTAATGGATGTCGTAGCCCAGACGTTCGCTGAGCTTCTGCCAGAGGTCGATGCTGCGCAGCGCATAGGGCGACAGTGCCGAGCGGACGCCGGTCAGGGACAGGGTGCCCGCATTCACGCCCGAGGCGGAGCTTGCCAGGAAGCGTTGCTCGAAAAGCGCCACGGACATCCCCGCTTCCGCCAGTTCCAGCGAACTGACGCAGCCCATGATGCCGCCGCCGATGATCGCGATGTCGTAGGTCTGTCCAGTCATGGGGTTCCTCAAGCGGTCAGCGCGAGCCGTTCGTTTCCGCTCGGCGCCGTGAAGCGCGACGGATTGAACGGCGCATGGAAAAGCGGCAGTTCGGGCTCTTTCCCCAGGAGGATGTCGGCGAAGAGCTTCCCCACATAGGGGCCGCAGGTATAGCCGGTCCGGACCCCGCCCAGGATGAAGGCGTTCTCTACGCCAGGGATGGGGCCTACGAGCGGCATGGCATCGGGCGTATGGGCCTGGAGCCCGAGCCAGGTCCGCACGATCCTCGTGCCCTGTAAGGCCGGAATGGTCTGGAGCGCCAGGCGGAGATTGCCGATCAGGTTCTGGGGCAGCACCTCGGCGGGCCCGCGTTCGGGATCGCCCTTTCCCTGCCAGCCGCCGCCGATGAGGATCGTGCCATTGTCCGATTGCTTCAGGGTCAGGAGCCCATAGGCATGGGAAACCACATGGCTGACGGAAGGCTTCATGCGCTCCGTCACCGAAACCTGGCTGACGCGCCAATGGACCGGGAAATCGATGCCCAGCATCTTTCCCAGCCCGCCGAGCCAGGAACCACCGGCCAGCACGATGCGCCTTGCGTTGAGGCTGACGCCGTTTGCGGTGGAGACGACGAACCCATCGCCATTCCGCTCGATCCGCGTGACCTCGGCCTGCTCATGGAGCGTGACGCCCGCCCGGATCAACCCGAGCCGATAGGCGCGCCCCGTCGCGGCGGAATTCGCATAGCCGCCCTCGGCGCAATAGGCCGCGAGCTTCACGTCTTCGCAAAGGGCGGGTTCGATCTCCCGCGCGCGCTTCGCGTTGATGATATCGACGGCGATCCCCAGGGCAGCCTTCGCCGCGATCCGCTCCCGCAAGACCTCGGCCTCGCGGTCGTTGAAGGCGACGGTGATGCTACCGATCTCGCGGTAATGAATGTCGAAACCCAGCCGTTCGCTCAAGGTCCGCCAAAGCTCGACGCTGCGCAGCGCATAGGGCACCAGGGCGGCGCGCACGTCGGTCAGCGAGAGGGTCCCCGCATTGACGCCGGAGGCGGAGCTCGCCAGAAACCGCCGCTCCAGCAGGGCCACGGACATGCCGGCCTCCGCAAGCTCCAGCGCGCTCGCGCAGCCCATGATGCCGCCGCCGATGATCGCCGTGTCGAACATGACGAGGGAACGCGCTCCTCTCAGCCGGGCTGGGGTTCCGGCAGTTCCATATCGGCGTAGTCGAATTGTCCGACGATGGCTTCATAGGGAATGGGTCGTAGCGGGGGACGCGCGGTAAGCTGCCCAACCTTGGAGCGGTCGCCGCCCTGCACGGCGGCCAGCAGCGATGCCGCTGCTTCGCCGCACATCCTGCCCTGGCAAGGACCCATCCCGCAGCGGGTCCATGCCTTCATCTGATTGACGTCGCGCGCGCCATCCCGAATCGCGCTGTCGAGATCGGCGCGGGTCACTTCCTCGCAACGGCAGACGATGGTCTCCGGCGTCATGGTCTCGATGAGCCCCGGCCTTGCTTGCATGAGATCGGAGATCGCATGGCCGAAGCGCTCGGCCTTGCCGAGTTGCGCCCGCAAGGTCGTCTCGCGGCTCGCGTCGATCTTACGTCCCGCGCGACGCGCCACGGCAAGACCGGTTATCCGGCCGCGAAGGGCGGCAGCGGCAGCTCCGGCAATCCCGGCCCCATCGCCCGCGACGAAGATATTCGGGATGGTGGTCTCGAAATCCTCGTTGCGGAGCGCGACCCAACCGCCTTGCTCGTGGCGGTACTCATGCTTGGCGCCCATCAGCCGCGTCACCTCGGTCGAGGGCACGAGGCCATGACCGATGGTCACGCTGTCGGCCGCGATAGTGCGGCGCTGACCCGCCAGGGGCCGCCATTGGGCATCGACCGGCGCGATCTCGACGCCGGTTACCTCGGCGTCTCCCGTGATGGCCGTGAGCGCATGTCCGCGATAGATCGGAACGCCGGCGGCGCGCAACTCGCCGAGCCAGCCGAAACCGCGCTTCAACAGGTCCGGTCGCGAGATCAAGCTGGGAAGCGCCTTGACCCAATCCATTCGGGTCGAGAGTTCCACCAGGGCCGCGACCTTGCCGCCGCCCTTCAGGATGCTGGCGGCCACGGCCGCGAGGAGCGGACCCGTTCCCGCCACGACCGTATTTTCGCCAGGCAGGATCCGCTGGCTCTTCAAGAGAATGGTCGCGGCTGCGAGGCCCATGACACCGGGCAAGGTCCAGCCCGGCATGGGGATCACCCGCTCGTGGGTGCCCATGGCGACGATCAGGGTCGGCGCTTCATAGACTTCCGTATTGCCCTCGAAGACGGCACGGACCACGAAGCCCGGCGCGATGTGCCAGACCGAGCGGCCGAAGAAACATTTCGCCGGGCTCGCGGCGAGTTCCTGGCGCAGCCCGTCGCCGATGGCGAAATCGGGCCCCATCGCTTCCGCGTCGGTCACGCGGAAGCTGCCGGGCGGCGCGCGATAGACCTGGCCGCCGGCCGCAGCACCCGCGTCAAGTAGCACCACGTTGAGCCCGGCCTTGCTCGCCTCGATGGCGGCGCTAGCACCAGCGGGGCCCGCGCCCAGGACGATGACGTCGCAGGCGCTCATGGCCGGTTCCAGCGGAGGGAGATGCGCATGCCTTCCCGTACCGGCTCAAGGCAGGTGGGTGTGGTCCGGCCATCGATATCCGCGACGCATTCCTGGCAGACGCCCATGGCGCAGAAGATGCCGCGTGCTGAAGCAGAAACCGGGCTCGTGCGAAGGGCGCGGATGCCCGCGGCCCAAAGGGCGGTGGCGACGCTCTCGCCGGGGAAAGCTTGGATGGACTGCCCGTCCACGTCGATCGAAACCGGCGCAGGCCGGGCGATTCCACCTTCGATCCGTCGGGCGCCCATCAAACCGCTCGTCTCATCGATCCGCTCCCCTGCGGCGTCAGTTCTATGGCTGACGATATACCAACCGACTCCCCTGTCAAGAAACCCACCCAAGCCTTTTTGCTGGATTTTCGACAGGGAACTTAGATCTTAGACATACCAACTAGCGGGCGGTATAGCCACCGTCCACGAGATAGTCGCAACCGGTCACGAAAGAGGCCTCGTCGCTCACGAGGAACAAGGTCACGGCGGCCACCTCCTCGGGCAGGCCCGCGCGGCCGAGCGGGTGAAGCGGGGCAACCCGCTGATGGAAGATATCTGCAGACCCATGCCGCTCCAGGACCCGGCTCGTCACGATGGCTCCGGGGGATACGCTGACAGCCCGGATGCGGTCTTCCGCATGATCGAGCGCCAGGGTCCGGGTGAGGGACATCAGGGCGGCTTTCGTGGCGCTGTAATCGGCGCGGCCGGGGGCGGCCACATGGCCCAGTTGCGAGGCCATGTTGACGATGACACCGCCACCGCCCGCCTTCATGACGGGGATCGCCGCGCGGCTCATGAGGAAGGCCCCGGTCAGGTTGACCGCCAGGTTCTCGTTCCAATCGGCAAGGGGCATCTCGGTGATGGGGCGAGCGGGCTTTCCCGGCGCCGCTGCGTTGTTCACCAGGATATCGAGGCGGCCGAAAGCTTTGCAGGCTCGGCCTACCGCAAGGTCGCCCGCATCCTCGCGGGTAAGGTCGCATTTCATGGGGATTGCCCGATCTAGTCCGATCCCCGCTTCTGCAAGCCGTTCCGATAAGCGCTCCAATTTCACATCGGCGAGAAGGACGCGGGCACCGGCCGAAAGGAAACGGGTCGCGATCGCAAAACCGATATCGCCCGCAGCGCCGGTGACGATCGCAACCCGTCCCTCGAGGATGCTTGCCATCGGCTTTCCTATCCCTTGGCGCTGAAGACGCGTTGCAGGCCGATCGTGCGTTCCAGCAGCACGACGAGCGCCGTGGTCAGCAACACGGTCACGCTGCAGACCGCCACAAGCCAAGGCTCCAGCGCCTGATCGGAATAGCCGAAGATCAGGACCGGCAGGGTGGTCAGTCCCGGCGTCGCGAGAAAGGCCGAGAGCGTCACGTTCTCGAAGGACATGATGAAGGCGAAGAGACCGCCGCCGATGAGCCCCACCTTGATATTGGGGAGGATGACCAGGACCAGAACCCGCCAATCCGGCGCCCCGAGGCTCGATCCCGCCCATTCGAGATTGCGTGGCAGCGCACTGAGGCTGTCGGAGACGAGCCTTACCACATAGGGCGTTGTGACGATGACATGCCCGATCACCACGGCAACCGGCGAGGCGACGAGACCGATCAGGGTGAAGAACTGGATCATCGAGATTCCGATGACCACCGTGGGCAGCACCAGGGGCGACATGACGAGCGCCTGCAGTGGCGCTTGCAGCCCAGGAGACAAGGACCGCAGCAGGAAACTCGTGGCCGTCCCCAGCACGGTCGATGCGGCAGCCACCACCGAGGCGATAATCACGCTCAGCTTCAGCGAGGCGATGAATTCGGGCTTCTGGGCGGCCAGCACGTACCACTTGAAGGTGAAGCCCTCCGGCGGAAACGAGACGAATCGCGCCTCGGTGAAGGACGTCAGGATGAGGACGACGCCCGGAAGCAGGATAAAGGCCAGGACGAGATAGGTGATGGCTCTCGTCATGCAGCCCCCTCGCTCGCGGGTTTGGCCGCCTGCTGGACCAGCGCGGGAGGCTGGAGCTTGCGCCCGATCCAGCCGAGCGCCGCGACGGCAATTGTGGTCATCGCGAGCAGGAGCAGCGAGACCGCCGCGGCGAAAGGCGCGTTGAGGTTCAGCATGACTTCCTCGAAAGCGACCGAGGCCATGGTGCGCACGCGCACCCCGCCCAGCACCACCGGAATGACGAAGGAACTCGCCGACAGGGAGAAGACGATTACCGAACCCGTCACGATCCCCTTGATGGACAGCGGAAGGGTGACGTAGCGAAACAGCCGAAAGGAATTGGCCCCGAGCGAAACGGCCGCGCGCGACACCTCGGGCCGGACCGAACGTAGGGCGTTCTCGATGGGCAGCACGATGAAGGGCAGATGCGAATGCACCAGGCCCAGGATCACCGCCAGGGCGGTATGAAGCAACGGCAGGGGCGTCTGGATGAGGCCCGCAGACCGCAGCGTGCTGTTCACCAATCCATTGCTGTTCAAGACGATCAGCCAGCCGAAATTCAGCACCGCATGGCTGATGAGGAGGGGCGAGAGCACGATGATCAGGATGATCTGGCGGGATAGCCCCTCCAAGCGCGACATATGCAGCGCGACCGGATAGCCCACCAGCAGCGACACCAGGGTCGTCCCCGCTGAAATCCAGAGAGTATTGAGTAGGATGCGGAGATAGAAGCTGTCGGTCAGGAATTTGAAATACTGCGCGAAGGTGAAGCGCTCGACCACTTCCAGGGTCAAGGTGTCGATCCGCTCGAAAGAGGCCGACAGCATGAGCGCGACGGGCAGGACGAAGAAAAGCAGAAAGACCGCGCAGACCGGCGCCGCGACGGCGACCTTCTGAACGATCTTGTTCACCGGCCCCCGCCGGGGAGGATAATCGTGTCCTGCGCCGACCAGCACAGCGACACGGTATCGCCAACTCCCGACCCGAGCCTGTCGCGGGCGGAGAGCTTTACGACGATCTCGCCTGCGGCGGTATCGACCACCAGGCGGCGCTCCTCGCCAAGATAGATGACCGTCCGCACCGTGCCGGAGATGCCGTTATCGCCCGCTCCGTCGGAGGGGCCGATTCCAATTCGCTCGGTCCGTACGAAGACTTGGACCGGGCCGCCATCTGGCGTCGATCCGGTCGCCCGGCCCCGCCATTCCCCGCCGTTCGGCAGCGCGATCTTCGCAAAGCTTCCATCGATGCCAGTTAGGTTGGCGGCGAAGCGGTTGCTCTCCCCCAGGAAGCCCGCGACGAAATGGGTGGCGGGCCGTTCATAGAGCGCTTCCGGCTCGTCGATCTGCTCGATGGCGCCCTGGTTCAGGACCGCCACCCGATGGGAGAGCGAAAGCGCCTCGGCCTGGTCGTGGGTCACCATGATCGTGGTGATCGAGAGATCGTCCAGGATCCGCAAAAGATCCGTCCGCATCTCGTGACGCAGCTTGGCGTCGAGGTTGCTGAGCGGTTCGTCGAGCAGCAGGATTTGCGGTCGGATCACGATGGCGCGGGCGACCGCGACGCGCTGCTGCTGACCGCCCGAAAGCTGATGCGGATAGCGCGCCCGGAAGGGCTCCAGCCGCACGATCTCCAGTGCCTCGCCGATGGCCTGCCGGGCATCGCGCCGGGAAACGCCGCGCATCTTCAGGCCGAAATAAAGGTTCTCCTCCACGTCGAGATGGGGGAAGAGCGCGTAGTTCTGGAAGACGATCCCGATGTTCCGCTTAAAGGGCGGGATGCGAGATATGTCCGCATCCCCCATGCGGATCGTGCCGCTGGAGATTTCCGCGAAACCCGCAATGGCATTGAGAAGCGTCGTCTTCCCGCAGCCTGAGGGGCCGAGCAGCGAAAGCCTTTCGCCCGACGTCAGGGAAAAGGAGACGTCGTTTACCGCGCGGACATCGCCGTAATGCTTCGTGACCGAGGAAAGCGTGAGATGCACGGAAACGGCCCTAGCAAGCGAAACGACGGCGCGGGCTCACTTCGCGATTTCGCGGTTCCAGCGTTCCGACCAGGCGGACCGGTTGGCCGCGACGACATCGGGCGGCGGAAAGACCAGGTGCTTCACCTGTTCGTCGAAGCCGCCGACTTTGCTGTCGACCGGGAAAACCCCCATCTGCTCGCTGAACTGCAGTTGTGCTCTCTCCGAGAGGAAGATCGTCATGAGTTTCTTGGCGAGGACTACATTGGCCGCGGGGCGGCCCTTCACGCCCGTCGCCATCACCCGAAAGCCGATGCCGCCTTCCTTGGGATAGACGAATTCCACCGGCACGCCGCTTTTGGCGGCCGTGACGACATTCTCCCGGCTCCAGGCGCCGATGGCGCTGACGCCCTGCTGGAGAAGCTGGGGCGTCTCGCCGTATTGGTCCCAGGTCAGGAGATTGGGGGTAAGTTTCCGGACGAATTCGAATCCCGGCTCCATATTGCCGGGGATCGCGCCGCCGTTCATCAAGGTCGCGGCCATGAAGAGATTGAGCCCATGGGTATTGGCGATCGCATGGGCGACCACCTTGCCCTTCAGCTCCGGCCGCATGAGGTCGCCCCAGGAGGTCGGCGGAGCCCAGTTGTTCTCCTTGAAGATCTTGGTGTTGTAGTAGAGGCCCGTCGCCGCAAGACCGATCGCCAGCCCGTAGCCGTTGCCCGAGAAGGCCATGGGAACGATGTTCGGGCCGGGATTCAGCTCCTCTGCCTTGACCGGCTCCCAGATGCCGAGCGGGATGCCCTGGAAGAAAGGCAGTTCGTCGAGGATGGCGAGATCGATCTGCGGAGCGTTCCGCTGGCTCTGCACCCGCGCCAGGATTTGCGCCGAAAGCCCCTGGGTATAGACGACCTTCACATTATTCTGTTTTTCGAATTCGGGGACGATCCAGGCGTTCAACACGTTTTCGTATTTCGCCCCATTGGTGGCGATGACGAAGTCGGTTGTCTGAGCTTGCGCCAATGGCGAACCGAGGGCCGCGAAAAGCAGGCCAACCCAACATAGAATGTATCTGGCCATATCGTCCCCAAGGCTGGCGGTTAATCGCAGGCGGCGGTCATCGTGCAAATGAATTAATGGTATGTCAACCCGCCGCTGCTGGCCGCTGGAAGCCTGGCGGCGTTACAGGATATGCTTGCAGCCTACCTGAATTAGCTGAACCATGGCTGTTCTATCCAACGTTCCGACGTGGAAGAAGACCGGCATGACGCGCTTCCCTCCGATCCGTCCCCAGGATATGTATTTCGAGCAGAAGCAAGTCGCCGAGGCGATCAATCGGCGTGTGCGTCGTCAGATCATTTGGGACAGATGGGGTTATAAATTAATGGAGGGTTGGCCTCATCTGGTTGGTTGATCTTATGCGGCGAGTTTGCGGTGAAGCAAGCGGCGCTGTTCGATGGTTTTCTG
>CANJCB010000067.1 GCA_947473305.1 Rhodospirillales bacterium
CGGCGAATGTCCTTCAGGACCTGTTCAGCCGGGGCTTTCGAACTCACGGGTTTTGCTCTCATCTTCGTTCCTTCGTCACTGCGATGAGACCAAAACCCTCCTCTAATCAATACCCCAATTCTGTCTCATAGACGCTGACGGCGTACAGGCGGCGAAGTTTTTTTAAAAGCCTCGAGGGCTTCGGCGTCCTGGGTATGATGGCGGGGACGAGCCGACAGCTTCCGAAGGCCCATGGCCCGCAGCTCCCGGCTCAGCGTCTGCTTGCTGATGGAGAGGTGGAACTCCTCGAACACCCACTGCGCCAGATCGACCAACCGCCACCGCACCACACCGTGGACCGCCGGCAGGGGGCCGGCATCGACGATCCCCAGCAGCGCTTGGCGTTGTGCGTCATTGAGGAGCGGCGGTTGGCCCGGCGCTTTGCGGTCCATCAGGCCGGAGGGGCCTTCCGCATTGAACGCGAGCACCCAATCCCGAACCGTCTGGAGCCCGACGCCGCCGATCCGCGCCGCGTCCGTCCGGCTGCCGCCATCATAAATCTCGGCCAGGGCAAGAAGGCGACGGCCTTGAGCCGCATCCTTCGTCGCCTTGGCAAACCGCCTCAGATCATCCGCACTGAAACCGTCCCGCAAGCCAACCGCTGCCCCAATCGCGAACCTCCTGGTTCGCCATAGGGATTCAGAGTTTCAATGCTTTGGGAATCCCAAAAATGAGTCCCACTTACAGGGACTTGGTATTAGATGTTAGCGCCCTGGGCCAATATTACCTGACATCAATACTTCCAACTCGCGTCAGAAATCCGGGAACATTTCGTCGAGCTCGAACTGCCGGCGGGTGAGGCCTTGCTCGTGGCAATAGCGGGCGAACGTCGCTAGCGCCTTGCTGTTGCGCGCCATCCCGTAAGGCCAGAAATCCTCGCCAAGCAGGCTCCGTGATCGCTCCACGGCCTGAGTCAGCGATGGCAGGGAAGTCGCATAGACTGCCGTCTCGTTCAGATCCTGCAAGGCGATATCCTTCGCCCGAGTAAAGGCATCAAGCACCTGCCCGGGGAGGGCCGGATCGGCGTTTCGGCAATCGTCCCGCAGCACGAACATATGAAGCAGCGGAACGCAGCCCGAGGCCTCGTAGTAAGCGCGCTCGGTCGCTTCGAGGTCGGAGTAGAGACGGCGGAAGCGGCCGTCGCGGAAGGGCTGCGGGAGGCGGTGGGCGAAGATTGCATCGAGTTCGCCGCGCAGCAGGAGGTCGGTCATCGACTCACCGGGCTTGGCATAGGCGCAAGTGACGCCTGGCGGATGGTTCGGCTTGATCGGACCGCCGGCGCCCTCGATGGGTCCGACCCACCAGGAGACGCTCTTGGGATCGATGCCCGCGTCATCCTGCAGCATGCCCCGCAGCCAAATGCCCGTGGTCCCGAAATATTCGGGCACGCCGATCAGCGCGCCCGCGAGATCCTGCGGCTTCGTGATACGGCTGTCTGAGCGGACATAGATGCAATCATGGCGGAAGCCCAGCGACACGAAGGCCGGGATGCCCACATAGCCCGCATCGCCACGGTCGAGACGCGCCAGGAAGCCGCCCGTCGAAACCTCGGCCAGGGCCAGTTCCCGCCGGTCGAAGGCGGCAGGCGGGATCTGGCCGAGGGGCATGACGTTGATCTGAAGATCGTAGCGGTCGAGCGCTACCCGCCCGTCCTCGATCGCGCGGAGCCGGTCATAGCGGCCGCAGCCGATCGGTAGCGGAGTTTTCGTAGTCATTTGGTGGTCCTTCCTTCTAGTCCTGCTTGCCGGTGACCATCGGCAGTGCCGGGTCGGCCGCCCAGTCGAGGAGCGAGCCGTCGTAGAGCGCCACTTCCGGATGGCCCACAAGCGCCAGCGCGAAGCAGGAACCGCTCGCCGCGATCCCGCCGCCGCAATAGGGGATGATCCGCTCGGCCTCCAGCGCGCCCGAACGAGCGAAGATCTCAGTCAGCTTCGGGATGTCGTGGAAACGCCGGGTATCGGGGTCGAAGAGCGCGCGCACCGGCACGCTGATGCTGCGGGGGATGCGTCCGGGCCTGCCATAGTGTGCGCCACCGGTGCCCTCGAACTGCTCCGGCTGAAGTGCGTTCATGAGCGAGACGGATGGATTGTCGATCGCCGCCCGCACCTCGGCCCGGTCGGCAACCATCCGCAGCATTCGCCGGCCCGTGAAGCGGCCTCGCGCGGGCTTCGGTGCTTCGGACGAAACGGGGCGTCCTTCGTCGACCCAACGCTCCCATCCGCCGTCGAGCAGCCGGACGTCCGGGGCGCCTGAGGCGCGAAGCACCCACCAGGCGCGCGTCACGACCGCCGGATAGCCCGCGCCATAAAGGACGATGGTATCCCCGTCGTTGACGCCCAGCGCCCGAAGCTTCTCCGCGATATGGGCCGGCGGCGGCAAGGCATAGGAAAAAGGCCCATCGGGATCGGAGAGATCGTCCACCATGTGGAGATAGCCCGCGCCGGGGATATGGCCCTCCTCCCATTGCGGCCGACCGCTCTCGACCTTCGAGGGTCCGACCGGTTGGAAAGTCATGAAGACCGTGCAGTCGATCACCTTGACCTTGCTGTCGCCGAGGTGAGCTTCAAGCCATTCCGGCTGGACGAGCAACTCCGGGTGAGGCGTGAGCTTCATTTCCCGAGAGCCCGGCGAAGCGCCGCGAAACCCTGCTTCAGGTCGTCCAGGAGATCGTCCGGATCCTCCAGCCCGGCATGGATCCGGAAACCCGGTCCCGGATAGGGCCATTTGGTTGCGGTGCGCCCCTCGTTGGGATGGATCGGCAGGATGAGACTCTCGTAGCCACCCCAGGAGGCACCGATGTTGTAGAGTTCCAAGCTGTCGACCAGCGTATTGGCAACCGCAGCCTCCATCGGATGCAGCACGAAGGCGAAGAGGCCCGAAGCGCCCTTGAAATCGCGCTTCCAGAGCTTGTGGCCGGGATCGGTTTCCAGTGCGGGATGCAGCACCACGGCGACCTCGGGCTGCTCCCTGATCCAGCTTGCGAGCTTGACCCCGGTTGCCCAGTGACGCTCCAGCCGGACATGCATGGTGCGCAGGCCCCGCTGCGCGAGATAGATGTCGTCGGGCCCCGCGATCTGTCCCAGTTCATGCGTCGTCGCCTTCAGAGCCGGATAGGCTTCCTTCGTGGCGGTGACAATGCCGAGCATCGCGTCGGAATGGCCGACGATATATTTGGTCGCCGCCTGGACCGAGATATCGACGCCATGGTCGAGCGGCCGGTAATAGAGCGGCGTCGCCCAGGTGTTGTCCATGATGACCGTGGCGCCGGCCTTATGGGCCTCGGCCGCGATTGCCGGGATGTCCTGCACCTCGAAAGTGTGCGAGCCTGGAGATTCGACGTAGACGACTTTCGTATTCGGCTGGATCAGGGCAGCGATGCCGCTGCCGATGCAGGGATCGAAGAAGGTCGAGGTCACCCCGAACCGCTTCAGAAAACTGCCCGCAAGGCGACGCACGGGCGCATAGACGCTGTCGGTGAGGAGAACATGGTCGCCCTGCTTGACGAAGGAGAGGAGTGCCGTCACGCAGGCCGCCAGGCCGGAGGGATAAACGAAGGCGCGATGGCCGCCTTCCAGCTCTGCGATAGCCTCTTCGAGGCTCCGCGCGGTGGGCGTGCCATGGCGGCCGTAATACATGCCGGGAACGTCCTTCGCGCGTTCTTTGGCCTTGGCCTCCCACTCGCCGATGGTCTTCGACAGCACCGTGGAGGCGCGGACGATGGGCGGGTTGACGGCGCCGCCGTAGAGTTCGGGATGCCGCCCGGCATTGACGATTCTGGTGTCATCTTTCATGAGGTTCCTCCATCTCCGGCAAGGGCCGGTCGGTTTCTGTTGTGGGTTGTTGCTGGAGGGCCAGAAGGTCCTCCGGCGGGATGTGACAGGCATAGGCGCGGCCGGCGGAAGTATGGCGCCAGGGTGGCGCATCCGTCTCGCAGACGCGGCCCAGCTTTCTCGGGCAGCGAGTATGGAAGACGCAGCCCGCAGGCGGATTTGCGGGATCGGGGACGCTGCCCTGAAGGCGCAGGACCGGACCCCGGTCAACGGGCGACACAGTCGGCACGGCCGAGATCAGCGCCTCGGTATAGGGATGGTGCGGCGGCTGGAAGACTTCGGCCGTGGGGCCGGTTTCCAGAATGAGGCCCAGATACATCACCGCGACCCGCTCCGCGATATGCCGTACGACGCTCAGATCGTGGGAGATGAAGAGATAAGAGGTACCATAGCGCCGCTGCAGCTCCTTCAGCTCGTTCAGCAGAGCCGCTTGGACCGAAATGTCGAGCGCGGAGGTGGGCTCGTCGCAGATCACGAGCCGGGGTTCCGCCGCGAAGGCTCTCGCGATCGAAACGCGCTGCTTCTCGCCGCCCGATAGCTCGCGCGGATAATGGGTGGAAAAGCGCTCGCCGAGTTTCACGGCGTCGAGCAATTCGATGACCCTTTGCCGGATCGCGGGACCTTCGCGCAGCCCATAGAGCCGCAACGGCCGGGCGATGATCTCGGCCACCGTATGGAATGGGTTGAGCGCCGCTTCGGGGTTCTGGAAGATGATCTGAATGTCCCGACGCGTGGCTCGCGGACGTGTAGCGGTAAGGGGCGTGCCCTCGAACTCGATGCTGCCGCCGGTCGGCGCCGCGAGACCGACGATGCAGCGGGCGAGCGTCGACTTGCCCGACCCGCTCTCGCCGACGATGGCCAGGGTCTCGCCGGCCGCGACCTCGATCCCGACGCCACTCAATGCGGGAACGCGAATCGTTCGGCCGAAAGGTCCGAACCGGCGCGACCGGACATAGTGCATTTCAAGGTCGACGACGCGGAGCAGCGGCTTGCGGCCTTCCGGTAAGTCCTTCATGGAGGCGCTGGCGGTATCCTCCGCGAGGGCGTCGGGCAGGTCGCGAGCGAAATGGCAACGGCTTATGTGGCCGGGCTCGACCTCCTCTACCGGCGGGGCTGCTGACGCGCAGATATCCCGCGCCTCTGGGCAGCGGGGATGGAAGATGCAGCCCGAGGGAAGCGAGGTCAGGTCTGGAAGGCTGCCGGCGATGGAGGCAAGCCGTTCGCTTCGCCGCCCGATCTCGGGGATCGAGCGCAGAAGGCTTCGGGTATAGGGATGGCGGGGCCGCTGCAGCACCTTCTCGGTGCGGCCTTCCTCCATCAGCTCGCCCGCATAGAGCACGCCGATACGGTCGCAGACCCGCCGCACGACGCCCAGGTTGTGGCTGATGAAGAGGATCGCGACGCCGAGCGCGCTTCGAAGCTCCGCGACGAGGTCGAGGATGACGGCCTCGGTGGTCACGTCGAGCCCGGTGGTCGGCTCGTCCATGATGAGCAGCTGGGGGCGGCAGGCGAGCGCCATGGCGATGACGACGCGCTGCTGCTGGCCGCCGGAAAGCTCGTGGGGGTAGCGGAGCATGAGCCGAGCCGGGTCCGGCAGGTGGACCTGGTCCAGGAGGCTCGCGGCCTCGGCGGCGGCGGCGCGATGCGACAGCCCGCGGTGGTGGCGGATGCCTTCTGCCACCTGCTCGCCCACGCGGAGCGTCGGGTTCAAGGAGCTCAGTGGGTCCTGGTAGACCATGGCTATGGACCGTCCGCGCAGGCTGGCGAGTTCTTGCGGCGACAAGGCAAGGATATCGCGGTCACGGAACAGGATGCGCCCAGCGTCGACGCGACCACCATTGAGGTGCCCCATGACCGCGAAGGCGATGGTCGTCTTGCCCGATCCCGATTCCCCGATAAGGCCATAGGCCTCGCCCGGCGCGATGGCGAAGGAGACGTTTCGTACCGCCGGCACCCGGCGATTGGTGGTTCCATAGCTGACGGCGAGACCCGCTATGTCGAGGAGGGGCTGGGTCACGCGATCCTCTCGCCACCGGGGACGGCGACGCGGCGGCGCAGGTAGTCGCCCACCAGCACGGTCCCGACCGAGACGAGCGCGATTGCGAGGCAAGGAAAGAGCACGAGCCAAGGGGCGTTCTGGAGGAACTGCTGGCCGTCGCGGACCATCAGACCCCAGGCCGGCGTCGGCGGAACGACGCCTACACCGAGATAGCTCAACGACGCGGTCAGGAGGATGGCGGCGGCGACGCGCAGGGTGAAATCGACCACCAGGATGCTCAGCACATTGGGCAGGAGTTCGCGCCCGAGGATGAAGACATGCGCCTCGCCCCGCGCCTTCGCCGCCTCGATGAATTCGCGGCGCGCCAGATCCTGGGACACGCTCCGCACGAGGCGGGCGGAACGCGGCCAGAAGACGACGCCGATCGCGAGCACCACATTGACCGGGTTGGGGCCCATCATCACGACGATCAGCATCGCAAGGATCAAGGCCGGAAAGGACATCAGCACGTCCATGACCCGCATCAGGATCTCGTCGAGCCTTCCGCCGAAATAGCCCGCGATGAGTCCGGTGGGCGTGCCAAGGAGGACGCCCAGGCCCGCGCTGGCCAGCGCCAGCAGGAGAGTTGGCCGCGCACCCCAGAGGATGCGGCTCAACACGTCGCGCCCGAATTCGTCGGTGCCCAGGAGATATGTGGTCCCCGGCCCTTCCAGGATGTGGCGCGAATGGAATTCGGTGGCTGGATAAGGCGCGATCCAAGGACCGAGCGCGATCAGCAGGATCACCGTCAGAAGGAAGAGGAGCGCGCCTCGGGACTGCTTAGGCATCGCCATCAGCTTCTGAGGCGCGGGTTGAGCCGCAGCGAGACGATGTCGGCGAGCAGATTCCCCACGCCATAGGCAACGGCGATGACAAGGACGGTGGCCTCCAGCGTCGGTACGTCGCGATTCTCCACCGACATGACCATGAGCTGGCCCACGCCGGCATAGGAAAAAAGCGTTTCCACCACCACGAGGCCGCCCAGTACATAGCCGAAATTCATGCCGACCTCGGCGATCGCGGGAGCCAGCGCGTTGCGCAGCGCGTGCTTCACCACGACGAGGGCGGGGGGCAGGCCTTTGAGCCGGGCCGCCCGCACATAGTTGCTGCCGAGCGCGTTGATCATGCTGGCCCGGGTGATCTGGCTGAGGTGCGCGAGCTGGTGCAGAACCAGCACTAGGATCGGCAGGACAAGCGCCAGGGGTTGGCTGAGCGGATTGAGGCCGGGCTCCATCAGGCTCGATCCGGGCAGCACCGGGTAAAGGATGCTGAAGACCAGAATGAGGACAAGCCCGATGACGAATTCGGGGAGCGCGAAGGTAAACACCGCAGCCAGGGAAAGGAACCGGTCGAGGAGCGAGCCTTCATACACCGCCGCGACAACACCGAGCGTGAGCGCACAGGGCACGGAGATAATGAGCACTAGGGCCGCCAGGATCGCCGAATTCCCGAGCCGCCAGAGCAGGATCGGCGCCACCGGCAGGTTGAAGGCAAGCGAGGTGCCGAAGTCGCCCCGCAGCATATGGCCGATCCAGGTGAGGTAGCGCGTGCCGAGCGGTAGATCCAAGCCCATCCGCGAGCGGAGCGCGGCGAGGTCAGCGGGCGTCGCACTCTCGCCCAGGATCGCCGTCGCAACGTCGCCCGGCAGGATGTTAACGATCGCGAAAGTGAGGAGCGAGACAGCGACGAGCACCAGCGCCAGGAGCGCCACGCGGCGCAGGATGAGCCGTGACAGGCTCATGGATGCCTAGAGCTCCCGCCCAACACGCGCGCCCTCCAGGATCGCCTGCTCCAATTGGCGCGGCGCCCAGCAGTCGCCGATGGCGTGAAGGACCGGGACCCGCCCCTTGAGCGCGCGGTAGAGCGGCCGGTCGGCGTTGCCCCTGGAGCAGAGCACGATTGTATCGGCCTCGACGACGCGGGTTCTCCGGTCGAGCGTCAGGATGCTGGCGCGGCCGGGTTCGATCTCGACGATCTCCTCCATGGGCGCCATGCGGACGCCCAGGCTCAGAAGCCGTTCGTAGATCGGATGCCAAGTCAGGAGATCGGCATCCATCCCGACGAAGAACGCCTTGGAGACGATCTCGACCTCATGACCCGCAGTGGCAAGCTTTTCGGCAATCGACATGGCCATGTGGCGGCCGTCCCAGTCGCCGATCACCACGCGCCGGCCGAGGTTCGCGCCGGCCAGCACCTGACGGCCGGTGAGCGCGAGATCGGCGCCCTTGACGGTGGGCCTGGTGTCGGCGGAACCGGTGGCGATGACCACCGCGTCGGGCTTCTTCGCGATGATGGCATCTGCGTCGAGGCGGCTTTCGCGGTGGATGTCGACGCCATGCTTCACGACCTGGCGTTCAAGCCATTCGGCGATCTTGAGATAGCCCTCGCGGTGCGGGGTGCGGGCAAGGAGCCTGATCTGGCCGCCCAGCTCGGCGGTGCGCTCATGCAGTTCCACGCGATGGCCATTGGCCGCGGCGGTGCGGGCGGCTTCGAGGCCGGCCGGGCCGCCCCCCACCACCACAACGTGCTTGCGGCCTTCGGTCTTGCGTTCGAGCCGAGGCCAAATCCCCTCGCGGCCGCTGCGCGGATTATAGACGCAACTGATGTCGCCGAACCGCTGTTGCCGGGCGAAACAGCTCTCGTTGCAATAGATGCAAGCTCGGGTCTCGTCCTTGCGGCCGTCGCGCGCCTTGTTGACGAGCTCAGGGTCGGCGATCTGCGCGCGCACCATCACCACCATATCCGCATCGCCGCGCGCGACGATGGCCTCGGCCTCATCGGCATCGCCGATCTTGCCCACGGCGAAGACCGGCACGTCCACCGCCTCCTTGATCCGCCGCGCCAGAGGCACGAGCGGCATCGCGGGCGTCGAGATCGTCGGATAATGGAAGGAGCGGCTGCGCATGTCGGCGTTGTCGCCGGCGGTCACGTCGATGAAGTCGAGCTTCCCCCATTCGACGAAGAGCGGCGCGAAACGGGCGCCGTCCTCAAGCGTATAGCCTCCGGGGATCAGCTCGGCGGCGCTGAAACGGATGCCGAGCGCGAAGTCGGGTCCCACGGCGGCGCGGGCGGCCTGCAGAACCTCCCGAGCCATGCGCAGGCGGTTCTCTTCGCTGCCGCCATAACGGTCGCTGCGTCGGTTGGCGAAGGGTGAGATGAATTCCTGGACCAGGTTGCCATGGGCGAAGGAGATTGAGGCCCCATCGAGTCCGCCGTCCCGGCAGCGGCGCGCGGCATTGGCGAAAGCCTGGACGATCGCCTCGATCTCGTCGATCTCCAATTCATGGGGCACGTCGCGGGTGCGGTCCATGGAGAGGGCGGAAGGCGCCTTGGGTGGCGTGCCGTCACCCCCCATCATGTTGTTGCGGCCGGAATGGGAGAGCAGCACGAAGACCCTGGTATTCTCGCCATGGACCGCGTCGGCGATGCGGCGATAGCCTGGCAGCACTGTCTCGTCGATGTTGCGCAAATTGCGGCCGACCGAGGTGACGCCGATCGGGGATTCGTCGACGCCGGTCGCTTCGAGAATGACGAGACCCGCCCCGCCCCGAGCCCGTTCCATCTGATAGGCGATGAGCCGGTCCGCGACGGTGCCATTGGTCGCAAAACCGGTCCCATGCGCCCCGAAGACAGCCCGGTTGCGCACGGTGAAAGTGCCGATCTTCAGGGGCGATAGAAGATGCTGGTAATCCTGCTCGCTCATGTGGGTTATGCCCCGTGCCGTCAGGCGGTGAGCCAGACGTCGCGCAGCTCGGTCGTACCGTGCTTGGGCGGCGTGTAGTTCTGCACCTTCGTGGTGGTGGCGCACATGTAGTTCATGAAGAAGGGGATGATCCGGTCGCCGTAGGGATGGATCTTCTCGATGATCTGGGTGACAATCGCCTTGCGCCGGGCGAGGTCCAATTCCGCGACCATCTGCTCCAGCTGCGCATCGAGCCCCGGCACCTGCTCCACCCCGCTGTAATTGAAGGGCGAGCTGCTGTGGTAGATCTGGAAGAGGCTCTCGTAGAGGCTCACGCGCTCGTTCCATTGCGAGGTGTAGAGCGCCTTCTTGCGCGAGACATTCGCGACATATTCGGTGAAGGGCACGTCGCGGATCGTGATGTTGACGCCGATCTTCTCCGCAGCCTCCTTGAAGGCCACCGCGATCTTAGGCGAGGGCTGCCGCTCGCTGGAGGTATAGAGCTCCAGCGACAGGGGCCCGGCCCCCGATTCCGCCAGCAGTGATTTCGCCTTATTGAGGTCCTGGCCATATTGCTCGAGCTTCGGCAGGTAGATGCTGTCGGGCACCAGGGTCAGGTCGTTGGCGACGGTTCCCTGACCGAGGACGGCTGACGCCAGCAGGCTCTCGCGGTCGAGGATGTATTTGAAGGCATTGCGGACCTTCAGGTTGTTGAAGGGGGGAAGGTTCGCCTGGGTCATCAGGGTATAGTATTGGCCGACCGTGATCGAATAGGCATGGACCCCGGCCGAGCTCTTCAACGCCAGATAGCCATCGGCGGACAAGAACTCCAGCACGTCGACCGTGTTGGCGCGCAGGGCGGCCTGTTGAGCGATCGACTGGGCGATGGCGACGACCCTGACCCCATCGAGGAAGGGGCGGTCCTTGACCCAATAGTCGGCGTTCTTCTCCACCGAGGCCGACGTCCCGGGCTGGAAATCCTTGAACTTGAAAGGGCCGGTGCCGACCGGCTGATTGGCGATGGTGCTGAGCTTATCCGCCGGGATGATGCGCGCCCAGCGGTTGGCGACCAGGACCGGCACCTCGGCGCAAGGCTGCGTCAAGACGATGCGGACGGTGTTCTTGCCCTCGGCGCGGACCTCTTTGTAGGGGCCGAAAGCGCCTTGCGAGCGCAATCCGAGGCTCTTGTCCTCGCTGCGCTGGATCGTCGCCACCACATCGTCGGCGGTGAATTCCTTGCCGTGATGGAACTTCACGCCCTGGCGCAGCTCGAAGATCCACTCCTGGCCGCTCTTCTCCGCCCGCCAGGAAGTGGCGAGGCGTGGCGCGGGCTGGTCATTGGCGTCGAGTTCGGTGAGGGTCTCATAGACCAGCGCCGCCACCTGCTGCCCAGGCGCCGAGATCGTGAGATGAGGGTCAAGAGTGTCCGGCGCATTGGGAAAGCATACCCGAAGCGTGCCGCCCTGACGCGCGCCTGCGGTCTGGGCCAAAGCGGCCGGCGTCCAGGGCGTAGTGCCCAGGGCGGCAGCCCCGCCGACCCCGAGGGATGCACGCAGGATATCGCGGCGCGATGGTCGGAGACGGATCAGGCTGTTGGGGTTTTGCTTTTCCATAGAAATTTCTCCCTTTTTTTGTTCAGAGCCGGATTTATCAGCCGGTTTGTTCTGGTGCGACCTTGATTACGGACAGCGGTCCCTCCGCCCGGAGGAAACGGCTATGGGAAAAGGCGGACAGATCGAAGGACGGCGCGCCATCCACGATCCATTCAGCCATTAGCCGGCCGGCATAGGGTCCGAGGCAGAAGCCGTGGCCGCTGAAGCCCGCCGCGACCAGGAACCCGTCCGGCCCGCCCACCGGCCCCATGATCGGCATCATGTCGGGCGTGCATTCCCGGATCCCCACCCAGCGGGAGGCGACCTTGGCGTTGCGCAGCGCCGGGAAGACCACCTCGGCCTTGGGGGGCTTCGGCGGATCGGGATCGGGCTCCAGGCGCTTGGAAAAGGTAAAGCGGTTGACGTCGTTTGGCGTGGTTCCGCCGCCAAGCCGCACCGACCCGTCCGCGAACTGGCTCGATCCAAGATCCTGAGCCGCCGTCTGGACGAAGGTCAGCATCTGGAGCGGCATGGGCTCGGTAAGGACGAGCACCGAACGGCTCGGATAGATTGGAAGGTAGGCTTCCACCATCTGCGAGATCGCCGGCGCCCAGGGACCCGCGGCATTGAGGACGCAGTCGGTCTCGATGATCGTGTCGCCCGCCGTAACCGTCGCAACCCGTCCGTTGCGCGTTCCGATCGCGGTCACAGGACTGTGGCACAGGATGGTGGCGCCCGCGTTCTCGGCCGTCAAGGCGATGCAGAGCGAGGACAGCGCCGGGTCGGCGTAGCCGTCGGTCTGGCAGAGCTTCGCACCGACGATATGGCTGCTGAGACCTGGCGCCAACTGCCGGGCCGCCTTCGCATCGATGAGCTCGCTCTCAAGGCCGAGGGCCATTTCCTGCTCACGCTGTCGGGAGAGTTTTTCCATGTCCTGATCTGACTCGGCCACATAGAGGTGGCCAATCTGGCGATAGCCGGTGGGCTGGTCGAGCAGCCCATCAAGCTCCTTCCAGACCTTCACAGCGCCCATCGCGAAGGGGATTTCCGGCAGGACCCGTCCCTGCTGGCGCACGCCGCCGCCATTCCGCCCCGAGGCCTCCGCACCCATCATGCCACGCTCGGCCACGACCACGCTTCGCCCGCGCTGACGGAGCTCCAGTGCGGTGCTCAGGCCGACGATCCCGCCGCCCACAATCACCACATCAGCAGCCAGCTTCCGCACCATAGGGTACCTCCCATTGGGAGGGACATTAGCAACAACATGGGGTCGGACCCAGTGCAATCAGCATCCGTGGCATTTCTTGAAGGCGAAGGCCGCGGTGCTGATCGCGGTTGGCCACCCGAACATAGCGTGTTGGCTTTCGGCCTCACCAGGCGGGCGGGTGCAGCCTTGGGCCGCCGATTCGGACAGAACGCGATCGTATTAGCGGCACGGAACCGCTGCGCGGAGTTGGTCAAGCTGAGATGAGTCGCGCCGACAGATCTAATCCAATAATCAGAGGAGAGCCGGGAACATGACTGGGAAAAAGATCCAAACGGGGGGAGTTACCTATCACGGCTTTCTGCCCGATACGGACCCAATCTACCAGGGCGGCTGGAATTTTTTAAACGGGAAGAACCTGAAGTCAGGCACCGTAAATCCAAAGACGATTGAGAAGGCTGCGACCCATAACACGAAGCCACCGAAGGAATAGACCATTGCAAAATCAAACAAATTGGCTCCGAAGACCGTTACGGCCCCGTCCACGACTGGGGAGAAGATCCGTCCGGTGCCGCGCTGGCCGATGGCTTCTCCGGACAGCCCGATCTTCACCGCTGGGTTCGTGATCGGCATGACGCGTTCGGGCAGCTCCTCGCCGACTACTCCGGCATCCGCCGCGCCGAGCGCGAGCGAGACGCAGTCCAATCCAAAAAAGGAGAAATAGCGATGGCATACATGGGCGCGGGAAAGCTGGCGGATATCGCCCCGAACCATCCGTTCGCAAGGCCGCAGATCAGCTTCGGGATAAAGCCGCCTAGTGCCTCGACGCCTACTTCTGAGGACAAAAAGGCTTCTGAGGACATCCCAGACGACATTTGGCATCGACAAATTATAGAAGCGGACTCATAAGCGGTCCGATGTAGGATGCCTTGAGCCGGTCCGATCCGGCCGGGGAGTAAGATGGCCGTGAAACCGTCCCGCCGCACGATCCTAGCCGGAGCCGTGGCGCTCGCGGCACCCTCCATTTGGTCCGGGCCATCCCGCGCCGCCGGCAAGGTTTATATCGGCTCGCCCGGCGGTGACTACGACGACATCATGCGCCGCGCCGTCGACGAGCCTTTCACCCGGGAAACCGGGATCGAGGTCATCCGCGAGGGACAGACCAACGGCAAGATCCTCGCGATGGTGCGGTCAAAGCATATCGAAACCGATATCGCCGATCTCTCCAGCACCGGCATGATCGCCCTGGAACGGATGGGGGTGCTTGAACCTATCGCCTACGACAAGTGGCGCTGGGGCAAGAAGGAAGAATTGTCGCCGCACCTCGTTCATCCCTTCCGCTCGCCGATCTATCACCTCGCACATGTCCAGGTTTACAGCACCGCGGCCTTCAAGACCGATCATCCCCATAACTGGAGCGATGTTTGGGATGTCGGCCGGTTTCCCGGTTCGCGAATGTTTCCCGACATGTCGTCGAGCCAGGCGCATCTGGAATTCGCGCTCCGCGCCGACGGGGTCGCGAGGGACAAACTCTATCCGATCGACATCGACCGGGCGCTCCGATCCTTCTCACGCATCAAGCCTCATGTGGTGAAGTTCCACGCGAGCGGCGCGGAATCGGCGCAGCTCATGATCAACGGCGAGGCGGTGGTGGGTTCCATGGCCTCGGGCCGGGCCCAGGTCACCATCAACAAGGGCGCGCCCATGGCGATCGAGTGGAACGAGCATCTGCTCTTTTCCGAGAACTATGGAATCTTCAAGGGCGGCCCTAATGTCGCCAATGCCCAGCTCTTTGTGGACTTTGCCTCGCAAGCGCCGGTCCAGGCGGCCTATGCCAAGGAATTGAGCTATGGCCCGGCCAATATGAAGGCTTTCGATCTCCTGCCGAAGGAATTGGCCGCCCGGATGCCTGGCGCGCCCGAAACCCTGGCGCTCGCGATCAAGGTGGATGAGGCCTGGTGGGCCGATAACCGAGAGCGGGTCGCCGCCGCCTGGAACCAATGGATGTTGAGCTGATGCCAAAAATCCTTTCGAACGATCAGCAGGGACAGCTCGAGCGCGACGGGCATACGGACGCCGTCGATATCCTGACCGGAGAGGAGGTCGGCCGCTACCGAGCCTCACTTGAACGGTTTGAACGGAACCATCCGGAGCATGTGGCGAAGCTCGAAAGCAAGTCAGAGATACTAGCGCCCTGGATCGTCGAGATCGCCGAAACCCCCCGCCTCCTCGATCTCTTCGAAGACCTTTTCGGGCCCAATCTGATGATCCGCAACATGGCCTGGCGGATGAAGAAGCCGGATGGCCGGACTTTCGCGGGCTGGCACCAGGACACAGCGGCCTATGGCGCGAACGAGATGACGCCCAAATACTATCTCGGCGCCCTGGCCTTGTCGGATTGCGGGCCGGACGACGGCTGCATTCAGGTCATTCCGGGCTCGCACAAGGGCCCGACCCTGCCCCATCAGGACCGCGACGATACCGCGAGCATCCTCGCCCGGGGCCAGGAGATCACCGTCAGTTTCGACAAGTCCCGTATCGCGCCCCTCGCCCTGAAGCCCGGCCAATTCGCGCTCTTCGATCCGGCGATCATCCACAGCTCCGGCGTGAATTCCGGGCAGGATCGGCGGATCATCCTGCTGATCTCGATGATCCCCACCTTCGCCCGCAGCATCACCGCGAAGCCCTCTGCCATGCTCGTCCGCGGGATCGACGAGTTTCACAATTTCGCCCAGGAACCTCGGCCCGAGGCCGAATGCTCGCCGGAAGCGATAGCCGCTTGGGAGCGTCTGATCCGGTCGAAGGCAAAGGCGGTCTATGCCAAGAGCAGCGTCGCGCCCAAGGCCGGCTACGGCGGCGCGCGGTCGCTCCTTGTCGATTAGGGGCCGCCGATCAGGCGCAGCGGGCTCGCGGCTCCGGCCAGCCGGATAACCTGACAAACCGCCTCGGGAACGAGCGGCGTTATTACGCAGTGGCTGCCCAGCTTGGCGCAGTCATGTGGCAAGGGCGCTCGTCGATCTTGGAATGAGCGAGCGTGGAACCGGAGATATTCAGCGCATATCGAGCTGCCGGGCGCCCGACCGGGGAACAATGGGAATTTATCGCCTGGTGCAAGACTAGCTTTTCCCTTTTGGACTGTGAAATCGCTTCCAAGTGTGACCCCACTCAAAATCCAAGCAACTCATTGATCACGCCGAGACATACGCCAACTGGGTGGGGTCAAGTTTCGCGCGACAGATGCCCCCCTCAAATTCGCATGTTTGCCGACCAGATCAACGCGCTGAGAGACTTCAGGGGCGGGGTCATTGTTGGGCGCGATTTCACCATTTTGGTGCTGGCGGTGATTGGCATAGGCGCAATGTTCATAGTGGTCGCGGTGATCCTGTAGGTCAGGTCGGTGGGCGTGTCAACGCCGGAGACAAAGGGAGCCACGTGGCGGAGGCAAAGGGAGCCACTCGCTGGCTGGGGTTTCGGGAATGAGAAGGGGGTCCGATCGGACC
>CANJCB010000068.1 GCA_947473305.1 Rhodospirillales bacterium
CACCAACAAGTAAAGCTCCACGGGCTTCATGCTCCCGCCCCTCGTCCCAAATCGGAAACGATGGGCTTACCACTGGCAGACTTTTACGCCGCCATCAGCACCACTGCGGCGCCGATCCGTGGCCTACAATCGCACCGCCGCTCTCAGATCTCATACGCAATATCCGCAATATCCGCAGAACCCCCATCGCTCGCCCTATTTTGCGGATATTGCGGATATTGCGGATAGGATTCCGATGCGGTAGATGCCACCCCAAGGACGCCACGCCAGCCCATCACCAGCCCTCCGCAAGGTCAGGACGCACGGTCACAGACACCGATGTGGGGCGGCCAGGACTGCCGGTTCTCTTCGGTTGAGCAATGTCGAGGTAGCCACGCTCGGCCAGCACGTCCAAGGCGGCGTGGATGTTGGCCATTCGGGGGTAACTACCCTTTAAGGCGTTGTACGCCTCTCGCGCCGTGAAGGTGTCGTGGCGGCCGCGCTTGATCCACTCCCAGACCTTTCGGGCGGCGGCAATAGTCTCGTCCGCTCCCATCAGATCGAACGCCACGAGACTATGACGGGCGACAGCAGCCATGATTTCCAGAGCATGCGCCATGGTGGTGGCGGAGATTTCCTCGCTCCATGGTGCGCCATGAGCATGCTCAATCCCGTGCAGGACACCGGCCAACCGAGCGGCAGCGCCAGGACATTTTCCGGCCCAATCTGTAATCAGCTCAAAGTCGCCCCCTGCTCTCATGGTTGTCTCAATGTGGAGTGCGAACTCGAACCATTCGGCGTAGGCGCCCGAAGACAGGCGAAGGAGGTGAGGCCGCTCGCTACCGTCACCCCCGATGGCTGCCGGCATGTCCAATAGGGCGCGCATCCCAGCGGTATACGCGGCGCTGACAGCCTCCGGCAGGGGCGCTGTGTGCAGGGTCCTATAGCCAAGCGGGGATGGTGGCAGCAAGAACAGGAAACGCCCCAGGAGCCCCCGCCCGCGAAATCCGGGCTTGGTAGCCAGTCCCCGCAATACCTCGGGCTGTGGCGAAAGCCCGATGGTCAAAAGCGGATGCCGAAGGAAGACCGAAGGCCGGCTCCCCCGGTCCACCCGGTCGGAATCGCCGCTATGTGCCTTCAGCACCAAATCAAGATTGGGAATACCGCCCGAATATCGGCCCGCCAGCATGTCAAACACGCCGCCCTCAGATGAAAGCCACGCCATCTGCTCCCCGTGGTCGGCAAGCAACATTCCCAGTTTTTCGGGGGTCACATCAGATGTCCAAAGGCGCGGCGACTTAGGAATCTCCGGCATCGCAGCTTCAATATCGGCGGCTTGGCTGGCCAGGTCGCGGGCCGCTAAATCGTCCTTGGCCCGAGCGGCCTTGGCCCGGAATTCTTTTGCTCGCGCTTCGGCGGTCTTTACCTCTGACACGGCACGCTGGATTTCGTCGGCCATCGCGTGGGCAGTATCGCGTTCCCAATCCAACAAAGGGGCTGAGGCGCGGGATTGAACCGCGGACTTGCGGTTGCCAGGCGGGAGCGCCACAGCCCACCAGCTATTTGTGGGCTCGAAATACCCCGGCTTAACCATGACCCGTAGCCGACGGGCGGTGGCGGTGGAACACGCTGCCAGCACAAGACCGACGGCCAGTTCCTCAGGCGTTTCGGTGTCGGCAGCCAGGGCTGCAGCGAACTGACCCGCCCACCCCGGAAGGCAATCGGCGCGCAGGCGGGGTAGGTCCGGGGCGTCCAATGACACCAGCGGTGGCCAGGGTTGTGGCCCGCCACGCGCTGTCTTCTCACCCTCACCGGCCGAGTAGCTCTCCTGCGATTGATCTCCAGCAATATCGTCGGTCTCCGGGTCGGTCTCTGGGTCGGATGCTTGGTGGCGTTCCTGACGCTGCTCGTCTTGAGCCCGATGCGTCCCAACATCTGAGAGATCGCGAGGGGACAGCTTGCCCTTGGCGATGCCATCGCGGCCCTTCCGCTCGATCTGGCTCCTGAGCCACGGACCTTTCGAGGGATTGACGCTCATTTGCATCCCGGCCGCGACGAGCTCTGCTTCGACCTCACTCTCGCCTATCACACCGGCGGCAATCAGTTCGCCCATGTTCGCAGCAGCATTGAACAACGTGTCGCTCTGTGTGCCATCACCGGCGGACGCAACGCGCTGTGACTCCCTCTGAAGCGCAGCCTGCGCGTAACGCTCATGCCCTTCCAAATCGAGCCCCAGCCCACTCTTAGACCTCGGCGTTGCTGTTCCCTCCCTGTCCGGCGCGCCGGATACGATCCCACACCACTCTTTGACCTTTTCGCTGAGACGCGGGTCTATGAGCATCAGAGCCTTGGCCCAGACCGATGGTGATTGATCGAGCAACAAATCGCAGCGCCCTCTATGGTGCTTTGCGACCAGTGCGGCGGCGGCCAGTTTGCCCGTTATCGCCAAAAGCTCGCTGGTTTTGATACGGGCGGGTTCCCCGTCTACCTCCCATTCGATCGCTTCGCCGGAAGGATGAACGCTCGGTGGGAATACCGTTTGAGCTGCGGCCCCCTTTTCGGCTCCAGAGCACCGAAATTCGACCAGCATCGCATTGTCTATCGGGTCCTTGTACGTGACCCGCCCGTGGGGCTCGCTGCCGAAATAGAGCCAGTGCGATCGAGGTTTGCTTGCGCGCCCGAATTTCGACGTGGTCGCTGGGAGGAAGCGCTCCGCCAGCAACACCGCCTCTTCCGCGTCGAGATCAATATCGACGAGGCCATTGGAAGCTTCCCCGAGGATGATTCCGACGTTGCACGGTGTACCGTTAAAATATTGCGGCGCCGTCTCCTCGCTTAACCTAAGTGCCTGCCACCCGGTCAGCCGCGGACCTTTCTCGCGGAAAGGGATCGGCACTGGAGACCGCCCCCGACGGATATGAGCAAGGGCGTCCTGGGGTGTCGCGCCGGCCATCATGCGCCTCCTGCGAGGAAGACGCCGAGCATACGCTCGACGCCCCCGCCAACGGGCTGACCATGGCCGCGACGGGCTACGAACCGCAGGACGGCTTGACTTGAGGAGTGGGTGAGAGTAGAAATCGGCTTGTAAGTGCCTGCGATTTCTACCGCCCCGCCGAGGTTGTGCAGACCTCGTGCGGGGCTTCGCTTTCCGGGTGACATCTAAGCCGCCTTCCCGGTCAGCAAGTCCTCAATCGAGGAATAGACCACCAGCCTACGGCGGCCGACAGCGACAGTCTTGAGCTTGTTCTGCTTTATCAGTTCCCAGACCTTCGTGTTACCGAGGCCGGTGAGCTCGCGGGTTCTGCGGATGGTGACCGTGAGCGGCTTTTCGTGGGTGTCCATATCTTCTCCGTTGCTGGCGTGCCAGGGCGGCACAGTGCGAACGGGAGAGATGATTGACGGGTTGGTGGGCTATCGCTAATTACGCCGAATTACCGGCAGCTAACATAAAAAACACAATGATTTCAGATCAATAGAGTTTGAATTACCGCTAGATCACATCTGACAAAGGATTTACCGGCGAGTCCCGCGAGAACGGGCTTTCCTATACGGGATGCCTTTTTCGGATAACCAACCTGAGATCAATTCCTTCAGTCGCGACTTTTGAGGTAGCCCTTTTTTTGGCTGGCCCCCAAGCGTTCGAATCCATTTCTCAAGATCACTGAGCGAGTTTGACGAAAACCACCCTTCACCTTCGTTCGTAAGTTTCCTTTGGAGGGTTCCTGTTATGTGACCGCTATCATACTTACGTGGCGCACCCCGTTTAGGTTTGCCTTTCCCTGAGGTTATCGCAGCCGGTGGCTTCGGGTCGAAATGAGGGGGCCAAGGAAAACCTTGACGACTGAACCATACCCGGCACGTTTCGCGCGGAAGCCAGCAAAATCGCAGATAGTTTGTTACGAGGAAGGACTCGGATCCGAAGCTCGGTTGGCCGTGGTTGGAGATGCCTTCGTCAAGTTGGGCAAGTCCTATGATCGCCCTCATATCATTTCCCGATAGCTGATATTTCTTGGGCGCTGAATCCATCTCGCCGTCCGTCCGTCTATCAACTTTGATATTTGGCTCTTCGACCTCGTAAGCGCGGAGGTTGTGCAATGGCCACGGCGTGAGGAGCAGTACTTTCGACTGTCCGTACCCCTCGAAGTGCCCCTTCCATGCTGAATCGACGAGTGTTCGATAACCTTCTACCGTACCCATCTCGCGGGCCGTTGGATCAGTGCCGCTCGCAAACGTCTCCGCGATCCACATGAAATTGATGAATTCGTGGCTGTCGAGCTGCTGGGCGACAAAGCAATCAATCCACGCCGCTTGCTTCGCCTTCTGATCCCACTCGGTATCTGCGTTCTCAGCGCCCATCGTGCCTCCGCTGGCACCCGCAATGTGGTCGACGGAGAAACGCGATGCGGCAACCGCGCTTTCGGCTGGCCAGCCTATCCCGTCGATCTCAGTCTATGCGCGCCCGTTACGCAGGGGAACCACGTCGCCCACCGGCTTTGTCGCCTCGCAGTGCTTCGCCCACGCATCCATGAGCTGCTGCCGCTTCTGAAAAAGGTCTCCGCGTCGGTATGCCGCCTCAACCTTGTCGCCGACAGCGTGTGCGAGGGCCATCTCGGCAACGTCGCGCGGGAAGTTCGTCCGCTCCGCTGCCCAGTCGCGGAATGTGCTGCGAAACCCATGCACCGTCAGATCTCCTCGCTTCATCCGGCGCAGCGCCATCGTCATCGCCATGATGGACAAAGGCCTGCCGACCACCGCGCCGGGGAATATGAAGGCCTCGGGGCTATCGACAGTGCGCAATTTGGTCATCTCGCTCAGCAGCGCGAGCGCGGGCGCGGACAAGGGGACGCGATGCTCCCGCCCGGCCTTCATCCGCGCGGCTGGCACAGTCCAGACCTTCGCCAGCAAATCAACTTCGCCCCATCGCGCGCCAAGCACCTCCCCGGAACGCGCAGCGGTCAGGATGGCGTATTCCAAAGCCCGTGCGGAAATGCCGGCCTGTCCCCGCAACGCGGTCAGGAAGTCGGCTATCTCGCCCCACGGTAGGGCTGCGTGGTGCTGCACAGGGGCAACCTTGCCGCGCGCTGGCAGCAAATTGGCCAAGTGCCCACGCCAACGCGCCGGGTTCTCACCGCTGCGCCAGTCGCGCGACGTGGCGTAATCCAGCACGCTCTCGATCCGCCCGCGCACCCGCGCCGCGGTCTCGGGCTTGGTACGCCAGATCGGCTCCAAAGCGGCCAGGACATGCTCTGTCCCTAACTCGCCCACCGGCAGGTTGCCCATGTGGGGATGCGCGTAGGTCTCCAGGGTGTTGCGCCATTGCGCCCGGTGCTTGGGATTGCGCCATGCGTCGGAATGGGCTGCCAGATACCGCTCGGCCACGGTGCGGAAGGTCGTCCCCTTAATTGCCGCGTGCTGCGCCTGCGCCGCAACCTGCGCTGCAACGGTTTCCCGCTGGGCGAGGGGGTCGATCCCTTCCCGAACCATTTTGTGCAACTCTGCCGCCTTGGCACGGGCATCGGCCAAGCTTACGGCGCCTTGATCGGCGCCAGCCCGGCCTAAACCCATCTCCCGCATCTTCCCGCCGCGCGGGGTGTATCGGAAAAGCCAGAAGCGAGCCTCGGCGGAGCGGACGTACAGATAAAGCCCGTTGCCGTCGCCGTAGCGTCCAGGCGGCTTAGTTTTAACCCCAGCGGCGGTCAGTCCAGCGGCCTTGCGCGCCATGGCCGTCCCCTCAATCCCCTAGTCCGTCCCCTAATTATATTGGCGAATGGGGATGAACGCAAGCGGACAACAGGGGACGCCCCATTCGGGAAACCCCAGGTGTTTCCTTGGTTTTATTGAGGTCTTGCGGATGGCGGCGAACGTGGCCGAATAGGGGATTGGCGGAGAGGGTGGGATTCGAACCCACGGTGCCCCGCAAAGGGCACAACGGTTTTCGAGACCGCCCCGATCGACCGCTCTGGCACCTCTCCGCGGCCATCTCTCGATGATATGCGACGGGTTAAGCCGCATGGGTCGATGGAAGGTCGCGGACACTAGCGTAAGGTTCGATCCACTGCAACTGGCCAAATAAACTTGCGGTGCAGGCCGAAATGTGATTCCCGTTGCTCGACGGACTGAATTCTATTTGGGCGGGTTCATCACGGAATTAATGTCGGGGATAGGGCATGGCATCCGATACGCCGCACCCTGAACGCAAAAGCAAAATCATCTTCGGGATCGACGACGCCCGGGAAAACCGCATGCTGCTTGAAGCTCTCATCAAGGCGGCAGGCTATTCTTTCTTCGCGATGGAAAGCGGGAAGGAAGCGCTCGTCACGGCAACCCGGATCATCCCCAGACTGATCCTCCTCGACATCCAGATGCCGGAAATGGACGGCTTCGAGACCTGCCGCCGGTTGCGGACGATGCCGCAACTCAATCCTGTGCCCATCGTTTTCCTGACCGCCGCCAAGACGCCCGCCGACGTGCAGATGGGCATCGCTGCGGGTGGCAACGACTTCATCATCAAGCCATTCGACCGGGAGCAACTTCTGCGCCGGATCGACTATTGGACGACTCGGCGCATCCGGCCCGCCACCCCCAATGAAGAAAAATAGCGAGAAGCGGTTTCTCGGCTTGCTCCGCATCGTGTAACATCCTGTCGTCACGTCGGCCCGGGCATTGGATCGACGGAGCGAAGAATTTCCGATCCGGGCATGTTATTGAAATTTCTGCATACTGTCGTGAGCTATCGATCGAGCGCGACGACCCTGGTCGCCGCCGCCTCGGTGGTGCTTGGCATCATTGGGCTTACCGGGTGGATCACCCTCGACACCCGCCAGGACGCCTGGAACCACGCGGTCCAGTCGTCCACCAATCTTGCGAGCACCCTGGCGCGGGATATCGATCGCAGCATCGAGACCTACGATCTATCTCTTCAGGGAGCGATAGACGGCCTGAATGTCCCTGGAATCGAGGACATGCGGCCTGCGGTCCGCAACATGATCCTCTTCGATCGGTCGGCTAGCGCCCAGGATCTTAACGCGATCCTCGTCATCGATGCCCAGGGCGACGTCGTGGCCGATTCGCGGGACGCGGAGCCCATACCCCTGAATTACGCGGACCGCGAGTATTTCAGGGTCCATCGCGATAGCGAGGATCTTGGCGTCTATGTGAGCCGGCCGTTTCGGGCGCGCACGAGCGACGAATGGCTGGTTACTTTCAGCCGCCGCATCAACAATCCCGACGGGACCTTCGGGGGTGTCGTGGTCGGCGGTATGAGGCTTAATTACTTCCGGAGGCTTTTCGACGATATCAATCTCGGCGCTAACAGCTCGATAGCGCTGCTGCGCGCCGACGGGGTGATGCTGCTGAGAAATCCCTTCTTCGACCGCGAAGTCGGCATCGAGCTCAAGAATGCAATCGCCCTTCAACAATTCCCGCAAGTGCGCTCGGGCTATTACGAGAGCGTCGCGAGTCTCGACGGCGTGCGTCGCCTCTATGTCTTCCAACAGGTCGGGCACTATCCGCTCCTCGTCTCGGTGAATCAGGCGACCGAGATCATTTTCGCGGATTGGACGCGCAAGGCGCTCATCATCGGCGTCGCCATGCTGACCTTGGTGGGCTTCGCCGTGCTTTTGACCGCCGGCATGGCGTCGGAATTGCGCCGCCGCGGTATCGCCGAACAGCGCGCTGAATCGGCGAACCAGGCAAAATCCGCATTTCTTGCCAGCATGAGCCACGAAATCCGCACGCCGATCAACGGCATCCTCGGGATGAATGGGCTTTTGCTCGATACGCCGCTCGAGGAGGAGCAGCGGCAATTTGCCGAGGCGGTCCAGGTTTCCGCAGACGCGTTGCTGGCGATCATCAACGATGTGCTCGACATATCGAAGCTCGAAGCCGGCCAGATCGATCTGGAGCGGGTCGATTTCGGTCTTGAAGAGACGATCGAGAGTGTGCTGGAGCTTCTGGGCCCGCGCGCGGCGGAGAAGCACCTCGATATCGGTACAATTATCGATCCGGCGGTGCCGGCCCATGTGGCGGGCGATCCGACGCGGCTCCGCCAAATCCTGCTCAATCTGGTCAGCAATGCGATCAAATTCACGCAGGCCGGGTCGGTGCAGGTTACGGTGGAGCTTGCCCCTGGCTCTGCCACGGCCGACCAGTCGATGGTCCGATTCACCGTGATCGATACCGGGATCGGCATCGACGAGGAGGCGCGTCTCAGGCTCTTCCAGAAATTTCAGCAGGCGGACAGCTCGATTACCCGCCGTTTCGGGGGGACGGGCCTTGGGCTTGCGATCTCCAAACAGCTCGCCGAACTGATGGGGGGAGAGATCGGGGTCGATAGCGAGCCGGGTAAGGGGAGCCGCTTTTGGTTCGTCCTGCCGCTCGAACCGATGGCAGCGCCGACGGTGGTTGCCTTGCCGCGTGTCTCTTTCGATCGCGAGAGAGTGCTGGTGGTCGACGACCTGGAAATGAACCGCATCGTGATGAAACGCCAACTGGCCGGGGTGGGGCTTCTAGTGGAGACCGCTTCCGACGGTTTCGCGGCACTTGCGGAGTTGGAGCGGGCGGCAGCACGGCGGCAGCCATACGATCTGGTGGTTACCGATCACATGATGCCGGAATTGAGCGGCGAGATGCTCGGAGAGCGTATCCGGGAGAGTCCTGCGCTCGGCGGCATCAAAATCATTCTGACGAGTTCTGTGGGCGGCCCCATCGGGCGCAGTGGCCAATCGGGTGGCGTATTCGACGAACATATAACGAAGCCGATAAGGCGGAAGGCTCTGATCGAATGCGTGGCTAAGGTTCTCGGCCGGAAGAAAGGCGATCCGCCTCTCCCCTCGGCCGCGGACAAGCCGGGATCGATCCGGGTGCCGGACGCCATCGCGGGCGATGGCGTCCGCATTCTGCTCGCCGAGGATAATGTCATCAATCAGCAGATCGCGGTGAAGCTGCTCCAAAAGATGGGCTGCGCCGTCGATATCGCCGTCAATGGCGAGGAGGCGATCGCGGCGCTCGGCCGCAAGAGTTACGACCTCGTGCTGATGGATGTCCAGATGCCGGTCCTCGATGGGGTCGAGGCGACGCGCCGCATCCGGAAGCTTGGCGGAGACTACGCGGACCTTCCGATTATCGCGATGACGGCCCATGCGATGGAAGGGGTGCGTGACGAATATATCGGCGCTGGCATGTCCGATTATATTGCCAAGCCCTTCGATCCCAAGGACCTTCGCGCCATGGTCGAGCATTGGGGCGGGATCGGCCAGGCGAACCGTCTGCCCTCCCTTTCGGGGGAAGAAACCCTCGCCGCGCCGATCGAGGGGCCTGAAATCCCTCCGGTTTTCGACAATCAAAGGCTGAAGGAGCTGGAGGAAATCCTGCCCGAGGCAGACTTCAAATCGCTTGTCAGGGAATACCTCGGTACGGCAGAAGAGCGGATCGCCTCGCTTGAAGCTTTTGCGGAAACAGACGATCTGACGGCGGTCGGCCGCGAGGCGCATATCCTGATCAGCACGGCGGGCAGCTTTGGCGCTCTCCGGTTGGAAGCCTTGGCCCGGTCGATTGAAGTGGCCTGCAAGGCCGGGGATGTGCAGGTAGCGAAAGTAGCGGTCGCTCAAGCCCGGTCGGCCGCGGAAGGCGCCTGGTTGGAAATCCGCAGCCGGTATCTCTAGAGCTTCAGCAGCTTCCGGGCATTGTTCTCGAAGAGGTTCTTGCGGTCGCCGTCCGAGACCTCGAGCTGATCCAATACCTTGATCGTCTCGCGGATGAACATCGGCCCCCCCTCGGGATCGAAGGGGCAATCGGAAGCGAAGAGGCAATGGTCCGCCCCGAAGAAATCGAGCCCGCACTTCGTGCCGGACAGGGAACCGAAGAGCGCCGTGTCGGCGTAGAACATCTTGAAGTAGTCGATCGGCCGCTTCTTCATCGAGGCCAGCAGAGCCTCATAGTCCTCATCGGCGGTGCGGGTGCCGAGCTGGTCCCAGCCGGGTCCGACGCGGCCTTCGAAGAAGGGGATCATCGCGCCCATGTGATGGGTGATGATCTTGAGGTTCGGCAGCTTGTCGAACATGCCGGAGAAGACGATCCGCGCCATGGCGGCACTCGTCTCATAGGGCCAGCCGAAGGTCCACCAGATCTCGAATTTCGACTTCTCTTCGGTGGCGTAATCGGGGAATTGCGCGCCTCTGACGGGGTGGAGCCAGACCGGCAGGTCGTGATGGGCCATGCGCTCGAAGATCGGGAAAAAATCGGGCTCGTCGAGAGGCCGGCCATTGACGTTGCTGAAGATCTGGACGCCGCGCGCGCCAAGCTGGGTCACGGCCCGGTCGATCTCCGCCACCGCCGCCTTGGTATTGTTCATCGGGAGCGAGGCGATGAATGTCGGGAACTGGTCGGGATATTTCTGACAGAGTTCTGCGAAGCCATCGTTGGAAATTCGCGCGAGTTCGGGCGAGATTTCAGGCCCGCCCACAACTTCGATGGGCGGCATCGAGTTGGAAAGCACTTGCTGGTAATCGCCGAAGCCGTCGATCATCCGACGGCGCTCGTCCACATTCCAGAGCATGGGCAGGTTGAGCCAGCGCTTGATCGGCCCCTTGTTGACCACGAGTTCTTGGATCTTCTCGAAATAGGCCATCGGGAAAAGATGAGTATAGATATCGAGACGCATAGCCGTTTCCCCTATGACTTGTCAGACAGTTCCGCGCCGGCGCGGCGGATCGCTTCGACGATCCCGACATAGCCGGTACAGCGGCAGAGATGGCCCGAAAGCTCTTTGCGGATGGTGGCTTCTCCGGGGGCCTTGTGGCGTCTCAGAATGTCCCTCGCGGCCAGGAGCATGCCGGGCGTGCAATAGCCGCATTGAAGGCCGTGCGCCTCGTGGAAATGCTTGCGGATCAGGTCCATCTCAGGGTCGCCCCGGGTGCCTTCGACGGTTTGCACGGCGCGATCTTCGCACATCACGGCCAGCGTCAAGCAGGAGCGGGCAGGGAGGCCGTTGATCGTGACTGTGCAGGCCCCGCAGGCCCCATGCTCGCAGCCGAGATGGGTCCCGGTGAGGTTGCAGCGCTCGCGCAGGAAGTCCGCCAGGGTCTCCCGCGCCTCGATGCTGTGGGTCTCCTCTTGCCCATTTACGGTGAGGGTGACGGTGATCATGGGAGCCTCGCCTGTTGAACTGCCCTGAGCACGATGGCGGCATGGCTCCGGTGCTGATAGTCGTCGCCGTTCGGATCGACCTTGGTGAGATCGTCACGGATCGCAGTCTTGAGATCGTCCTCGGTGGCATCGGGCGTCCGGTCGAGCAGGCTTGCGGTGTCGGTCAGGAGGCTCGAGGACGTGCTGCTGCCGGCGATGACCACACGGGCCTTGTTCCCGCCGCCGATGACCGCGACAGAGAGCGAATTCGCGAAAGCGCCGCTCTTGCGGGCGAATTTGGAGTAGCCCCATCTGGCTTCCGCGGGCAGGCGGGGAACTTCGATCGAGGTGATGACTTCGCCCGGCGCCAGGATCGTCGTATAGGGGCCTTCAATCAGTTCCGGCACGGTAACGGTGCGGTTGCCGTCGGGGCCAACGATGGTGACAAGGGCGCCCAGAGCCATGAGGCAGGCGGGCCAATCCGCCGCCGGATCGGCCAGCGCCAGGCTGCCGCCCATGGTGCCGAAATTCCGCACCGCACGATAGGAGATCCCGCTCGCGACCTTGTGCATTAGTCCCCGGCTCGGATCGGGGAGCTTTCCGTCCTCGATTGCCGCATGGGTCGTGGCGGCCCCGTAGCTGATCCCGGTGGAGGTTTCCTCCACGGTCTTCAATTCGAAGAGCCGGCTGATATCGACCAGGGTTTCGGCGGAGGCCACGCGCAGGCTCAGCATGGGCATCAGCGATTGCCCGCCCGAAATCGGAATGGCTGAACCCTGGCCCTTGACCAGGATTTCGGTCGCCTCGCCGAGGTGGCTCGGCCGGACATAGTCGAAAGGCGCGGGCTTCATGGTTTCTCTCCCGTCTGAACTCGAGCCTTGGCGGCATCGAGTGCGCGGATCACGCGACGCGGGGTGAGGGGGGTCTCGTCGAAGCTTGCCCGGATGTCCTTGAAAGCGTCCGTCAGCGCGTTGGCGATGGCGGCGGGCGGGGCAATGGCGCCGCCTTCGCCCATTCCCTTGACCCCGTATTCGGTGGCGAGCGCCGGGGTCACGATATGGGCGAGCCGGATGTTCGGGATCTCCATGGATCCAGGCATCAGATAATCGGCGAAGGTGGTTGCGAGCGGCTGGCCCTGGTCGTCGAAGGGGATCTCCTCGTAGAGCGCCGTGCCGATGCCCTGCGCTACCCCGCCTTGGACCTGACCGTCGCAGACCAGGGGGTTGATCATGGTCCCGCAGTCCTCCGCCACGACATAATCGAGCAGTTCCACCGCGCCGGTGTCGGGATCGACCGCGATCAGCGCGCCATGGGTGGAATAGGAGAAGACTCCCGCCGATTCCTTGGGTTCATAGGTCATGGTGACGTCCAGCACCGGGTCGATACCCTGGGGCAGGAGGTCGGGTCGTACATTGGCGGCCCGAGCGACCTCGGCGATGGACACGGAGCCGTTGGGTCCGTGCACCTGCCCATCCTTGAGATGGGTTTCTTCCGCCGCGCATTGGAGCAGATGGGCGCCGATCTTCTTGAGCTTCTCGCCCAGCGTGCGGGAGGAGCGCGCAGCTGCCCCTCCGCCCATGACGATGCTGCGCGAGCCGAAGGTGCCGAAGCCGAAGGGGCTGATCGAGGTATCGCCGTGGCGCACATTGATCTTGGAAGGATCGAGGCCGAGCTCATGGGCGGCGATCTGGGCGAAGGTCGTCTCCATGCCCTGGCCATGGCTTTGGATGCCGACCAGCAGTTCGACCGTCCCGTCCGCCCCCATGCGGGTCGTCGCGGTTTCATAACCGGGAATGATGCGGCCCCGGCGTTTCACCCATTCGCCCGTGCCGTGCCCGCTCTGCTCCGTATACATGGCAAAACCGAGGCCGATCCGCCGCCCGTCCAACTCGCCCTTGGCTTGGCGGGCGCGGATCGCCGGAAGGTCGATCAGGTCGGCGGCCGCGTTGAGCGATGCGTGATAGTCGCCCGTGTCGAGTTTCATGCCGCCGATGGTTTCATAGGGGAAAGAGGAAACCAGGTTGCGGCGGCGCAACTCTACGGGTTCGATCCCAAGCTCGTGGGCGATCTCGTCCATCAGTCGCTCGATGGCAAAACAGGCGCCAGGCCTGCCCACGCCGCGATAGGGACCCATGGGCGCCTTGTTGGTAGCGACGGTGAAGGTGCGCGCTCTCAAGTTTCTTGCCTGATAGGGACCCGGCAGGTTGCGGGCCGACATGCTGGTTTCCATGAAGGCTGCTGTCGGCCACATGGGATAGGCGCCGGCATCCACATAGACATCGCCGTCAACGCCGAGAAGCATGCCGTCCTTATCGGCATAGGCGGTCAGCTCGTAATAGTGATCGCGGGCATGGGGCGAGGCGATAAGGTGCTCGCGGCGGTCCTCGAGCCAGCGTACCGGTGTCTTGAGCTTATAGGCCAGGGCCGCGACGGCTAGTTCCTCGGGCATCAGGCGGTTCTTGCCGCCGAAACCGCCCCCGACGTCGGGGGCGATGACCCGCACCTGGTATTCCTGGAGTCCCAGGGCTTCCGCGATGCCGATCCGCATCACATGCGGTCCTTGGGTCGAGAAATAGACGACGAGCTGGCCCGTCCGGAAATCCCAATAGGCGAGCACGGCATGACATTCGAGGGAAACCGAGGGCTGCCGGTTCATCTTGAAGCGGCGTTTCACCTTGATGGCGGCGATCTTGGCGACCGCCTCCATGTCCCCGGCATCGATCGTGTTGTGGATATAGGCGTTGTCGGGCCAGTCCTCGTGAAGCTTGATCGTTCCGGGCTTCATGGCGTCGACCACATCGACGACGGCGGGCAGTTCCTCGAGGTCGACCTGAACCAGATCCGCGATATCCTCGGCGCGCGCGCGGTTGGAAGCGAGGCACATGGCGATGGGCTGGCCCGCGAAGCGCACGCGGTCAGTGGCGAGCGCCGGGTAATGCGCGCTGTGAAAGGTCGGCATGTCGGGGCTGGTGCGCAGCACCTTCATGGGGCCGAGGTCTTCATAGGTGAAGACCGATGCTTCGTGGCCTTCCGGCTTGGTTACGCCCTTAAGTTTCGCATGCGCCATGGGGCTGCGCACGAAGGCGATATCCCGAAGTCCCGGCATGCGGACGTCGCCGACGAATTGCCCCGCGCCCAGCAGATGCCGCTCGTCCTCCTTGCGGAGCACCCGTGCGCCGATCCAGCTGTCGCCCGTCGTTTCCATCCGTTTATCCCCACTTCAAAGCGCCGCCAACACTATCTGTCGGCGGGATTGTGTACAGTTTTTTCTCAAGGGCTCACCAGGGCAATTCGTCGCCCATATGCTCGAAGAACTTGCCGTTTTCCGCAGGCGTCAACCGATCGATCACCCGCCGCATGTTCGTGACGGAGGTTTCCGGATCGAGCGGAGCCCCGTCGCCGCCCATATCGGTGCGCACCCAGCCGGGGCTGATGGCGGCGGCTATAATCCCCTCCTTGGCATAATCGACGGCCAGGCACTTCCAGATCATGTTCAGCGCCGCTTTCGATGCCCGATAGGGGTATTGACCTCCCGTGGCATTGTAGCCGATCGAACCCAGCCGGCTTGAAATGCAAACAAGTTTCTTCAACTGACCCAACCGCAGGTTCGGCAACAATGCTCCTGCCAATTCCAGGGGCGCGATCGTATTGACCTGGAAGGTTTCGTGGAAAAGGGCTTCATCCACTTCGGTGGCGAGCATTTCCCGAGAGCCGATGACCCCGGCATTGGCAATGACCAGGTCCAGCGGCTTGCCCGCAAGATCCGCCGCCAATCGCCTGATCGAGCCACTGTCCTTCAAGTCGAGCGCATGGATCGAGAGATCGGGTCCGCAAGCCGCAAGCTCCGCCGCTTCTTCGGGTTTGCGGGCCGTGGCGTAGACCGTCCAGCCATCCGTCGCATATTGCCGGGCGAATTCGAGCCCGAGGCCGCGGTTGGCGCCAGTGATGAGTACGGTGGGCATGGGAGACCTCCATTGCGGTGCTTCATCTCTATCGGAGTGGGATCCTATGATCAATTCCGCGTCAACCGGGTAGAGAATCACCTCCTTAGAGTGAAGGGAGGCATGGCGGCGTTAATCTAGGCTCAGGACCTATTAAATCAGTTGCTGATTTAACGAACCATTGATTCACTGGTGGCTTCGGGAGGTGCTGCCATGGATGATTTGTTCTTGTTATCAGAGGCGCAGATGCGTCGGATTTCGCCTTATTTTCCTTTGTCGCAC
>CANJCB010000069.1 GCA_947473305.1 Rhodospirillales bacterium
AATCCCGACCAGCTACGCCGCCCGCGCTAGACCCTAAACCAACCATCCACTAACATTCAAACCGGACCAATCGATGGGGGCCGATCAGGTTCTTGCCACCGCCGCCGAGGCCAGCATCGTCGGGGGTGACATGGCGAAGGCGCAGGAATATGCCGCCGCTGCCCGCGAAGCCAACGCCGGCGAGCACCTGGCGCTCGCGAGCACCGCCCGGCAGCTCCGGCTGGTCCTTGCCAGCAAGGGGGAGGATCCGGGCTGGCTCGCGCAATTTTCTCCCCCCGAGGTGGTCCATTATACGGGTCATATGATTTCCCAGCCTGGAAAGCCGGGCCGGTTCCCCGCGACCGACGAGCGGCTCATCGCGAGCAAGATCGAGGACGCGCTGGCCGGCTGGCGCATCGGCGCGGCTTACGGGTCCCTCGCGGCGGGGGCAGATATCCTGTTCGCCGAGGCGCTCCTGGCCAGGGGGTGCAGCCTCAATCTGGTCTTCCCCTTCGCAACCGAAGACTTTCTCGAACAATCCGTGAGACCCTTCGGCGAAACCTGGGTTTCGCGCTTCGACGCTTGTCTCGCAAAAGCGACGACGGTCCGTTTCGCCACCGAAGACGAATACCTCGGCGACGACCACCTCTTCGTCTATTGCAGCGAACTCGCCATGGGATTGGCGGCGATTTGTGCCCGGCATATGGGCGCACCCCTTCGGCAACTCGCCGTTTGGGACGGGCGCCGCCCGAGCGGAATCGGGGGGACGGCGGTCGACCTCTCACTCGGCCGGAAGCTGGGCATGGAGCAGATCGTCATCCGTTGCGGCGACGGTCCTGACGAGGATCTCGCCGGTGAAGTCGCAAAACCTTCCTCAAGCGGTGGTCGCGATGCCCGGGCCATGCTCTTCGGCGACATCAAGGGATTCAGCAAGCTCGGCGACCGCCAGATCCCGATCTTTCGAGAAAAGATCCTGGGGGCGCTCGGTCGAGCGATCGACGGCTTTGGTTCGGCGGTGCAATTCCGCAATACCTGGGGCGACGGTCTCTTCCTTGTGTTCGAGGATATCGGCGTCGCGGCGCAGGCCGCCCTGGCGCTCCAACAGGCCGTGGATGGCATCGATACGGCGTCGGTCGGCCTGCCCGGCACGATGGCGCTGAGGCTCGGCGGCCATTTCGGGCCGGTCTATGAAATCGACGATCCGATCCTCCATCGCCGCAACTATCTGGGCGCCCATGTGAGCCGGGCCGCCCGCATCGAACCGATCACCCCGGAAGGCTGCGTCTATGTCACCGAGACCTTCGCGGCCGTGCTCGCGCTGAATAATCCCAAGGAATTTTCCTGTGACTATGTGGGCGTGACGGAAATGGCGAAGCACTATGGGCAGCTCCGCATGTTCCTGCTCCGCCGTGCCCGGGGTGGGGGCGGCCCCATGGTCCTGCGGGAAGTCCGCTAGAAGGCCCCCTGGTAAAGCTACCCTGGCCAGGCGGCTTGAATTGGCGCCCGTCGGCCGGGCTCTGCAGGCACTTTGCCCGCGACGACTTTGCGCGTAATTTGACCAAGCTTGCGGGGCGAAACGCCTAGTAAGCTATGGCACGTTCAAGAACACTGCTCCCGGATCAATCAAGATGGCTGAAAACCCCCGTCAGATGCATTTGGCCGCCCTCCTGGGCAATGGTGTCCATGTCGGCGGCTGGCGGCTGCCCGACGCCGAATACGATCCCGACAGCTTCGATCTCCAGCTTCGCCTCACTCAGATGGCGGAGAAGGCCAAGTTCGACATGGTGTTCCTGGCCGACGGCCTGGCATCGAACCCCGGGATGTCGCCTCTCGCGTTGAGCCGGCTGGAGCCGATGATGCTGCTGGCGGGGCTGGCCAGGGCGACGACCCATATCGGCCTCGCCGCGACCGTGACCACCACCTATAGCGATCCCTATACGCTCGCCCGGCAATTCGCCACGCTCGATCACATGAGCGGGGGGCGCGCGGCCTGGAATATCGTCACCGGCCTCAACCCCGACGCGGCGCAGAACTTCAGCATGCCCGCCTATCCGGGCAAGGAGCAGCGCTACGAGATGGCCTCGGAATTCGTCGAGGTCTGCAAGGGGCTATGGGACAGCTGGGAGGACGACGCCTTCGTGAAGGACAAGGCGAGCGGCGTCGCCGCCGACCTCTCCAAGTTCCACACCCTCAATCACAAGGGTCCGCATTATCAGGTCAAGGGTCCCTTGAACCTCCGGCGGCCGCCTCAAGGCTATCCGGTGATCGTCCAGGCGGGCGCTTCCAGCACCGGCCTCGACTTCGCGTCGCGCTATGCCGAGATCGTCTTCACGGTGCAGGAAGACATGGAGACCACCAAGGCCTTCGGCGTGAAGGTCCGCGCCCTCGCCAAGGCAGCCGGCCGCGATCCCAATTCGATCAAGATCGTCCCCGGCATCTGCCCGATCATCGCCGAGAGCGTCGAGGCGTCGAAGGAGATGCTGGCCCGCATGGCCGCTTTCGCCGATCCCGTCGCCGCCATGCAGATGCTGTCGGAACGCATGGACCTGCCCGAGCTCCATACGCTGCCGCTCGATGGCCCGGTGCCGGACATCCCGCCGGAGAAACGGCGCGGCCATGCGATCACGCTCCTGGGGATCACCCAGAAATACGGCTTCAACCTGCGCCAGCTTCGGGATTATGTCGCTGCGTCCAACGGGCACCGGCTGATCTTCGGCACCGCGCAGCAGGTTGCCGACGATCTTGAGGAATGGTTCGTCAGCGGGGCCGCCGACGGCTTCATCCTGCATATCATCTACGTGCCGGGACCGATGGAAGTCTTCGCCAACGAGGTCGTGCCGATCCTGCAGAAGAAGGGCCTCTACCGGAAGGACTATACCGGCCGGACGCTCCGCGATCATCTCGGCCTTGCCCGTCCCGCTCATCCTCTCAAGGCGGCATCCTAGGGCGCGGCGCGCGCTCGGTTCTGGTCAGGTTCGGAAGCTGCCTCGTTTACGCCCCTCGGAAACCGGTAGGAAAAGCTCATCGACCGGGATGTTCCGGCTGATCAGACCCTGCTGGTGGGAATAGCGAACCAGGGTTTCGAGATTTTTCCGGTTGGCCTCGCCGAGGCCGTATTCCCAGGGGTCTGGTCCCAGAAGCGCCTCCTGCTCGTCCCAGGCTTCCTGGTACCAGGCGAGAGGCACGATGCGCGGATTGCGCATGCGCTTCATGGCCATCTGCTTTGCCGCCTCGAAGGCCTTGTACAGGTTGATCGGGACCCAGGGATAGCGCTCCACCAGTTCGGCCTTCAGGCCGAGCACATGCATGATGGGGAAGATGCCCGTCTTCCGGTAATAGGCGATTTCCTCAGCCTTGGTGTCGGGGAACAGGCGTCCGACGCGAGGGTCCTTGTCGAGGATCGGGGCGATGATGTCCGGATGGAGCAGCGCGTCGATTTCGCCCTCGGCGAGCATGGTCTCGATCGATTTGTCATGGGGGATGCGGCTGAAACGCAGACCCTCGGGCGGCGTGAAGCTCACATCCTCGTCGAGTTCCGAGAACCATTCGATCGAGGTATGGGGGACACCGTATTCCTGTTCCAGGATGCCCCGCATCCAGAGCACCGCGGTGACCTGATAGGACTTCACGCCCACCCGCTTGCCGATCAGGTCCTTAGGCTGGGCGATGCCCTTCTGCGTGTTGATATAGATGAAGCCATGCCGGAAACGGCGATGCAGGAAAACGGGGATCGCGCAAAACGGCAGCCCGCGGTCGCAGCCGACGATATAGGATGAGCCCGAGACCTCTCCGATATCGAATTCCTGGTTGCGCAGGAAACGCCAATGCCGTGTTGCCGAATCCATGGCCGTCACGAAAACCAGATCGATGCCGTCCGGCTGGACCAGCCCCTCCTTCAGCGGGCGGATGATCTCATAGTCGCCGCAAGCCAGCGTCAGCTGTAGTCTGCTCATCCTCGATCCCCTAGCGTCGGTCCCAGGCTCAGTGTTTGGCCCGCCAAGATAAGCTCGAAAAGCTTGTGCGGCAGTATCGGCGTGTGGGAAATCGTCACGCCGAATGGCGTCAAAGCGTCTTCGATCGCCGAGATCACGGCCGCCGCCGCGGGGATCGTCCCCAATTCGCCGACCCCCTTCGCCCCGAGCGGATTGGCCGGCGTCGGAGACTCCCGGTAGATCGTCTCGAAGGTCGGCAGTTCCATCACCGTCGGCAGGAGGTATTCCGCGAAATTGGTGGTGATCGGCTGACAGTTCTCGTCGTATCCCATCCACTCCAGGATCGCATTGCTGATGCCGTGGGCGATGCCGCCATGGATCTGGCCATCGACGATCTGCGGGTTGATCAGTTTCCCTGAATCCTGCATCGCCACATAACGCAGCACTTTGACGCCGGCGGTTTCGATATCGACTTCGACCTCGGCCACATGGCAGGCATTGGCATAGGTGAGGGCGTCCGTGCGATAGTTCACGCTCGCATCGAGCCCCGGTTCGATGTCGGCGGGAAAGCTGCCTCCCGCCGCTCCGCGCAGGATGCGGGCGAGACGTCCCAACGTCACGGCTTTCTGGGGAACCCCGACGAGGCGCACCGCGCCATCGCTGAGTTCCAAGTCCTCCTCGCTCACTTCGAGCATATGCCCGGCCAGCTTCTTCGCCTTGGCGGCCACTGCCCGCGAGGCCAGCAGGACCGAGGAACCGGCGGTCACAAGCTGGCGGCTGGCAAAGCCCCCCAGGCCGAGCGGCACCATCGAGGTATCCCCCGCAATGACGGTGATATCCTCCGGGCGAGCGCCCAATTGGTCGGCGCAAATCTGGGCCAAGGCCGTGCAGATCCCCTGTCCCATGGCGGCGGCTCCGGTGGACACGGAGATGCGGCCCGAGGGCGCGACGCGCACGATGGCCGATTCGAAAGGTCCCCGGCCCGTGCCCTTGACCGCATTGGCGATGCCGATGCCGATATAGCGGCCTTTTGCACGCGCCGCGCTCTGGCGCGAAGGAAAATCCTGCCAGCCCGCTGCTGCGAGAACCTCTGCCTGGCAGGCGGGATAATCGCCGGTATCATAGGCGATCCCGGCACCCGATCTGGCCTTCAGCGGTTTGAGATAGGGCATCTTGTCGGCGGGTATCAGGTTTCTCGACCGGAGCTCGGCGCGGTCGAGGTTCAGCCGTCTCGCGATGAGGTCCATAAGGCGTTCCATCGCGAAAGCGGCTTCGGGGTAGCCGGCCCCGCGAACCGAGGAAACCGGCACCTTGTTGGTATAGGCGATAATCACATTCATCGCGAAGGCAGGGATGATGTAGGGGCCGGAGAGGGAGGTAACCGCGTTATAGGGGAGGTTCACTTCCTTCAACGCATAGGCGCCAAGGTCGTAAACCAGGTCCCCGCGCAACCCGCGGATCACCCCGTCGGCTTCGACCGCGATCTCCAGGCTCCAATATTGATCGCGTTCCTGGATCGCGCTGATGAAGTGCTCCCGGCGATCCTCGATCCATTTGAGGGATCGCCCCAGCAACCGCGCCGCCGCAACCACGGCGACCTCTTCGGGATAGATGCAATATTTCGGGCCGAAGCCTCCTCCGACATCGGGAACCACGACCCGCAGCAGGCGCTCGTCCATGTCCAACAGATCCCGGAGGACTTGCAGAAGGTCGTGGGGCATCTGTGTCGAGGCCCAGACCGTTATGGCTCCGCCCGCATGGCCATGCTCGACCAGGAGGCCGCGCCCTTCCAAAGGATGCCCGCCTCCCCGGTGCTGCCACAACTCTTCGCGAAAGACGTGGGGGGCGTCCCGGAAAGCCTTGTCGACATCGCCATAACCGACATCGAAACGGCCATAGACATTGGTAGAGAGTTCCCGCCGGACGGGGGGGCCTTTGTCGATGCCGCTGCGGCAATCGGCGACGGTCGGGAGGATGTCATAATCGACATCCACCAAGGCCACCGCATCCTCGGCGATATAGCGGCTCTCGGCGACGACCATGACGATGGCCTCACCGGCAAAGGCCGCTTCCCCCTTGGCCAGAAGGTAGGGTGTCGCCAGGTCGGCCGATCCGCCCTCCTTTGCCGCCCCGCGCGGCAGGCGGCCGCTGGTCAGCACTGGCATCAGATCGTCAAGCGTGAGGACAGCGACGACTCCCGGCAGGGCGCGCGCCGCCTCGACTTCGAGGGAGCGGATCGCCGCATGGCCATGGGCACTGCGCACAAAGGCGACGTGGAGGACATCGGGTAAGGCGATATCGTCTACAAAGCGCCCTTTGCCCAGCAGCAGGGGGCGGTCCTCGATCCGTCCTACATTGGCGCCGATGGCGGGTTGAAAAGTCACGCCGCCGCCGAGCTTTGAGGCCTTCCGATCACTTTACTCTATCTCCCCTGTCGTGAAGTCGCGGCGCTACCGATCTTCCTCGGCGCGAAGCAGTCCGATAAAACGAGGGGCAGGTTTCGTCGACAGATTTGTATCCTCTTGTATACTGAAGTCAAGATGCTGTCGCCAATCACCCCACGGACATGACAATGCAGCGTACCAATCTGGCTCATTCGGAACATCTCGTCGCCATAGATGCGGAAGCATTGCGCAGCCGCTCCCGCGCCGACTTCGTCTATGACAGCCTGCGCGATGCGATCTGGGAAGGCCGTATTCCTCAGGGCGAGCGCATGCGCGAAGAAGAGATCGGAAATGCGCTGGGCGTCAGCCGGACGCCGGTGAGGGAAGGGCTGAAGCGGCTTCAGCAACGTGGCCTTCTGGTCTTTGCGGGACGCAGTCTCGTGGTCGCGGAACTCACCCGTCAGCAGGTCTTCGAAGTCTATGCGATGCGGGAAATTCTGGAGGGCTCGTCAGCACGCTTCGCGGCCCAGCATGCCCATGCGGCCGAGGTCGCCCTTCTCTATCACCTGCAGGAGGAATTGGCCGCTGCGCCCGACGACGCGCTGGAACTGACCAAGCTCAATCGCAAATTCCATCGGGCGATCTACGAGGCGGCCCACAATCAATATCTTCTTCAAGCTCTCGATACTCTCAACGATTCCATGGCGCTTCTGCACAACACGACTTTCCGCATGCCGAACAACCGGCGCGATTCCGACGACGATCATCGCAAGATCGTCGCCGCCATCGAAAGCCGCGATCCCGACGAGGCGGAACGGGTGGCCCGCGCGCATATCCAAAGAGCGCAGCGGACCCGCTTCTAACCTGCATCGGGTAACTGAAAAAATAATCCTCACGGGCGCAGGTCAAGGCATGGATCGCGCGGCGCTTTACTTCCGATGGAATTTGTGGATCGATATCGGGTCATCCGATAGGCCCGTTTACGGGATATCGAGCGTCTCAGACTCATGGATGGTGGGGTGAGATGGCATGAAGAAAATGTGGCTGACCCCTGGAGGTTTGGAATGATCGAATCGTCGCGGCGCATGTTCTTGGGGCTCACGGCTGGCGGAATTGCGGGAACGCTGGGCCTCAGGCCCGCTCGCGCCCAATCGGGCGGAATATTGGAACGCTTGCGGCGGGAAAAGATCGTCAAGATCGGGATCGTGAACCAGCCACCCTATAGCGAACTCAAAATGGACGGTTCGATAGATGGCGCCTCGGCGATCATCGTGAAGCTCATCATGGAGCGGCTCGGAATACCAAAGATTGAGGCCTTCACCGCCACTTATGGCCAGGTCATTCCCGGTCTTCAGGCCGGAAGATGGGACATGATCGGCGCCTCGCTCGTCGTCACGAAACCGAGATGCGAGCAGGTCCTTTATGGCGACCCGATCATATTCGGCTCGGCGTCGCTCGGGTATCTCAAATCCGAGATGCCGGCGCCTCCCGCGTCGATCCAGGCGGTTGGCGCCCTGGGCGTGAAGGTCGGTTTGATCAGCGGCTCCAACTACATTCCCGTTCTTCAGAAAGCCGTAACGGATCCCTCAAACATCGTGATCTATGCCGACGACTTGGCGCTGACCGATGGCCTTCTGGCTAAACGCCATCAGGTCACGCTGGGAGCCTGGGCCGCGATGCGCTCGATGCAAGTCAAGCGGCCTGGCGCCTTCGAGGTTATTCGTCCGGTCACCGATCTTCCCAGCACCCGCTCCGGGCCTTCCTTCCGGAATACCGATGTCGATTTCTACGAGGCCTATCAGGTCGAGTTGCGAAAGATGATGGCATCCGGGGAAGTGAAGAAGATCGTCGAGAGCTATGACCTGGAAGGGCCGACGGACGGTCCCGTAATCACGGCCGAACGGGCCTGCTCGGAGGCTATTTGAGAAGTCCGCTTAGGCGGAGCCGAGAGGAGCCCCGATCGCATCCTGCGGATAACTGAACAGGTGCCGCGCCGGATCCCAGATCTCGAATGACTGATAGTCGTTCGAGCTAAGAGCGTTGTACTCAACGACCACATCCGCATCGCATTGCGCCGCCAGGGCGGCAAATTTGGCGAGATGTTCGTTTTGAATGAATTCGCATTGCATCGTTTTATTCCTCGGGTCAGCGGAAAGTTCATCCACTTTCCTGAAATAATAATAGGTGCTAACTTCAACAAATATAGATTCGGAAAATACCAAGACACTGATATTTAAATTATTTGAAAATCAAATGACCGAAATAGATAAACGTACCAAATCTGTAAGGGATTTGGACTTGGTTTTTTTCATAACGGCAGCTCGATGATTTTCGACTGTGCGCTGACTGACGCCGAGGTCCGCGGCAATTATCTTGTTGGGTCGCCCGATGATCACGAGGTCCATGATCTCCTTCTCGCGTTTTGTCAGGCTGGCCATCCGCTTTGCGGCCGTGTCGCGCCAGATCGACAAAGTCGAGGAATCCCGGGCCAATTCCAGAGCACGTTCTATGCTGGCGAGAAGTTCCTCGGGCTGGAATGGCTTTTCGATAAAATCGATGGCGCCGGCTTTCATGGCCTCGACCGCGATGGCAACCTCGCCGTGGCCGGTGATCATGATCGAGCGAAGATTGGTGTTCTCGGCTTTAAGCCGTTGCAGGAGCGCAAGCCCGTCCATCCCTGGCAACCGCGCATCCACCAGGAGACAGCCTTTGCTCTCGGGGCGGTAAGCCCTGAGAAAGGCCTCGCTGCTGGCAAAGGCCCTGACCGGCCGGCCTTCCCGTTCGATCAATTCGCGCATCACCTCGCGCAGACCGTTATCGTCATCGATCAGGAAAACCGTGGGGACAAGATCGTTTTGCGCCGGGATGACCAAAGGCGCGCTTACGACTTCGTCCTTCGGCGGCAGCATCGCGAGCTGGGAGCGAACCAATCGGGAGAGATCGTCGCCCTTGATGGGCTTATTGAGCTGGATACAGCCCGCATCCGCAACGGAGCGCAGCGTATTCGCCGATATGTCGCCGGTGACGATGATCGCCGGAAATCTCTTGTCGAAGATTTCCCTCAGCCGCAGCGCGACCTCCAGCCCCGTCAGTCCATTCGGGAGATTATAGTCGGCAACAAGAATGTCGGGCCGTAGGCCGCCGCTCTCGACCAGTTGCAGGGCGGCCTTCCCATCCCCGGGAACCTGAGTGCGATAGCCCTCCATCTCGAAGAGAAACTGTAAAGTCTCCCGCAGAATGGGATCGTCCTCTACGACCAGGATCGTTTCACCCCCGTTGATCCCCGCCGCCGGCCGCCGAGCCGGTAATTCCGCCGCTTCGGGGTCCGCCTCGGCGCAGGGCACTTCGATCGAGAATACCGAGCCTTTTCCCAAATGGGAGCGCACATCGATGGTATGCCCGAGCAGATCCGCGAGACGTTGGACGATGGAAAGCCCAAGGCCCAGACCGCGGCTGCGTTCGCGCGCGGGATTGTCAAGCTGGTGAAACTCCTCGAAGATCGCTCGAAGCTGGCTTTCCGGGATACCGGAGCCCGTGTCCCAGATTTCGATGCGGAGTCGATCCCCTCGCCTGCGACAGCCGACGACGATTTTGCCCTCGGCGGTATATTTCAACGCGTTCGATGTCAGGTTGCGGAGGATCTGCTCCAGCAGCGTGGGGTCGCTTCGGATGGTCTGGCGGCTCGATACCACGCGGCAACTGAGCGCGCTGCTCTCGTCGCGATGGCTGAAGTCGTTGCGCAGACGGTCCAACAGAACGGCGATCGGAAAATCCGCTATCTCCGGACTGACGATCCCCGCTTCGAGCTGATTGATATCGAGCAGCTTGTTCAGCATTCCGGACATCGCATCCAGGGAATCGCCGAACCTGCCGATAAGCCGCAGGACATCCGCGTCCGTTACCTTCTTGGTGAGGATCCCATGGAGCAGCACGAGGATCTGCAGCGGCTGCCGCAGATCGTGGCTAGCAGCGGCCAGGAAACGTGACTTGCCAAGGTTGGCACGTTCGGCATGCTTCTTAGCCGCCTCCAGGGCCATGCTGATTCGTTTGCCGTCGGTGATATCGTCGATGGCCAACAACGTCCGGGGCTTGTCGGGCGGGACGGCGGGGATCTCATGCGCATTGAGCTGCAGAACGCGTTTGCCGCGTGGCGGCAAATCGATCTCGACTTCCTGATTCTCGATGACGGCATGACCTGCCGCAGTCCGGTCAAGAAACGCCCGGAGCGCCTCAACATCGAGACAACGGTCCCGCAGGTCCGGCAGCCGTCGTCCAACCGCGCTGGCGGGAGTGATGACGAACATTCTATAGAAGCTGGGGCTGGCGGAAACGATCCGCAGTTCGTGGTCGAGAACCACGAGCGGTTGCCGGATGGTATCGACGATGCTGTTGGCATAGGCCCGGCTCGCCTCGATCTCCCGCTCCGCAAGCTTCAGAACGGAAATGTCGGCAAAGGTGACGACCACCCCTTGAACGTCTTTGTTCCGGGTGAGGTAGGGCGCGATGCTGCGATTGAACCAAGCGCCGCTATCCGCCTCGACTTCGCGATTGATGGGGATCCCCGTGGCAATCGTCATTTCGGCGTCGGTGACGAGATCTGGGTCCCGGAAATAGCACGGGATCTCCTGGATCGAGCGACCGATCGGTGTGGAAGAAAGGTTGAAAAGCGAAGTTGCGCCTAGCGTGAAGAAGCCGAGCTTGAGACTGCGGTCGAAGACCAGTTTCGTAAAGCCCGAACTGTTCAAGATATTCAGAAGATATTCGGCGGACAGAGGATCGTCCGGCTTGCGGCTGCTCCAGGCGGCGCCACTTTCTTTCCCAGGGCGAATGGTTTCGCGTTGGGTGGACGGCGGCCGAGCCACCTCATCCCGCGGCGGGCCGTAAGCTTCAGTCATCTGCGTTTCTTTTATCTGGGCCGTTAGTCCGAGTGCCGGAAGACAGAGCGGGAGACCCTACCATGTCCGCCTGATATCTCAGCAAGCAATCTTATGCGCGGAAGGTATTGGGGCGGGAGTGGGTAGTTTCCGAAGCTAGTTCATCGGACTTTCAATCGTCACATTGTGGCCTGTGGGTATTAAAGACGCATAGGTCTTGCGCGTTTCTCGCGTCGACGAGCGTCCGATCTGCCTGAGCCGCCTAAAGCCCCGGGAGCAATGAATGGCCTACGACCAATCCGTCATCGCGGTGTTCAGCGATCATCGCACCGTAGAAGCGGCGATGACAAAGTTGACGGCCGGAGAGATTACGACGGGCGATCTCAGCATCGTTGGAAAAGGGCATCAAGCCGATGAAAGAAATATCGGCTTTTACCACGCTGACGGTCGCATCAAGTTCTGGGGACGACGGGGCGCTTTCTGGGGCGGCCTCTGGGATTTGTTTCCGGGCGGCGTATCTCTCACCCTTCCCATCGTTGGCCATATCATGGTCCTGGGTTATCTGGCGTCGATCGTCGTTTCCGCAGTCGAGGGCGCGATCTTGAACGGGGGACTGAGCGCGCTGGGCGCCGCGCTCTACAGCACAGGCATTCCCAAGGACAGCGTGCGGCAATACGAGTTGGCCATAACAGCCGGCGGGTTTCTCATTGTCGTCCACGGGACCGGGACGGAATTGGCGCGCGCGAGAACGGTGCTAGGATTCTGCAATCCAACCCGGCTTGATTTCCATGGCGATGCAGCGGTTCCGCCGAGCCCTTCCGGCATTTCATCGCCGGCGGGAAACATCGACTCAAGCGCCTTGGTCTCTGGGTAGTTTCCGAGCCTATCGCGCCCGATAAGGGTGACATAGGGTCAATCCATCGCTCGTTGACCGGTCAATGGACCGGCGAGCAAATCGGGCACGGCAAGGGCCGACCCCGCAACATCCGATAAGGACTTTCCTGGAGAAATCCCATGTGGAAACCGCTGAAAACGAGTCTCGTCATCGTCGCCCTGACGATGGGCGGTTCACTCGCCGCTTGTTCGGCGACCTCGACCAGCCAAAGCACCGGCGACTATATCGACGATGCGTCGATCACCACAAAGGTGAAGGTGGCTATCCTCGATGATGCCGCCCTGAAAACATTCGAGATTCACGTCGTCACCTACCAGAACGTGGTCCAACTCAGCGGCTTTGTCGATAACCGGCAAATGGTCCGTCGGGCGAGCGATGTGGCCGCCAAGGTCGCGGGCGTCAAATCTGTGCGGAACGATCTCGTCGTAAAATAATTGATGAGCCTGGGCAATGTTGCTCCAGCCGTCGACATAAGAACAAGGACACAAGAACATGAAAAAGCGCTCGAACCCATTGGGGTATATAGCAATTCTCGGGACCGGCGTATTGCTCGCCGGCTGCTCGTCCTGGTCTCCCACCCCGGTCTATCGCGGATATCCGATCACCGAGAGCTTCAATCTTTCCAATGTCGAGGCGGGATCGGGTTCCGGTGCCGGCTTCAATCAGGCTTTGTCGAAGGAATACGCGGCCTTCGCGTCCTCGCTGCATCAGCAGGGCCAGTGGGCGGATACCGACTACTTCTCCCGCAAGGGCATCGCCAACGAACGTGGCGACAATGTGCTGCCCGAAGTGGACCAGAACTGGCTGATCCCGATGGAAATTCCGTTCGGCACCCGCACGGCGCTTCGTCAGGGCCGCGCTCAGTTGTTGGCCGCGCTTGATGGCGGGGCTCGTGAGCGTGCGCCGACCATCGCCGCCCGCGCCCAGGTGAAGTTCGACTGCTGGACCGAAGAGGTCGAGCGGAACTGGCAGACCGGCCTCGACGGCACCTGCCACAAGGAATTCCTGGCCGCGATGGCGCAGCTGAATCCCGCTCCCGCGGTGGCTCAGCCTCCGGCCGCCGCCGCGCCTGCTCCGGCAGCCGCACCGCGCCAGTACAATGTCTACTTCGACTTCGACCGGTCGCAGATCACGCCGGAAGCGGCGCGCATCCTCGATCAGGTGATCGCCACGGTGAAGGCCAATGGCGGCACGCGTGTCGTGATGAAGGGCAAGGCCGATCTCTCCGGGACGGATGCCTACAATCTCGCGCTGTCGCATCGTCGCGCCGACGCGGTGGCCGCGGCGCTCCGAGCCAAGGGCGTTGGCGCTGGCCAGATCCAGGAGAGCTGGGTCGGCGAGCGTGAGCCCCCGGTCCCGACGCCGGACGGCGTGCGCGAGCCGCGCAACCGGGTTGTGGAGATCAATCTCCAATAATTCCGGTTTCATCGGACGGACTGGAA
>CANJCB010000070.1 GCA_947473305.1 Rhodospirillales bacterium
CAGGAAAGACACCGCATCAAACAGAAAACCATCGAACAGCGCCGCTTGCTTCACCGCAAACTCGCCGCATAAGATCAACCAACCAGATGAGGCCAACCCTCCATTAATTTATAACCCCATCTGTCCCAAATGATCTGACGACGCACACGAAGGACGACTTACGAAGAAGTGACCTTGTGCTCGAAAGATACGGTCGGCTACGTGGCGCAACCCAATGCCAGCAAGACGATCTATGGCACCCTCGACGAACTGGCGAAGGATTGCCTAGCGGAGCTGCAGTATTAGGCCCTAGGCGCATGAAGCGGGGGTGTTTGACCGACGCCGCCCGCCTCGGTGCTTTTCCCGAGGCGGGAACCTCACTCTAAACCCAGCGGTTTTACCTGGACCGATCCTCTTCCCTCCGACCCCGCGCTTCGGCCGGGGATGAGAGATCGGCGGTATCATCGTATTGGTGTGGAGAGTGACATGTCCAAGAACAGCGACGCCTTCGACCGCAACCCCGGGATGGCCCCCGGGATGGACAAGGACAAAGCGGGCCAGCAGAGGGACCAGCAGCAAAACGCCCAGCAGGAGCAGGGTCGCCAGCACAGCGGCCAGCAGAACGCCGGACAGCAGAACCTTGGGCAGCAGAACCCTGGGCAGCAGAGCCCTGGGCAGCAGAGCCCTGGACAGCAGAACCCCACGGACGGCCAGCAATACCGCAGCCCGGACCGCACGAACCCGGATCAGACCACGACCGCCGGCCACAAGGTCGAACAGGTCCCCGGCCAGAACCCGTCCCAGCAGCGGCAGCCCAGCGCCGGGCAAGGCCAGCCGGACCGGATGAAGCAGGACGGCGGCGGCGACACGCGCCGGAGCTAGGCCGAAGCCGGGAACCTTGCGACGATGGAGGGGCCTTCACCCATCGGTGGCGGCCTCTCCGTTCGCTCTCCGTCATTGCGAGCGGCTCTCGGCGAAGCAAAGCTTCGCCTGCCGCCAGCGGAGCGAAGCAATCCAGGCGTTTCCGCTTGCACGACGCACCCCTGGATCACCGCGGCCTTACGGCCTCGCGATGACGGGTAAAGAGGCCCTCGCGATGCCGAGGTAAAGAGAGGCGAGGTCGTCTCGCGGTGACGAACCGGTAAAAAACAGGCCGGGAGCTGCAATAGGCTCCCGGGCCTTCTCGTCACCCTTCGGAACGGAACGCGCCCCCCGTGGTTGTGGTGTCAAATTAAAGGACACCCACCATGAACAAGCTTCTCATCGTCGCCCTCGCGCTTTTCTCGCTGAGCGGTTGCCTCTATATCCCGGTGGGCGGCCACAATCACCATGACGGCCGCTACGACAACTCCAGCCGGGGCTACGGCGGCTAGCTCTTGGACTTGCCGAAATACCAGTTCCGAAGATCGCGGTAGGTGATCGGCTGGTAGAGCGGCGGGCGATCCGGGCCTCGGCAGGTCGGCAGCACCTCCACCAGGGTCTCGTCGTCCGGCCCGAAGAAGATCGGGATCGAATAGCGGTCGACCTCGTTGGTGTTGATCACCCGGTGCTTCGTCGACAGATAATCCTCGTTGGTCCATTGCACGAGCACGTTGCCGGTGTTGACCAGCAGGGTGCCGGGGACGATATCGACCGCGCGCCAATGGCCGGACGGCATCCGCACCGCGAGGCCCGGCATGTCCTGCTGGGCGAGGAAGGTCATCATGGCGTTGTCGGTATGGGGATTGATCCCATACTGGCGGTTTCCGATCTCCTTCTGCGGCGGATAGTGCAACAGGCCGAGCTGGAAATGCGGCTGGTTGAACCACTTGCCGAAATGATCCTCCGGCAATCCCAGCCCGATGCTCCAGAGCGGCAGGAAGCTCCGCGCCAGGGTCTCCACCGCCGCGTGATAGGCCAGCACGTTCTGGCGGAAGCCCGGCAGGTCGGGCCAGACGTTGATCGTATCCCCGGGACCCAACTCAGCCTTGCTGGCGCGGGCGACATCGGGCTCGCGCCGCACGGAATATTGCGAATAGAGGCTGGGCTTGGTCTTGGTGACGAGCGCGGTATTGGAATATTCGTTCTTCTTGCCAGCGCCCCGATAGCCCGTGCCGATGCCGTATTCGTCGCTATAGGCGAGCTTGTCCTTCTCGGCGTCCGGCAGGTCGTGGAAGCGCTTGCTCTCCACGAAGGCCTGGTCGATCAGATGCTGCGGGACGCCATGGTTCTTCAGATAGAAGAAGCCCACGGTCATGGTGATCTCGCGCAGCTTCGCCGCGACCTCCTCCTTGCCCCCGGGCCGCCCTTCGAGATAGGGCGCGAAGTCGAGGGTCGGGATCTCCTCGGTCGAATCCGGATTGTCGATCAGCGCGACCGTCGCGTCGTCATCCTTCATCTCGCCGCGCGGGTCGCGGAGTTTCACGTCGTCCATGTCAGTCTCCTATCGGACTCGCGGCTCAGGGAATGGCGCAGGCCTGCTCGCCGCTGAAGTCCATGAACTTCGGATCGTACTCGAAATCGTACTTCTTGAGAATTGCGGCGATCTGCCCCGATGTCCGCATGGCCCGGAACTCGGCCACGAAGGCGTCGTGGAGATCGTGGTCCTCCAGATGGAAGGCCCCGGCCGACCCCCGGCTCACATGGCCGGGATCCACCGGCGCGATCTCGAAATTGCCGCGCTGCTTCTGGAAGAGATGCATGGTCTTGGCGTCGGCGGTGACGATGGGCACGCGCTTGGTGATGAGCGCGTCGATCAGCAGCGGCGAATCGCCGAAGGGCACGAGGGTGGGCTTCTTGCCCGCCGTGGCCATGGCCTGGTTGAGATAGGGCAGCTCGGCGCTGCCGGTCGAGACGCCGATGCTCTCGAAGTTGGCCGTCAGTTCGACGAAGCTCTTGGGCGGGGTCTTCACGGTGCCCGGCAGGAAGCCGACCCATTGGGTCGCATCCTCGCGGAAGAAGGGATCGCAGAACAGCACCTGCCGGCAGCGTTCCGGCGAGATGGTCAGGCTGGCGCCGATCATGTCCCAGCGCCCGGCCTGCAGGCCGGGGACCAGCTCGCCATAGGTCGAGACCGTGGCCTCGACCTTGGGAATGCCGATCCGGGGCGCCACCGCCAGCACGATCTCCGGCGCGATGCCACTCAGGGTGCCGTCGGGATTGAGCTGGCTCCAGGGCAGGCCGTTGGCGATGGCGATCTTCATGGAACCCTGCTGGCGCAGCTTCGCGAGCTTGCCCCGATCCGCCGCGAACGAGGGCTGGATGAAAGCCGCCGCCCCCATGCCCGCCAGAACCACGCGCCGTGACCAATTACCCGCCATGATGTTCTCCCCTTGGTGCGAGGCCGTTGCGGCCCGATTGTCAACAATCCGCCTCTTAACTGACTGATATCTTTGGATCATCTGGTGATCGCCTAGAGAGTGCCGCTTGCCCCGCCGCTTGGCAAGGGCGGCCTTCTTGGCGAAACCCCGGGTCCGGGCGAGCCGCCGAGGCCGAAACAAACAATCAACCCCCTCCGAAGGGCCGGGCCGGAGCCTCGCGGACGGTCAAAGAAATGACCTCATCGCCAACTGTGCGCCCCATCACAGTCCGTTAAACCTGTGGCCTGGATAGCTGGTCCTCAACTCTTGATGGAGCATTGAATGGCCACCTATCCTATCGCATCGACGGACCTTTTCCGCATCCGGCAGGTGGCGGACGCGGCGGCCCTGGTCAGGTCCTCGAAAGTCATCATCGAAATGAAGGACGGCGAGCGGATCATCGGGCAGATAGTGGGCAAGATCGACGGCATCGACGGCGAGCCCGGCGGCATCGAGATCGAGGCCGAGCAGGACGGCGTGATCTACCGCACCCCGATCAACTACGACGATATCGCCTGGATCGGCTGAGCCCGCTCGCTCTCCCATCGACCGGCGGAGGAGACCGTTCTAAAGTCGCCCGGATGACCATCACCTTCGACCCGGAGAAGCGCCGCGCGATCCTTGACGAGAGAGGGCTCGACTTCGCCGAGGCCGAAGCCCTCTTCCTCGGCCCGACCGTGACGGTCGAGGACAAGCGCCCGGCTTCCGGCGAGCCCCGCTTCCAGACCCTCGGCCTCTTGACCGGGCGGCGGATCATGGTCGTCTGGACGCCGCGCCCACAGACCGGGCAAGCAGACGCCCGGCATATCGTCTCGATGAGGAAATGCAATGAGCGCGAAGAGGCCGCCTTCGGGAAGCGACTTGCTTAGGGTCGATGCCCATGTCATCGCCCCCGAGGAATATGAAGACGCCCCCGAATTGACCGCCGCCCAGATCGCGGCGGCCGATCTCTACCAGGGCGGCCGCCTCGTCCAGCGCGGCAGGCGCGAGCGTCCCCGGATCGCCGTGCCCAGGACGCCGGTCGCCCTCGATCTCGACGCCGATATCGTCGCGGGCTTCATGGCCAAGGGGCCGGAGTGGCGCTCGCTCATCAACGAGGCGCTGCGCCGGCACCTGGAAGACGACGAGGCCTGAAGGGCAGAAACTCTGGTGGTCAGGAGCTGGGGTGATCCGGCTGCCGGGGGAAAGCCCGCGCGGCGGTCCGGGAGGCCTTGCGATCGGGCGCCGGCGTCTGCGCCACGAGGACGGTCGGGGCTTTCACCGGCGGCAGGGACATCAGCGGCCGGACGGCTTTCGCCACCAGCGACGCGACCTGGAAACCCGCCCCACCGCAGAGGACCGGGTCGCGGCGAGGCTCCGTCCGCGCGGCGGCCCGCGCCGCAGCCTGCTGTGCCCGGCCCGCCGCCCGCACCTCGCAGGTGGCGACACGTTCCGCCAAGGCGCTGGCCCGCGCCCGATAGTCGTTATAGGCGGGCAAGGCGACCGCCACCAGGATGCCCAGGATGAGGATCGACGGAAGGTAGTTCATGTTCTTTCCCTCCAAGAGACGCCCAGAGTCTCACCGGAGGGTAAAGCCGTCAATCTCTGGGGGCGGGCGGCGGCTCGACGACGGGCGGCGGCGGTTTGTCGGGCGTGCGGACGGGCGCGGGCGGCGCGGCGCGGCAGGAGGCTTTCGTCTTGCTCGTCGGCTGGCCCCCGAAGGCGCAGGGAATGTCGTCCTGGAAAAAATGCGGGAAGTCTTCCGTGAAGAAGCGCGGGATGTCGTTCTGGAAAGTCCGCCGCGCGCCGTCGAAGAAATCCGCCCGGGCCGGCGCTGAAACAACACAGGCCATCGCCAGGACGGCAATGGAGTAAGCCAGGTGCTTCTTGGATGTCATCGCTCTTCGCTCCAAGTGGTCGTCTGACCAATATAGTTGGGCCGCGCGCAAAAAAGGAGGGGTGCGCCGCGAGCAAGGACGGGACTCCCTCCCGCCGTTTTCCCCCTTAAGTCGAAACAGCCTCGGTTTCTCCCGCTTTTTCCCCCGAAAGTCCCCGGAAAAGGGCGGCGGCGACCTGTCTGATTGTGATATTTTTAATAAAGTATCAACAATATACCCTATCCCTTCGGGGTGTCTTTCGGCCGGGGACGGGAGCGGAAGCGGAAAATCCATGGGACTGAGCAGATCGTCTGCGACCGACCCCAAGACGGCGCCTGAACCCGCGCCCGCCACCGCGCTTTCGCCCGCGCTTTCGCTCCAGGCGAAAACCATCGCCCTGGTGGTCGCCATCGGCCTCCTGGTGATCGGGCTCGACGCCACCAATCTCTGGTACGAGCGGTCCGGCGATATCGAGCGCACGCACAACAATACCGTCAACCTGGCCCAGGCCGTCTCCCAGCACGCCGAGGATGCGATCCGCGCCGTGGAAGGCGCGCTGACCGGCCTCGTCGAACGGCTGGAGCGGGACAGCCTGGACGAGGCGGAGGCCCAGGCGCGGCTGCGCGGCGTTTTCGCCACGATCATGGGCGTCCTGCCGCAGCTCGACGGCATCGCGGTGGTCAATGCCGAGGGCAAGCTTTTCCTGAACTCCCGGCCAACGACGCCGGATGTGAGCATCGCCGACCGGGATTATTTCCAGTTCCACCGGGACCATCCGGGCGCGCGGCTGCATCTCGGCGCGCCGGTAAAGAGCCGGGTCACGGACAATTGGATCATCCCGGTGTCCCGGCGCTTCGATCGTCCGGACGGTTCCTTCGGCGGGGTGCTGCTGGCGACGATCACCACCTCTTATTTCAAGGAGTTTTACGGCAAGTTCGAGATCGGCAGCCTCGGCACCATCGTCCTGGCGGCGGACAACGGGACCTTCCTGATGCGCCTCCCCTTCCTGGAGAGCCTAGTCGGAACGCGCCCTCCCAGTCTGGGCGGGCTGCAATGGGAGCCGGGAACCCGCCCGCCCTCGGTCAATGGGATCGCGACCTCGCGGATCGACGGGGTGACGCGGCTCTATGCGCGCGAAGCCGTGCCGAGCTATCCGCTCTATGTCTTCGCCACCGCCGGGATGGACGAGGTCCTCGCGGACTGGCGCCAGGACCTGCGCAACCATCTTTTCGGCGGCCTGCTGCTGGCGCTCATCGTCGCGCTCTTCAGCCGGCGCCTGATCGCCCAGGCGAACGCGCAGAAGCGGTCCGACCGCGAACTGGCCCGCAGCGAGGCCCGCTACCGCCTGCTCGCCGAAAACTCCTCCGACGTGATTTCGGTGAGCGACGCGGAAACCGAGGTGCGCCTCTATGCGTCGCCCTCCGTCCGCCAGCTTTACGGCTACGACCCCTCGGAGCTCGAAGGCCAGCCGGTGGGCGCGGTGGTCCATCCCGATCATGTGGAGGACCTGCTCAACGCGATGCGACAGGCCAAGGGGGAGCCGATCCTGCTGACCCACCGGGCGCTGCGCAAGGACGGCACGGAGATCTGGGTCGAGGCGAATATGACCCGGGCGACCAATCCGCAAACCGGGATGCCCGAGATCGTCAGCACGATCCGCAACATCACGGAACGGGTCCGCTACGAGGACGCCCTGCGCACGGCCAAGGACGAGGCCGAGGCGGCCAACCGCGCGAAATCGGAATTCCTGGCGAGCATGAGCCACGAGATCCGCACCCCGATGAACGGCATCATCGGCATGAACGGGCTGCTGCTCGACACCCCGCTGGACGACGAGCAGCGCCACTTCGCCGAGGCCGTCCGCGTCTCGGCCGACGGGCTGCTGGCGGTCATCAACGACGTGCTCGACATCTCCAAGCTCGAAACCGGCCATGTGGAGCTGGAGGCGGTGGACTTCGACCTCGAAGAGCTGGTCGACGGCGTGTTGGCGCTCATGGCGCCCCGCGCGGCGGACAAGTCCCTCGAAATCGGCATGATCATGGCGGCGGACACGCCCCGGGCGCTTCGCGGCGATCCTGGAAGGCTGCGGCAGGTGCTCTTCAACCTCGTGAGCAACGCGATAAAATTCACCGAGCGGGGCTCGGTCGCCGTGGAGATTGGGGTCACGGGGAGCGCGGACCAGCCGCCCCTGCTGCGCTTCGAGATCGTGGACACCGGCATCGGCATCGACGCGCCGACCCGCGAGCGGCTCTTCCGGAAATTCATGCAGGCCGACAGCTCGATTTCCCGGCGCTACGGCGGCACCGGCCTCGGCCTCGCGATCTGCAAGGAACTGGTCGAGCTGATGGAAGGCCGGATCGGCGTCGCCAGCACGCCCGGATCCGGCAGCAGCTTCTGGTTCACCCTGCCGCTTGTGCTGGCGACCGCTGCAGCGGCAACCGCCGCGCCCGCCCCGGCGAATGGAGCGGCAAGCGTGTCCTGGTCGTGGACGACACCGAATTGAACCGCCGCCTCCTGCGCCTGCGCCTGGGCGAAAGCGGCATGATCGTCGCGGAGGCGGCCGACGGCTTCGCGGCGCTGGCAGCGCTGGCCCAGGCCAGCGCCCAGGGCCTCGCCTACGATCTCGTCGTCACCGACCGGGCGATGCCCGGAATGTCCGGCGACGCGCTCCTAGCCCGGATCCGGGGCAACCCGGCCTGGGCCGCGACCCGGGTCATCCTCGCCTCTTCGGTCGGGGATTCCGGAAAGGCGGAAGACGCCTTCGATGGCTATCTGACCAAGCCCATCCGCCGCCAATGCCTGCTCGATTGCATCGGCCAGGCCCTGGGCGCGCGCGCCGCCGCGCCCACCGACCCCACGCCGGCCATCCCCGCGCCCACCGACCCCGCGCCCACCGACCCCAAGGCGGAGGCCCCGCCCCCGGGAGCGGCGACGGGCATCCGGATCCTGCTGGCCGAGGACAATGTGATCAACCAGCAGATCGCCGTGAAGCTGCTCGCCAAGGCGGGCCATGCGATCGAGGTGGCGGAAAACGGCATGGCCGCCGTGGAGGCGATCCAGCGGGCCGACTACGACCTGGTGCTGATGGATATCCAGATGCCGGTGATGGGCGGGGTCGAGGCGACCCGCCGCATCCGCGCCATCGGCGGCGCTTTCGCCGAGATCCCGATCATCGCCATGACGGCCCATGCGATGCAGGGGGCGCGCGACGAATATCTCGCGGCGGGCATGTCCGACTATATCGCCAAGCCCTTCAAGCCGAAGGAATTCCTGGCCATGGTCGACCAGTGGCGCGCGGCCCCGCGCGGCGGGCGGTAAAGCGGGAACGATTCACCGGCTGGGCGATTTATCTCGGCCACCGCCGTTTTCGACGATCCCGAGAAAATCACCCATGGTCAAACCGGCAGAGCGCGCCGAAAAGCTTCTTTATGCCCGCAATCTCAAGATGGCGCGGTCGGCCCATGCCTATGTCCGGGGCAGCACCGCGAAATTCTACACCTGGCTGGGAGAAAGCCGGGGCCAGATCCCGGAAGGACCGCCGGTCTGGATTTGCGGCGATTGCCATGTCGGCAACCTCGGCCCCATCGCCGATGCGAAGGGGCGGGTCGCGGTCCAGATCCGCGACCTCGACCAGACCGTCATCGGCAATCCGGCGCACGACCTGATCCGGCTGGGGCTGTCCCTGGCCTCGGCAGCGCGCGGGTCCGATCTTCCCGGCGTCACCACCGCCAAGATCCTGGAGCATCTCGTCGTCGGATATGAAACCGCGCTGGCCGGCAAATTCGACAGCCAGCGCGAAAAGCTCTTCCGCCCCAGCGGCATCCAGAAACTGCTGTCCCTATCGATCCGGCGGCGGTGGCGCCACCTGGCCCAGGAACGCCTGGAAACGGTCGAGCCCGTCATTCCCCTGGGCCGCAAATTCTGGGTCCTCACGGACGAGGAGCGGCTGGCCCTCGCGGACCTCTTCCAACAGGCCGAGGTCCGGGAGGCCCTGTCCCGCTTCAAGGGCCGCGCCCCCTCCGAGCCGATCAAGCTCATCGATGCCGCCTATTGGGTGAAGGGCTGCAGCTCGCTCGGCCGCATGCGCTACGCCGCGATGGTCAGGATAGGACAAGGCGCGAACGCGACGGTCTGCCTGGTCGATGTGAAGGAGGGCGTCACCGCCGCCGCGCCCCGCCAGGCCAACGCCGCGATGCCGCGCGACAACGCGGTGAGGGTCGTCACCGGGGCCAAGGCGTTGTCGCCCCATCTGGGAGACCGGATGATCGCCGCGCGGCTCCTGGGGTCGGGCGTCATCCTGCGGGAACTGATGCCCCAGGACCTGAAGATCGAGGTCAACCGCCTCAGCCAGCCGGAAGCCATGGGCCTCGCGGCCTATCTCGCCGGGGTGGTCGGCCGCGCCCATGGCCGCCAGATGGACGCGGAGACCCGCGCCCGCTGGCTGAAGGAATTCGGCAAGGCCCATACCCTGACCCTCGACGCGCCGTCCTGGCTCTGGTCCAGCGTCGTCGATCTGGTCTCCGTCCATGAGGCCGCCTACCTCGACCATTGCCGCCGCTTCGCCCTGGCGGCGGCTGCCTAATGCAGATGCCGGATGACGACGGTATGGCGATAGATCACCCGCGTCGTATCGAGGATCTGGAAGCCGTCGTAGAAGGGCCAGCGCTCCTGGAAGATTTTCTCGCCCTCCCGGATCGCGCTTTCGACGCTGCGGGCGGTGAGGAATTGCGTGGCGGTCGGCAGTTCCCCCACCATGAGGCGGACGTGATAGCGGAAAAAACTGACGACGGACATTCGGCGGCGCTCCACAGCCAGGGGATCCCTCGAAGTTGACCGATACGCCGCGCGCCAAAGCGCAATTTTGCACCTTCGCCCGCCGAAGGGTAATTCCCGTCGCCGACTACAGTCGAAGTCCGGGTGGGTTCTAGATAGGACTGCGGAGTCGGATCTTGCTCCAGGTGGGGAAACGCTTACCCTGCGCGGGCAGGAGGCGTGCCGCGCGGGCCTGGGAGGGAAAGCGCATGAAGCAGGACAAGAGACCATGACAGATCATTCGTCCCGCGCGCGTCGGGGCCTCTCCTTGGCCGCCTTCCTCGTCCTGGTCCTGGGCGGCGGGCTGCTGCTGGGCTATCTCACGGCGCCGGCGGCCTGGTACGCGGGCCTGGCCAAGCCGTCCTTCACGCCGCCGGGCTGGGTGTTCGGTCCGGCCTGGACGCTGCTCTATATCGCCATAGCCCTTGCCGGCTGGCGGGTCTGGCAAAGGGATCGCGGCGGCGCGGCGATGAAGCTTTGGGCCGCGCAGCTGGTTCTCAATTTCCTCTGGTCGCCGGTCTTCTTCGGCGCCCATCGGATCGGCCTGGCGCTGGTCGTCATCCTGCTGCTGCTCGCCACGATCCTGGCTTTCATCGCCAGAACCTGGCCAAGGGATCGCGCGGCGGCGGGACTGTTCGTCCCCTATGCCTTATGGGTCGCTTTCGCCTCGACGCTCAACGCCGCGATCTTCGCCTTGAACTGATCACCGGGGTATGGCGTCGCGCGGCGCCAGGCGCTATCCTCGATCCCGTATCGCCGGAGGACCAAACCGAGACAATCTCAACGAAACCGAAGGAGGCCATTGCGATGGGACGTAAGCAGGATATCACCAAGCAGTACGAGGGACTGCGCGAGCGCTTCGGCAATGGCGACATTGACCGGCGGACCTTCCTGGCGAGCATCGGGCTCATGGCCACGGCGGCGGGCGCGGCGACGACCGGCTCCACCTTGTGGTCCCGCGCGGCCCAGGCGGCGACCGACCAGGTGCGTTTCGACAGCTATGGCGGGGTCTCCGGCGCGTCCTTCCGGAAATTCGCCTTCGATCCCTTCACGGCCAAGACCGGGATCAAGGTCGCCGAAGGATCCTATGGCTCGCCCGACGAGATCGTCGCCAAGGTCCGGGCCGAGGGGCTGGGCGTCTATAATTTCTTCTGGTCTTCCACCCTGGTGACGATCTGGCGGGTGCGCGCGCTCGATCTCGGGGTCGATATCGACGAGGCCAAGATCCCGAAGCTCAGCGGCCTGGTGCAGAAGACCGTCGCCATGCATCGCGACATCGCGGGCGGCGGCAAGCTGACCTCGATCCCCTTCAGCCTGTCCGGGGCGACCATGGCCTATGACACCCGGAAGGTCGACAAGGCCGAGGTCGATGCCAAGGGCTTCAAGATCCTGCTCGACCCCAAATACAAGACCGGGATCGTCGGCGACCGCGACTATACCAGCCGGGTCTGGACGGCGGCGCTCCAGACCGACCAGGACCCGAACAATATCAAGGACCTGAAAGCGGTCTGGGACGTGATGCGCCAGGCCAAGGCCAATGCGGTCAAATATTGGTCGACCAGCGCCGAGCAGATCAAGCTCTGGACCGAGGGCGAAGCCTTCCTGGGCGACTGCTGGTACGTGCCCTATTACAACCTGCGCAAGGCCGGCCTGCCCCTGGCGCAGTATCGCGATCCCCAGACCCTCTATGTGTCGCCGAGCGGGATCATCGCCCTGAAGGGCAGCCCGATGGACGCCTTCTATGAATTGATGGATGTCGTCCTGCGCCCCGACGTGATGCTGAACTGGTCCATCGCCTCGGGGAACCTGCCGCTGCTGGATCCCTCCAAGACGCCGTTCCCACCGGAGGTCCAGGCCATCCCCGGCTATGACAAGACCGGCACGATGGATGGTTTCATGACCTTCGAGCCCAAATACTGGGGCGAGAACGCCGACCTCTTCGCCAAGGAGACCCAGCGCGTGATGGCGGGCGCCTGATCTCACCCGCCTGATTGGTATCCGGAGGACGGCCGCGTTTTTCCAAGCGCGGCCGACTTCGTTTTCGGCGGGGCAGAAGGCCCGTGTCCCCGCAGTTTGGAAACCTGTTTTTTCTCTCCCCTCTCGCCGGATCATCCCGTAAATAGCGGATCGAGAATTTTATTCGGAGACGCCGATGGGACGTTTTTCGCCGATTCTGGCCCTCGTTGCGGTGCTGGCCTTATCGGGCTGCGCCACCTCCCGGAGCGTTGTCACCGTCGCCCCTGCGGCCGCGCCGGCCAACCCTGCCGATGGCGTTCCGGTCAAGGTCGAGAAGGTCGAGGACCTCCGGGTTTTCGAATCCGCGCCGAGCCAGCCGGATATCCCCTCCCTCTCGGATGGCGATATCGCCAACCCGGCGACGAAAGCCCGGGCCATCGGGCGCAAGCGCAACAGCTACGGCAAGGCACTCGGCGACGTCTTGCTGCCGGAAGGCCAGACCGTCGCCGAATTGGTCAGGACTTCCTTGATCTCCAGCCTGCGGGAAAGCGGCTATCGGGTGCTTTCGCCCAGCGATCCCGGTTATGCGCAGGCCGCCCCCCTGCAGATCCGCATCCGAAAATTCTGGTCGTGGTTCCAGCCGGGCTTCTGGTCCATCCAGACCCATAACCGGAGCGAGGTCGAACTGACTGGGGGACCGGCCCTCCTGAAGGACGGCCTAGTCATCGAAGCAAGCGTCAGCGAATCGATGCAGGTCGTGCTGGAGTGGATGCGCCGGTGACAAAGTGGGCCATTGGAACGCCGGCGGCGTGCTGAGCGTGGCGGAGTAAAATCCGGCCGTTGTTAGGCTGCTCCTTTTGGGAGCGGCCGGGGATGTTTGCCGTGGAGAGCTATGCCGCCGTTCGGCGCTTC
>CANJCB010000071.1 GCA_947473305.1 Rhodospirillales bacterium
ACAGAAACAAAGGGTGTCGAATCGCAACAGTTCCGGTGAAATCTGTTACAGAACACAGCCCTTGTTACAAAAGGCTCGTTCCTGTTACAGGCCCCCCTTTCCTGTAACGATCTGTCACCAACAGATCCCGCCAGTTACTATTCTTTACAGATACTTCCGCTGATGCAACCGAGGGTCACGGAGCCGGAATTAGAGGCGGGGAAACCCTCTTCATGAAAGCGACCGCATCTTTAAGGGCCGGATCGAGGAACCTCAACGGCGCCGCCAGCGACCCCACCAGTTCCCGATGGCTGATGCCCTCGTAGAATTTAATGTCCACCGAGCCCCCGTCTTCCTTGAGACGATCCGCCAGCCGGGTGGCGTTCCCGGGATCGACCGTCGTGTCGGCACTGCCCGACGCCAGGAAGAACGGCGGCGCGCCTTTGTGCGCATAGCGGATCGGCTGCGTCGCCGGCCATTCGTCCGGCGGCCCGAAGACGATCTTCAGCACCGGATCCTTGATCGGCAGGAAATCGTAAGGCCCGGCGAGGCCGATCACCCCCCTGAGATCGCGATCCGGATCGAGCCCGACGGCCCCGAGCCAGCGTTTGTCCAACCCCAGCATGGCCGCATTATAGGCCCCTGCCGAATGCCCGCCGAGAAACAGCGGGCCGGAGGCGCCGCCATGAACCGAGATATTGTCGTGGACCCAACGGACAGCCGCGGCTCCATCTTGCAGGAACGCCGGATAGCGCACCCCGGGATAAAGCCGGTAGTCCGGAATGACCGCTATATAACCGTGGGAGACGAAAGCCTGACCCACGAAGCGGTAGTCGTCTTTCGAACCTTGTTCCCAATTACCACCGTAGAAAAACACGATAACGGGAGCGTCCCTGGCCTCCAAGGGCACATAGATATCGAGCCCCTGCCGAGCCTCCGGGCCGTAGGCGACATTCTGGACGATCCGGTAACCGCTCCCCGGCGTCAGGGCGTTGATGATCCCAAGAGGCGAGCAGCCCGAGCTTGCCCCTGCAACGAGCAAAACGCAGCAGCGCAAGAGCAGCCTGCCGATCCGACCAGTGAATCGATCGAAGATCAAGCGACGCCATCCTATCCGTTCCGAAAACTAGATAGGCCATTTTCGGGCCCGAGCGCCAAGCTCCATATCACGACAGGCCACCGGCAGGTCCGGCCCGCGCTGCGAGAACCCGACCTCCGACGTCTATAACGACGGCCAAGACAATCAGTATGGTTGCCACCAGGAATGAGACTCGCATGCCGGCGGCAACGGCCTCGGACCGGGCGGCGGCGACATCGATCGCTCCCGACGCGAAAGCGAAGACCGCCCCCATGACCGATGCGCCGGTCACAAGTCCGAGGTTGCGCGACAGATTGAGCATGCCGGAGATAACCCCGCGCCGGTCCTGCGGAATATCGCTCATGACGGCGGTATTATTGGCTGTCTGAAAAAGGCCGTAGCCGACCGTGACGACCGCGATGGGAAGAACGTAACCCAATATCCCTGCCCTCGCCGGCAGGAGGAAGAGAAGGAAGGACCCGGCGGCCAGTCCGACAAGGCCGGCGATGGTCACGCATTGCGGCCCGAACCGGTCGGTCAGGCGTCCGGCGGGCAGGCCGGTCAGGGCGACAACGAATGGACCCACCGACGAAACCAGCCCGACCTTCACCGGGTCAAGCCCCAAGGCGCGCGAGAGATAGAAGGGTCCGACCACCAAAGTCGCCATCATCACCGTCGCGACAAGAGCGCTCGTCGCCAGGCTCGCACTCAGCCTTGACTCACGAAATATTTCCAGGCGGAGCAGCGGCGAGGCGACCCTCTTCTCCACAACCAGGAAGAGCCCCATCCCGAAGGCCGCAGCCAGCAACAAGGCAAGGCTCAGCAGCCCGAAACGACCCCGCCCGATCGTCATGGCGAGTGCATAGGCGGCAAGCGTCAGGGCAAGCAGCAGCGTTCCCAATTTGTCGAAAGTGGCGGGATCCTGCCTTGACCTCCGGGAGTCCGGCGGGAGAAAGCGATGTGCGAGCAGAACAGTCATGACACCTAGCGGCACAGTGACGAAGAACATCGCCCGCCATCCAAGTCCGGCGATCAGAACGCCCCCCAGCGCCGGCCCGAGCGCCGTGCCCACCGCGGACATGGTGCCGAGCAGGCCCATGGCGCCGCCGGTTTTTTCCTTCGGAACAATCTCGCCGACAAAGGTCATGGCAAGAGCCATCATGACGGCTGCACCGAGGCCCTGGGCCGCACGAGCTCCAATCAGCAGCCATAACCAGGGCGTCGCCCCACAGAGCAACGAAGCCAGGGTGAAGAGCAAGATGCCGGTCAGCAGCAGCCTCCGGCGGCCCAGGATGTCACCCAGCCGCCCGACGCTGACGATCAAGGTCGTGATGGCCAGCAGATAAGCGAGGACGACCCATTGGACTTCCCGGAAGGAAGCGCCGAAGGCCTCCGCCAGAACCGGCAGGCCCACATTTGCGATGCTGGTGCCGAGGGAGGACAGCAGTATGGATAGCGAAAGCCCGGCCAGCGCCCAGCGGACCGAAGGGAATTGTTCCGCACCGCCGGTGGGCGCCTGAACTTCCATCGCAACCATCGTTTTCAACATGGCCTCCCGCTTTCTGGCCGCTCCGAAACGCGGCTCCCGAAAAACTAGGCGCGCACCATATGCGGCGGAAGACGCACTAATTGCATTTAATTCATGCATCAGACGCCGTATCACCTATGCGCTTCGTGCTACAGTCGATGAATGTCGAAACCCGATCTCAACCTGCTGATTACCCTCGATGTGCTTCTAGCCGAGGGCAGCGTCGCCCGCGCTGCCCGACGCTTGCGGCTGAGCCCATCGGCGATGAGCCGGGCCCTCGCGCGGCTACGTGAGGCGACGGGCGATCCGTTGCTGGTAAGGGCCGGGCGCGGTCTTGTCCCCACACCGAGGGCGATAGAGCTCCGGGAGCGGGTGCGTCACCTCGTGGAAAACGGCGAGGCGGTTCTACGTCCGGCCGAAACGCTCGATCTCGCACAACTAGCCCAAACATTCACGCTGCGGACCAGCGACGGTTTCGTGGAAAACTTCGGGCCGGGCCTCATCGCCCGCGTCACCCGGGAAGCACCCCGCGTGAGGGTCCACTTCCTGCAGAAATGGGACAGGGAGAGCACCGCCCTTCGCGACGGGACCGTTGATCTCGAAACGGGAGTTTTGGGGAAATCGATGGGACCGGAGGTACGGACCCAGGCCCTCTTTCGAGACCGCTTCATGGGCGTCGTCCGCAATGACCATCCCCTGTGCCGGGGCCGGATCACACCCGCCCGTTATGCCGCGGGGAAGCATATCCTCGTCTCGCGTCGGGGACAGGACCACGGGCCTATCGACGAGGCCTTGCGGCCGCTCAGACTGGGCCGGGAGATCGTCACGACAGTCAGCGGCTTTTCGACCGCGCTGGCGCTCGCCCGAGCCTCCGACCTGATCGCCAGCGTTCCTGAGCGGCACACGGGAAACTTGCGTGCCGGAATGTGGAGCTTTCCCCTCCCCATCCCTGTTCCCGAGATCACTGTCTCATTGCTCTGGCACCCTCGGCTTGATGCCGATCCCGCCCATCGCTGGCTGCGTGGTTGCGTTCGGGACATCTGCTCGAAGGAATTGGCCGATTGAACGGGGACCTCGGCCTTAGAGGCACCCATCCGCCTTGAGCTTGCCTATCGAGGCGTCGCTATATCCCAGTTCCCGCAGGATCGCATCCGTGTGCTGGCCCAGGGCGGGGACCGCGTCCATTCGCGGGGCGAAGGTATCGGCTCCGGTGACGGGCAGAAGCGCCGGCACCGGACCTTGGGGAGTATCCACCTCACGCCACCTTTGACGCGCCTTCAGTTGTGGATGATCCCAGAAATCCGCCATGCCGTTCATCCGCGCGTTGGCGATTCGGGCTTGGTCCAGCCGGGCCACCACCTGCTCCACCGGCATCCGCTCGAAGGTCCGGGAAATGAGGGAGAAAAGCGTATCCCGATTTGCGGTTCGCCGGGCGTTGGTCGAGAATTTCTCGTCTTTCGCCACGCCGGGCTGCTCCAACACGGTCTCGCAGAAGGTTGCCCATTCCCGCTCGTTCTGGATGCCGAAGATCACCGTCCCACCGCCGCCGGTCGGAAAGGGTCCATAGGGAAAGATCGTGGCGTGGCTGGCGCCGGTGCGGTTCGGTGCGGCGGCTCCCTCGAAGGCGTAATACATCGGGAAGCCCATCCATTCGCCCAGGGCCTCGAGCATTGATATTTCGATATGGCTGCCCTCGCCCGTGCGACCGCGCAGGATCAGCGCGCTCAGGATGCTGCTGAAGGCGTAGCTGCCGGAGGCGATATCCGCGATCGAGACGCCCACTTTGGCAGGATCCGCGGGGGTTCCGGTGATCGACAGAATGCCGGCTTCGGCCTGGATCAGGAGATCGTAGGCCTTCTTGTCCCGATAGGGACCGTCGGGGCCGTAACCCGATATGTCGCAGAGGATAAGCCGCGGATGCGCGGGACGAAGATCCGCAGCCGCCAATCCGAGCCGCGCCGCGGCGCCGGGCGCCAGGTTCTGGACCAGCACGTCGGCCCGGGCCACGAGCCGGGCCAGGATCTCGCGGGCCGAGGGATGCTTGAGGTCGAGGGTCAGGCTCTCCTTCGAGCGGTTGCACCACACGAAATGGGAGGAAAGGCCTCTCACTCGCTCGTCATAGGCCCGAGCGAAATCGCCGACGCCGGGCCGTTCCACCTTGATGACACGCGCCCCGAGATCCGCAAGCTGCCGCGTGGCGAAGGGTGCGGCAATCGCATGTTCCAGGCTGATGACGAGAATGCCGTCGAGGGGGCGGTTGCCCGGGCGCGCCGGGTTGGGTTCAGGGGACGGCATGACCTTCCATCGGCTTCAAGCGCAGGGTGGGTTAAAGTGAGCCGGTCGGCCATTGCGCGCAAGGCGGCATTCTCATAGCCTGACCTCGGGATTGGGAGGAAGGCCGCGAGGATGAGCGTCGATATCGAACATCTCCGGTCCTGGATCGGACGCACGGAGACCCTTGAGGATGTGGTGACGCCGGTGCCCGTGACGGCGCTTTCGGCCACCCTGGACCGGGCCGATCCCGCGCCGCAGGCCGGGGATGGCCTCCCGCCCCTCTGGCATTGGCTTTATTTCCTGCCGATCCGTCGCCAATCGGACCTGGGGCCGGATGGGCATCCAAAACGCGGCGGCCTCTTGCCGCCGGTCGAACTGCCGCGCCGCATGTGGGCGGGCGGGCGGCTCGAATTCCTGAGCCCCCTCCGGATCGGCGAGGCGATCCGCCGGGTTTCCACCGTCGCCGATGTCACCCTCAAGGAAGGCAGCACCGGTCCCCTGGTTTTCGTCTTGGTGCGCCATGAGATAACCGGCCCGGCCGGCCTCGCGATCAGGGAAGAGCATGACATCGTCTATCGGGACATGCCCTCTCCCGGGCAGGCCAAGCCCGCCCCAAAGCCGGCGGCCAGCCCCAAAGCCGCAAGCTGGCGCCGGAAGATCGAGCCTGACGACGTGCTGCTCTTCCGCTATTCAGCGCTGACCTTCAACGGGCACCGCATCCATTACGACCGGCGCTATGTGACGGAGACCGAGGGCTATCCGGGGCTCATCGTCCATGGCCCGCTGCTGGCCACCCTGCTCCTCGACCTCTTGCGGTGGGAGATGGCGGGAAGCCAGGTGGCGCGTTTCCGTTTCCGGGCGCTCCAGCCGATTTTCGATATCGCCCCCTTCGCCGTCTGCGGCGATGCGCCGGATGAGACGGGCAAGGTCCGCCTCTGGGTCGAAACCCCGGAAGGCGCGCCGGCCATGGAAGCCGAAGCCGTCATCAAGCGCTGAGGAAGCAGGCGGGCTTCAGGTTCCCGGCGCATCCTCCCAGCGGTATCGGATGACCTCGTCCTGCGAATGCGGAATGAGGACTTCCGAGCCGTGCGGATATTGAACCTTGTGCTCCTCCCGGATCTTGAGCCGAAAGGTGTAAGGCTCGGGGAAAAGCTCCAGATAATTGGGAACGCCGAGTTCGCGGGCGGCATGGACCGGCCAATGGCTCTCGTACATGAGCTCCCGCGCCATGCCGATGAGATCCGCCTGCCCGTTCCGCAGGATGGCCTCGGCCTGATGGGCGTCGGTGACGAGGCCCACGAGCATCGTCGGGGCGCCCGTCTCCTGCTTGATCCGCGTGGAGTGGCTGACGTGATAACCGGGCACCCGGGGGATCCCCAGTAGCCGGCTGTCGCCCGTGATCCCGCCCGAGGAACAGTCGATGACGTCGACCCCCCGCTCGCGCAAGGCCTTCGCGAGCGCGATGGTATCCTCCAGCACCCATTCCCCGCCTTTGCCGTCCAGCACCGAGGCCCGGTAGAAAAGCGGCTTGTCCTGCGGCCAGACGGACCGCACCGCCTCCACGACTTCGAGCGCGAAACGCATGCGGCCTTCAAGATCCCCGCCATAGGCGTCGTTGCGCCTGTTGGTCGCGGGCGACAGGAACTCGTGGATCAGGTAGCCATGCGCCCCGTGGATTTCCAGGATCTCGAAGCCGGCCTCCAGGCTGCGGCGGGTCGCGTCTTTCCAGGCCTGCATGACCGCCGCGATGTCGTCGCGATCCATCATCTTGAGCCGGACCGCCGCCCGCTTGATCCCGGCCCCGCCTCCCGCCGAGAGGCACTCCCAAGGGGGCAGGCCCTGCGCCGCGTCCTTTTCGGTGAGCGGCTCCCAACCCTGCATCGCTCCATGGCAGGCTCCCAGCGCTCCGGCATGGCCAAGCTGGATCGCGGGAACGGAGCCCATGGATTTCAGGAAATCGTTGATACGGCCGTATTGCGCGATATGGCGATCGTCGTACATGCCCGCGCAATCGTAAGTCTTCCGGCCCCGCGGCTCGATCGCGGTTTCCTCTCCGAAGACGATGCCCGCTCCGCCGATAGCGAATTTCCCGAGATGGACGAGGTGCCAGTCCGTCGGGCCGCCTTCGACCGACACATATTGGCACATGGGAGACACGACGATGCGATTGCGCGCCGTCACGCCACGCAGGGTGATCGGCGAAAACAGGAGAGGCACCGCCTCATCGCGAGAGATTTGGGACATGGGCGATCCGATGCAGAGGGGATACCAACCTATCATAGGGATAGCTTTCCAGCAGTCTACCGCAAGACAGGAATCGCCGAGAGCGCCCGATCGCCGCCCGGCAAACGGGTTGTTCCACGCTCTCGAACCACTGTATGTTTTGCAAGGGACGTCTAACGACAGAGGGGCGAAGGCTTCGGTGATCACGCGGAACCCCTCGCCTCAAACTTACGACTATATCGTGGTCGGCGCCGGATCCGCGGGCTGCGTCCTGGCCGGCCGGCTGACGGAGGACAAGTCGCGTTCCGTGCTTCTTCTGGAGGCCGGGGGAAGCGATTGGGATCCCTTGATCCATATCCCCCTGGGGGTCGGCAAGCTCTACGCCCATAAGCTGCACGACTGGCGTTATCTGTCGGAGCCCGAACCCAACGTCGGCAACCGCCGGATCGAGATCGCGCGCGGCAAGGTTCTGGGCGGGTCTTCGTCGATCAATGTCATGTCCTATACGCGCGGCGATCCCGGCGATTATGACCGCTGGGCCCAGAACGGAGCGACGGGCTGGTCCTATGCCGATGTCCTGCCCTATTTCAAGCGCGCCGAAACCGCCGAAGACGGCGCGAGCGACCTGCGCGGCGGCGACGGGCCGATCGGTGTCCAATGGACCCGCTTGACCGATCCCCTGTCGCAGGCCTGGAAGGAGGCGGCCGTCCAACTGGGCTACGCCGAAAACAGCGATATGTCCGGATATCGCGGGGAGGGCATCGGCCGGACCCAATATACCATCCGCAACGGCTACCGCTCCTCGGCGGCTACCGCCTATCTTCGCCCGGCGCGGGCGCGGGCGAACCTCAACGTCCGAACCCATTCGGTCGCAAGCCGGATCCTGATCGACAAGGGCCGGGCGATCGGCGTCGAATACATCGACCGGAGCGGGGAAAAATTTCAGGCTTTCGCCGAGCGGGAGGTCATCCTCTCCGGGGGTGTCTTCAATTCCCCGCAACTGCTGATGCTGTCTGGGATCGGGCCGGCGGCTCATCTGAAGGAACACGGGATTCCGGTGGTGGTCGATTTGCCGGTCGGGCGGAACCTGCAGGATCACCTGACGACGGCGGCGCTCTATCAGCGCAAGGCCCCCGGCGAGTTCCATCGAAACATGCGGGCGGACCGCATGGCGTTCAACATGCTTCGCGCCTATTTCGTGGGCTCAGGCTTCGCAGCCTCGATCCCTTCCGGCGTGATGGCGTTTTTCAAGACCGATCCCGAGTTGGCCGTGCCGGACGTCGAATACATGTTTCCGATGAACCCGCCCTATGCGCATCTCTGGCTGCCGGGGATCAGGAAGCCCTATCAGGATGCCTTCGCGATCCGCCCCGTCCTGCTGCATCCCGAAAGCCGGGGCTACGTTGAATTGCGATCGGCCGATCCCTTGGACCGCGTGGCCGTCCATTGCAATTTCCTCTCCTCGCCCCAGGATGTCGCGACCCTTCGCAAGGCCTTCAAGATCGGCCGGGACATCGCGCGGCAGAAGCCGCTCGATCCTTTCCGCGGCATCGAGCTGGCGCCGGGCGATGCCGTGCAAAGCGATGAGGAAATCGACGCCTATAGCCGGGAGACGCTGATCACCGTCAACCATCCGGCCTGCACCTGCCCCATGGGAACGGGTCCCGACGCCGTGCTCGATCCCGAGATGAAAGTGCGGGGTGTCGGCGGCTTGCGCGTGGTCGACGCTTCGGCCATGCCGGACCTCGTTTCCGCCCATATCAATGCCTGCGTTTTGATGATGGGGGAAAAAGCCGCCGATCTTATCCGCGCCGAACAGGCCTGATCCTGTTTATGACGGGAGGAAGGGATCGAATGTTGAAGTTGAGCAGGGGGACAATCGAGACGATTGATCTGTTGCTTAGGAAGCGAAACCCTATCAAGCTTCCTTGAGGGCGTTCGCCGGTCGGAGTTGTGATACGCCTCCTGTCAGCGTGGGGTTATGAGCGACCCAGTCGAGCGCTTCCTAATTGGCAAGCTTCCACCCGAAGCGGACAGTCGGCTTCAACATCTCCATGCTTACTGGACTTCGATAAGACCGAGTGCTCAAAGGCTCCCCGGCCGACAGCATTTCGACCCCATCGCGGTTCCCTCCTTGTTGCCGCATATCTGGCTCTTGGATGTGACGCGGGATCCGCTTCGGTACCGGTACCGGCTTATCGGGACCGAAATCGCGCGGGTCATGGGGCGGGACTATACGAGGTGGTGGGTCGACGAGGTGCCTGGCGCTGCCCCCGACGCCGAATCCTATGGGCAGTTGCATATCACCGCCAATGACGGGGTCATCGCCTTCAAATCGGGGCGCCCCACATTCCGCAGCGATAGATACGGTCCGTGGCTGGAACGCCTGCTGCTGCCCTTGGCGCAGGACGGCAGCCGCGTCGACATTATCCTCGCCATCACGGCCTACGGCGTACCCGTTCCCACCATCAACCGAATATGACGGCTGTCGCTCACGCTTCTGTCGAGTGGATGTTTTCTGTTGGGTCGAGGGAGAATATAAGGACGGCCAGTCAACGATCTGCTGAACTCAGGCCAATCGGCGATGAGGGCCTGGTTGCCGGTATTAAGGATGAACCGGTGGCTCCGGAAGCGCGACGTATCTCAAAAATCCCTAGTTTGATTGCGACGCCGTTGCTGACGCAAAAAATTGGTTCGGCCCAATTCCGCAAACACTCAGAAAGAATGGCGCGCCCGGAGGAATTCGAATCCCCAACCCCCAGATTCGTAGTCTGATAATTTCGCATATCACCGCCTAACACTGGATATCAAAACCCCAGATTATCCGCGCGCTCTAGCCTGCCCCCTTAGCCTGTGTTAGCCTGTGTTATCCCATGAGAGGCTAACAATTTGTTAGCCCGATGTTAGCCGGGAGGCAAGCGATGGCGGCAAAGAAGAAAGTTGCTGAAGGCGGAATCAAGGACCTGAAGCCTGCCGAGAAGCAGTATCTCAGGCCAGTCGCCGATTGCGCGGGCCTCTATGTCAGGGTGAGGCCGGCCACGACCAAGAGTCCAAAGGGCCACAAGTCTTTTGTCGTGGTCGCCCGAAATCCAAAGGGCGAGCAGAAATGGCGTGAGGTGCGGGGGACGGTCATTGATGCGAAGGAAATAAGCCCGCCCCTGGATGAAGTCCGCACCATGGCGCGGGAGGCCATCCGACGCATAAAGCTGGGGCTGCCCGCCTTTGAGGAAGCACCCGAAATCGAAACCTTCGGAAGCGTCACCAAAAGGTTTCTGGCTATGCACGTCTCGAAACTTCGATCCAGGAGCGAGATCGAGCGCATCCTGAATCAGCGGATCTTACCCCTATGGAAAGACCGAGACTTTGTGGCCATCCGCAAGAGCGACGTTGCGAGGTTGCTCGATGATGTTCAGGCCGAGCACGGCGACCGTCAGGCAGAATACGTGCGGCAGATCGTTCGGCAAGTCATGAATTTCCACGCCGAGCGCACGGATGATTATAGGCCCGCCACCGACAAGACGACGTCTCGCTACAGTCCGAAGGAGCATGAGCGGGATCGGGACCTCAAGGACGACGAACTTAAGTTGATTTGGCCCGTCCTCGACCGGCGCGGAACCTTTGGGGCGTTGTGCAAGGTCCTTCTTCTAACCGGCCAGCGCCGGCAGAAGGTCGCGGCGATGCGCTGGGAAGATGTGTCGCTCGAAGATGGTGTCTGGAAGATTCCGAAGGAGAAGGGTGAGAAGAACAACGCGGGCACGCTGGTGCTGCCCGAGATGGTCATTGCCATCCTCCGGGAACAGCTCAAAAAGCGTGACGGCGATCACCCCTATGTTTTCGCTGGCAGGCAGCGCCAGGAGGAAAAGAACGCCGGCCACTTCGTCGGCTACAGTCCGGCAAAGCGGCTGCTCGATGAAGCGATCGACAAGGCTCTTAATCCCGACGAAGGGGCGAAGAAGGTGACGATGGATCCATGGCGCCTTCACGATCTTCGCCGAACCTCGCGGACCCTCATGGAGCGCGCAGGGGTGCGGCCCGACGTCGGCGAGCGAGTCTTGGGCCATAGCATTCGGGGCATCGAAGCCGTCTACAACAGGTACGATTACGGGCCTGAAAAGAAGGCGGCGCTCGACAAGCTCGCCGTGCTGGTCGAGCGGATCATCAACCCGCCGGTCGGGAACGTTGTGCCTATAAAGGCCGGATCCGCAGGGTGACCAACACATCCCTTCAGCGGCTTCGCGAGCGTTTGGCGATAGCGACAGCTAAGAATGATGCTGTGGGGGCTCGGGAGGCCCTCGCGGCGATCCATGAATACCTTGTCGATGCAGGCTTCGGGAACGACGAGCTTCGCCTAACCTTCAGGCTTTGGGCGGCCCTGGAAGACCACGCCCGAGGGAAGCCTCATCCGCTTCTGGCGGTTACCCCGAGCCCCGGTCAACGCGAACACGTCGCCGACGACGAGTTCAAGCTTTGCACCGCCGTCGTGGTGACGCTGGTGAGCGAAACGGAAAGGACGGGCAGGACTGCCGCTCGCTCCTCCGCAATCCGACGCGTCGCAAAAGCCCTGAAGGAAGCGGGCGTCCCGATCACCGAAACCAATATCAAGACGTGGCACCATGAGATTGTCGTCAGGGGGCGGCAAGGGAAGACGCCGCGCTTCCTCGCCTACAAGGACTTGCTCGACCAAGTGCGGGCGAAGGCTGGGGAGGGCCCACAGGTCGCCGAGTCCGGTATCAGGATGTTGACCAGACTCCTTCGCGAAAAAATGTAAGAACCCCCCTTTTTCTTACATCGGGAATTGAGGCTAATAGGTCGTCACCTTCACACCGCTTCACGGCGGAAAACTTGAGGTGACGCATGAAAAACACACCCCAAAAAGCACCACCCTCCCCTGAGCCGAGAACCGTCCGCTTGCCCGAAACCGAGCGGATCACCGGCCTCTGCGACATGACGCTTCGGCGGCTGGAAGAGGCTGGCAAGTTTCCCAGGCGCTTCAAACTTAATCCTGATGGCGGACCTTATGGCGCCGTTGCTCATGACTATGGAGAAGTGCTTTCCTGGCTCGAAAGCCGGCGCGCCTCCCGCGAGGTGGCGGCATGAGGCGACCTCCGGACGTGCGAAGGGCCACCCGGCAAGGTGGCCCCTGTAACGCAAACCCCGTGGCCCGCAAAAACCACAGCGCCGATAATACCCCATCCGATGCCCGCCTTCAATATCGGGCTCGTTGTGGCCGAGGACGGCTGGCGATTGCCGGTGGCGGCGCTCGTCTTCTGGGCGTGGCTGTGCCGGGAGGCTCGACATGAGCGCCCTGCTGAGAGCGGCGGTGCGATTGTAGGCCACGGATCGGCGCCGCAGTGGTGCTGATGGCGGCGTAAAAGTCTGCCAGTGGTAAGCCCATCGTTTCCGATTTGGGACGAGGGGCGGGAGCATGAAGCCCGTGGAGCTTTACTTGTTGGTGC
>CANJCB010000072.1 GCA_947473305.1 Rhodospirillales bacterium
CAGGAAAGACACCGCATCAAACAGAAAACCATCGAACAGCGCCGCTTGCTTCACCGCAAACTCGCCGCATAAGATCAACCAACCAGATGAGGCCAACCCTCCATTAATTTATAACCCCATCTGTCCCAAATGATCTGACGACGCACAGGCATGCAGATGAGCCATCTTGGGCGTCTTCCCAGATATTTCTGTATGATCCGGAAGCTTAAACCATCCGACGGACGGTGGTCCCGTAGGTCCAATGCCTGGGAGGCCATTTCCCAAAAGATGTCAAAAATTGTAGAACGGACCCTAGATTTCATTGAACTCTTCGCTAATCAGCGGCGTCCGCTGTCACTTTCGGAGATGGCCAGACATCTAAATATTCCGCTCTCAAGCTGTCACGATTTGGTCCATGCTCTTCAAGGGCGCGGCTACATCTACGAACTTGGATCGCGCGCGGGTTTTTATCCAACGCGACGTCTTTTTGACCTTGCAACGACGATAGCCAGCGCGGATCCGGTTCTTCAGAATGCCGAGGCAAGACTATCGTCTTTGCGGGATGAAGTTCAGGAATCCGTTGTCCTTATCAAAGCGATTGGACGACGTCTCACTTATCTCTTGAGCCTCGTGACAAGCCACGCTCTGCGCTATCAAGTGTCCGTCGGAACGGAAGTCCGAAGCCTTCACGCCACGTCCGCGGGTAAGGCGTACCTCGCAAGCCTTCCAACGGCCGAATTGGACGAAATCCTTAACGGGCAGGCATTGGCTCCCCTAACCCCCCGCACGCAAACAGTTCCCTCGGCGCTTCGCAAAGAGCTCGTGAAATCGAATGCGAAAGGTTGGTTTTTGAACGCTGAGGAGAGCGTGGAAGGACTGACGACGATTTCGTCGCGATTTGAGCGTAATAACGAACTCTACATCGTTACCGTGGCTGGGCCGACAGCTCGCATGGAACAAAAGCAGGAAGAAGTTGGGACCGCGTTGATTGCGGCTTGTCGCGATTTGGCCGCACGCTGACAACGCCCCTGCGGTTTCCCGATGCGGTTAGCATCGAACTTGACCGGCGCTACCTATAAAGGCAAAACTTCGTCGATTCGGATCGTTATTCGCCATAGCGTAAAAAAAATCCTCCCCGGACAAAAAGAAAGCTGCTTCCGAAAAACCGATGTGTACGAGCATTATTTGATGCTTGAGAAGGGCTCAATCAGATCATGAGTTCCACGGGTTCTTTCCATCCAACCGGGGTATCGGACGTCGCTGCTGCCGACAGTGCCGTTGTGGGCGCCAGCCTCCTCCCGCGCTCCGATCCCGTGTTGAAAGTCAACGCCCTGTCCGTGGTCTATGCGTCAAGTCGGGGGCCTATCAAGGCAGTAGCCGACCTCACCCTGTCGCTACATCAGGGAGAATTCGTTTCGGTCCTCGGACCATCGGGTTGCGGCAAGTCGACTTTGCTGGGCGTCCTGGCCGGCTTGCAGGTTGCGACCAAGGGGTCTGCGGCGGTCTTCGACCGCCCGATGATGGGACGACCACATCCGAATGTAGGCGTAGTTTTCCAACGCCCGACCTTGCTTCCCTGGCTCTCGGTGCTCGACAACATCCTGATCCCCATCGAGGCGATGAGACGGCGTAAGTCGGATTATCTCGACCGAGCCCATGAACTGCTGCGGCTCGTTGCCTTGGAAAAATATGCGAGCCATTATCCCGCGGAACTATCCGGTGGCATGCAGCAGCGCGTCGGCTTGGCCCGTGCGATGATCCATAGTCCCGGCCTCATTCTGATGGACGAGCCTTTCGCCGCCCTCGACGCGATGACCCGCGAACGGATGTCCGTCGAACTGCAGGAAATTCTTCGCGAGAGCGGTCAGAGCGTGCTCTTTATTACACATAGCATTCCCGAGGCGGTGTTCCTCTCGGACCGGGTGCTGATGATGTCCGCCTCGCCGGGTCGCATCATCAAGGACGTGGCGATCGACCTCCCCCGGCCGCGTGTCACGGCAACGATGGCCCAGTCCGAATTCGCCGAAATTTGTGGGGCTTTGCGAAAGCTCTACATTCAATGATCGGAGAGCCAGCATGAGCGATCATGTGTCCGCGCAAAGCGTTTCCCTGCGCAACGATACCGTCGGTCGCCAGCTCAACATGGAGAAGCTGACGACCGTCATCTATCCATGCATCACATTCATCGCGCTTCTCGTGATCTGGGAAGGCTCGGTCACGTTGTTCCGCGTGCCGGACTACATCTTCCCCCATATCATGCCGGTCCTTCGGGTGCTCTATGCCGGATACGTGGAGGGGGAAATGTACCCCCATCTGGCCTATACGCTCAAATCGACGCTGATCGGTTATTCGCTCGGTTGCACCCTGGCGATTATAATCGGGGCGTCGCTGGCTGAATCCCGCACATTCGAGAAATTCGTCTTCCCCCTGATCATCGCGCTGCAATCGACCCCTAAAGTCGCCGTGGCGCCGCTCATCATGATCTGGTGCGGTTATGGCATTTCCTCGAAGATCGTGATGGTCGCCACGATGTGCTTCTTCCCGCTATTTGTGAATACCGTCACAGGCATCCGCCAGACGGATCCCGCGATGGTAAATATGATGCGGGCATTCTCCGCTCCGGGCTGGCTGACCTTCTACCGGGTGAAGATCTTCGGTGCGGCCGGTCATATTTTCGCGGGCCTGCAAATCTCGATCGTCTTCGCTTTGCTCGGCGCGGTCGTGGGCGAATTCGTCGGTGCGGCGAGCGGCCTGGGTTGGCTGATCCAATCCGCGATGGTGAGCTTCAACACGCCGATGATGTTCGCCGCCATCTTGTCCCTCATCGTCCTGGGACTGGTCGGCACCGCGATTGTCCGCTTCATCCATCGGCGAGTTGTGTTTTGGGAACGCTCCAGCGGAACCACCGCACACTAGGTCGTCATGGCGGCCGAAGCCTATTCAGCCAGCGTCCTGTTTGCCGCGTGCGGCGGCGCTGTCGCGGTACCGCCCGAGCATCGTCTCCAGCGAGGCCAGCGCTTCAGGCTCCATCTCCGCCTGGGGCTCGATTTCGTCCACCCAATAGCCATAGGTATCGACGCCCCGCACGAGTAGCGAGGGCCGGCGGCCACGTCCCACAGACCGCACGTGAGTCGGTATGTAGAAGAACGAAAAGCCCACCCTTCGACGAGATGTGGTATTGGGCCCGGAGCCATGGGCCGTCCTCTCGTGATGGATCGAGAACTGGCCGGGCTCCAGTTCCACATTCACCGCCTGCTTTTCGTCGATATCTGCGATCGCCTGGCCGCGTCCCAGCAGGTTGTCCTTGTCATAGGTATCGACATGGGTCCGATCCTCGCCGAGATGAGAACCGGGCAGAACGCGCAGGCAGCCATTGGCAGTCGTGCTTTCGGAGAAAGCCACCCAGGCCGTCAGCGATTCATGAGGCGTCAGTCCCAAGGGGCTTGAATCCTGATGCCAGGATACGAAGGACGGGCTCTGGGCCGCCTTGCTGAAGATCGACGACACCAGCAAGCGGATGTTGGGACCAATTATGTCTTCGACGACATCCAGGATTTCCTTGCGGCGCCCGAGAGCGGCGACCCAGGGAAGGACGATATGGCTCCGCAGGCGCAAGAGATCGTTACCAGCCCGACCGTATTGCTTCTCGAAAGCCTCGATGCGATCCAGAGCAGCGCCCGCCTCGGCCGCGCTGATCGCGCGCATCGGGGCGAGCCAACCGTTTTGCCGAAATTTCGTCACCTCGGCGGCTGTCAAAACTTTTCCCATTCCATCCTCCGATTGGCCACCGAAGTGCGATGTGCTTTCGGGTGTATAGACCCGAAAATGCCGGTCCGATGCCGATCCTACGGCCACATCACCTCACCGGCCTGATCATACCAGGATGGACGAATGAATCTCAATCATGGGACCGTTCCAAATGAGCGGAAGCCATGCGAAAACGGCCCCGTCGAGACTCTGTCAAAGAGGTATCGGGCGCGGTCGTCTTGCGTATACGATCTTGCCTCATATGTGAAATTCCACCATCGGACGGTAAGGGGCAACCCAATGAGATCGCAGGATGTCGCTATCGTCGAGGTTGCCGAGATCAGGAACGAATTGAAGTCCGGAAAGACCTTCTATGACCTCGCCGGGGAGGTCTTTTCGGAGTTGATGGAGAAGACGGGTTTGCGACCGACCGATATCGGCGGCCTGTCGATCAACATGCCGCTGACGGAAAGCAATCCCTTCCTGATCAACGTCGTGTGCGAGGCTTTCGGCGTCTCTCCCACCTGGGTGCTGTTAAGCGCAATGGGCGGTTGTTCGACTTCCGGGGGATTGGCTCGCGCGGCTTCGGCCATCCGCGATGGATACTGCGAGATCGCAGTCGTGATGGGAGCCGACTGCCCGACCACGAAGCCGCGTTTTCCGCAAGGCGGCTACAAGGCCGAATATGAGGATCCTATCGGAATTCAGGGTCCTTCCGGATCCTTCGGACTATTGATGAGCCGCTATATCGAGCAATATGAATTCATACCGGAAGCACTGGGAAAACTTGCCATCGCCGAGCGTGAGCACGCGCTGCACAACGAGAAGGCTCTGGCCAAGCTTCGCGTACCAATTACCATGGAGGACTATCTCGACAGCCGGATGATTTCCGATCCGCTCCGGCTCTTCGATTGCGTCATGCGCTGCGACGGCGCCAATGCGATGCTTGTCATGAGTAGCGAAAAGGCCCGGAAAATGGGCTTCAAGAAATTCGCCCACCCCGTCGCTTACGCCGAGTTGTCGAACTACCTCGGCCATCTGTCTCAGCCCGATATCACCGAGACGGGCTTTGCCGACATCGGCCCCCTCGCGCTGAAGAAGGCGGGCATGACGCCCAAGGATATCCGGATCTTCGCGCCCTACGACGATTTTACCGTGGCAATGTTGCTGCAGCTTGAGCAGATCGGCTTCTGCGAACGAGGCCAAGGGTGCCGCTACATCATGGAGACGGATTTCAGCTGGAAGGGCGATCTGCCGCTCAACACCAGCGGCGGCCAGATCTCGGCCGGCCAACCGGGTCTCGCCGGAAGCGGTGTGGTGATGGTCGAGGCGGTGCGGCAGCTATTGGAACAAGGGGGGCATTGCCAGGTCGAAAACCCCAGGAACGCCATGGTCACGGGCATCGGGGGCATCCCCTATGGACGCAACTGGTCCGTCAGCAGCATCACGCTTCTCGAACAGGGCCATTGAGTATATTTCCCGACGTGAATCAACCGATTGCACGAGGTCTTTTCGCGCGACCGCGACATTGATGGCGACCTATTTGGCGGGGCGGCCGAAATACCATCTGCGCAGGTCACCATATGTGATCGGTTCGTAAAGTGCGGGCCGCATCGGGCTCCGGCAGGTGGGCAGCACCTCGATCACGGTGTCATCGCTTGGCCCGAAGAAGACCGGAATCGAATAGCGGTCTACCGTATTGGTGTTGATCACCCGATGCTTGGTCGAGAGATATTCTTCATTCGTCCATTGGACGATCGAATTGCCGGTGTTGACGAGCAGGGTCCCTGGAATGATATCCACGGCGCGCCAATGTCCCGACGGCATTTCCACGGCAAGGCCGGGAATATTCGCCTGGGCCAGGAAAGTCATCATCGCGTTGTCGGTATGGGGCGCAATCCCGTATTGCCGATTGCCAACTTCCTTCTGCGGCGGGTAGTGAAGCAGCGCCAGCTGAAGATGGGGCGTGTCGAAGGAGCGGTCGAAATAATCCAGCGGGAGGTTCAGCGACCGGCACCACAGTGGCAGGAACTTCAGCGCCACCCCCTCTATGGCCTGGTGATAGGCAAGGACATTCTCGCGAAATCCGGGCAGGCCTTCCGGCCAGAGATTTGTCAGCGACGTCTCGGATTGCTCCCGCGTGATGACGAACTTCGCATAATTGTTCGGTTTGGTGTCGGGGACGATGTTGACGTTGGCCTTCTTGCGGTAGTCCCCGTCCTGACCGATGCCCTGATAGCCAACCTTGAGCCCCGCTCTATCAAGCCAGAGCACCTTATTCTTTTCGCTATCGGGCAAACCGTGGAACCGGCGCGTCTCCGCGAAGGCGCCGTCGATGACGCTCTGCGGAATGCCATGATTCTTCAGGTAGAAAAATCCCACGGTCTTGCTGATCTCGCGGAGTTTCGCCGCCACCGCATCGAGCCCGCCGGGCCGGTCCTCCAGATAGGGCGCGAAATCGAGGGTCGGGATCTCCTCGGTCGAATCGGGATAATCCATCAGAGCGATAGCTTCCTTATCGTCCCGCAAATTGCCCCGGGGATCACGCGTCTTGGTCTCACTCATCGGGGTTCCTCCGGCCGTCGTTGCCGCCGTGCTTCACTTCAAGGTGCGGGCGAGCGCTTCGACCTTCTCGTTATCGAACTGATTGATCGCTGCAACGAATTCGTTCGTATAGAGCTTGTTCAGATCGATATCTTTCGACTTGAGTTCGCCGCCCTCATAGAGGGTGTCGACGAAATTCTTCCAGGAGCCTGCTGGAAATTCACCGAATTTCCGCGGTTGGCCCGGCGGGAAGGCGAACATGGTCTTGAGCCCGACGGTCAGCGTATAGGTCTGATCGGCAAGTATCTCCGCTTCGGTGCCTTCGCGCGGTTTCAGGTTCGGATGATATTTCCAGAAGGTCTTCACACACCATTCGACAGCCAAGCCGCAAGCGATGGTGCCCTTCGCGACGGCTCGCCCAAAGCGGGCAAGCAATTCGGGCTTGGTCTTGATCGTATCTTCGTGGGCGAGATAGCCGATCGAGAAGAGGTTCTTGAACCGATCGTCAAGCGGCAGATGCCTCAGTTTGGTTCCCTTGGCTTCGAAACCGGCGATGTTGGTGTCCCAGGTATTGTAGATATCCACCTCACCCTGGATAAGGGCGCGAAACCCGGGGCCGCCGATGCCCACGGGCGTAAAAGTATAATCCTTGTTCAGCTCGAATCCCTTTTCCTTGAGAATGAGCTTGGAAATCGGCATGTGGGAATTGGCCAGGGCGCCGACCCCGATCTTCTTTCCCTTGAGATCCGACAAAGATTTTATCGGACTGTCCTGCGGGACAACCCACTCCCAGACATAATCGCGAAATCCGTTGTAAAAGAATTTGAGCGGTAGCGGATCGCGCCCCGGTTGATGGGAGAGGATGAGTGGATCGGGGCCGCTCCAGCCTATGGTGATCGCCTTGGTGGCGACCTGGGTGATCGCGACAGCTCCCCCCTGGAATTCTTGCCGCGTCGGCTCGATGTTCTCTTCCTTGAAGAATCCCAGTTCCATTGCCGCGGTGAAATAGGCTCCGCCAATGGTGATGTTGGTGGGCTGGCCAACCGTCACAGCCTCCGCTGCGCAGTTGCTGGACGAGACACCGATAATTCCGGCAGTCAGCACAGCCGCCAAGGCAATACGAGACCCTTTCGAGATGACCATCGTCTTCCCTTTCAATTGTTTTTTAGTTCCCTGGCCTAGCGAAAAATATCAGCTCTCGGGTATCTCGATCGGAAGGTTTTCGGCGGTGCCGGGCGTAAAGATGCCGCCTCTCCGTCCCTCGCCGTAGCGTAGATAATACCAGTGGGGGAGCGGCCTTCCATCGGGCGTGACCCACCACATGCGCCAGAGGTGACGCCGCTTTTCAGGCTCCGGATGATCCAGGAAGGCCGTGCGCGAATGCAGGACCACATGGTTGTTCAGAAACTGGATGTCGCCCTTGTCGAAGATGTTGAGCATGCAGAACTCTGGCGAGTTCGCGAGGTCGTTCATGAACTCCATGGCCTCGAGCTGCTTCGATGTGAGGGGCGGAAGCTCGGGATAGATGTCGGTCGTTTTGATGTGCCCGCCGGGATGATAGGTCGTCAGCTTCCCCTGGTAGTGGTGGAAGACCGGCATCTGGAAATAGGGACGTGAGCACGCCGGAATTTCTCCTTTACGATCGACCCAATAGGGCTCGTAGAGGGTGCGCAGCAGATCGGGCCGGCGCTCCATGATCGCGTTGTGCAGCGCGATTGAGGAGACGAAGCGGCTTTCCCCGCCCGTCATGGCCGGGTGGAGGCAGAGCAGGCCGATGATGTCGGCCCAATCCACATGATAGAAAAGGCGCTGATTACTGTAATAGGCGCGCTGCTTGGGGTTCAGAAACGCGTTCTTTTCACCGAGGCTGCTCTGCTCGGTATAGGCCGCGTCGGTGCGGCCTCCTTTGTCCAATACATGGACGAGAATCTGGCCCCTTCCATTCTGGGGCACGGCATAGCCGATGTAGGTCCCGAGCCCCCAATAGACGAGCGCGATCTCTTCCCGGCTCAGATCGTCGACCGGCAGGCCTCGCAGAAGCGCGAAGCCCCGCCCTTCGAGTAGTTCCTTGCGGATATCGGCCATGGTGCGTGCGAGCCGATCGAGCGGGAAGTCGTTCTGCGTGACCTCCATGATCGAGAGGCCCTTGTCCTTCACCCGCTTGATGGCCGCCGCGATCTCGGAAAGATCGGCAGCATCCAGCCGGTATTGCCAATCCGTGGAGTTCTGAAAGTCCGCGCCCTTCCAGCAGGCAGGATCCTTCACCGGTTCGGAAGGCAGCGTTACCTCACGTGCGTTCAGGAAGCCCGTGTCCATGGCAGAAACCTCAGATTCCATCGTTAAAGACAATCGGGGGGACCTCCCCCCGAAGCATCAAAGGGAGCAGGCGGCCTCTCCCGACATGTCCATATATTCCGCGTCGTATTCAAAGTTCGCGGCCGCGAGAATCTTCGCAGCCTCTCCGGACTTCTTCATCGCGCGGAATTCACGCACGAAGGCGTCTCGAAGATCCGTGTCGTCTTTGCGGAACGCGGCGCCGGAGCCTCGGTCGACGATCGGCATCTCGATCGCCGCGATCTCAATGCCGGGCTTCAGCCTCTTGAGTTCCTGCATGGTCATGGCATCGGCCGACACGATCTGCACCCGCTTCGTCATCAGCCCGTCGATCATCAAGGATGGATCCGGGAATTGGCTGATCGCGCCCTTCTTACCCGCCGCGACCGCCGTCTGCCAAACCGGAACCGACCAGGATCCGGTCGTGAGGCCGATGCGGTCGAAACGGTCGGCGACTTCCTTCATGCTTTTCGGCGGATTGGGCATGTCGCTCGCGATATAGCCGATATAGGAGTTCTCCTTCTTCCGGTAGAAGGGGTCGGCGTAAGCGACTTGGGCGCAACGCTCCGGTGTGATGGTGAGGCTCGCGCCGATCATGTCCCAACGTCCGGCCAGCAGCCCTGGAACAAGTTCTCCATAGGTAGCCACGACTCCTTCGATCTTCGGGATATTGAGGCGGGAAAGGACCGTCGTAACGATGGTCGGAGCGATCCCGCTCAGGGTCCCATCGGGGTTGAGCGTGCTCCACGGCATGTTGTTGGCCACCGCGACCTTGATCGAGCCCTGCTTGCGCAGTTTTTCAAGCAACCCTTGATCGGCTCGCGCCGGCCGGATGAAGGCCGAAGCACCCAATGCCGCCAATACGCCGCGCCGTGACCAGACATCCCACATGATTTGCCCCTTTGTTCGTCGATTTATCCGATATCGTTTTCCAAACTTACAGCCTTCAGCCTACTTGCGCCCGCCGTGATACCAGGCGCGCAAATCGCCGTAAGTGATCGGCTCGTAAAGCGGAGGACGCCCCGGCCCCTGGCAGGTCGGCAGCACCTCGATCAGAGCGTTGTCGCTGGGCCCGAAGAAAACCGGGATCGAATAGCGGTCGACGGTGTTGGTGTTGATCACCCGATGCTTCGTTGAAAGATATTCCTCGTTCGTCCAACGAACGATCGTATTGCCTGTATTGACCAGCAGCGTACCGGGAATGATATCCACCGCCCGCCAACGGCCCGAAGGCATCCGGACTGCGAGACCTGGGATATTTGCCTGGGCCAGGAAGGTCATCATGGCGTTGTCGGTATGCGGCCTGATCCCATATTGCCGATTGCCGATCTCCGTCTGCGGCGGGTAATGCAGCAGCGCCTGTTGGAGGTGGGGCGCGTCGAAGTAGCGGTCCAGATAGTCCAACGGCAAGTTGAGGGATCGGCACCAGAGGGGCAGGAACTGCCGCCCGAGTTTTCCGACCGCTCGGTTATAGGCCAGAAGGTTCTCCCGGAACCCCGGCAGGTTTTCGGGCCAAAGATTCATCGTCGGGTCGCTGGAACCGTCTTCATCCACAAAAGTGAACTGAGCATAGAGACCAGGCTTCACGTTCGAGAGCAGGCTGGTGTTCGCCTGCGCATAGCCGTCCTGATGCAGATAGCCTTTGTACCCGAACTTGAGGGAGCGCTTTTCCGACCAGGGCAGCTTGGCTTTTTCGCGCTCGGGAAGAGCGTGGAAGCGACGGTTCTCGGCGAAGGCGCCATCGATGAGGCTTTGCGGAATGCCGTGGTTTTTAAGGTAGAAGAAGCCGACGGTCTTGCTGATCTCGCGCAGCTTCGCCGCCACCGCATCGAGCCCGCCGGCCTGGCTCTCCAAATAGGGCGCGAAATCGAGGGTCGGAATCTCCTCAAGTGAGTCGGGATAGTCGATGAGGGCGACTGTACCCTCATCATCCCGCATCTCACCCCTCGGGTCGCGCATCTTCACATCGTCCATCGATCAGCTCCTGGGTTGGTATCGGCGCCTAAGCGAGGTCAGGCGACTGCCTGCCGCTTCGCATTTTCGGCATCGCGCGCCTTTACGAGTTCACGGACCCGGGGCAGCAATTCGCTGCCGTATTGGACAGCATCCGCGAGCGGATCGAAACCACGGATCAGGAAGGTCGAGATTCCCATATCGTAGTAATCCATCATCGCATCGGCTACCTGGTCCGGGGTCCCGACGAGTCCCGTCGTATTACCGGGGGCCCCTGTCAGGGCCGCCATGCCGGTCCAGAGGCATTTGTCCAGACGCGGTCCTTTCGCCGCTGCGGCCAGCAGGCGGCGCGATCCCTCGTTCGGCGGGCCTTGGTTGTCCGCCATCCCATGACGCAACGGCGAACGCCCCGCGGTGGCCTGGCGCAGGGTCTTTGCACGCTCCAGGATCGCATCGGCCTTGGCCCAGGCTTGCTCCTCGGTATCCGACAGCACCGGGCGGAAGGAAAGGCTGAAACGGGGCGCCCGGCCCAGAGCCGCGGCGGCGGTGCGCACGCGGGCCAGCATTTCGCGCGTCTGCTCATGGGTTTCGCCCCAAAGCGCATAGACGTCCGCATGCTTGGCGCCGACCGGAAGCGCCGCATCGGATACGCCGCCGAAATAGATCGGGATGCCGGTGTCGCGCCAGGGCTTCACATCGCCGAAGGCGCGCGTGACCCGATAATATTTCCCCGTATAGTCGAAGGGCGTCGGCGAGGTCCATTCCTGCCGCACGACCTCGATATATTCGTTGGTGCGGGCGTAGCGCTCATCCTTCGTCAGATAATCGCCGTCCTGCGCCAGTTCGGTATCGTTGCCGCCAGTGATGAAATGGACGGCGACGCGGCCCTTGCAGAACTGGTCCAGCGTGGCGAATTGACGGGCGGCGAGCGTCGGCGCGGTGAAGCCCGGCCGGTGGGCCACCATCAAGCCCAGGCTCCTGGTGACGCTGGCGACATGCTGAGCGACCACCAGGCTGTCAGGGGAACTTGAGAAAAAGGCGACGAGAACCCTGTCAAAACCATAGTAGTCGTGCGCCTTGGCCACAGTCTCGACGAAGGCGGGATCTATCGCCCCGGTCTTGCGGGCGAAGGTTTCGGACGAATTATTATGCCCCGCGTAGCCAATGAATTCGACGGTCATGGTCCTCAGCCTCCAAATGGCATCGCAGGAACGCTTGCTAGATCGTTCCTCGCCTGAATTCCAACTTTTCCCGTGTGAGAATGAGGTAGGCTCGCGGTCGATGCTATATGTGCGTCGTTAGGCTGCTTATCCCGATTCCGTCGGGGAATATCGTCAGCTACCTTGGGCCAATCGATCCGGCATGAACAAATGCCTTATAGTGATCAATTAATTCCTCTATTTCATGATCTTAGCCGTTTCTCGCCTCGGCCTTCCATCGATTACGCAAGGCGCCGGGCCACTTTCCGGGGAACGGGGAGCCGAAACGAGGCCTCATCCAGCACCGACGAGCCGCCCCGCCACCCGACGCTACCTAATTGATCGGCTCACGGGTGGCCACCATACTCACGCGCAGGCAGGAGGAGGCTTGATGATCGACGAAAAGCACGAGGCGCGGGACGGCATGCGCATCGATTGGGATGCACCCATCCGGATGGACGACGGCGTCGTTCTGAGGGCTGATGTCTTCCGCCCCATCGCCGAAGGTGTCAACGCCGGAGACAAAGGGAGCCACGTGGCGGAGGCAAAGGGAGCCACTCGCTGGCTGGGGTTTCGGGAATGAGAAGGGGGTCCGATCGGACCCCCTTCTCATTTTCAGCCGTCGATTTCCCGGGTGATCAGGTGCTGGTGA
>CANJCB010000073.1 GCA_947473305.1 Rhodospirillales bacterium
CACCAGCGCCTTCAAATCGGCGGCGGAAAGATTGTCGAGATCATTGGGCGGCGACATCCCACCACAGAATCAGAAAATGCCCCCGCGCGGAATGCCCTTCGGCTGCAGCGAGTCAACTTGACGCGCCCAGGGTTTTGCCCCTGTTACCAAAGCGACGAGCGATTGTCCGCCTGGATCCTTCTGATCACGGTCATCAGCCTCAATCTGAGCCTGGTCGGCGTCAACGTGCTTCAGAACCGGGCCAACGGGACATTGTTCAACAGCCTTCAAGGCCAGGACGCGCCGGGCTTCTACCGGGCTTTCCTCTTCGTGGTCCTGCTGATCCTGCTCTATCTCGTGGTCGCCGTGTCGCGCGTCTATCTGGCGCAGATGCTCCAGCTCCGCTGGCGGCGCTGGCTGACCGATCAATATGTCACGCGCTGGCTCGGCAACCGGGCCTTTTATCGCATGCGGTTCTCAGGACAGATCGACAATCCGGACCAACGGATTTCCGAAGATGTTCGTCTGTTCATCGATCGGTCCATGGCCCTGGGCCTGGGCTTCCTGAATTCGCTCGCAACCCTTGCCTCCTTCGCCGCGCTGCTCTGGTATCTGTCGGGCAGCATCACGTTTTCGGTCGGCGGCATCGAGATCACGATTCCGGGCTACATGTTCTGGGTCGCCGTTCTCTATTCGGGCCTCGGATCGCTGTTGGCCCACCTGATCGGGCGCCCCTTGATCCGCCTCAACAATCGTCAACAGGCGGTCGAGGCGGATTTCCGCTTCAGCCTCGTGCGGCTTCGCGAGGAGGCAGAGGGCATCGCGCTCTATGGCGGTGAAGCGCAGGAACGCAGCATCGCGCTCGCTCGCTTCCGGGCGCTTTATCGAAACTTCAAGCAGATCATCCTGCGCAGCAATCAGTTCCTGATGTTCCAGCTGCTGTTCAGTCAGGGCACCTCATCCTTTGCGCTGCTGATCGCCGCCCCCCGCTTCTTCTCCGGCGCCATCCAGCTGGGCGCGCTGACCCAGATCGCCAATGCCTTCGAGCGCGTCAACGAGGCCTTGTCCTGGTTCATCGGCAGCTATACCGCCTTCGCCGAATGGTGGGCGACGGCGGACCGCCTGATCGAATTCTCCGCCGAAATCGACCGCCAGATGGCGACCAAGGCCCAGGGCGCCAGCATGGAAACGGGCGCGGGAGAGGGTATCGACCTCAAGGATTTCACCGTGTCTCTGCCCGATGGCACGGGACTGATCGCCGCCACGAGCCTGAGCTTCAAACCGCATGAATCCGTGCTGGTAAGGGGAACCTCCGGCAGCGGCAAAAGCACGATCTTCCGCGTTCTTGCGGGCTTGTGGCCCTTCGCGTCGGGGCGTATCGCCGTGCCGGCCAAGGCCAGAATGATGTTTCTGCCGCAGAGACCCTATGTGCCTATCGGCAGCCTGCGCAAGGCCCTGTGGTTCCCCACGAAACCCTCGCCGAGCCGAGATGGAGAGGCGGGGGCCGCCCTGGCGGCGGTCGGATTGGCCAGCCTGTCGAAACGCCTGGACGAGATTGCTCACTGGGGACAGGTCCTGTCGCTCGGCGAGCAGCAACGGCTGGCCATCGCGGGCGCTCTGCTGATCAAGCCGGACTGGCTGTTCCTCGACGAGGCCACTTCGGCCACCGACGAAGAGGAAGAGACGCTTCTCTATCAAACTGTGGCCGACACCCTGCCGGCGACAACCGTGATCAGCATCGGGCATCGCGGCGCGCTCGAGGCCTATCACCAGCGCATCATTTCTGTCGACCGGAAGGGCGGAAATCCCGGACGGATCGTCGATCGAGCCGGCGGCAAACCCAGAAGCAGGCGTCTTGCCGCAGAGCGAACCGAGCAGGGAGCTCCATGATGAAAACGGGATATGCCGGGAAACTGCTCCCCTATCTGAGGCCCTATTGGTGGCGCTTTTTCTGGGCCTTGGTCCAGGTCTTCCTGATCGCGGGGATCGAGCTGCTCAAACCTTGGCCGCTGCAGATCGTCATCGACAATGTCTTCGACGGCAAGCCGGTGACCTTCTCGCTGCTGGAGGGCTGGTCGGTCCAGGCGCTTCTCGGCCTCGCCTGCGTCGGGATCGTCGTCGTCCAATTGGTCGCGGCGGTGTTGTCGTCGCTGCACAACCGGACCTCCATCAGTGTCGGGCAGCGGATGGTCAACGACCTGCGGAGCGCGCTTTACAGCCATCTGCAGCGACTGTCGCTCGCCTTCCATAGCCGCCAGACGGTCGGCGACATCATGTTCCGCATCACCGCCGATAGTTTCGCCGTGCAGACGATGCTGATGAATGGGCTGCTGCCGATCATCTCGGCCCTGGTCCTGCTTGCCGGCATGTTGCTGATCCTCTTTCCGCTCGATCCCTTGCTGACCTTGCTGTCGCTGAGCGTGATCCCGCTCCTGTTCCTGATGATCGGCTTCTTCAATCGTCGCATCGGAGACATCGCGAGCGAGGTCCGCGATGCGGATAGCCGCGTCTATTCCATCGTCCAATGGGCGATCTCCTCGATGAAGGTCGTGCAGGCCTTCACCAAGGAGGACGAGGAGCACGGCCGCTTCATGGGCGCGAGCCGCGCCAGCCTCGACGTCACCCTCAAGCTCTACAACTGGCAGACCTTCTATTCCGGCGTGGTCAACACGCTGATCGCCCTGGGGACGGCGCTTGTCATCTATGTGGGCGCGCGCTCGGTGCTGACCGGGAGTTTGTCCGTCGGGCAGCTGATCGTCTTCATCTCCTACCTGGCGCAGCTCTATGTTCCGGTGAACCAGCTGACGCAAAGCTGGAGCCTGATCGCCAGCGCCCGCGTCAGCGCCCGTCGCGTCTTCGAGATCCTGGAGACCCAGGCGGAATTGCAGGACGGACCCTTGACCCTCTCGCCCACCGCCGCCCGAGGGGCCATCGAATGGCGGGGCGTCAGTTTCCGCTATCGCTCCGAGATGCCGCTGCTGCATTCGGTCGATCTGCGCATCGAGCCCGGGATGAAGGTAGCCGTCGTCGGCCCGACAGGTGCGGGGAAGTCGACGATGTTGGGGCTGCTTCCCCGCTTCTTCGATCCCTCGGCCGGGACGGTGACGATCGACGGCGTCGATGTCCGGGAGTTCACGTTGAAATCGTTGCGCCATCAGATCTCGATGGTGCTTCAGCCGCCGCTGATCTTCCCGATCTCGGTGCGCGACAATCTCGCCTATGGGCGGCCTGACGCCAGCCTGGAGGAGATCGAAGACGCCGCCCGCCTCGCCAGCATTCATGAGATGATCATCAAGCTGCCCCAAGGCTACGACACGATGATCGGGGAGGCGGGCGCCACTCTGTCGGAGGGCGAGAAGCAGCGGTTGACGATTGCTCGCGCCCTGCTGCGCGATGCGGCGATCCTCATCCTCGACGAGCCCACCTCGGCCCTCGACGTCGCCACCGAGGCGGAGGTGATGAATGGGATCAAACGTCTTACGGCCGGCCGGACCACCTTCATCATCGCGCATCGGCTCTCGACGATCCGCAACTGCGATCTCATCCTGCTGCTCCGCGATGGGATGATCGCCGAGAGCGGGACCTTCGCTCAATTAATGAGCGGTGACGGCCTCTTTTCCCGTCTTTACAACACGCAATTCCAAAATTCGGAAGAAAGCGGAGCCCCGCGGAGTTAGGCAGATTTCCCCTGGCCCCTCAAAGGGGCCGGGATGTCGCCTGTCTTCGGGGCCAGGGTCACCTCATCTATTGAAGGTATCGCAGGTTTGAATGGTGCCGCCGCGTAACCCGGCGGACAACCATCGGACCCGTTGCTCGGACGAGCCGTGGGTAAAGCTGTCGGGCACGGCATAGCCGCGGCTCATTTTTTGAAGCCGGTCGTCACCGATGGCCGATGCCGTACTGACAGCCTGCCGTAAGTCGCTGTCGTCGATATTGGCGTGCCGTCTGTTCATATGGTTCGCCCAGACGCCGGCCAAGCAATCCGCCATCAACTCGGTTCTCACCGAAAGGCTATTGGCCGTTTTGGGATCGGAGCGCCGCTCCGCGTTTTGCACCTTGGGAAGCAGCCCGACCAGATTTTGGACGTGGTGCCCGACCTCATGGGCGATCACATAGGCATAGGCGAAGTTTCCCCCGCCGCCGAGTTTGGCCTTCATATCCTGAAAGAACGAGGTGTCGAGATAGAGTTTCCGGTCATTGGGACAATAGAAAGGTCCCATCGCCGACTGTGCGGTGCCGCAGCCCGATGACGTGACGCCCGAGTACAGCACCAGCGTCGGCTTGACGTACTGCCGGCCCGCTTGAGCGGGTAAAATCTGCGCCCATACATCCTCGGTTTCGCCAAGCACCCTGGCGACAAAGCTGCCGACCGGATCCTTCGGGGCGCCCTGGCGGCCCTGGGGCGCCTGATAGTTGGAGCCACCACCGCTCGTAACCATTTCGGCCCCGCCGATGAGCACACTCGGATCGATCCCGGTGGCCCAGCCAATCAAGGTCAGAACCACGGCCGCGCCGAGGCCTATCCCCCCGCGGGCAACTCCGCCCATTCCTCGCCGGTCGTCGATATTGGTGGAAGCGCGAAGGTCCTCGTCTCGCATGGCGGGGTATCCGGTATAGGGTTACTTTGGTCCGAGCTGGCCTAAGCTCGGAGGCGGCATTGTTTCCTTGTAGGATTTTTCAACCAAGTCAACGGCGGTGAGAGTCTCAGGCCCACTGCCGCCATAGGCCTCGATGGTTTTCGAAACGGCAGGCCGCACGGAAGCGAGTGGGGATGAGACGGGGAGCGATGCGGCCTCCATCCTGGACCTGGGGTTGTCTCGGCGGGCGGGCTTCAAAGGTCTTCCGGTATCGGTGTTTCCCTTACGCGCTCCTCGCGACGAATCGTACCAAATCGCGGCCCCGATGATTCCGAGGCCGGCGATCGCCCAGGGTATCAGCCCGAGACCCTTTGCGGGTTGCTTGTCGGTCATCTCTTCGCTCCATATGGGAACCAACTGCATGGTTTTCACCGATACAACGCGGGCCTGAGCCTTTGGTTCTCAAGGCCTGGTTACCGCGGTGGGAGCGTGCCTATTAAACGCAGCGGCTGGCGAGGGAGGCCGCCCGATGTTATCTAGCGCCCCGGCGCCTCAGTATCCCTATAACAGCCAGCGCGGACTTCATGATTCGTCTCGATAACATCAGTAAGCAGAACGGCCATCAGATCTTGTTCATCGATGCGTCGATGGGCCTTCAGAAGGGGGAGAAGGTGGGACTTGTCGGGCCGAATGGCGCCGGCAAGACGACGCTTTTTCGGATTATCGCGGGCGAGGATCGGCCTGACGATGGCCAGGTTTCGCTCGATCCCGGCATAACCATCGGCTATTTCAGCCAGGATGTCGGCGAAATGTCAGGCCAGAGCGCGGTCGCGGCGGTGATGGATGGCGTCGGGCCGGTGAGCGCCTTGGCCACCGAAATGGCCAAGCTCGAAGCCGCGATGGTCGATCCGGACCAGGCCGGCGACATGGACGCCATCATCGAGCGCTATGGCGAGGTGCAGGGGCGCTTCGAGGAACTGGATGGCTACGCGCTCGACGCGCGGGCGCGTGAGGTGCTCGCGGGCTTGAGCTTTAGCCAGGAACGAATGGACGGCGACGTCGGCCCGTTGTCCGGCGGCTGGAAGATGCGCGTCGCGCTCGCCCGGATCCTGCTGATGCGGCCCGATGCCATGTTGCTGGACGAACCGAGCAACCATCTCGACCTCGAAAGCCTGATCTGGCTGGAGGCTTTCCTCAAGGGCTATGACGGCGCCTTGCTGATGACCTCGCATGACCGCGAGTTCATGAACCGCATCATCGGCAAGGTCGTGGAGATCGATGGCGGCTCGCTCACGACCTATTCGGGAAATTACGATTTCTACGAGCAGCAGCGTTCCCTGGGCGAGGCCCAGCGCCAGGCCCAATTCGAGCGCCAGCAGGCGATGCTTGCCAAAGAGATCAAGTTCATCGAGCGCTTCAAAGCGCGGGCCTCTCATGCGGCGCAAGTCCAGAGCCGCGTGAAGAAGCTGGACAAGATCGAGCGGGTGGAACCGCCCCGGCGCCGCCAATCCGTCCAGTTTGAATTCCGCACGCCGCCACGCTCAGGCGATGACGTGGCGAACTTCAGGAATGTTCACAAGGGCTATGGCAGCCAGCCGATCTATGCGGGGTTCGATTTCCGGGTGCGTCGCAAGGAACGCTGGTGCGTCTTGGGCGCCAACGGCGCGGGGAAATCCACGCTGCTGAAGCTGGTGGCCGGCGCGACCGAGCCGGACCAGGGCACCGTGATGGTCGGCAGCAACGTCAGGATGGGTTATTTCGCCCAGCATTCCATGGACCTGCTGGATGGCGACGATACGGTCTTCGAGTCGCTGGACGAGTCCTTCCCGCAAGCCGGCCAGGGTGCCCTGCGCTCGCTGGCCGGTTGCTTCGGCTTTTCCGGCGACGATGTCGAGAAGCCCTGCCGTGTGCTGTCCGGCGGCGAGAAGGCGCGTCTGGTCATGGCCAAGATGTTGTTCGATCCGCCGAATTTCCTGGTTCTCGATGAACCGACCAACCATCTGGACCTGGCGACGAAGGAGATGCTTGTCTCAGCGCTGGCGGAATTCGAGGGCACCATGCTGTTCGTTTCGCATGACCGCCACTTTCTGGCCGCGCTCTCGAACCGGGTCTTGGAACTGACGCCCGAGGGGGTTCATCAGTTCAGCGGCGGTTACACCGAATATGTGGCGCGAACGGGCCAGGAGGCGCCGGGTCTTCATCCCGGTTAGCCGGATGGTCCAGAGGCCGGATCAGGAGGCGAGGAGAGGGGTGGCCTCACGCGGGATGATGGCCCCCCTGCGGCGGATCACTGCGGCCGCCAAAACATGGCCCGCTTCCGCGGCTTCCCGAGCCGAGCCGCCGATCAGGCTCACTCCGAGATACCCGGCGTTGAAGGCGTCGCCCGCGGCCGTCGTGTCAACCGCCGTTATCTGCTCGGGTACCGGAATGTGAATACGCGCGCCATCGCGCAAATGAAGGCAGCCCTTCGCACCCATTTTTATGATGACCTCCGCCCCGGATTTTCTTTCATACCGGGCGGCGGTCGCGTTCAGATCGGCATCGCCGAACAAGGCGCATTCATCCTCGTCTGTCGGGAACACGATGTCGGCGCGCTGAAGGAATTCGGCCACGGTGGCGCGCGCGGTTTCCCTGTCTGGCCAGCCGCTGGGCCGGTAGTTCGTATCGAACGCTATCCGGCAACCCTGCTGGCGGGCCTTGTCGAGCGCTGAGGCAAATGCCTTGCGAGCCTCATCGGAAAGGATCGACAAGGTAATCGCCGAGAAATAGATGCAATCGTAGCTCGGCAGATCGGCGAGCAGGGCTTGTGTTCTTTCCTCCTGAAATAGCAAGCGTGCCGCCGACGCGGAGCGATAATGGAAGATGCGTCGCTCGCCGTTTGGGTCGTTGCGGACCAGATAGAGGCCCGGATGGCGGCCCGTGACCCGCGCCACCGTTTCCGTTCCGATGGCCTCGGATTGCCACATGCGCAGCATGGCGTCGCTGTAGGGATCGTCGCCGATGACGGTCAGGTAATCCACGCCGATACGGTCGCGTCGCGTGGTTCGGGCAAGATAGACGGCGGTGTTGAGCGTATCCCCGGCAAAGGCGAGATCGAGGTGGGAATCGTCGCTGTGGCTCAGTTCGATCATGCATTCGCCGATGGAAACGACGCGCAGCTTGCTCATTTTTTCCCCTCCGCAAATCCGCGCCGAAATATTTTGGGCTTCACGCATCACCTTATTTTACGGCATTGGTCAAGGCGACGACGTTGATGACAGCGCCGACGGGAGATCCAGATGCTTGATTTATTTCAACGGGCGGCCGTCATACCGGTTCTGACGATCGAGCGGGTCGAGGACGCGGTGCCGCTGGCGCGCGCTTTGGTTCGGGGTGGTTTGAATGTGTTGGAGGTAACACTGCGCACCCCGGCGGCCGTCGCGGCGATCACGGCGATCGCCCGCGAAGTCGCGGATGCCATCGTCGGCGCGGGCACGGTTCTCGGTGCGGAGGAGGTCGGAAAGGCAGCGGGGGCGGGGGCTCGGTTTTTGGTCAGCCCCGGCTTGACCGGCACTCTCGCTGAAGCCGCCAAGGCGTCGGGCTTGCCGCTGCTCCCCGGAGCCGTCACCGCCTCCGAGATCATGAGCGCCCGCGAGCTTGGCTTTTCCCTTCTCAAGTTCTTTCCCGCCGCGGCCAGCGGAGGCATTCCCGTGCTGCGCTCCTTCGTGCCGGTTTTCCAGGGCATCGCCTTCTGTCCGACGGGAGGCGTCACCCAGGAAAACGCCGGCGACTATCTGGCACTCGACAATGTCGCGATGGTGGGCGGGAGCTGGATGGTGAGCGCCGAAGCGATCCGTTCCGGGGATTGGACCGGCATCGCCGACCGCGCGGCGAAGGCGAGTGCCTTGAGAGGTCGCTGATCCCACGTCGCTCACCAATCGTGCATCGTCCCGTCGAGCAGGCGATTCACCGGAAGATAGGCCCGCTCATAGGGATATTTCGCCGCCAGCTTTTCATCGATATCGACGCCATGTCCCGTGGCTTCACCGGGATGGAGATAGCCATCCTTGAAGGTATAGGCGTGTGGAAAGACGGCGTCGGTTTCCTCGGTATGACGCATGTATTCCTGGATGCCGAAATTGGGAACCCAGAGGTCGAAGTGCAGTGCCGCGCCCATGCAGACGGGTGAGAGGTCGGTGGCGCCATGGCACCCGGTGCGGACATTGTAGAGTTCCGCCAAAGCGGCGATGCGGCGCAGATGGGTGATCCCGCCGGCATGGACGACAGTCGTGCGGATATAGTCGATCAGCTGTTCTGAGATCAGCTGGCGGCAGTCATGAATGGAATTGAAAACCTCGCCCACGGCCAAGGGCGTAGTCGTGTGCTGTCGGATCAGCCGGAAGCTTTCCTGGTTTTCGGCCGGAACGGCGTCTTCCATCCAGAACAGGGAATAGGGTTCGAGGGCCTTGCCCAGGCGCGCCGCTTCGATCGGCTTCAGCCGATGGTGCACGTCGTGCAGCAGATGGGGCTCCGGTCCGTATTTTTCTCGCAACGCTTCGAAAAGCGTGGGGAGGAAAGTGAGATATTTCTCGGTGGACCATAGATTCTCGGTCGGGAGATCGGCGTCGGCCGGTTCGTAATAGAGTTTGTCCTTGGCGACGCCATAGGTGGAATCGAGGCCTGGGATCCCGGATTGCGCCCGGATCGCCTTGTAGCCCATTTCGATATATCTGCCGACTTCGTCCACGGTTTCCGGGATGTCCCGGCCGTTGGCATGGCCATAGACGAGGACGCCGTCGCGACTGCTGCCCCCGAGCAGCTGGTAAAGCGGCATGCCCGCCGCCTTGGCCTTGATATCCCAGAGCGCGGTGTCGATCGCCGAAATCGCGGACATGGTGACCGGCCCCCGTCGCCAATAGGCCCCTTTGTGGAAATATTGCCAGATATCCTCGATCCGGCTGGCGTCGCGGCCGATGAGGCAGGGGAGCGCATGGTCGGTCAGATAGCTGGCAACGGCGAGTTCGCGACCGTTCAAGGTGGCGTCGCCCAGACCATAGAGGCCCTGGTCGGTCTCGATCCTCAGGGTAACGAAATTGCGGCCCGGGCAGGTGACGATGACCCGAGCACCGGTGATCTTCATGACGTTCTCTCCATTGTTACGGCGGGTCGCGACACCTGTCGCTCCACCCGCAAGAACTCGGCCAGCGCCAGCACGAAATGATAGAAGACCCGGGTGGGCAACTCATCCGGCAATGGGCTTCCGTCGCGCGCGATGCGGTTGCGCCATCTTCCGTCGCCGCCCAGGATGTAGTGGCGAAACAGGACGGCGAGGCGCTCGCGTGCTTCTGCCATGGCTGAAGCCTCACCGAGGACTTCCGCGCGGGCAAGCGACGCCTTCAGGGCCTCGGTCTGCGGCCAGAAGAGCTTGCTGGCCTTAAGCACGGCGCCCTGAGCATCGACCTCATCGTGAGCGGCGGAAACGAAGCCCGGGAGCCGATCGATGCCCCGCCTGTCGGCGAAAGCCAGGAGGCGGCGGGCCGGTTCGATGACACGTTTATCGCCGAGGATGCGGTGATGATGCAGCAACAGCCATCCCCATTCGAAATGGTGACCGGGTTCCCGTAATTGCCCTGGAACTCCCGCTGCAGCCCCCCAATCTCCCGCGAAATACTCAATGAGCGTTCCCGTCTCTCTGTCGAAGAAGTGGCGGAGGAAGAGTTCCACAATGGCTTGGGCTCGTTCGCTCCATCGGGGGGAACCGGTCGCCTCGTAGAGCGCGTGATAGGCTTCGAGGAGATGCATATGCGGGTTCTGCCGGCGGAACGGCGCGGCCTTCGCATCCGCCGGCACTCGCTCCAGGTAGCCCCCGAACTCAGGATCGACAAGCTGCCGGTCCATGAAATCCGCGACGCGGTCCGCCAGATCCAGGGCGGCCATGCTTCCGGTCGCGCGGTGGAACCATGCCGTAGCGAAAAGCACGAAGGCTTGATCGTAGGAGTCTTTCCAGCCTCCGATGGGGCTGCCCCCGGAGGAAACCGAGTGCCAGAAACCGCCGTCGGCCGGGTCCTGGCAATGCCGGGAGAGGAATTCGAAGCCATGCTCGGCGGCGCGGAGCACTTCGTCCGGCGCGCCCAGGAGATAGAGATGGCTGAAGGAATAGACGAGCCGCGCCGTGACCAGCGTGGTCCGTTCCTTCTGCGGAACGGGGATTCCCTCGTGATCCAGATATTCCGCATAGCCGGCACGAGCGGGGTTCGCGACGTTCCGGGCCCATAAAGGCGCCACCGTGCCGACCAGCCAGAGCCGCAGTTCTTCTGCGGTTGCGGGCGCTTTCCAACCCATCCCTATCGCCGGATCCTCGCCGATTGACATTGATTATGGCCACTTTATAATTGGCCTTACCACTTGGCCACTTTACATAAAAAACGGCCATAGGTAGAGGAAAACGCGAGTGCCTTTTCAGGCCATCGAGCAGCAGCGTCTCTATCGGCAGATTGCGGATCAGATCGAGCAATTGATCCGAGCGGGGGAATTTGCGGCTGGAGGCCGGCTCCCGGCCGAGCGTGAACTGGCAAAGCGACTGGGCGTCAGCCGTCCTTCGGTGCGCGAGGCGATGATCGCGCTCGAATTGTCGGGATTGGTCGAAATCCGCATGGGTTCCGGCGTGTTCGTGACGGAACGCAGCCGTTCGGTCGCGGCCCAGCAGAACTCGGTCGATCGAGGGCCCGGCCCCTTCGAGCTTATTCGCGCTCGCAAGATCGTCGAGACCGAGACCGCCGCGCTCGCTGCCAAGGAGCGGGACGACGACCATATCGCGGCGATCGCCGATTCCATCGATCTGATGCGCCGGGAAATGGCCTTGGGGACGATGACGGAGGAGGGGGACAGGCTGTTCCATATCCGCGTGGCCGAAGCGACCCGCAATAGCGCCCTGGTCTATCTGGTGGAGGCGATGTGGGACTGGGGGCGCGGCGAGATGTGGCGGGCCATCGAACGTATCGCGCCGCAGACGGTCCTGCGCCCCACCTCGCTCGCCCAGCACGAGAAAATCTTCGCGGCGATCCGCGCCGGTGACGGGCAGGCGGCGCATGAAGCGATGTTCGCGCATCTCGATACGGTGGAAAGCTTCTTCCTGGCCGAGGCCGAGCACGACACGTCGAGGCTGAGCGCTGCGGGGGGAGATGCGCGATGAGTCCGCACCCTCTGAGGCTCGCTGACGATCGGCTCTTTCCTGTCGACCCCGGCTTGCGTTCGCTGGCGCGCGCGCTCTATGCCGAGGTGCGCGATCTGCCCATCGTAAGCCCGCATGGGCATACCGATCCCGCGTGGTTCGCCAAGGACGAGGCCTTTGCCGACCCGGCCCAGCTCTTCATCGTGCCGGACCACTATGTGTTCCGCATGCTGCATAGCCAGGGCATCCCGCTGGAGAAGCTGGGTGTGCCGCGGCCAGGACGGCGGTCCGGTGGAAACCGACCCGAGAGCGATCTGGCGTCTGTTTGCGGAGAACTTTCATCTCTTCCGGGGGACACCGTCGAGGCTCTGGCTCGATCATGCCTTCAGCACGATCTTCGGCATCGAGAAACGTCTCTCCGCAGAGACTGCCTGATCGGCCCCCATCGATTGGTCCGGTTTGAATGTTAGTGGATGGTTGGTTTAGGGTCTAGCGCGGGCGGCGTAGCTGGTCGGGATTGCGCAGCCGACCGCGCGGCAAGAGCTGGGACAAAAACCTCCGGGGCTGGTGGCTTGTAGCC
>CANJCB010000074.1 GCA_947473305.1 Rhodospirillales bacterium
AGAATCGGGGGACCGCCACCACAGCCAAGCATGCCTGCAATCAGGCAAGCCATCCTCGACTTCTTCGCGCGGCCTCCACCAAGACGATGCCCCCACTGTGAGAAACTCCTCGCCAACGCCGCCGAACCTAAACTGCCAAAGTAGTGCTAATGTTTGATAGAAGCGCAGATGGTCAGCCACAGTGCGACCCTCGCCCTTGCGATAGGCCGCCGGACCGGTAGGATAGCACCGCCCCGGCCCTCGTGAATGAGCGGCCTCCCTCGCGCCACCCCAGGACCCCGCCCATGCCCCCCTCCTCCCGCCAGATGAACATCGGCGTCTTCATCATGGCGACCGGCAATCATTTCTCCGGCTGGCGCGTGCCGGGTTCCACCGTCAGCGCGGAGGATTTTCCCGTGATCGCGGGGCTCGCCCAGGCGGCGGAGCGGGCGAAATACGACTTCGTCTTCTTCGCCGACGCGGCGAGCTGCATCCCCACCAACCATCCGAGCTATGTGTTGAAGCTCGAACCCACCACCTTGCTGGCGGCGCTGGCGACGCAGACCTCGCGGATCGGGCTGGTGGCGACGCTCTCCTCCACCCTGACCGAGCCCTATAATTGCGCGCGGCTCTTCGCCTCGGTCGATACGATCAGCGGCGGGCGCGGGGGCTGGAATGTCGTCACCACCGGCGCAACCGAGGCCTATGCCAATTACGGCATCGAGCGGCCCGCGCACGACGACCGCTATGAGATCGCGACGGAATACCTGGAGGTGGTCCAGGGCCTCTGGGACAGCTGGGAGCCCGGGGCGGTCAAGGCGAACCGCGAGACCGGCGAATACTTCGACCGCTCCAAGCTCCACGCGCTGAACCACAAGGGCAAGCATTTCCAGGTCCAGGGACCCTTGAGCCATTCGCGCTCGCCCCAGGGGCAGCCGGTGATCGTCCAGGCCGGCTCCTCCGACAGCGGCCAGGCCTTCGCCGCCCGCTATGCCGAGGTCGTCTTCACGATCCAGCAGGATATCGAGGAGGCCAAGGAATTCCGGGCGGGCCTCAAGGCCAAGGTCGCGGCGGCGGGGCGGAACCCCGATCATTGCAAGGTCCTGCCCGGCTTCTTCCCCGTGGTCGGCCGCACCGAGGCCGAGGCCAAGGCCAAGTTCGAGGAGCTCTGCCGCTTCATCGAGCCCGGCTCGGCCATGACGGTCATGGCGGCGCGCTATGGCCACGACATGTCGAAATATCCGATGGACGGACCGGTGCCGGAACTGCCGCTTTCGGACAGCCTGCAGAGCTTCGCCAAGGTGCTGCTCGCCAAGGCGCGGCGGGAGAACCTGACCCTGCGGCAGCTGCACGACCTCTTCGCGCTGTCGCGGGGCTATATCCTCGGGATCGGGACGGGGGAGCAGGTCGCCGACACCATGGCGGAATGGTATCTGGCCGGGGCCTGCGACGGCTTCATGATCACGCCGGCCAATTTCCCCGCGGCGATGGACGATTTCACGGAACTGGTGCTGCCGGTGCTGCGCAAGCGCGGGCTGTTCCGCGAGGACTACGCGGGGACGACCCTGCGCAGCCATCTGGGCTTGCCGGAACCGAAGAATCGGTTCGTGAGGTAGGGAGGGCCCCTCACCCTCCCATTGTTGGCACAATGGGAGGGTGAGGGTCTTTTCCCCCCGGACTTCCCCCGCCTTGTCGGCCATCCCCTGCCCCGCTATGCTTCCCCCGACACAGAGAATCCGCCGTCGCAAGAATCACCGCCGCGAGAGCTTCACCGATACCAATCTGACGGCCGAGCAGCATCTCGCGGGATCCTAAGGGGGAGTGCAAGCCATGAACGAATTCCGATCCCTGCCCAAGCGCCTCGTCACCCGCCGCCAGGTCCTCGTCGGGGCCGCCGCCTTCGCCGCCCCGGCGCTCATCGGACCCGCGATCCGCGCCCAGGAGAACGTCGTTTACGTCAATACCTACGGCGGCAGCTGGACCAATGCCGAGATCGAGGCCTATTTCAAGCCCTTCACCAAGGAAACGGGCATCGAGGTCAAGACGGTGACGCCGGTCAACGCGGCGAAGTTCAAGGCCCAGGTCGTGAACAAAACCTACGATTGGACCGTCTCCAGCATCGGCTCGACCGAATTCGAGCTGGCCAAGCTCGACGGGCTGATGGAGCCCATCGACAAGTCGGTCGTCGATGTCTCGAAGATCGCCAAGGAAAACGTCATCGACAACTTCGGCATCAATTCCGTCGCCTTGAGCTATACGCTGGTCTATCGCAAGGACAAGTTCCCCAACGGTGGACCCAAGAGCTGGGCCGATTTCTGGGACGTGAAGAAATTCCCCGGCAACCGTTCCTTGTGCAACCGGTCCTGGACGGCGCTGGGCCAGGCGCTGCTGGCGGACGGCGTGCCGCTCGACAAGGTCTATCCCATGGATATCGACCGCGCCTTCAAGAAGATGAACGAGATCAAGCCGCATATCAAAGTCTGGTGGGAGCAGAACACCCAGGCCCAGCAGCTCATCAAGGACGGCGAGGTCGACCTCATCCAGATGCCGAGCGCCCGCGCCCAGGAACTGATCGACCAGGGCGTGCCGCTGGAAATCGTCTGGAACGGCGCGGAGAACTATTGGAGCTATTGGTTCGTCTCCAAGGGCGCCCCCAATGCCAAGGCGGGCTGGAAGCTCATCGACGTGGCCGCGCGCCCCGAGACCCAGGCGCATTTCTGCAAGCTCCTGCCCTATGGGCCGAGCCACGCCGACGCCTTCAAGTTCATGGATGCCACGCTGGCCGCGAAACTGCCGACGACGCCCGAGCATCTGGCCCTGGCCTATAAGCCCGACCCGCTCTGGATCGGCACCCGCCTCCCCGCGATCAAGGAACGCTGGACCCAGTGGATCGCGTCCTAGGGCGAGCTTGATAGCCCCTCTCCCGGATCACGGGAGAGGGAGTTCAACGCGACGAATCTTGCCCCTCTCCGCCCCTTGGGGGGAGAGGGAGACGGAAATGGGTGGGCTTTAGCGTCCTTTGCGGACCAGCCTCACACCGCTAGGATAGCCCCAACCAAACAATTCCCCAGGGGTGCCCATGTCCGTCAATTCCCGCCAGATGAACATCGGCGTCTTCGTGCTGGCAACGGGGAACCACTTCGCGGGCTGGCGCTTTCCCGGCGGCGTGACCGAGGCCGAGAATTTCCAGGATGTGGCCGCTATCGCCAAGGCCGCCGAACGCGGGAAATACGACTTCGTCTTTTTCGCCGATACGCCGACCTGCATCCCGGACAACCATCCGAGCTACCTGTTGAAGCTCGAACCCACGACCTTGCTGGCGGCGCTGGCCACGCAAACCTCGCGGATCGGGCTCGTCGCCACCCTCTCCTCCACCGTCACCGAGCCTTATAACTGCGCGCGGCTCTTCGCCTCGGTCGATACGATCAGCGGCGGGCGCGCGGGCTGGAACGTCGTGACCACCGGCAATGTCGAGGCCTATTGGAACTATGGCCGCGAGATGCCGGCGCATGACCTGCGCTACGAGGTCGCGACGGAATACCTGGAGGTGGTGCAGGGGCTTTGGGACAGCTGGGAGGCGGGCGCCGTCAAGGCGGATCGCGAGACGGGGGAATATTTCGACCGCTCGAAGCTCCATGTCCTGGACCACAAGGGCAAGCATTTCCAGGTCCGCGGCCCCTTGAGCCATTCGCGCTCGCCCCAGGGGCAGCCGGTGATCGTGCAGGCGGGCTCCTCGCCCAGCGGCCAGGCCTTCGCCGCGCGTTTCGCCGAGGTCGTCTTCACCATCCAGCAGGATGTCGAGGAAGCCCGATCCTTCGCCAAGGGCCTGAAGGCCAAGGTCGCGGCGGGCGGCCGCAGCCCCGAACATTGCAAGATCCTGCCCGGGCTCTTCCCCGTGGTCGGCCGCACCGAGGAGGAGGCCAAGGCGAAGTTCGCGGAACTCTGCCGCTATATCGAGCCCGGCTCCGCTATGATGATCATGTCGGAACGCTATGGCCACGATCTGTCGGCCTATCCGATGGACGGGCCGGTCCCGGAGCTGCCGCCGTCCGAGCAGCTGCAGAGCTATGCCAAGGTGCTGCTCGCCAAGGCGCGGCGGGAGAACATGACCTTGAAGGATCTCCACGATCTCTTCGCCCTGTCGCGGGGCTATATCCTGGTGGTGGGCACGCCCAAGACCATCGCGGACACCATGGAGGAATGGTTTACCTCCGGCGCCTGCGACGGCTTCATGATCACGCCCGCGATCTTTCCCCAGTCGCTCGACGAATTCACCGAACTGGTGCTGCCGGAACTCCGGCGGCGGGGGCTGTTCCGCGAGGACTACGAGGGCAAGACCCTCCGCGAGAACCTGGGCCTGCCGGAACCGAAGAACCGCTTCGCGACCTAGAGCGATTTCCACTCCCGTGGAATCGCTCTAGCTAATAGGGCCTCCGGCCGCTCAGGCGCCGCTTCGGCTGTCGCGTTTCCATCAAGATGGAAATCGCTCTAGGCGACCCCGACTCTACGTCTCGCCTTCCCCCCTTATCCGTCATGCCCGGGCTTGACCCGGGCGTCTCCTGCTTTGAAGGGAGAGCGCCCTCCCCAAAAAGAAAAACCCGCCAGCCTTGCGGCTGGCGGGTTCAACGTTGTTGCTACAGGACTAGAACTTGACCTGAGTAGAAGCCTGGATCCGGAAGTTCTCACCGAAGTTCAGGTTCTGGTTCGGGTTGTAGGTCTTACGCGAGGTATAGACCAGTTCGAGGCCCGTGTTCACCTGGGGCACCGGGCTCCAGATGATATTCGCCGTATGCCACATCGCCCACTTGTTCGACGCGTTGACGTTGGCATCGATCGCCGCGCCAAGATCGTGCGAGGCGAAGGCGCGCACCATGGACATGGTCGCGCTGGAACGCAGCGTGTCCGTCCAGTAATGCAGGTAGCCGACAAAACCCGCGTAGCTACGGAGGGCCTTTGCGCGACCGTTGGTGAAGTTGACTTCGAAATCTTCACCGATGCTGTTACCCAGGTCACGCTCGTCGCCCTCGGTGTAGGTCGCGCCCAACAGGACGCTATCCTTGCCGAAGGTGTTGATGCGAGTGGCGCCAACGATCGAGTAGCCGAACATGCTCTTCTTGAAGCCAGCGCCGTTCTGCGCGGTCAGGACTTGCATGCTGCTGCCGAGATGGGCATCGCCCCAGGGCTGGCCGATCCGATAATCCCAAGCGATGGTCGGGATCTTGCTCGCGCCATTCGAGCCAGCAACCTGCGTCAGCAGGGTGTTGTTGCCGGTGTTCTCAATCAGCGAGGATTCCGGCGATTCGATACCCACGGCGATCGACTGACCGGCGGGCATCAGATAGGTGTAGCGAATCTGCGGAACGCGGGTCGGGCCACCACCGCCAAGATTGCCGCTGAAGTCCAGGGACTCTGGGCCGATCGAGCCGCCGCCCGTGATGCCGGACTGCTGACCGACCAACCACGGGCCGACCGTCGCATAGGCGAGACGGAGACGGAAGCCGAAGCTGTTGGTGCCGACGCGCAGCGTCGCGGCGTTGGTCGTGCCCGAGGAGTTGATGAAATCGCCTTCGATGAAGGTCTTGATCTCACCATAGGCCGAGGGCGTACGGGTCTCGAGGTTGAAGCGGGATTCCGTCGCGCTCACCAGGAAGCCGTGGCTCTGGGTGTGCGGCAGGGTGCCGTTCAGGTTCACGCCGGTGATCGAGACACCGCCGTTGTTCGCATGGATCGAGTTGATGTCGTAGGTCACGTCGAGCTTGACGTAGCCGCCGACCTTCAGGGACGTGTTCGTGCCAGGAACCAGGAACGAACCCGGATACGAGCCGGCGCCCGGCGCAGTCTGCGCATAGGCCCCGGAGACACCGGCGAGCAGCGCAACGGCCGCCGTCAGGGTCCCGAGACGTGCTGTCGTCTTAAGTTTCCTCATTAAATTTTCCCCCAGCTAGAAAAGCTGACCTGAGCGAGTGAACGGCCTCATGCCGATCTCTACAGGACTCAACCCTAACGTAGAGCGGCCACATGAAAACTAAAACTCGCAGTCATCGAGCAACTTGATTTTATATCGTTGCAAAATAGCCACATATTATTTTGCCATCCTGCTCGAAAACGTTGGAAACGCTCAGGTTCCGGCCGGGCGGGGCGCCGGGGCTTATCCGTGGCCGAAGGGCGGGATCGTCGCCTCGGGACCTCGGAAACCGGCATTCTTGTCGGGGGATTCGCTTTTGGCATGGGCAAATCCTTCTGCGGGGAGGCGTCCCGAAGCGGGCTGGGCCGCGCGCCCTTTCGCGCAAGCCATGCTTGCGCTGTCGGGGGGGCGAAGCAAGCTTCGCCGTGACCCTTTCGCGCAAGCCATGCTTGCGCTGTCGGGGTGGCGAAGCGGGCTTCGCCACGCGGCGATTCATCTCACCAGAAAATCCCGCCAAATCAAACCTTTCGCGCTATACCGTCCCATAAACGACACCAGTTCTTTTTTTGGGAGCGACCATGACGACCCCTTCACGCCGCATGAGCATCGGCGTCTTCACGCTGCCCACCGGCAACAGCATCATGGGCTGGCGCCTGCCCGGCGCGATCCAGCGCAGCGAGGATTTCCCGGCGATCCTCAACGTCGCCCGGATCGCCGAGGCGGGCAAGCTCGACTTCGTCTTCTTCGCCGACACCCCGGCCTGCGTGCTGGGCGGCCATCCGGGCCATCTGCTGCGCTTCGAGCCGACGACGCTCCTGGCCGCGCTCGCCACCCATACGACCCATGTGGGCCTGGTCGCGACCGTGTCGACCAGCTACCAGGAGCCTTATAACCTCGCCCGCCTCGTCGCCACGGCCGATTACCTGAGCGGCGGACGCGCGGGCTGGAACGTGGTGACGACCTCCAATCCCGACGCCGCCCCCAATTTCGGGCGCGAGGCGGTGCCGCACGACCAGCGCTACGAGATCGCGGCGGAATACCTGGAGGTGGTCCAGGGCCTCTGGGACAGCTGGGAAGCCGACGCGGTCCAGCCCAATCCCGAGACTGGCGACTATTACGACCGCAGCAAGGTCCATGTCCTCGACCACAAGGGCAAGTATTTCCAGGTGCGCGGCCCCCTGAACCATTCCCGCTCGCCCCAGGGGCAGCCGGTGATCGTCCAGGCCGGCTCCTCGCCCGCCGGCCAGGGCTTCGCCGCCCGCTTCGCCGAGGTGGTCTTCACCGTGCAGCAGGACCTCGGCGAATCGAAGGCCTTTGCCGATGGCCTGAGGCAGCAGGTCGCGGCGGCTGGGCGTTCCCCCGACCATGTCCGCGTCCTGCCGGGCTTCTATCCCGTGGTCGGTCGCACCGAGGAGGAAGCCAAGGCGAAATTCGCCGAGCTGGCCCGTTACGTCATCCCCGGCTCCGCCACCAACCTGATGTCGGAGCGCTATGGCCACGACCTCTCGGTCTATCCCATGGACGGCCCGGTCCCCGACCTGCCGCTGTCGCAGACGCGCGGCCAGAGCTTCGCCAAGGTGCTCTTCGCCAAGGCACGGCGCGAGAACTGGACCTTGAAGGATCTCCACGACCTTATCGCGCTGTCGCGCGCCTATCTGATGGTAGTGGGCACGCCGGCCACCATCGCCGATGTGATGGAGGAATGGTTCACCGCCGGGGCCTGCGACGGCTTCATGCTGACGCCAGCCTATTTCCCGACCACGCTGGAGGATTTCACCGAGCTGGTGGTGCCGGAACTACAGAAGCGCGGGCTCTTCCGCACGGACTACGAAGCGAAGACCCTGCGCGGGCACATGGGCCTGCCGGAGCCGAAGAACCGCTTCGCGAAGTAGGGCGGTGCCCCCATAGCGCGGAGCCATTGTCCGCCTTCTCAGAACTCTCAAGTGTCGTTACTCTGAGGAGAGAGGCCGGGGGGCCTCCGACGAGGGGAAACAGCAATGCGATTTCGGGATGCGCCGCGCCACGGCGGGATCGTGGCAGCGGGCTTGCTCTTGGCGCTCTGCCTGACAGAAGCGGCGCAGGCCCAGAAAACCGAGGGGACCGCCGCCCCGGCAGCGGCCAAATCCACCGCCGCATCCGTCGAGATCGCCTTCTGGAACAGCATCCAGGCGAGCCAGGACCCCGCGGACTTCCGGGACTATCTCGGGCAATTCCCCCGGGGCTCCTTCGCGGGGCTGGCGCGGCGGCGCCTGGCCGCGCTCGAGAAACCCGCAGCACCCCCGCCCGCCCAGGCCAATCCGCCCGCCCTGGCCAACCCGGCCCAATCCGACACGGCGACCATCGAAATCGCCTATTGGCAGTCCATCGCAAGCAGCCAGGATGCGGCCGATTTTCAGAGTTACCTCGCCCGCTATCCCTCGGGCTCCTTCGTGCCGCTCGCCGCCAATCGGCTCGCGGCGCTGCAGAAACCCGCCCCCGCCCAGCAGGACAGCGAAGAAGGCGGTATCCCCTTCCGCTGTCCCGGCGCGGGCACCACGCTCACCCGCTCGGACGGCAGGGTCCTGAAATCCCTCGCGACAGCGGCGGAGGGGAGCAACCTCGCCTGCGCCTTCCTCGACGAGGAATTCACCCAGATCTGGCCGCTGCGCGACGGGACGAGCGTGACCTACCGCCACAAGGTGCTCGCCGCCTCCACCGCCAATGACTTCTTTCCGACCGACACGCTGACCGTGACGAAGGTCAGGAAGGTCAAGGTCGCGGCCGGCGAATTCCCCGCCCTGCTGATCGAGCTGCGGCGCGAAGGTCTCTACAGCCATGGCCAGACCAGCACCTCGCGCGCGCTGACGATCTCGCGCTACTGGTACGCGCCGGCGCTCAACCTGACCGTCAAGCACGAATACGAGAACGTGTCGGGCAGCATGTACGGTCTCCAGGGCGACGACACCCTGGCCTGGGAAGCGGTGAGCATCACCCCCGGCCCCGCCCTCGTAAAGCAAGCGGCGCCCTAGATCGGGGTCGCCGCCGCCGTCTCCGCCGCGAGGCGGCGGCGTTTCTGCTCGCGATGCAGGAGGTAGAGGCCGCTCGACACCACCACGACGATGCCCGCGCCGGCCAGGGGATTGGGCAGGTCGCCCCAGAGGATATAGCCGAAGAGCATCGACCACAGGATCGAGGTATAGCGGAAGGGCGCCACCACCGAGGCCTCGGCGATCCGAAGCGCGTGGATGGTGAACTGCTGCCCCGCGATGATGAAGAGCGAGGCGGCGCCCAGGATCGCGATATCCTGCAGCGCCATGGGCGGCCAGCCCCGCCAGAGCCCGGAAATCCCCGCCACGCCCGCCGTCGCCACCCCCGTCGCCAGGGTCAGGAGAAGCGCCGGGATCTGCATCCCGATGCTGCGGGTGATGGCGTCGCGCACCGCCGTGCACATCGTCCCGAAGAGCGCCAGCAGCGAGAACCAGTTGAAGGCCTCGCCCGAGGGCTGGATGATCAGCACCACCCCGAAAAGCCCGACCAGGATCGCCGCATAGTGCCGCCAGGCGACCTTTTCGCCCAGGAACAGGATGGCCAGCGTCGTCAGGATCAGCGGTCCCGAGAGATTGATCGCCGTGGCGTTGGGCAGCGGCAGGAAGAAGAGCGAGCCCACGAAGGAAAAGGAGCTGACCGCGTCCAGCATCCCGCGCTGCCCCGCCCGGATCATGCCGGGATGGGCGAGGTAGCGGAAGACATGGGGCCGCGCCGCCGCCAGCCAGACCAGGATGAAGCCCGCGACGAAAGCCCCGCGACAGAAGATGATCTGGTCCGCCGGCGCCCGGGCGGTGACGAGCTTCACCATGCTGTCGTTGATCAGGAACAGCATCATCGCGAGGCTCATGCAGAGGATGCCGCGCCGATAGTCCTTCGACGAGGAACTCATGGCGCGGGCGCCGATCCCGCCGCGATCCGCCGCCCGAGCCGGTCCCGGTGGAGAAGATAGAGCCCGCTGCCCACCAGCGTCGCGATGCCCACCCAGGCCAGGGGATCGGGCACGTCGCCCCAGAAGATATAGCCGAACAACAACGCCCAGAGGATCGAGGTATAGCGGAAGGGCGCCACCACCGAGGCCTCGGTGATCCGGAGCGACAGGATCATGAACTGATAGCCCGTGATCAGGAAAAGCCCGGCCGCCCCCAGCATCAGCACATCCCCCCAGGCGACCGGCGGCCAGCCCTGGATCAGGACGCCCACCCCCGCCCCCGCCGTCGCGAGGCCCGTGGACACCAGGGTCAGCAGGACGGTGGGGATTTCGAGCCGGATGGTGCGGGTCAGCACATCCCGCGCCGCCCCGCAGAAGGTGCCGAAGAGCGCCAGCACCGAGTACCAGTTGAAGGCGCTCCCGGTGGGCTGGATGATGATCACCACCCCGACCAGCCCGACCACGATGGCGATCCAGCGCCGCCAATGGACCTTCTCGCCCAGGAAGACGATGGCCAGCGCCGTCAGCAGCAGCGGCCCCGACAGATTGATCGCCGAGACATTCGGCAGCGGCAGGTTGAAGAGCGCCCAGAGATAGGTGAAGGAGGCGAGCGCGTCGAAAGCCGCCCTGACCCCGCCCTGGATCATGCCGCGATCGGCCAGATACCGGAAGGCGCGGGGCTGCGTCACCAGGATCCAGACCATCAGCATGGCGCAGGCGATCATGCCGCGCAGGCAGATGATCTGCGCGGTCGGCATCCGCGCGCTGGCGAGCTTGGTGAAGCTGTCCTGGACCAGGAACAAGGCCATGCAGGTGCACATGGCGAGAATGCCGCGCCGATAGTCCGAGGGAGACGAGGTCATACCGGAGCCGCCCGCTCCATCGCCAAACCCGTCACTCTACGTTCCCCCGGTTTTTTCGTTCGCTGGTTGAAGTCTAGCGGAGGGAGGGCCGCTTGGCACCCCGGTGATTGGGGTCAGGGCGGCGCTTCAGTCAGGGGGCCACTTCCGCGATCCGGTGCTTCAGCCGCTCCCGGTGCAGGAGATAGAGGCCGCTCAAGACCACGACCACCATGCCGGCCAGGGCGACGAGGTTGGGCACGTCGCCCCAGAGCAGATAGCCGTAGAACATCGCCCAGAGCATCGAGGTATAGCGGAAGGGCGCCACGGTCGAGGCCTGGGCGACCCGCAAGGAATAGATCGTCAATTGCTGGGCCGCGATCATGAAGAGCGAGGCCAGCGCCAGCAGCGCCACATCCCCCACCGAGATGGGCGGCCACGCCCGCCCCCAGCCCGCAAGCCCGGCCAGCCCCAGGAGCCCGGCGATCGCCGAGGTCACGACCCCGGTCGCCAGGGTGAGGAGGATGCTCGGCATCTCGAAGCCGATGCGGCGGGTGACCGCGTCGCGGGTCGCGGTGAAGAAGGTGCTCAAGAGCGCCAGCAGCGAGAACCAGTTGAAGGCCTCGCCCGAGGGCTGGATGATCAGCAAGACGCCGACGAGCCCCGCGACCGTCGCCGCCCAATGGCGCCAGCCCACCCTTTCCCGCAGGAAGAGCATGGCGAGCCCGGTCAGGATCAGCGGCCCCGCCAGCGTGATCGCCGTGCCGTTCGCCAGCGGCAGCCCGATGAGCGACACGACCCAGCAGAAAGAGGCGCTGGCATCCATCACCCCCCGCCCCCCGGCCCAGATCGTCCGGTGGACGGTCAGGAAGCGGAACGCCTGCGGCTGCGTCGCCGCGAGGCCGACCAGGATGAAGACCACGACGCAGGCCCCGCGCGTGAAGATGATCTGATCGGAGGGAACGCGGGCCGTGACGAGCTTCACGATGCTGTCGTTCACCAGCAGCACCGCCATGGCGAGGCTCATGGCGATGATGCCGCGGCGGTAGTCCTGGGTGGGGGGCGTCATGGGGTGGGTGGGGTCATGGGGTGGGTGGGGTGCCAGCGCCGTCCCGAATCCATCCCCTGCCCCGCCATCGTTCCTCCGGTTTTTTCGTTCGGAGCAAGTTTAGCGGAGAGGGAGACGGATTGGCACCCCGTGATTGCCAATAGAATCAATTACAGGTTGATAGCGGCAAGCGTCTTATAGAGAATGGAACCGGAGAGTATCTTATAACGCCAGGTCCCCATGAAATTCGCTAAGAGCCCTTCCGGAAAGTTGTGATTCAGGCTGAGCGGGTTGCAGTTATGCGCCTTAGCATGATGCGGATCATGGCGAGGCGTATGAATGCGGCGGCTTTGCGGGCGTGACGTTCGAAGTCCTTGGCTAGGCGGCGGCAATTGCTGA
>CANJCB010000075.1 GCA_947473305.1 Rhodospirillales bacterium
AGATCACCAGCACCTGATCACCCGGGAAATCGACGGCTGAAAATGAGAAGGGGGTCCGATCGGACCCCCTTCTCATTCCCGAAACCCCAGCCAGCGAGTGGCTCCCTTTGCCTCCGCCACGTGGCTCCCTTTGTCTCCGGCGTTGACACTTCTCGCGGAAATATCGGACGACCCGATCAAGGCGATCTTCGCGCCGATCGTCCTGCCCATGGGCGTGGTCTACGACGGGGTCTATCACGCGACCGGGATCACCGCCCATGAGATCGGCCAGGGCCTGAACGTCGCCAACTCGGCCGTGGGGACCACCTCGGGCATCGTCTCGGCGACCCAGGGCAGCACCCCCCGGGTCGGCTCCTCCAACAGTTCCGGCAGCGGCAATATCCCGGCGCCCAGCGGCTATAGCCAGCGCGGCGCCTTCGAGGATTGCGCCCGCGTCTACCAGGCCGCCGGCCGCCCGGACCTCGCCCAGCAATGCGCCACCAATGCGACCAATATGAGCAGCGCGAGGTAGACGCCCGCCAGGTCCGGCGGTGCGGCCCCCGTCAGGCAAGGGGGGTTATCGGGACGCGACCGGCTGGGGCTCCCGACGGTAGGTGCAGCCTTCCGTGCGCCCGGCTGCGCCGCGACTCACGACGATCCGATCGATCGAGGGGATGGTCTTTTCGAGCCGCGTGAAGATCCAGCGGGCGACGTTCGCCAGCGTCGCCACCTCCAAGCCCGGTATCTCGTTGAGATATTTCTTATGGAGCTCGCGGCGAACCTTCTCGATATCGGCGTCGAGATCCGTGAGGCTAGTGACCCAGCCATAGACGGGATGCGCCGCGCCGACGAAGGCGACCTGCACCTGGAAACTGTGCCCGTGCAGCCCCGAATAGGGGGGTAGCTGATGGGCCGCCTCGAAGGTGAATTCCTTGAAATTCTCGATCATCCTCGCCCCTTCTGAGACCCGCGGCCGGGCATTCCTGGCCCCAGCGCGTCGGGCTTGACCTCGATACCTCGCCCTCGACAGGCGGGAAAAACAATCGGACTTTGCCTATTAATAATCATACCGAGGGCTTGGCGCCCTTGATATGGATCAACGCTCCCCGGTTTTTATCAGGACATCGCGCTTTGTTGTCGCCGCCGAGGCTGCGCAATATAAGCGCCATGAGACGGGGTCACTGTCCGGTGGAGAAGAATGAACATGCGGATCTGCATCTATGGCGCGGGAGTGATCGGGGGGCTTCTGGGCGCGGGGTTTTCGCGGGCGGGGCATGAGGTCTCGCTGATCGCGCGGGGACCGCATCTGGCGGCGATCCGCGCGGGCGGCCTCCGCATCCGCAGCAGCGGCGGGACCTATGCGGTGCCGCTGAAAGCCTCGTCCGATCCCGGAGATTTCGGGCCGCAGGATCTGGTCATCGTCGCCACCAAGACCCCGGCGCTCGCCGAGGTCGCGGGCAATATCGGCGCGCTCCTCGGGCCGGAGACCCTGGTGGCCTTCGCCAATAACGGCGTCTTCTGGTTCTACGGCGACGGCTTCCGGCCCAAGAATCTGACCCTCGACACCGGCCGCCTCGATCCCGGCGGCGTGCTGCATCGCGCGGTGGAATTGCGCCGGGTGCTCGGCATGATCTGCTACTCGGGCGGGGCCATCAACGAGCCCGGCGTGATCGACAGCAACAACCAGGGCCGCTACATCCTGGGCGCCGCCCTGCCCGAGACGACGCCCCGCGCCAAGGCCCTGGTCGAGGCGCTGGGGGTCAAGGACTTCGGCCTCACCGCCAGCGACGACATCCGCGAGGTGATGTGGCCGAAATATGTGGAGGTCGTCGGCAGCCAGGCCGTCGCGGCGCTGACCGGCGGCACCATCGGCCAGAACTCGCAGGACCCGGCCTTGCGCGCGGTGGGCATCGGCATGATGCGGGAGGCGATGGCGGTGGCCGCCCTCCACGGCTATCCGGACTTCGGCGAGGCCCTGGTGAAAGGCCGCGACCAGGTGAGCGCCAGCACCCACAAGCCCTCCACCCTCCAGGACCTGGAGCGCGGCCGCGCCATGGAGATCGACGCCCAATACCGCGTGCTCCAGGACCTGGCGCGGCAAAGCGGCGTGCCGACGCCCTTCCTCGATACGGTGGTGCCGCTCCTGGTGCAGCGGGCGAAGCTGGCGGGGTGCTACGGCGGGGCGTGATTCCGGCCCCTTGCCATAAGTCCAGATCATGCGTCGCCGTCTTCCGGCCCGCCTCCTCTCCAACGCGCGTCAGGAGCGGCATCTCCGCTATGTCTGGGATGGGCGGCGGATCGCGACGGTCTATGAAAAACGGGCCTTGGGATCGTGACTGACGGGGGTCCCGCCATCGTCCTTCCCAACCGCCGCATCTAGGCCGGGCGGGGTTCGGCGCGCTTGCGGAAGAGACCCGCCCACAAGGGCTTCAGGATCTCCAGGACGACGAGGACGACGCAGCCCGCGGCGACCGTCACGGCGAGGTCGCCGGCATGCAGCGGGCCGAAGCGGAAGAGGTCGCGCGCCACCGGCCACATCAGGGTCAGGGCGAGCATGGCCGCCACCAGCGGCAGCACGATGGCCAGCGCCCGGTTGGGACGCCGCAGCGCCTTGACCAGCGAGGCCCCGGTGGAGCGGTTCACGAAAATCAGCGCGACGATCGAGGTCACCAGCGAGAAGAAGGTCAGCGCCCGCACCTCGTCGTCGGGCATGCCGCGCCCGAGCGCCACGACGAAGATCGTCGCGACCAGGCCGAGCGCCAGCACGCCCTGGAACAGGCTCCAGACGATCATCCCCGGCGAAAACAGCGGCTCCGCCGGATCGCGGGGCGGCCGGTTCATCACGTCGTCCTCCTCGATCTCGGCCTCGAACACCAGGGAGCAGACGGGGTCGATCACCATTTCGAGGAAGGCGATATGCATCGGCCCGAAGAGGATCGGCAGCCCGAAGATCAGTGGCAGCAGGGCCAGCCCGGCAATCGGCACATGCACGGCGAAGATGAAGCCCATCGCCTTGCGCAGATTGTCGTAGATGCGGCGGCCGAGACGCACCGTCATGACGATCGATCCGAAATCGTCGTCCAGCAGCACGATGGACGAGGCTTCGCGCGCGACATCGGTGCCGCGTCCGCCCATCGCCACGCCGATATGGGCGGCCTTGAGCGAGGGGGCGTCGTTCACCCCGTCGCCGGTCATCGCGACAATCTCGCCATTGGCCTTGAAGGCCTCGACGATCCGCAGCTTCTGTTCCGGCATGATCCGGGCGAAGACGGTCGCCCGGCGCACCCGCGCCGCAAGCTCGGCGTCGGTCAGCCGGTCGAGGTCGCCGCCGGTGAGAACCTCGCGGTCGTCCAGCCCCGCCTGACGCGCGATCGCGCGGGCGGTGGCCGGGTAGTCGCCGGTGATCATGATGACCTTGATGCCGGCGGTCCGGCATTCGCTCACCGCCGCCGGCACGCTCTGCCGCAGGGGGTCCGCCAGCCCGACGAGCCCGACGAAATCGAAGGCGAAATCCTCCTGCGAGGCGGGAAGGTCCTTTCCCCGGAAGGAGGCCCGCGCCACGCCCAGAACGCGCAGGCCCTCGGCCGCCATGGCATCGACGGCGCTCGCCAGCTTCGCCCTGGCCTCCTCGGGCAGGCGGCAAAGGCCGGCGATGGCCTCGGGGGCGCCCTTCGCCGCGATGAGGAACGGGTCCTCCGCCTCGGCGGGGCTCCAGACCTGCGACATGGCGAGGAGGCCGGGGCGCAGGGGATAGGATTTCACCAGGACCCGTTGCGGACCGGGCGTCGGCTCGCGCGCCGCCGCCGCGTGAAAGGCCTTCTCCATCGGGTCGAAAGGATCGGGCGCGCAGGCCAGCCTGCCGCAGTCGATCAGCTCCCGCGCCCCCTCGGACGCGGGGAGCGATGCCTTGTCGAGGCGCAGCGCCTCGCCCCCCGGCAAGCGCAATTCCGCGACCGTCATGCGGTTTTCCGTGAGCGTGCCGGTCTTGTCGGTACAGAGCACGGTGGCCGAGCCCAGGGTCTCGATCGCGGCGGCGCGGCGGGTCAGGACCCGGGCCTTGGAGATGCGCCAGGCGCCCATCGCCATGAAGACGGTGAGGACCACCGGAAATTCCTCGGGCAGCATCGACATGCCGACCGCGATCCCCGCCAGGGTCGCGTCGAGCCAGCCGCCGCGCATCGTTCCATAGAGCACGACGACCAGCAGGCTGATCGCCCCGCCAGCCACGGCGAAAAGGCCGACGAGCTTTCGGGTCTGGGTCTGGAGATGCGGGGCTGTCGGCTCCAGCGTGCCGAGGGTCTGGCCGATCCTGCCGATCTCGCTCTGGGCGCCGGTGGCGACCACCTCGCCGATGCCCGAGCCCCGGACGATCAGCGCGCCCGAAAAGACCACGGGAAGATCGTCCCCGCCCGGACGCGGCCGATCCGGCGCCCGAATGTCGCTCGCCGATTTCCGGACGGGGATGGACTCGCCCGTCAGCAGCGATTCATCGGCCTCCAGGTCGCGGGCTTCGACGAGATGGGCGTCCGCCGCGACGCGGTCCCCCTCGGCAAGAACGATCAAATCGCCGCGCACGACCTCGCGGCCCGCGATCCGCAGGTGCTCGCCGTCCCGGATGACGAGCGCGCGCGGGCTGGTCAGGTCGCGCAGGGCCTCCAGCACCCGCTCGGTGCGGGCTTCCTGGGTGACGGTGATCACCACCGACAGGCAGCCGAAGGCGAGCAGGATCGCCGCCTCCTTCATGTCTCCCAGCGCGAGATAGATGACCCCGCCGCCGATCAGCAAGGCCAGCATCGGCTCGCGGACGACTTCGAGGACAATGCGGAACGGCGTCCGCCGGTCGGGCTGTGGCAGTTCGTTGGGGCCTTCGCCCGCCAGGCGCGCCCGCGCCTCTGCCGCGCTGAGCCCGCGCAGCCGGGACGACGGCATTTCCATTTTTGACATGCCGGCGATCATAGCACCGCCGGCGGCCCCTGCATTGACCTGCGTCAAGGGGGGTGCGCGACGGCGCCAAGTGGAAGAGACGGCCAGGATCGTCGCCCTCGGACTCGTTCCCAGGATGACGGGTGGAGAGGAGGACGGTGCGGGGCAGCCGGAAATGGCGGTCGGCGTCGCATCCGCCCGCTTCACCAAACCTCGCCCTACCTCACTCCCCCCTTGAACCTCGCGCCTAGAAAGTCCAGCCTGTGACCGAGATTTCCAGGAGACTGACATGACGCCGGACGACGGGCAGAGACTTTCCCACAGCAGCCATTGGGGGGCCTTCACGGCCCATCGCGAGGGCGGCCAGCTCGTCGTCGAACCCCATCCGGGCGATCCCAATCCCTCCCCGCTCCTGCGCAATATCGCGGCCCAGGCGGGGCATCCGGCGCGCGTCTTGAAACCCATGGTCCGGCGCGGCTGGCTCGAGGACGGCCCCGGCCCCGACCGGCGGCGCGGGCGCGACGAATTCGTCGAGATGGAATGGCCCGAAGTGCTGGACCTCACGGCCAAGGAGCTAAAGCGGGTCTATGGGACCCATGGACCGGAAGGCGTCTTCGGCGGCTCCTATGGCTGGTCGAGCGCCGGGCGCTTCCACCACGCGCAGAGCCAGGTCCACCGCTTCCTCAATGTGTTGGGCGGCTATGTGCGCTCGGTCAATTCCTATAGCGCGGGCGCCGCCGCCGTGGTGCTGCCCCGGATCTTCGGGACCTATGAGGCGCTGCGCAACGTCCCCTGGAGCGAGATCGCCGAGGTCACGGAGATGGCCGTCTGCTTCGGCGGCATGGCGCTAAAGAACTCCATGGTCGGCGGCGGCGGCATCAGCCGCCACACCGAGCGCGGGCTGATGGCCCAGGCGGCGCAACGGGGCGCGGAATTCGTGCTGGTCGGGCCGCTGAAGGACGACCTGCCGGTCGAGGCCAAGGCCCGCTGGATCCAGATCGTGCCGGGCACCGACGCGGCCATGATCCTGGGCCTCTGCCACACGCTGGCGGTGGAGGGCCTGCACGACAAGGACTTCCTGGCGCGCTGCTGCGAGGGCTATCCGGTCTTCGAGAAATATCTGCTGGGGCAAACCGACGGCCAGCCCAAGGACGCCGCCTGGGCCTCCCGGATCTGCAAGGTCCCGGCCGAGGAGATCAAGGCCCTGGCCCGCCGCATGGTGGGCAAGCGCGTGATCGTCTCCACCAGCCAGTCGATCCAGCGCGCCGAGCATGGCGAGCAGCCGCTCTGGGCGGCGGCGACGCTGGCGGCCATGCTGGGCCAGCTGGGCCTGCCGGGCGGCGGCTATATCTATGGCTATGGTTCCATCGCGACGATCGGCAAGCCGTCGGTCTCGGTGGCGGTTCCGGCCTTCTCGCAATTGCGCAATTCCATCGAGACCTTCATCCCGGTGGCGCGCATCGCGGACATGCTGCTGAACCCCGGCGTCCAATACGACTACGACGGCCAGAAGCTGACCTATGCGGACATCCGCCTGGTCTATTGGGCGGGGGGCAATCCCTTCCACCACCACCAGGACATCAACCGCCTGCGCGAGGCCTTCGCCAGGCCCGATACGGTGATCGTCCACGAGAGCGGCTGGACCGCTTCGGCGCGCCACGCGGATATCGTCCTGCCCGCCACCGTGACCATCGAGCGCGAGGACATCGGCGGCACGCAGAACGACAATCTGCTGATCGCCATGAAGAAGCTGGTGGAGCCCCTGGGCGAGGCCCGCGACGACTACCGGATCTTCGCCGACCTCGCGTCCCGCCTCGGCAAGGAAGCCGCCTTCACCGAGGGGCGCGGCGTCGCCGACTGGCTGCGCGTGCTCTACGAGCGGACGCGGGAGACCCTGCGGGAGAAAACCGGATCCGCTCCCACTTTCGAGGAATTCTGGGAAAGGGGCGAGATCGAACTGCCGACCCGGCCGCAGAACGGCGGGCCGCTCAACCGCTTCCGCGAGGACCCCGAGGGCGCGCCCCTGAAGACGCCGAGCGGCAAGATCGAGATCTATTCCAAGACGGTCGCGGGCTTCGGTTACGAGGACTGCCCAGGGCATCCGGTCTGGCTGCCGCCGGTGGACGGGGCCGGGTCGCAGCGCATGAAGACCTTTCCGCTGGTGATCGTCTCCAACCAGCCGGCGACCCGGCTCCACAGCCAGCTCGACTACGGGGCCTTTAGCCAGGAATCGAAGATCCGGGGCCGCGAGCCCATGCGCATCAATCCCCAGGACGCAACGGCGCGCGGCATCGCCGATGGCGACATCGTGCGGCTCTTCAACGACCGGGGCGCCTGCCTTGCCGGCGCCCGGGTCAGCGAGGACGTGGCGCCGGGCGTGGTGCAGCTCTCGACCGGCGCCTGGTACGACCCGGACGAGCCGGGGGCCGACAACCCGCTCTGCGTCCACGGCAATCCCAATGTGCTGACCCGCGACGCCGGCACCTCGAAACTCAGCCAAGGCTGCACGGGCCAGATCACCCTGGTCGAGGTCGAGCGTTTCACGGGGAACCTTCCCCCCATCCGGGCCTTCATCCCACCCGGCATCCCGGCCCGCGAGGCTTAAAGCGAGGACCCTTGCAGTTCGATTTCGCGACCCTGACGGCGAACCAGCGCTACAAGCTCCTCTCCTCCACCGTGGTGCCCCGGCCGATCGCCTGGGTGGTGACGATCAATGCCGAGGGCCTCGTCAACGCGGCGCCCTTTTCCTTCTTCAACATCTTCGGCAGCAATCCGCCGGTGGTGGTCCTGGGCCTCGCCCGGAAGGCCGGCGGGGTGGACAAGGACACCGGCGGCAACATCCGCCGCAGCGGGCAATTCGTCGTGAACCTCGTGTCGGAAGAGTTGATCGACGCCATGAGCATCTCGGCCATCGACTTCGGCCCCACGGTGAGCGAGCCCGAGGAAGCCGGCCTCGCCCTGCTCCCCTCGCTGAAAGTCGCCCCGCCCCGCATCGCCCAGAGCCCGGTGACTTTGGAATGCGAGGTGATGCATTACCTCGACACCTCCGACACGAGTTCGCTGGTGGTGGGCCGGGTGCTGGCCATGCATATCGCCGACCATCTGGTGCTGGACCCCGAGCAATGCCACATCGACACGCGCCGCCTGAACCTGATCGGCCGCATGGAGAACCCGGCCGGCTACGTCCGCACCAACGACCAGTTCATCTGGCCCCGCGTGACCCGCGAGGAGTGGGAGCGGAAGGGGTGAGGTATCAGAGACCCACCAGGCTGACGATGAACACCGGCTCCTTCACCTCGTAGTGCCAGGCGGAGCGCCCGCGCCCGACCGACGCCCAGGCACGGTTCCCGTAGTTGATCGAAGCCGCCCGGATCGCTTCGAGATTAGCCTTGGCTCCAGTATCGCCCTGGTCCGCCGCGCGTCTGAACCAGCGCTCCGCCTCGCGAACGTCCTTCGATACCCCGGTTCCCGACAGCAGCAGCATCCCATAGATATCCTGCGACGAAACGAGGCCTTTCTCCGCGGCAGCCTTGACGAGTTCCGCGCCTTTCTTCTCGTCGCGCGGCACGCCGCGCCCCACGAGATAGGCTCGACCTAGCTGCTCCCAGGCGATCGGCATCTCTGCATCCGCCGCCTTCTTGTAGAGTTCGATCACCTGCTTCTGCCGATCCTTGTTCTCCTCGTTCATCATTCCGTAGTTCACCGCCGCATTGAGGTCCCCGGCGTTCATCGCGCGTTCCGCGAGCGCGACCGCCTTGGCGTCGTCGCGGGGCACACCGCGCCCCTCGTGATACATGCCCGCCAGATTATTCATGGCGCCGATGGAACCCTGGTCCACGGCCTTCTGAAGCCAGAAGACGCCCAGTTTCTCGTCCTGCCGCACCCCGATCCCGTGAGCATAGAAATAACCGAGATTATTCTGGCTTACGGCATCGCCCGCCTCGGCCCCCCGCTTGTACCAGGCGGCAGCCTCGACCAGATTCTTCGGAACGTTGAGGCCAAGCCGATGCATGTCGCCGATCAGCCCGTATCCCTTGGTGAGGCCGGCTTTGACAGCGGCGGAGGCCCATTGAATCGTTTGGGTCTGATCAGCTGGTCCACCCAGTCCGCGCATATAGGCGTAAGCGATATTGAACATGCCGCTTGGCACGCCATGCTGCGCCGACTTCAAGAACAGGTTTCTGGCCTTCTGCAGGTCGTGGGGAACCCCCACATTTCCCTCGGCATAGAGAACGCCAAGATTATATTCGCCTATTCTGTCGCCCAAGGAGGCCGCTTTCTCGAAATACTCGAATGCCTTGGATAAGTTCTTTTCGCCGCCTTTTCCGTGAAAATACATGATGCCGACTTCGGACAACGCGCCGGGGTGATTCTGGGCCGCGGCTTTGAGCGCCCATTGCCTAGCCAGAACATCGTCGCGGGCAACGCCGAGGCCGACTTTGTAAGCGATGGCGAGATTTATCTGTCCGTTCGCGTCGCCACCTTCGGCCGACCTGCGATACCAGCGGAAGGCTTCATTATCGTCTTGCGCAAGACCGCCACGACCGTCCCCGTGATAAAGGCCCACCGTGTTCATCGCACTGGGCAATCCGCCTTCCGCCGCTTTGCGAAACCAGACGAATGCTTCTTTGGCATCGACGGGGGTGCCACGGCCGATCTGGTAATAGAGCCCGACAATATTCGCGACTCGGGGGTTCTGGTCGGCCACCGTCCGATACAATCGCAACGCGTTCGCATAGTCTTGCGCAACGCCCTGGCCCTTCTCGTAAAGTACGGCCAAGCCTATCTGGGACCGTGCGTCACCCTGGGCGGCGGCGACAGAAAATTCCTTGAATGCCGTTGCATAGTCGTGCTGCTGATAGGCTGCCTGCCCTTCCGCAAAACCGGCTTCGACAGAAGAACCCAAACCACAACAAGCCAGGAAAGCGAGCGCGGCCGGCATCAGCCCGCGAGCATCCAACCGCCCGCTCACCGCGCCGACCAATGCAGCGGATCCGCGTTCACCTCTGGTGAGGGCGTGGTGCGGGGCTCGGGCCGGGGCGACTGCAGCCCGACCAGCACGCCCAACCGCTCGGAAATCTGCTGGAGCAGGTAGAGCAAAGCGGCCCCCGTCGCGGTGGCGATAAAGAAACCCAGCCCATAGACCACCATCCCGACAATCCCGGCGGTCAGAAATCCCCCGACGATTCCGCAGAGCGTCGCGAGCGTGACGATGCCGATCTGAACGCTGACGACGATATCGATGATCTTCTGCTTGGTCTCTTCCATGACAGTCCCCCCGTCTTGAATTTCGCACCGAGAGCGGCGACAAAGACCCCCTCAGGGCCGGATGCCCTGGGCGGCCATTTCCTCGCGGATCGCGGGATAGATCGCCTCCGCCTTTTTCAAATCCTCCTCGCCGGCCAGCTTGTCGCCCGACCGCAGGCGCAGGATCCCGCGGCCGAAATAAGCGGCGGACGCCTTGGGATCGAGCGTCAAGGCCCGGTCGAAATCGGCCAAGGCGGCCTCTGATCCCCCCGCCTCTGATCCCCCCGCCGCCGATCCCGCCGCCTTGAGATGGACGAGGCCGCGCGAACTCCAATACCAGGAGATTTTCGCATCCGTGGCGATGGCCTCGCCGCAATCCGCCAGCGCCCCGGAAAGATCGCCGGAGGCCGATTTGGCCTCGCAGCGGTTTGCCAGGATCATGCCCTTCATCCGCTTGGCGACGGCCAGCGCCCGGTCGTAGCCCGCGATGGCCTCGGCAAAACGCCTTTGCCGGGCCAGAGCCCAGGCGCGGTCGTTCAGGGCTTCCTCGTTATCGGGCTGCAGGGCGAGCGCCCGGTCGAAGTCCCGGATCCCTTCGTCGTAGCGCTTCAGATTGTTGAGCGCGTCCCCGCGCCCGATCAGCAGTTCCACATCGTCGGGATGCCGGCCGAGGATATTGGTGTAATCGACCAGCGCCAGGTCGGATTTGCCCGAGTTGAGATAAAAGCCCGCGCGCCCGGCAAGGGCGGGGTCGAGGTCGGGGATGATGGCGAGCGCCGCGCTGAAATCCGCGATGGCCTCGGGAATGGCCGCCTGGGTCCAGCCTCTCATCGCATAGGCGAAGGCCACCTTGCGGGGATTTTCACCCGGTCGCGAAATCACCTCGCCGCAGCTCACGGCCCGGCGGGCGAGATCCGCCTGAACCCGCATCTGCGCGATGCAGGTCTCGAAAGCCGCGTCGGCCTGCTGCGCCTTGACCGCCAGGGGCGTGCCCAGAAAAGCGGCCAACAGAAGACCGGCGACGCAGCTCTTCATCGAAGCGGGAATAAAGCCGGGACGGGCTGATCCACTTGGCGCGCGTGTCTTCATGTTCCCCCCTAAATGGAACTGAAGCGTCTCATTAGGCTAAAAAACGGTCAACCCCCGCCGCCGTTGCCGGGGGACCGATCCCGAGGCTCGCGCGGCGGCCCTGCCTGCGATAATATTACCGCCAGGCGACGAAGAGAACTTTACTCTCCTGTGAAAAACAATAAACCGGAGGAGAATTGAATGACGGCACGTTTTCTGATGCTTCTGCTCCTGGGCCTGGCCTGTTCGGCCAGCGAGGCCGCGGCGCAAAAAAGGCCCTCGCTGCAAATCGTCCTTGAAGAAGTGAGCGAGAGCGGCCGGAAATGCGGCATTTCCAAAGACCAGCTCAGAGCAACCGCCACGCTTTCTCTGCGCAACAGCAGAATATCGATTGTCGAGAGCACCAATCCGTATTTTTACGTGAACGTGAATGTTCTCTATTCCGAGAAAATGGCCTCCTGCATATACAACGCTAGAGTTCAGATCGTCTATGCGGAGAGCGCCTCTCTCTATGGCGAATTCAAGCGAAGGACGACTTACTGTACGCCGTCAGCGTCTATGAGACAGAATTGGGGTATTGATTAGAGGAGGGTTTTGGTCTCATCGCAGTGACGAAGGAACGAAGATGAGAGCAAAACCCGTGAGTTCGAAAGCCCCGGCTGAACAGGTCCTGAAGGACATTCGCCGC
>CANJCB010000076.1 GCA_947473305.1 Rhodospirillales bacterium
TCGCGCTGGTCGGTCATCAATGTCAAAAGGTCGCCTCGATCCGCCCAGATTGTCTGGGTTTATCCACCACCGTCCAGGATCAGGTTTTCCGTATAATTTCCGTACGGAGGCCCTTTTGAGTCCATCGCCAGAACATATCTCATTGATATTATTGGCGTCCCCTACGGGATTCGAACCCGTGTTACCGCCGTGAGAGGGTGTTAACGTGTACGCTGGCGGTTGCACCGGAACGATTGTAACTCACTGATATTACGGAATTTGACGATTTTCTGTTCCAGCTTGTTCGCCTGCATTCTACCATGTATATTACCGATAACTTACCGACGTTTTCGGGAGAGCATCGATGGCACGGACAGTCCGGGATGCCAATCTTGAAACCCGAGCAGCGCGTTTGCGGCTTAAGCCGCGTGCCGAGCCCTATTGGCGATCGATCGATCCTGGCGCTCATCTCGGCTACTACCGAGGGAGCCGCGGCGGCACATGGGTGGCGCGGGTCTACGCCGATGCCCGCTATCGCAAGACATCACTTGGCACCGCCGATGACAGCACCGACGCGGATGGCGTCGGCGTCCTCTCTTTTGTTCAGGCGCAAGCCGCGGCACGCGCATGGTTCGCGCAGGAGGCCAGGCGGGCTGGGGGGCTTCCAGATCCCATCCAAGGTCCTTATCGAGTGCGCGACGCCGTGAGGGATTATCTCGCTTGGTACAGCCGGCACCGTAAGGCTCTGGCGGCCACTGAACTTGCTGCCGAAGCCCATATCCTGCCGACGCTCGGCGAAATCGAGGTGCGGAAGCTGACCACTAACCGCTTGCGCGATTGGCATGAAGAGCTTGCTGCGGCACCGGTGCGCAAGCGGATCGGCCGCGTAAAGTCGAAGAAGATCTCCGATCCGTGTCCTCGCGAAAGCGAGAGCCGCGAGACGAAAACCGATCCCGAGGCTATGCGCAAACGTCGCGCCACCGCGAACCGGGTTCTTACAGTGCTCAAGGCGGCACTCAATCTTTCATGGCGTGAGAGCAAGGTGCCGAGCGACGACTCATGGCGGAGAGTAAAGCCGTTCCATGACGTTGATGCCCCGGTGGTGCGCTATCTCACCGAGGCCGAATGCTTGCGTCTCGTCAACGCGACGCAAGCGGACTTTCGGCCTATGGTTCGAGCGGCGCTGCTCAGCGGTTGCCGGTATGGCGAGTTGGTCATGCTCCGGGTCGCCGACCTGAATCTCGATGCCGGCACGCTCGCGATCCGCACCTCGAAGAGTGGCAAGTCACGGCACGTGATCCTCACGGAAGAAGGGCGGGCTTTGTTCGTGGGCGCCGCAGTTGGTAAGGCGTCATCGGACTTGATCTTCACCCGGCCGGACGGCGCGCCCTGGGGGAAGAGCCATCAGCAACGCCCGTTGTCGAGCGCGTGCGAGGGGGCAAGGATATCACCCGCTGTGTCATTCCATGTCCTGCGGCATACCCATGGCAGCTTGCTTGCGATGAAGGGCGTGCCAATGGCCGTCATTGCCCGTCAGCTTGGCCATGCTGACGAGCGAATGACGCAGCGCCACTATGCCCATCTCGCTCCGAGCTATGTCGCTGATACCATCCGCGCTCATTTTCCCAGCCTCGGGATCGTCGAGCCTACCAATATCCATGTCATAGGCTGATGGGCAACCTGTGAACCGCGCCATACTTTGCCTCCCATGCTCCCGCCAGATCAATGGATTGGCGCGCCGATTGGCACCGCCCCCATACGCCGGATCATACCTGATCCTTCCTGGTACGTACGTCAGCTGACCTTTTCGCGGACCTCGCGTACGTGCTTGCAGTTGCCGCGAAACTCGAAGCCTTTGCAGGTGCATTCAAGATGGCCGACGCGCCCGTAGGTAACCCGGTAGCTCTGCGATGGGTCGCGTTCGCTCTTGAACTCCCACTCGCCCGTCTGCTCGATCGGCGTCTCCACCACCCTCGATTTCGGCGCACCGGCCGGGAGAGATGCAATGTGGCGCTCCGCATCACCGGTCGAGCGCGACAGGCGGGCCTCTTCCATGAGCGCTGGCGCGAGGTTGCGAAGCCCCGCCTCTAGTTCGGCCAGGACCGACGCGTCCGGCACCTGATCCGCCTCCACCGCGGAGATGAGGGCCATCTTGCGGGAGAGTAGCTCCGCGATGTAGCCGTCCAGCGACCCTGCGGCGTGGAAATACTCTACCGTGACGCGCTTGGTCTGACCCATGCGGTAGCAGCGATCCTCGGCCTGGGCATGGTTGGCCGGGACCCAGTCGAGATCCTGAAAGATCACATGGGTGCCAGCGGTCAGGGTGATGCCGACGCCGCCTGCGATCAGGTTACAGACTGCGACGCGCACCTGCGGGTCGGACTGGAAGCGGTCGACCGCCGCCATGCGCTCCTCGGCGGTGTTGCTTCCGGTGATCGTCACCGCGGCAGCACCGAGCGCTTTTTTATGACGCGTCACGCCGTCATTGAAACAGGTGAAGACGACAGCCTTCTCGCCGGTTTCGATCACATCGCGGATGCGCTCGGCGACCGCCTTTTGCTTGGCCTTGTGGAGTGCCACGCGGACCTTGGTCAACCGAGCCAGGAACTGGGTGTCATTCGGACTGGTCGGGTCGGTTCCGGAATACCAGTCGAGAAAGCTCTCGACCGCAACAGCAGCTGACGGACTGTCGGAGATATCCACCGGAACCCAAGATCGGATCTTGGGCGGGAGATCCAGCACCTCATCCTTCTTCCGCCGCAGCATCACCTCCTTCATGAGGCGGTTGAGCTCGTCCAGGTTGGAGGCGCCGGTTGTCACCCATCCGAAGTCGTTGCGATAGGCATCGCAGTAGCGCCTCGCGAATGAGAGGAACGACCGGGCCGAGGGATGCCCGACGCAGCGCAGCAGGTTGTAGAGATCGCGCGGGCGGCTGGTCATCGGCGTGCCGGTCAGCAGCACCACCAGTTCCGGGCCGATAAGCGCCTCCCTAGCGTTGTCCTGCACGCCCAGCAGCTTCAGACAATGGGAGGTGCGCTGGCTCTTGTTCTTGATGAAGTGCGCCTCATCGAGGATGACCCCCGACCACGGGATGCCGTGCAGCCGATCGGCGTGCCTCTTCAAGAGGTCGTAGTTGACGATCACCCAGCGCGGGTTCTCGACCGTCCCCTTGTCATAGCCGACGATCTCAATGCGCGCGGCGGGGTCGACCATAAGGATCTCGCGCCGCCAGTTGAGCTTCAGGGAAGCCGGGCAGACGACGAGCACCATACCGTCCGGGATGGCTGCCTCGAGGGCAGCGATCGCCTGCCGGGTCTTGCCGAGCCCCATGTCATCACCGAGGATCGAGCGCTTCTTGGAAATCAGGAATGCGACGCCGTCGGCCTGATGGGGATAGAGGTTCACGCCGGCAAGACGATCGAGGCCGGGCGCGAAATTGAAGGACTGGTCCATAGTTCGGTCCTCTCTTTAGTGCTTCAGGCGGGAAGCCTCGGCGCACAAGCTGAAGGTCAAATGCCGGGCCCGAAGGTGGGCCAGTCCAGGTGTTCTAGACGCCATCCGCCCTGTCTCGGCGGACATCAGTGGTGAAAAGAAAATCCCTCCGTCGGTCTTCTAGGCGCCTTATCTCAGCATGAGCAACTCCGCGGGTCGTTTGCGCTCCGTAAAAACCACAGCGTTCTGCCTAAATCGTCGACCCAACGATGCCGCCGCTCGACGGTCGAGGCCGAAAGCCAACAGGCTTTGTTCGGGTGGCCAGTCACCATCAGTGCCACGGCCGTCCCCCTCGAGAAATGGCTTGGCGGCAGACCGCAGAACACCTACCAGTCGGCGGTGCGCTGCAGTATTGGCAGCCAGCCCGCGCGCCTTGCTCAATGGGTTCCACGCGGTGATGAAAACGCCAGTACGCGCATTAAATCGGGAGAGCAATCGATCGACTGCCTGGGATTTGTGGTCGATCCGAATGACAACGTCATGCGGCCCGTACCGGACCACGTAGTCGGTAGCGAGGTAGGCGCAACGAAATCGCGCAGATCCAGAAAACAAACAACCCTCCATCGGTTTCCCGAGGAGGGCTGACACTCGTACGACCCGCTTATTTGCCGCGAGGCCGCATCCCCTTTCGGGAACCACCTTGCCCGGGTAGGCAGGTTGGCGAGGGCGTCAGCCCTACTCTTGATGCAGTTTTTTATATAGCACAAGCGCCGCGGGATAACAATGGCTCCAGCCTCGTGCGTCTGCGCCTCCGTGAACTGTGAAATCGCTTCCAAGTGTGACCCCACCCAAAATCCGAGCAGCTCATTGATCACGCCGAGAAATACGCCAACTGGGTGGGGTCAAGTTTCGCGCGACAGATGCCCCCCTCAAATTCGCATGTTTACCAACCGGATCAACGCACTGAGAGACTTCAGGGGTGGGGTCATTGTTGGGCGCGATTTCACACTTTCGGACAATAGCCTCAACATCCATTGAGAGGAGCTACACACTTTGAAAGGTCGCCTGAATAGTTGGTTCTCTCCAAATTGTCCGCCAAAATCGAGGTGGAATCCTGAGTGCAACGTCCTATGTCTCGCGCCCTGCTCAAACACCATCGCGCTTGTAGTGACTGCCTGTTTTCTTGGATCCGCACTTTCAGTACTGCGCCAATTGAGCTGATGGCAGCAATAACTACGGGCTCTCCAATCGGATTAAATCTGAGTTTTCGGATGTGGAAACCTAGCCATGAGTTTGGCCATAATCGCCGATATGACGTCATCCACTTCGAAGTATTCAGTTAGCATCCGCTTATTGGCTTGCCATCGTGAGCAGTGGCTTCCGAAAGCCTGCTCGAAGAGATCTTCCGCGACTTTCCCCGAGACTTCTTTCCCATCACGGATAATCGAGTTCAAAGGGATCGACCATATGCCATTCAAGGTAGAGTTTTGCGAATGCGAAAGATCGTTCTTTCCACGGAAACTGAAGCGGCCGACCGGTTTCGTATTTGAAGTCCCAATCTTCAAGTAGTGCTTTAGTGGTAACGGACCGTCTGGGACTTTGCCCTCAACCCCATAGAAGAATGCGCCGCCTGACCCAATCAATTTTTCAAGCTCAGGAAGTAAAAAGGCAGCCCCCTTGTCAGTCGTTGGCGGCAACTTCCAAATACCGTGTTTCTCTATGAAACTGAATTGCACTCCCTTCTCACGTTCGGCGAGCGGAAGATATTCAGAGAGCTGATCAATCGGCAATTGAAAGGAACTATCTCTCCCCGTTCCAGAGACACGAAAAAATCGATGTCTCTTTGTAATGCAGTATAATTCATTGCGATTTTCCATAATACTCTCAGAGATAATGTATAATTTCCGCCACGTAATAGTCTGATTCTTGTTATTCTCGATGTAGTAAATTGCAACTGCGTGTTTTTCTCTCGGCGAGAGATTCGGGCTCTCGTACTTTGACATATTCCCCCCTAGCAGATTGGTGAGGTCTCGTGCTGGCCTCGATTGCGGCGCCCTTCAGGATTGTCTGAGCGAAGCTCCAGCTGTCGCGGTGCGCCTTTTTGTCATCCCGCGCTTTCCATCGCTTCCTCATCGTCGCTTTCAGCGGAAGCGAGGTCAAGGAGTGCGGGACCATCAGGCCCTTCAAGTGTTTCCACGTCGCGCAACCTGCGGGTGACCGCTCGAGTGCGCCGACCAGCCTCGTCCACCGTGCGCTTTGCTGTATCAAGCTGTCGGCCGAGTTTCTCCCAAATCTCGCCATACTTCATGAACTCGGCTTTGGCCGCGCCGAGAACCTGCCAAACCTCGCTCGACCGCTTCTCAATCGCCAGCGTGCGGAAGCCCATCTGTAGGCTGGTCAGCAACGCAGCGAGAGTAGTCGGCCCTTGCACCATCACTCGGTGTTTGGTCTGAAGCTCGCTAGCGAGGCCAGGCCGGCGGATTACCTCGGCAAACAGACCCTCGGTTGGCAGGTACATAATCGCGAAGTCTGTCGAGTACGGCGGATGCACATACTTTTCGCAAATCGTTTTTGCCTGGAGACGGATAGCTCGATCGAGCGCAAGTGCTGCCTTCTCGACATCCTCGGGAACGCCGCTATCCTGTGCTATGAGCAGCCGATCGTAATCCTCGTGCGGAAATTTTGCGTCTATCGGAAGCCAAAGAGGAGTCTCGTCATCGGCGCGGCCGGGCAGACGCACGGCGTACTCGACTACCTCTCCGGACTCAGGGCGGATGCGGACATTGGTGGCGAACTGGTCGCGGGTGAGCATGTCCTCAAGAAGCATGCCGAGTTGGACCTCGCCCCAACCGCCGCGTGACTTCACGTTGCTGAGGACGCGCTTGAGATCGCCGACGCCGGTCGCGAGGTTCTGCATCTCACCCAGGCCCTTGTGGACTTGTTCCAAGCGGTCACTGACGAGCTTAAAGGATTCGCCGAGCCGCTTCTCGAGCGTGCCTTGGAGCTTTTCCTCCACTGTCGCCCGCATCTTTTCGAGTTTGTCGGCATTGTCCGTGCGCATCTTCTCCAGGCCTTCAGCGACCGTCTCCCGCAGCGCCTCTTGGCGCTTCTCGTTACTTTCTGTGAGTTGGCCTATCTTGACCGTGACACTCTCAAGGGCGAGGCGCTGCTCCTCGCGCCCCTCACGCTGTGCCGCAAGGAGTCGGTCGGAGAGGCTTTTGACTGCCTCGTTTGTTTCCTTCAGGCGCTCGGTTTGGGAGGCCGCGAACCCTTCGGCGTTGCGCTGAACTGCCTCCTCGAGCTTCGCACGGCCGTCGGACGCCTCGGTACGCATGGCCGAGAGTTGCTCAGTTTGTGCCTTTCCGAATTCGCCAAGCCTTGTCTCGACCGCCGAAAACCGGCCCTCGAGCGCTTCGGTCTGAGACCCCATCGCGCCTCGCATCTCTTCTCGGCCAATCCGGGCCTCCTCGCGAAAGGTGCCAGAAAGGCTGCTCGCGATCTGTTCGATCACGGCGATCCGGGTAGAGAGTTCTTCCGGGATCGTCGCTCGGCGTCCCACTTTCTGAAGAACTAGGACGCAAAGGACGACTGCGACCAGCGCCAGAGCGAGGGCTGCATAAACAGCAAATTCCATCTCCAATTCTCCCTTATCAGCGAGCGATGGGCCGTCACGTCGAATAGCGACCCGATCCGGTGAAGACCGCGAGGCTCACTATGGCCTCTCTGGACGACAAAAGCTGTCATGCTGAACGCTCGCAATTCCTGCTGGTCTTCTGGGTACTTCAAAGTGCGTCAGCGGCAAGATCAGAAGCGATCACCTCCGTATTCGCGGAGCACGCATAGTGCATTCACGAGGGACATCTCCTCGATTGTCCGGCAGGGCGTCTCCAGGAGTAGGGGGCTCGCGAACACCATGGCCGCGACCTGGGCGCGGGAGACGGCGACGTTGATACGGTTGAGCGAGAACAGGAAGTCAATGTCTCGAGGCAGCTCCTCGCCGCTCGAGGTCGTCATAGACACCAGGCAGACCGGTGCTTCCTGACCTTGGAAACGATCCACTGTACCGACACGCATGGCGTTGGGTAAAGCAGCGCGCAGCGCGTTCACCTGGGCGTTATAAGGCGCGACGACGAGGATGTCGGTTAGCCCGATGACGCGCTCGCGACCGTCGCGATCGCGGTACAACGCGCCCTCAAGTTCTGCGATGCGTGCCGCGAGCGCGGCGATTTCCTCTGGGCTCACCTGAGATCGCCCGAAGTGTGGTACCGCACGCATGCCGGCGCCGACGAGATCCTCGCCCGCGCGCGAGACAAGCGTCTGATGACCAGACGCGTCGTCACTGCTGAGCCGCCCCTCGTAGACCGCGGTCGAGATGAAGCCGCAAACGCGCGGATGCATGCGCCGGCTCACCGGAATGAAGATGCCACGGTTCGACGGTACCACCCGGTGCCCGTCGATCAGATATTCGAGGCACGATCGTCCGCTCTCGCCGGGATGGCTTCCTTGCAGCGGTTGCGGCAGCTGCATCGGGTCGCCTACCAATACGATGTTTCGGGCCGCTCGTGCCATGGTGAGGATATTGGCGATCGAGACCTGCCCAGCCTCGTCGACCACCAGGTAATCGAATGCGGGCGCGTCATAACGCGCGAAGTGCCAGGCTGTCGCGCCGACGACGTGAGCGGTAGCGATCTCGGGCGCATCGTTATCGCTCACCAAAGTGAGGCCGGGATGGGCTTCGTCATCGCCGTCTTCAGAGGCTTTCTGGACAATACGGCAGTTCACGCCCTTCGTATGTGCGCGGTCCGCCACTGCTACTAGCAGGTTGCCGATCGCCTTGTGGCTGCTCGAGGAGACAGCCACGCGCTTTCCATCGCGGACAAGGTCGACAATCGAGAGTGCGCTGACATAGGTCTTGCCGGTGCCCGGCGGTCCTTGAATCGCGAGCGTTGTGCCGGCCATGGCGGCAATCGCGCGGCTGGTGTTGGCAGTCAGGTCGTCGTCCGCCGGAATGACGCCGTCCGGCCTCATCCCACCCACAAATACGGGTGGTGACCGAGTGAGCAAGTGCTCTACGGCGGGGAGACGCCCGGTATTACCGATGATTTCATCGATGACTGCAGCGACGGCGTTCCGCAGAATGTCGTTCTTGATCGGCTTGGGCGGGATCAGGTCGAGGCGGTCGGGCAGCGGCCCCTTCCTCGGAGTGCGGCGCAGAACCAGGGTGCCAGCAGCGCGATCAATCGAACGGAGGTCGATGTCCTCGGGCATCGCCGCCGGCTTCACGCATGGCTTCTTGCCTGCCCTAAGCTTGGTCTCCTGCGGCGGAAAGCGATAGGTCCGTTCGAACGACTGTGCAGTCACTTTCACCGGTAAGCCGACAGCTTCAAGCCCCTGGATGCACTCCAGGTCATCGAGCAGGTCCTCGCTCTCCTGCGCAAGCCGGTCGAAAATCGCCCAGTAAGCCGGCTTGTCCTCGCGTTTGTGAAACTGGCTGAGGTCAAGCAGCAAGTCAGCCACCGGTTGGCCAAGGCGCGCGCGGACCGACTGCAGCCTTGCGCGAAGTGCAGTAATCTCTGCATCTTCGGCCGCCACGTTCGAAAGCGATCCGGCTTCGGGCACGTTGCCGAGGATTGGCCAAGGGATGCCCACGGGACGAATATCGCGAACGAGCCAGTCCCGCAGCAACTGGGTTGAGAAACAGTCAGTTCGGTTATAGTCGTAGATCTCGTCGAGCAGCCGCTGCTCGCCGGTCACACGCCATTCTTCGTAAAACACGACACTCGCGCCCGCGGTCGCCACATCGGCCGCGCGCTTCTCCATGTAAAAGGCTTCGAGGTCCTTGAGTGAGTAGCCCTTCTCGGAGGCAATCAGTGCTCCTGATACCACCCTGAACAAGTCGACAAAGCGGCGCTCGCGCTGAAGCTGGTCCATCGCCGTCTCGCCCGTGCGGTGCTGAGAGGTTAACCGTCTCAGCGCGGCAATTTCATAATTGGCGTAGTGGTAAATGTGGGCGGCCGGAAACCGGCTCATGCGGTTCACAAGGAATGCCAACAATTCCGTGACCGAGCGACCCTCGTCCTCGCGAGTGTGCGCCCAGAACGCTCGGAAGGCCCACTCACCACCCTCGCGATACCAGAGGCCGTGGAGGTACTCGAGGCCGCCGGGGAAGTACGGATCGCCCTCGATGTCGTAGAAGACGTCACCGTCGTCTGGCTCTGGAAGGAGACCGAAGCCTTTTCCCGGATCGCCCTCACGAAGTTCAAAGGCTGGAGGCCCACCCGCACGTCGCGCGGACTGGAGCCTGGCCTGCGACACGAGCCGACGTTGTGTCTCCGCTGCCATGCCAGGTATGCGCTTGTCGCCGCCACCTAGGCCGGCCATGGTGGTGATGCCAGCCGCCTCAAGCTTTCGGCGTTGGGATTTGCTGATACTCGCGACAAGTGCGAGGCTGTCCTCCTGTTCCCACTGGTCGGCACAGCGCCCGCTCCAGCGGCAGAGCCCGCACGCGGCGACTGGCTCGGGACGAGTCTCTGGCCGCTCAATTAGGAAAGCCTCCAGCATCCGCCTAGCATGCCGGGCGTAGGCCGACACTTCAGACAATCGAACGGTGAATCGACTTCCATCCCCTAACTGGAGGTGAGCTGCTTCTGGAGCAACGCCCTGAACATTCGCTAGGAGGTCGCTGTACAGACAAAGCTGGAGGACGTGCTTTGGGTCGGGCTTTCGCTTGAGCTTAGTGTCGACGACCTCATACGACCAAGGCCCGATCGCAGATGGCCGCTCGACTCGTTCGAGGAAGTCGGAGTAGCCACCCCAGGCGCCACCGAGTAGCGCACCCTGAAAAATTACTTCCGAGCCAGTCCTCGCCGCTTCGATGGTTAGCCGAACCGACTCCTCGAGAGGGATGCCGTCCTTTGGAATCTCGGCGATCTTGCGGCCCTGGCTCTTGAGCTCCTGCAGGAATGCGAGCTCGTGCTCATCGCCTTGTCGCTGCAAGAGTTTGGCTTCCGCACCGTCATTGGCCGGCTCGAGATCGCCGACCTCGATGAGCCGGAGGTCAAGCGTCGTCGCGTGCCGGCACCCCTTGAACCGCATCAAGTCGGAGGCGGACAGCCTCAGTTTCCCGTCGATCATGCGCATGCGTAATCCCCTTTCATCCGCTATAGCATGTGAAGGGCGACAAAAGCTGTCAGGGAGAAGCGGGATGTCGTTTGCGAAGGCCCAAGAGCTTTTAAGACTTGCAATGATGGCTACCCGGCGAAGCGGTGTGTCGCTTGAGGAGATCGTCGAGGAATTCGGGTGCGTGCATCGATCGGCGCAACGGATGACGACGGCTCTAGAGGCGGCATTTCCCCAGACGCATGCCGAGGACGGCGAGGATCGAAAGCGACGCTGGCACATTCCGGCACGCGTCCTTGCTCCCCTGCTAACGCCATCAGCGGAGGAGCTCGCGGCGCTGACCACCGCCATAAATGAGCTCGAGGCTGCTGGAATGGCGAGTGAGGCAGCGGGGGTAAGACAGCTGGAGCAGAAGGTCCGCGCGCTGATTCCGAACCAGTCGGGTACCCGGTTGGCGGTCGACGAGGAGGTCCTGCTTGAGGCGCTCGGTCATGCTGCACGACCGGGCCCGCGGCCTGCGGCGACCAGCAGAGTTGACGCCGCGATCTCGGGTGCGTTGAAGGGTCCGTTCCTACTTCGGATCCTTTACCGCAAAAGGAAGGAGGACCGGCCGCGGGAACGGGTTGTTGCACCGCATGGTCTCCTCCTTGGCGTCCGCCGCTATCTCGTCGCACGGGACAGACAGAAACCGGTCCATGCCCCACTCCAGCACTACCGCGTGGAGGAGATTTATGAGGCGGAAGTGCTTGGCGAGAGCTTCCAGCTCGATGCCGGATTTAACATTCGGAACCATGCGGAGAAGGGCTTCGGCTCATTTGAGAGCGCTTCGGAATACGGTGAAGTCGTCTGGCGTTTTTCACGGGAAGCCGCTCCGCATGCGCGGCGGTTCGTCTTTCATCCGACTCAGACCATCGAAGAGGAACCAGGGGGCTCGCTCATTGTGCGCTTCCGCGCGTCCGGCCATCTGGATGTGAAATCGCGCCCAACAATGACCCCACCCCTGAAGTCTCTCAGCGCGTTGATCCGGTTGGAAAACATGCGAATTTGAGGGGGCATCTGTCGCGCGAAACTTAACCCCACCCAGTTGGCGTATTTCTCGCCGTGATCAATGAGTTCTTGGATTTTGGATGGGGTCACACTTGGAAGCGATTTCACA
>CANJCB010000077.1 GCA_947473305.1 Rhodospirillales bacterium
AAAGGTGAAAGCCACCGGTCAAGATCGGTTTTCCAGCTATCGTCCATGGTCGGCCCTCCGCGATGCCGACCACCCATGAATCACGCAATACGCGTTCCGGGAATCCCTAAAACGCCGATCCCTCAAAAATCTGCCAAAGTAGTGCTAGTGGACCAGGTGGGACGGGAATTCGATGCGAGGACCGCTCGCGCCAAAGCGGAAGGAATCGATTTCGCCAACCGGGCCCGCCAGGCCGCTGAAGCTGGTGACTACGCCCGCGCCCGGAACGACTTCCAGAAGGCCTACCAGAGTTATGACGAAATCGCGTATCAAAATGACATGGTTGCTATGGAGGCGCTCTCTCATCTTCAAATAGCGATCGAACTGTGGGGCAAGGCGCAGACGGACGAGGCCTATACCGAATTCATCAAAGCGGAGACTCTGATCAAGACCGCTCTCCGGCCGGACATCGCCCAGAAGATCGAGCGTTATCGTGGCGAACTCTTCAAGGCCATGAGCGATGATCTGGCGACGGACGTGCAGGGCGCGCGCGAGGCCGCCAGAAAAATTCCCAGCGAGTGCCTACCCGTTAATGGGGAGTTCGTCTGTGGTTGATCGCAAAATTGCTCCTGCTCTCTCGGCAGCATTCCTGCTCCTGACCGCCGCCTGCAGTGGCGACCAACTCGCGAGCCAGATCGCCGTTCCACCCTCTGCGGAGCAGTTCGATCTTGGCTTGTACAGGGGGAAGGCTATTCAGATTTCGGTAGATTCCGAGGGTGACTACCTCTTCGACGGAAAGAGTACCGCGTACCTGCGCGTGATCGGGTCCACGATCCTGCTGGGCGGGCATAACGCCCGCTTCAATTATAGCCGATGCGCGCTCGGCGGAATCCAGAATGGGCTGAGGATGGCTATGCTCTTCACGGTCGATCAGCCTAGATCGGATGTGAAGGTTCCCTGTGAAGCTGTCGAATATTTCTATTGCGGCTCTTATAATACCACTCCCGCGGCTCAGGTAAGTTTTTCCGCCAAGGCCAGCCAGCAAGGCAACACACTGGATCTCTCCGGCGATCTTCACGAGTCCAATTCAAACACCTCCTCGCAGCCTACGGGCTTCGAGATTGTTACGACAGACGACGTGACCGAGCTCTTCCACGCCAAGCTCCGGCTTTCAGGCGACAAATGCGAGCTTCTAGAATTCACCTGGATGAGCGAGACGCGTCGGATGCAATCATTTGCACCGCAAACGAAGCGAATAGTCAGGAAGGCGCGCGGTTGCGCCATTGTGCCTGCGCCGCAGCTGTTGTGAGGTGATGGCATAATGGTGCCGGGATTGCGCCTCCTGCACCGCCTTGCGGACCGCTTTGCCCGCTCGACCTATCCTCTATGCCTCGACAGTTCGGCGGTTCGGAATCTGTCGCTGCGGGATCGCCGAAGGTCTGCTTTCAAGAACGTGCCCAACCGTCTGTTGCGGACGGAACGGGTCGTTATCAGACGGGCCGAACCGCCAGCCGTGGATCGCCGCGATCATCCAGGTGAGCACCACCGGATCGGCCGAGGAGGCCTCCGCCTAACATCGATATCCAGTCGTGCTCCGAAAGGATAACATCGGGAATATAAGGGACCTTCAGGGGGGAGAGGCTTGATGTGCCGCTGGCTGGCCTATTCGGGACCGCCGATGCCGATCGACCGGCTCTTGTTCCAGCCGCAGAATTCGCTGATCCGCCAGAGCCTTCATGCGACCCAGGGGGTCACGCCCACCAATGGCGACGGCTTCGGCCTCGGCTGGTACGGCGAGCGGGGGTTTCCGGGGCAGTACCGGGACACCCTTCCCGCCTGGCACGACGCCAATCTGCGCAGCCTTTCGGAGCAGATCCGGTCGCGCCTCTTCTTCGCCCATGTGCGGGCCTCCAGCGGCACCTCGACCAGCCGGGAGAATTGCCATCCCTTCCGCTTCGAGCACGCGCTGTTCATGCATAACGGGCAGATCGGCGGCTATGAGCGGGTGCGGCGGGAAATCGAGAACCTCATCCCGGAGGAGATCTATCGCTATCGTCAGGGCACCACGGATACCGAGGCCTTCTTCCTGCTCGCCATCGGCTATGGGCTGCTGGACGATCCCCCCGCCGCCTTCGCCCGCAGCATCGCCGCCGTGCGCGAGGTGACCGCGGCGCGCGGCATCGCGGAGCCGTTCCGCCTGACGGCGGCGCTGGCCGATGGCGACCGCATCTTCGCGGTCCGCTATGCCAGCGACGACCACGCCCCGACCCTCTATTTCGGCGAGGGCATGGAGATCGACGTCCGGGACGAGGCCGTCACCTTCGCGCCGGGGCGGGGCAGCGTGCTGGTGCTGTCGGAGCCGCTCGACATGAACGAGGGTCCCTGGCGCGCGGTGCCCGCCGGTCATGTGCTGGAGACCCACGGCGGCATCGCGCGGGTGAGCCCGCTGGTGTTACCCTGAGGCGATAGCCGGAAAGGAGGCCCCCGATGACCAGCCTGCCCATCATCGACTTTTCCGGCGTCAGGGCCGGGGATCCCGCCGCCTTGGCCCGCGCCGCCCAGGAGGTCCATGCGGCCTGCACCGGTCCTGGCTTCTTCTACCTGACAGGTCACGGCGTCCCCGAAGCGGTGATCGCGCGCGCGGTGGCGGCGACCCGCGATTTCCACCGCCTCCCCCTCGAGACCAAGCGCGAGGTTGCCTCCGACGCCAATCACCGGGGCTTCCATGCCCTGGGCGGGGCGCTGATGTATGGGGCGAAGGAGCCCGACTATAAGGAGTACTTCAGCCTCGGCCTGGAACTGCCCGCCGACCATGCGACCGTGCGGGCCGGGGAGAAATTGCGCGGCCCCAACAATTGGCCCGCCTTCATGCCGGAGTTGCGGCCGGCGCTCTACGGCTTCTACGAGGCGGTGGGGGCCTGCGGCGAGCAGCTTCTGCGCGTCGTCGAGGCGAGCCTCGGCCTCGATGCGGGGTTCTTCGCCAAGCGCTATGGGACGCGGCTGCAGCGCACCCAGACCATCTATTATCCGCCGCTGCCGCCCAGCGACCCCGACCGCTTCGGCGTCGCCCCCCATACCGATTTCGGCTGCATCACCCTCCTTTGGCAGGATGCGACCGGGGGGCTCGAAGTGCGCGAGCGGGCGACGCGCAGCTGGATCCCCGCGCCGCCCCTCGACGGGACCCTGGTCATCAACGTCGGCGATCTTCTGGCGCGGTGGACGAACGACCGTTTCGCCTCGACCCCGCATCGCGTGGTCAACCGCTCCGGCGGCGAGCGGTTTTCCATCGCGACCTTCTACGATCCCGACTTCTCGGCCCTGGTCGATCCGCGCGAACTCGGCACGCCCGAGGCGGAGTGCGGCTATGCGCCGATCACCGCCGGGCAGCACATCCTGAACCGCTTCGACGAATCCTTCGGCTATCGCAAGAAGCTCAAGGCCGAAGCGTAGAAACTAAAGAGAGGGAGAGCACAGCTTGGCCGAGGGTTCCAGGATCACGCGCGACGACAAGTTCGACATCGCCGAGCTGATCACGCGCTATAACCACGCCATCGACGACGGCGATCCCGACGCGCTGGCCGATTGCTTCATCGAGGGCGGCGTGTTCGAGGGAAGGGCCGGGGTCTTCGACGGGCTCGACCGGATCCGGGAGCTCGGCATGACCGTGACCCCGACCCTGAAGCCCCGGCACATCACCTATAACATCCTGATCGACGCGAAGGCGGACGAGCCGCACGCGGCCACGGTGAAGTCGCATCTCTTCTTCTACGAGGTCCTGCCCGAGGGGCTCAATTTCAGGATGAGCGGCCTCTATACCGATGTGGTGGTCCGCACGCCCAAAGGCTGGAAATTCCGCTCCCGCCTGCTGAAGCCCGACTGGGCGCAGCCGATGCGGACGTGAGGGGGAAGGGCGCCCCCCTGCGCCGTCGAAGGTCGATGACGGAGGGCGTGTCTTTAAGGCAAGATCGGACATCGCCGCCGGGATAACCGTCCCGCGAAAAGGCCGCTATTGAACCATAGCCGAGCAAGGCTCACGGACCAACCACTCGACCTTTTCGGTGTAATGTCACCGACCAACGGAACCGGGAGACGCGCATGATCTGTTTAATCTATGTAAGCTCCGCCACAGGACGCCTCGATGAGGCCGCGCTTGCCGAGATCCTCGATGTTAGTCGCAGAAAAAATGCCGAGGCCGGTATCACCGGGCTGCTCATGTATTCGGGGGGAAATATCCCTCAGGCCATCGAAGGAGAGGAAGCCGCCGTTGGGGCTCTTTTCGACCGGATCAAGACCGATCCGCGCCACAGAGGCATTCAGAAGATGATGGCCTTCCCCATCGAAAAACGCCAATTTCCCAATTGGGCCATGGCCGTAAAGCGCCCGCAGGACTTGCCGGCGCCCTATACCGCGTCGAGCATTAAAGATGTCCAGCAGGCGCTGACAGAGCCAGGTTCGGCTGAGCTTTCGCAGCGTTTGCGGATGTTGGTTCGTGTTTTTGCGGAAGGCATGCGCTGACGCGGGCGCGAAGCTCCTAGTCTGAGCCCAAACAAATCCCTCCGGAGGAAGAGACATGGCCGATCAACTGGTGCCTCTCGGCAAGCGCAGCGCGCTCCTCGAAAAGCATTCGAGGAAGACGATCGAGGCTTCGCTCTATTCCTTCGAGCATTTGCTGCGCTACCACCTCGCCTCCATGGTGATGCTGGGCGAGAAGGGCATCATCAAGCGCGAGAACGCGCGGGCGATCGTCAAGGTGCTCCTCGACCTGCGCGAGCGGCGGCCGGATAAGATCGACTTCGACCCCTCGCTCGAAACCATCCATCCCACCGTCGAGCGGCTGGTGATCGAGAAGCTGGGCGCGGATGCGGGGGGCGACATCGCCATCGGGCGCGCGCGCTACGAATTCGGCTATGTGGCGGAGATGCTCGCCAACCGCGAGGACAGCCTGGAGATGCTCAGCTGTCTCTCGGGCCTCGACGCATCCTTGCGCGGCCTGGCGGGGCGGACGATGGATGCCCTGGCGCCCTATTACACGCTGCATATGCGCGCCGAGCCGATCACCTTCGGCTACTATTTCGCCGCGATCAACGAGGGGGTGCAGCAGAACCTGCGCCGCCTGCGCGAGGCCTATGGGCGGATGGACCGCAGCAATGCCGGCATCGGGCATATCGTGCCGAGCGCCTTGGGCTTCGACCGCAAGCGGCTGGGCGAGTTGCTGGGCTTCCCGACGGTGGGCGAGACCTCGCTCTATCTCTATTTCAACGTGGATGTCGCCATCGACATGATGGGGGCCTTGGCGCTGACCGCGACCCAGATCGGGCGCTTCTGCCTCGACCTCTCGCTCTGGACGAGCAGCGATCTGGGGCTGGTGCGTTTCGGCGATCTCTATTCCGGGGTCAGCTTCGTGATGCCCCATAAGCGCAACCCCAGCTTCCTGAAGCCGATCCAGCACGCGGTCATCCATACCAAGACCGTCCATGGCCAGGCGCTGGAGATCTATTCCCATACGACGCCGATGAAATTGACCGGGCTGGTGGAGATCCCGGGCCTGCTGCACGGCGCGTTGGACGAGATGCGCCTGGCCGCCGAGCTGCTCGCGGGCGCCATCGAGTCCGTCGAGGTGGACAGGGTCCGGGGCAAGGCCCTGGCCGAGGCGGATTTCACCCAATCGGCCCAGCTCGTCCATCTTCTGATCGCCGAGCATGGCGCCAGCTGGCGGTCGGCCGAGCAGATCATCGGCCGCCTGGTGAAGGACATCCTGGCGGCCGGCAAGACGGCCCAGGACATCACGCCCGAGAGCCTGTCGAAACTCGCCGGCGAGGCGCTGGGGCGCGAGGTCAAGGTGAAGCCCGCCTCGCTCCGGGCCGCGCTCGACGCCGACGCCATCGTCAGGAGCCGGGGCGACAGCGGCCCCGCCCCCGAAGCCGTCGCCGCCATCCTCGAAAAGCAGGCCGCGACCGCGGCGGAGATCGCGGCTTTCATCGCGGCCGAGAAACAGCATCTCGCCGACACCTGGAAGCGCCTCGACGAGGTGGCGAAGGCGCTTTAGGCCCCTCTCCCACCGTCATTGCAAGGCCGAAGGCCGCGGCAATCCAGGGGGTCTTTCCGTTTCCCCGGCGTCCCTGGATCGCCACGGCCGCTTCGCGGCCTCGCGATGACGAAGGTGGGAGAGGTGTCAGGGGCCGGGGGAAACATCCTCCTCGGGCGGGTGGCGGTCGTTCCAGACCTTCAACACTTGCGCATCCAGCGTCACCACCGCCGTGCCGAAGCCCAGCCCGGCCGCGACCACCGGCGCCCAGGCGACCGGCAGGCCGCAGCCGGCGAGCGCGCAGGCGACAGCGGCCGCCAGAAGAAGACGGATCATGGGTTCGCCTCCGCGACGGCGGCCAGCCCCTCCAGCATCGCCGTGAGCCCCGCCACCCAATCGGCCGAGGCGGGATCCGCCGCCAGCTTCGCCAGCCCCTGCGCCTCCTGGCAGCCCGCCGTCACATAGCTCGCCACCTCGGAAGCGGTGCCGAGCGCCCCGCCCCGCAAACTCGCCAGCGCCACCTGGGAAGCCACGCTTGCCGCATCGCAGGCCGCCTCCAGGGCCGGAGGCGCGGCGGCCGCGACCCTGCCGAAGGTGGCGAGCTGCTGCGCGCTGCAGGCCATGAGCGTGGCGGCCGCGAGGCCCAGCGCCAGCAGCGCCGCGCCAGAGCCCGAGCCAGAGCCAGAGCCCGGCAGCTTCAGGCCGCGGCTGGTGACGAGGCGCAGGCCCACATTCATCGCCGAGATGACGCCGAGGATGATCTGGTCCTGGGTCGCGGGATCGACCTCGACCCCGTGACGGACGAGCCAAGCGAAAAGCGGCGCGCCGACCAGATTGGCCCAGAGCGTCTTGCTGAGCAGCAGGGACTTCGGTTCCATGGGATCACCTCATGAAAAAAGCCGCCCGCGGCGAGTGCCGGGGCGGCTGGGGAAGAAAGGGGAAAAGGGCGGGACGAGGATCAGAAGAAGGCGCGGGCCTTCCAGCCTTTGGCGAAGACGGCAAGCTGCGGATTGGCGGCGATGCGCCCGCCATAGCTGTCCCAGGCCGCCTCCCTGAGGCGCTGGGCCGTCTCGACGGGCGCGGCGCCGGCGGCGGCAAGGGTTCGGGGTCCCAGCAGCCCGTCCACCGGCAGCGAGGCGCCCTTGTCGACCAGGGCCTGCTGGAGGCATTTATGGGCGGCCTTGGGACCCATGTTCACCGCGAGGTCGAAGACCTTCCATCCGGCCCAGGCGGGCAGGTCGCCATAGCCGTAGCGGTCCCACCAGTCCCGGCGATAGAGCGCCACGGCCTGGTCCCTTGGCAGGGCGCGGATGTCCTCCGCATCGACATCGCCGTCATGGTCCACATCGGCGAGCGCCGCGCCCAAGGCCCGGGCATAGCGCAGCGAGATCCCCCAATGGGTGATGCCGCCCGGATCGGCCTTGTTGTCGGCAAGCCCGCCCTCGTGGAAGAGCACGATGGCGACGGCCATGTCGAAGGCCGTCGCGCGGGAAATGTCCGGGCCTCCCGGAAATGAGGCCAGAGCCGCTGCGGTCATGGAGGAGACTCCCTTGGGAAGTCCGGGGAATGTCGCGGGACGGGCCGCTAGATCGCGAAGGCGGCGGCGAGGCCCGCGGAGAGGGATCCGATGAGCAGGCTGCCGCCCAGGATGCTGCGCCAGTCGCCTCGAATCCAGATGACGCGCTGTTCCAGGATGCGGCGCGGGGTCTTGGTCGCCTTGGCGTAATAGATCGAGCCTGTGATCCAGAGCAGGATCACCACCAGGGCGAGGAGCGCGCCGATCAGCAGGACCGACAGCAGGAGGCTCGAAATATAGGGTTCGGAATAGAAGAGATCGTAGGCGGCATAGATCACGATCGCCACCGCGAGCAAGCCCGAGCGCAAGACCCAGGCACCGGGTTTCCCCTCATGCTTGCCGCTGGAAAGGCTCATCCCACCCCATTCCCTGCCTGTGCCCATTGCTTCAGCTCCCCACGCGCCGCATCGGATGCGGGCGAGCAAGGCTCGGACCAGAATTCATTACACAGGTGGAAAGTTACACGATCGTTTATTAAAATACAGCTAGGTCACATCAAAATAATAAGGTTAATTATTTACTAATAAATGAATGAATTCGACGCCCGGTAACGAATGTCTATTCTGGGTTGAGGTCCGATCACTGTCTCTCAACCTTCCGAGGGCCGAACGAAACAGAGGATCTCGCCCCGGTACAAAAACAGCACCGCGCCGCCGGTCGGATTCGGCACCCGCGCCAGGACCGCCGCTTCCGGCACGTCCCGCCAGTCGCCCTCTATCCGGACCTGATAGCCCGACGGCCCGACGCGCCAGTCCCCGTCGTCCAGCACCCGGCCGTCGGCCTCGTCGCAGCAGACGCCGCCGAAGCCCTTGAGGTTGGGATTCCTGAGGCTGCGGAACCAGGAGGAGATCTCCGGATCGAGGACGCGGTCCCGCGGCGGCGCCGCGACGGCAAGAGGGGCGTTGCCCAGGAGAAGCAGGATCAGAACGGCGGCGGCGCGCTGGTCTCGGGGCATGTGGTGTCGTGCTCCAGGCAGAGCACGCGGCCCTGCAGGTTCGAGGAGAGATTGCGGACCGCGCGGAGATCCGTCTGCTGGTCCTGGTTGACGGCCTCGATGCGGTCCATGCGGCGGTCACGCGCGATCCCGCGCTCGATGGAGGAGCCGATGGTGGCCTCGATCCGGCCGATGGATTTAGACATGGCGCGCAGATCGTCCCAGACCTCGGAGCCGAACCAGGTCAGAAGCCCGAAGACCGCGCTGCCCAGGACCGGCGTCGCCAGCACGGCGAGCCGGGCCAGTACCGTCAGGGTGGGATCGGTGGTGAGCTTCTCGCCCAGGGAATGCGGGCGTCGTCCGGTCATGGCGAAACCTTGGGACCGACGTTGAGCACCACCGCCCCGGCGGTCAGCGCGCGCAGCCCATGCGGACGGCCGGCGCGAAAGAGCAGGGGCTGAGCCTCGGGATCGAGCGCGATCCGGCGGCTTTCCGGCCCTGCCCCGTCGAAGACCTCGACCTCTCCCAGGTCGACCAGGGAGAGATGGTCGAAGTCATGCTGGTGGAGCGGCAGCTCGTCGCCCGCCGCCGCGAAGCGATAGCGGGTGAAGCGCAGCCCGAAGGCTTCGAAGACCGTCGCCTTGGGGAGCGCCATCAGAATTCCTGGAGGCCGCCCTCGGCGGGCGGGACATAGGCGCCTGGCGTATTGCCGGCGGCGATCCAGGCGGCGATCTCCGGATCGAGGATCGACCGGCTGTCGATGCTGCCGTCGTCGTTGGCGCGATTGGCCACGGTGCCTTCGGGATTGGCGAAAATCCAGTCGCTCATAGCTCGGCTCCCGTGACGTAGAAGAAGGCCGCGCCCAAGGTCTTCAGAACCGAATCGGCTACCGGTGGCGCCGTGGGAAAGGGCCAGGTGGCCGTCAGCCCGACGAAATCGGGCCGTGCCGCGCCGAAGCTGGGGGACCAGTTGAAGAGGCCGCCGCCGGAAAAGGAAATGCCGGTGGGGGCCACGCGCATCGACACGGGAAGCGGAAGGCCGCCGGCCCAGTTGGAACCGATGAAGCCCGAGCAGCAGCTCGTGACGTTGATGAACATCCCCGTGCCGATGGGCACGCCCGCGCCACCGGCCGTGATGCCGAAGAAATACCGCTGACAGAGCGCCAGTTCGGCAGCCACCGCGCGCAGCTCCGGCGGCTGCACCGAGGGCGCGACGCGAATGTCGAGCTCGGTGATCTTCACCGACTTGCTGTTGGAGTTCAGCGCGCTCTGAAAATCGATGAAGGCCAGGAGCCCGTTCCCCGAGGAGGCGTCCGCGGTGAAGGAATAGCTGACCTGGGTCCAGGCGTTGTTCGCGCAGGACTGGAGGCTGACCGCATTGACATCGGTGGTCGGCGAACTCCAATTGTCGACGCTTCCGGCATGCTTGATCGTCAGCTTCGGCGTGATCGCGCCGCCGGTGTTGTTGAAGACCTGCGCCTGGAGCATGACCCGCTGTCCGGCCAGTCCCGCCGAGAGGAAGCTCTCGATGAACTGGATGACCCGGGTGGCGGTCATGCTGGTATTGCCGGTGAGCTGAAGCGCGAAGCGCGTCGCCGCGCGCCCGCTTGCCTGGGTCCAGCTCACCGCCGCTCCCGTGGGGCCTACCTTCCAGCCGTCCACCGTATAGACCTCGCCGCCCCCGCTGATCGAGCCGCCCGAAGTCCCGCGCTGCCAGACATCCATGGCCCCGTTGCGAAACTTGTTGATATAGCCGCCCGCCGACCCGCTGGACGAGGCGCCCCGGCTGGTGAAGCCATTGGAGCCGTTGGCCACGTATTGGACGCTCTGGCCGGGCGAGACCGTCAGGCTGGCCACGCCGTCCACGGTGCCGCTGGCCGGGGTGACGACCAGGCTCGCGCTGGCGTCCTGATTGACGATGACGGTGTTGTAACCCTCGGTCACCGGCACGGTGTCCGACATGGCCAAGCCGCTGTTGGAGCGGATGGTGAAGGCCCCCCGGTCGGTCGCGTCATAGGTCTTGCTGCCGCCGGTGACGAGGTTGGGGCGCACCGCCATTCCGTAGACGATCTTGTTGGTCTCATCGACCGTGGCGACGCTGATCCAGGTGGTGTCGGCCTGGTCGCGCAGCTTCAGGATATTGTTGGAGGTGTCGTGCCACCAGAGGCCCGCCAGCGAGCTGAGCCCCGTGCTGGCCGTGGTCGGCGCGGTGGCTCCGGCGCTCATGGTGCCGAGGTTGCCCAGCGCCGTGTTGATGTCGGTATTGTTCTGGAACCCCGAGAAGATCCCGGTGGTCTGAACCGTGAGATTACCCATTCAATACCCCTTGACCAGAACGTTGACGACCCGCGCAGCGCCCACCCCGCCGTTGAGGACCTGGAGGGTGACGCCGGAGAGCGAGGAGCTTGTGAAACCGACGATGTCGCCCGCCACCTGGTTCAGGATCTGGACCTGGATCTGCGGCAGGGTCGATCCCGCCGCCGGCCCGCCGTTGAAGGGGGCGAAGACGGTGCCTCGGGTCGCATTGGGCGAATAGACCAGCGCCGTGCCGCCGCTGCTGAGCGACAGGCCGATATTGATCCACCCCCATTGAATTGGTCCACCTGAAAGTATGTCCTTTGACATAGGAAAGGAGGACCGAAATGCCCAGGAGAAGACCGACACCCGAGGAGATTGTTGCGAAGTTGCGGCAGGTTGACGTGCTCGCGTCGCAGGGTAGGAGC
>CANJCB010000078.1 GCA_947473305.1 Rhodospirillales bacterium
CGCACCCACGAAGCCGTCACGGCATTCATCCGGCCGGATCCGGCACTCCCGCCGGTCATCTTCCTTGTCCCTGAGCAATACCGGCCGAGGGTCAGGACACGAGCTTAAATTACGAACCCGGGTGTATCAAAGTCGTTGACACGTTCCGCAGTCGCTCGGTCCCCGCTATGCCGCTTGGAAGCGCGCCAATATCAAGGCTGCGCCGAAGCTCACACGGATGACGCGCGAGCGTCGCAACAAACTCGATGCGCCTACGGCGTGGCCTGATGCGAAGCTTCGCGCGCTGAGCAACGTCGCCCCGCCCAAGCTGCTGTCGCTTCCTTGGGTGGCACCGTCGCTTCCTTGGTGGCCGCTTAGCGGAGGTTGGAAAAGCCTTGAGGTCGACCCCAAACTTCTGATGTTCAGCCGCTTCCGCGCGACACCGCCTAGCGTTGCCGCGCTTCTGAGTTTTGGTGTTGAGGCGCACTGTCTCCCCAAGAAGCATGGTGGATATGAGAAGGCCTATAGGCGCCGCCGTTTCAAATTGGCGGCAGTCCCCGGGCCTGTGATGGCCGCGTTCCACCCATCGCCATGGCTGATCCGCAACACGGACCCGCTCGCGAAAGCCGGGGAGTCGCTCAGCGCCATTCGCAAGCAGGTCCGGCACCAGATTCTCGCCGCGCTTCCTAAAGGCATCGTTGAACGGAATAGTTCAAAGGCCCGCCGCCGACACCGATCGATCGCGCGGACCCTGGCCTCGATTGAACGGATGGCGGGTGTCGCGGAACAGTCAGCCGCGGGCTGGAGCAACGCGGTTGGTGACGATCGTGCTGCGCAGTCCGCTATCCGAGGATGGCGGCAGGTGCCGCCGATTGACCGGCTCTCTCCCGTGGAGCTTTCGGAGCTTGTGGACTATGCAATTGGGGCACCCGGCGTCGCGCTCGGCCGGGCTCTGCTACGGCATGACCCTGCGATTCTTGACCCAACACGTTATCCCGAGCTGGTCCGGCTCAGTTGGCAGGGACTGCGCGCTTATCTCGACAATCCGGTGCTCCTTGCATCTCTGCCCGGGAAAAGCGCGGTCGAGCAAATCATGGGTGCGGTCGTCGATGGCGGTTTCGAAAGCGTTCTCGACGAGCATTTCTGGCTTCGCGCACAAAATATCCAGGGGGGCGTCGAAGGTCTCGCCAAGGACCTGCAGGCTGCGCTTGGGCTGCGAGCTGGTAGCTTTAGTTTTCACGGAATTGGGGGCACGCCTCACAAGATCCCGGTGCGCTGCCATGTCGCCGTGCCGTTCGGCGAAGCCGAGACCGAGCCCGCCGTCAAAGTGGCCGGCGGCGTGCCGCAAGTTGCTCCGGCCCGCCCCGATGAGGTGCGCCGGAGTTTCAACACGCCCTTTTGGCCGCATGTGTTGGCGACAACATCCGTAGGGCAGGAGGGATTGGATTTTCACGCGTGGTGTTCGCGGGTCGTTCATTGGGACATATCGTCAAACCCGCTTGATCTCGAACAGCGCGAGGGACGGATCCAGCGCTACGCGAGTTTGGCTATCAGACGGCGGTTAGCTGCGACGCTGCGCAGCGAAGTGTTGAGTGACCCGGAAATGGCCAACGGTTCTCCTTGGCAATGCGCGTTGAAGCACGCGGAGCGCCTCGTTGATGAAAGCGGCATTAGTCCCTGGTGGGTGCTCGCCGGCGCTGAGATCAGCAGGCATCTGTTCGAGCGCCCCTTTGGGCGAGATATTACGCGCTTCGCCCAGCTCCAAGAGCAACGCATGATCTATCGACTGGCTCTTGGTCAGCCAAACCAGGAAGACTTTATTGGGGTTTTGTCACGCGGCGGCGATGCGACTCGCATGCTGCTGCAACCTCTCGTTCTCGATCTTTCGGCGATGGGGCTCCGGACGAAGATGATCCATGCTTCTTCGATGAATGGTCAGAGCCTGATACCGGCTGTCCATCCTCCGATTGCGGAAGACTCGATTATAATTGCGGGATCATTGCGGTCCGGGGTCAAGGCAGCCGAAAGAGAGGCTTCCGCTCCGACTTCTCACGACATTGCTACCGGCTAGGATCCCGCGCCCTTGTGCGCTACGGAGATCACCATGCCTGTCGTCGCCAGAACGATCAGCCCGCGATTGGCGCCGGTCATGTCGAGATAAGCGCGCACCTGGGCCCGGTAGTGCTCAAGCACCTCCGATGTTGGCGAAACGTCGCTTTTCCAGTCGACGACGATGTTCGGCGCGCCGTCCGCGCCGAAGGAAATTGCGTCGGCAATGCCGGCGGTCGCCTCTTCGTCCTGGCCCATTGAGGTCGATGCATACACCGGGAATTCCGGCAGGAGGCCAGGGCGGAGCGCCGCGATTTCTGGAAGGGACAACGCGCGCACAGCGGTGGTCGCGAGTTCGGCGGGCGAAAGCCCCTTTCCGGGATCGTCGGCTACGGAATGACCCATTTCCACGATCAAGGTTTGCGCACGGGCCGCGAGGTCGTTCGGCGTCTCAGTCGTTTCGCCGTTAAGAACCTCTTCGATGAGCTTGTGCAGGATCAGACCACGCTCGCGGCCGCCTTGAACCGACTGGGGCAGGCCGCCCTCCACTGCAGCACCATCGACATCGGTCACCAGGATTTGGGGCGCTTCGGCCTCGACGGCAGGCCCCGCTCCCCCTTCGTCGCGGCTGGGCGCGAGCCAGTGTATGGACCGCTGCCTCGCCGCGATCGCGGCAGCTTCGGTGGCGAAAACCTCGCGGGACTGCGTGTTCTGAGCCACGGCATCGCCGTGGTCGATCTCGGTCGGCAGGTGGCTGAGGTCGAGCGCTGGCAGGTCACAGAGAGAAAGGTCGAGGAGCGAGATCCAGGCCGATGATCTGGCTGCAACGTCGAGGCGCGGCAGCACCAGAAGTTCCCGGGCGCGAGTCGCCGCGACATACCAAAGCCGGATCCGTTCGCGATCGAGTTCGGCTTTCTCGGCATCGCGTGCGGCTTCGTAGCCGGTCGGTTTGACGCCAAATACCGGGCAATAGAAACGCCCGCTGCTGCGATCGGTGATCGCTGTCTCGGCCGCCATGATCATCGTCATGGTATTGACCGGAACGACGATGGGCCACTCCAGTCCCTTGGCCGCGTGCATGGTGTAGAGCGCGACGGCTTCTTCCTGGGAGTCGGGGCGGCCCTCAACAGCGCGGGCTTCATCTGTCCAGGCGGCGGTCATGGCTTCGGAGAAGGCGCGCAATCCGCGAACGGCGTAGCCTCGCGCGAGAGTCAGATAGAGATCGACATTAGCGAGCGCGCGTTCCGCCTGGCCGCGATGGCGCTCCAGGAGGATTGGCCGAATACGAAGGACGTCGATCGCCTGCGAGATGAGGTCGTGAGGCGTGGTGCTGTTGACCTTGCGGCGGAGCACCTGGAGCTTTTCGAGCGTGTCGCGGGCGTGGGGATGGACGATGGAGTCGAGGGGGACGCCAATGTGAAATCTTGGGAGGCTTTGCGGAGCGCCTTCGGGACGCGGCAGCGCCCAGACGATGTCGAGGAGTTCCTCTTCGGTTAGGCCAACCAGGGGACCGCGCAGCAGCGCCCCGAGCGCGAGGGTGTCCCGTCGGTCGGCGAGGATTCTGGTCAGTGCGATGAGGTCCTGGATCTCCTGGCGGCGGAAGAGACCCTTGCCCGCCTGGGTCGCCACTGGGATTCCGCGTCGTTCAAGCGCTTCTTCGTAGCGCCACAGGTCGCTTCCCGTAGGCGCCAGAAGCGCAATGTCGCCGGGTTTGCAGGGGCGGCGTTCGCCGGACTTACGGTCGATAATCGCTTCGCTGCTGATCAGTCGTGCGCACATCTCCGCCACCGCCTCGGCTTCACCATCACGCTGGCGGTCGGCCGAGGCTTTGCCCTCGGCGTCGGCAACTGCGACGTCGAGCGCGGCGACACAAAGCCCATCGTCTCGAGCGGGATGGAAGGCGTCCAGCGCCGTGAAACCGGGCTGACCGTTTTCGACCGACAGGAGGGCTTCGAAGCGGGCGTTGACATAGCGCAGTATCGGCTCGCGGGACCGGAAGTTGGTGGAGATGGGCAGGACGCTGTCCTCGGCCTGAGTCAGGAATGCCCGCCGAGCCTGAATGTAGGCGGCCACGTCTGCGCCGCGGAACCGATAGATCGCCTGTTTGGGGTCGCCGACCAGGAAGAGAGCACCTGGCCGGATTTGAAACTCGGTCCAGTCGTCGTGAGACGCGCCGGCCGTGCGGTCCCCGCAAAGCCGCCAGAAGATTTCGGTCTGGAGCGGGTCAGTGTCCTGGAACTCATCGACTAGGACGTGCGCGAACCGTGAAGCAAGGGCGGCACGCACCGCGTCATGGTCGCGCAGCAAGTCGCGAGCGGCGAAAATTAAATCATCAAAGTCGAGGAGGGCGGCGGAGCGCTTGTAGTCGCGGAAGCGTTCGATCACAGGCTGCACGAGTTGGACGACGTCAGCCAGAACGCGCGCTGCGATGGCCTGTGAGAGCGCAGACCAGCTGTTACAACAGGCCGTGTAACGAGCCTCGGCGGCGGCGCACAGACGGTCACCATCGGCTTTGGCCAGGCCTGCGCGCTTGGCCGCGTCGCCCCATTTTCCCTTTTTCTGGTATTTCTTGAAGCTGCCCGTCGTGGTGAAAAGATCGGGATGTGGTCGGGTGAGCAACAGCCGCACGAGGCCCGAGGCGCTCTCGGGTGATGGCGCGGATGCCACGGCATTTGCCGCCTCGGAGAACTGTTGTGCGATGACGGCGGTGTCGGCTTCCTCGGCGGGCGTACCCCGCAGAAAGTCCGCAAGTTCATCGACGGCAGTTCGGAAGGCGCCGACGAGCGGCGCTGCGGCGGTCGGCGCATCAACGGTCAGGACCCGCCGGCTTCTCAGGTGGGTGAGGATCTTTCGGATCAGCCCGACCGTCTCGGCCGGATCCTCGAGCACCATTTCGGCCAGGAGATGTCCGGCATCGCCGTCGAGCTCTTCCCGCAGCCAGGTCTCGATAATCTCGATGAATGCGAGATCGGCCTGGTTACGATCCATCACGGTCGCGCCGGGGTCGATGTCGGCTTCGACAGGATAGGGTTTGATCAGCCGTTGGCAGAAGCCATGAATGGTCGAGCAGGTGATTTCGTCGATCGCTGCGATGGCGCCGGCCAGATTTCGGCGATGCGCATCGGATAGGCCATTGGGCAGAGCGATGCGGAGCTCAACTGGGATCTTGCCCGCGTTCAAGTCGTCGACGAATTCGCGCACCCGAATGAGAAGCTCGCTCGCCGCAAGCTCGGTGAAGGTGACAGCCGCGATCGTCTTGGGCGCGACGCCCTCAGCGAGCATCATCGCGATCCGGCCCGCCATGACGGCGGTCTTGCCGGAGCCCGCGCCGGCTTCGACGAGAAGCGAGCGGTCGTGCACTGATATCGCCGCACGGCGTGCGTTGTCGTCGGCGAGGGGTTTCAGGGACGCGATCATTACGGGGCTTCCCAGACGTGCGTCGCGGCGCCCAGGCGCTCGACGGCCGCGGCGTTCTTGCGCTTGCAATAGGTAGCCGCCGCGTTGGCCGGCAACGCGAACCCGAGGTCGTCGTAAGCGCCCCCCGTATCCGCGCCCAAGACGCCGGCGCCGGATAGGAGGCTCTCACGCGACGCATTCAGATAGGCGCTGACCTGCGTGAGGGTCGCCTCGGCGTCCGCGAGCCGCAGATCGATTTCGGCGCGGGGATAGAGGAGCGATGCACGGATCTCGACATCCCCACCGAGCAGCGCCTTGACGGCGAAGGCATAGAGGCAGCGCTGGAGCTCCTTGCCGCCATCCAGAATAATGCTGTCCTTGGGGACCCGACCGGTCTTGTAGTCGAGCACCATCGCTTGGCGGCCGTCTCCCGAAATGTCGAGCCTGTCGATGTAGCCTGCGATTTTGAAGCCAGTCCCGGGGATCTCGACGGTCTTCGCTGCATCCCACGGCAGGGCGACGTCGGACTTGGGCTCGGATCCGCCGAAGGGAACCTCGCTGAATGCGCGAGCGCCAGGGAGCGACTCGCCGGCAAAGGTGAGCGCACGCTTGCTCAGGTCCGCCGCTTCATCGAGCGTGCGTCGCCAGATCATACGCGGCGGGACAGCGCGTTCGGTCTCCCAGAGTTCAGCGACATGGGCCGCGGCTCCGTTCACGGCGGCGAAGATTTCCTCAGGTGTTGATCCTGACAGCCCGGTCTTGGCCTCAAGTGCGCGGAGGGCGATGTCGAGGGTAAGGTGGACGAGATCGCCCATGGCCAGCGCATCCAGAACCAGCGGATCTTCACCGCTTTCCGGGGCCGCCAATCTGAGACCGTAGCGCCAGACGAAGCCAATCGGATTCCGTAGCAGCTGGCGTAGGGAGCTGGCGGATTGGGTCCGGTCCAGAATGGCCCGGATCACGGGATGATCGGGCCGAATGAGACCGTCGTGGGGCGTGATGTCTTGGCGCATCCAGTCGCGCCAGCAACCGGCGGCGGCCAAGGCTTGCGGCAGGGTTCGGAACTCCTGCGGGCGCGCCAGAAGTCGATCGGTCTCGCTGAACGCGTGTTCCGGAATTCGGTTGCGCGGCAGATAGATTTCGTCGGCATGGCCCTGGAGGAGCGTGCTGCGTCCAAGCAGTCGGCCATCTCCATCGCGGCGGGCGCGGGACAGGACGACCTGACGCTCGGTCGTGGCAAGGATGGTCTCGAAATCCCGTCGATCGGCCGCACCGACAGGCAGCGGATCGAGTTCGGCGGTCGGGATGATGTGATCGGATAGCAGGCGATCCTCCGAGATCCCGCGCGGCCAGCGGGACGAGTTGAGCCCCAAGAGCCGCACGAAACGGCGGGGCGATGCCGCAAGCGCGCTTGCCGGCATCCACGCCACGGAAACACAGGCGTCCAGACCGTCATCCAGCTTGAGCGCCTCAAGGGTCATATCGACGGAGGCGGCCGGTCCGGCGAGCAATGCCTTGCGCCAGATGGCGAGCGCACGACCGGTCAGGAGGGCGGCCCCAGTCGTCGGGGCGGCAACGCAACCCTCGGCGAGCATGGAGACGATGTCGCGCAAGGCCGGACCATGGTCCGTTCCATCGGGCCAATCTTCCGCACCCAGACGATCAACGAGGCGAGACCATGCCCGAGGGGAAGCGAGTGGAGCATCGGCCGGAAGAATTCGGGTCCAGCCCTGCGGCAGCGCCTGAAACGGGCCGGGATAGGCCGCCAGCAAACCCGCAAGGCGCCGCATCCTGGTCTGCGACAGGCCACGCACCAGAATATCGGCCAGCGCCGCCGCGGCCTGTCCTTCCCTACAGGCCGTCACCTTCACGCCATGGGTGAAGTGAATGTCGAAATTCGCGTCGGCGCGCAGCGCGAGGAGGTGATCGTCGTAGTCTGCCGGATTTACCGAAGCGATGGCGATGTCTGACGGCTCGGCCGCTCCCAAAGCGATGAGACTTCGCGCCCACCGAAGGGATTCGATCACTTCATGGATCGCGGTCGCGGCGCTGACGGCGTCGATGCTCGGCGAGCAGGGCTTGGTCCGATCAATAGCAATGACCTCGCCATCGAGCCAGGCGGGAATCGATCGCGGACCAGCGCTCCATCGCACGGACAATCGCGCGGCGATCGCGTGCAGTAGTGGACGCCAGCAGGGCGAAAGCTCAGTGATGCCGACAATTTCAATGGGGCCGAACAGGGCCTCGGCATGTTCAAGCCGGCGCAATGCCGCGGTCACAATATCGGTCGGGCGCATCATGGCCGGCGGCAGAGCTGCGAGGACCGCGCGCTCCAGCTGGGCGATTGAAGCCAGCCGACTGTGCTCGGAGGCTCTTGCCTGGAGGTCGATCCCAGCCCGCCAGGCCTTCTGTAAGGTGTCAACCGCTGCGCCAACCATGCCGGGCAACAATTTCAGCCTGTCGAGCTCGCCAATGTCGGTTTCGTGGAGTGCCTGCTGAACGACGGACCGCAGGGTCTCGTCATCGACCGGTCGCGTCATGCCGCCGGCTAGACGCGCAGCGAGCTGCTCGAAGGTCATGATCTGCAGACCGTGGCGATGTTCGCGCGCCGCGGCCAGACGCAGCTCGCGCATTGCAAGGCGCCCGTGGGCGATGACGGTTTGTCGTCGCGCTAGTTCCATATCGCCCCTGCTTGGGTCGGAGGTGGCCTTGTCTTGGATGATCGCGAGGTGACGAAGCCTTGACCAGAGCCCGCCGAAGGGAATAATAAATAGACGGGTCGTGTAGGTATGTCCAGATAGTTTATATGCCTATGGGCTAGGAGGTCACATGGCGGAACCCGGAGCCGGGCTGACTTGGGGAGTGGAGCGTCGGCTCGAATTCATTGAGTTCCGCCTGTTCTGGGAGGGCGGAGTCAATCGCTCTGACATCATCGAAAAATTCGGTGTTTCCGTGCCCCAGGCTTCGAAGGATCTCACGCTTTATCAGGAGCGCGCGCCGCAGAACGCCGTCTACGACAAGAGCGCCAAACGTTATGTGGCGAGCGACCGTTTCGAGCCATGCTTCCTTAAGCCCGATCCCAGCAGATATCTTAGTCAACTGAGATCGGTCTCGGACGGTATACTTGATCTGTCGGATGCCTGGATCGGACAGTTTCCGACGTTCGATGCCGTGCCGAGCCCGGTCCGTGGTGTAAGGGCCGAGATTTTGCGTTCGGTCATCTCCACGATCCGCCGTTCAGATGCAGTCGAGGTGAGGTATCAATCTCTCTCCCGGCCAGAGCCGAGATGGCGTTGGCTATCGCCGCATGCCATCGCCTTCGATGGATTTCGTTGGCATGCCCGGGCTTTTTGTAACGCCGACCGGACGTTCAAGGATTTCTTGCTGTCACGCATCCTTGAGACACGTGAAACGCGATCAACCGAGATCGCGTCAAGTGAAGACAGGGATTGGCATCAATTTGTCACTCTCGAAATTGGACCGCACCCTGATCTGTCTGGGACCCAAAAGCAGGTGATCGCTCTAGACTACGACATGCACGCCGGTAAGACGATGATCAGAGTGCGGAAGGCATTACTTTACTATGCGCTGCGGCGACTGGGGCTAGATACAGATCCAAGCGCACGACGGCCTCAAGATCAACAAATCATCCTTTTGAACCGAGTGCATATCGACCATTTGCTTGGCACCGCTGAAAGCGAATGGGGAGCTTAGCATGGTCACGGGAGGAAAAAGACTGAAACCTATGATCGGGCCTGGCTCCGAATGTCTCGCGATTAAAAGCCGAGCCTGCTTCGCCGTTTTCAAATACTTCGGTCGGGTGGAGATTGCACATGCCTGATTTTCGCGTATCCCCAATCTCAATCGTCAATCAGATCAAGAGCAATCTTCAGGATCGATACGATTCCGGCTACCCGGTACTTAAAGAACTACTCCAAAACGCTGACGACGCGGAAGCTCGCCGATTTAGACTGGACGCGCTTCCGGGCTGGCCGACCGCGGTAAACCCACTTCTGCGCGGGCCAGGGCTATTGGTCGTGAATGACGGCTTATTTCGTAAGGACGATGAGCGCGGCATCACGTCGTTCGGCGAGAGTGGCAAGGCAACCGATAGCGCCGCAATTGGCAAGTTCGGGCTGGGGCAGAAGGCGGTCTTCCATCTCTGCGATGCGTTCGTTGTCTATGCCTATGGAGACGGCGAGCCTTTCAGCACGGTCGTGAACCCGTTCTTGGGAGTGGTCGTCGACGGCAACATTAGCCGTCAATGGGAACCGCCGAGCGAAAGCGGCCTCGTCGACACCGACCTCGATCTTCTAAAGCGTCAAGTGTCTCCCGATTTTCCAGATCGTTGTCTTGCGCTCTGGCTGCCTTTTCGCCGAGAGGGGCTGCGGCCGGCTCCTGGCGTGGGCTTTTCCAGCAACTTCCCGTCGCAGCCGGAGACAATCGCAGAACTCGCCAACACTGATGATCTGCGATTGCTTCTGACCGCACTTCGCCACCTGGAGTCGGTCGAGATCCGCGAAGACAGTGAGACGCGCTGCGCCATCGGGATTGATGACGAACGGGACCGGCTGCTCGGACCCAAGCACTGGCATAGCGGTACCCGGTCCTTCGGCGGCACAATCAAAACCCGTCCTGATCAGTCGGTGGCACAATTCGTCGGTCGCGAAGCGATGATCCTTGATGGTCGCCTTGCGGGTTTGCGGCTCACTCCGCACTGGCCGAAAACGATCAGCGTGCTTAGTCCGACGCCTCAACCTGAAAAGGGTGAGCCGCACGGCGCGGCGACGTTGCTGCGCGCATCCAAGAGCGCGCCGTCGCAGCTGCGGATTTCTTGGGCCGTGTTCCTGCCGATTTCAGAAGCCTCTGACATCGAAATTTCGCTGGAGGGCAAAGCGCTCGGCCAGTTCCGTCTGCTGCTTCATGGCTACTTCTTCCTGGATAGCGGCCGGCGCATGATCGATGGTCTGTCAGCCTCAGCCAGAGACGAAGAGCCTTCCGACGCCTCAGGGCTGCGTCGGGCTTGGAATTCTGAACTTCGCGACTCCGTCGTTCTGCCTCTATTACCCGCCTTGCTGCGGGACGCGCTCAATTCGAAGATGGTGACATCAGCGGAGCTTGCGCAACTGGTGGCGGCGATCGCCGGGAGCGAGTGGTTTCAAAAGAACCGGAGCGCAATCTGTAAGGAAAGCGCAATCGTGCGCGTACTTGAAGCGCCGAGCGGCACTGTCTGGCGCCTTGTACCGTCAGGGAGGCCCCTCCGTCCGCTGCCGAAATCAGTGGCCGATGCTCCTGGGAGGATCGAGGAGCTATTCGCCGGGATCCATTCTTGGGCCCAAAGTCGAAAGACGCTTCTTTGCTTAGATAAAAGCGCCTCGCTTACCGCCGAGCCGATGGGTTGGCCGGCCGATGATCTCGACTCGCTTTTTACGCCTCCTCGCTGTTTGGAGTGGGTGGTAACGACCCAATCCGGTCTTCCTCAAGTGTTTCTCTGTTCGGTTGGGCGCCGTTTCTCCGTCCCGGCCTGACGATCCAAGGACGCCGGGGATGGCGGCTGTCAAGGATGGCCTCTTGGCC
>CANJCB010000079.1 GCA_947473305.1 Rhodospirillales bacterium
AAGACCTGCGCCAAGCTGGGCATATCGTTCTGGGACTATCTCGGCGCCAGACTCGCCGTCGCAGGAAGTCTCGCCATCCCGCGCCTACCCGAACTCGTCGGCAACCAAGCCTGACAAGCAGACAGGCCCAGGGTTTTGCCCCTGTTACCCATATCGGTGGGGCTGGTGGTGCCGGCGGACGCACTTTGAGGTGGTGAAAGCCGATGCCCATGCGCTGCTTTTTAAAGGTTGGCGGTTACATCGAGCGGATCGTGGCTCTGAATTCATCGACGCTCGACGATGCCGTGTTGGAGGCTCAGGCACTGTTATCCGGGGGGCGCGTTAAATTTGCCGAATATGAAATCTGGGATGGCGGCAGGCGGCTCTCTAGCTATCCGCTCGACAGCCGGAAGTGAGCGATAGCGTCGTTCAGTAACTTCTCCCTATTTCCCCGTCCGATGTATAGTTCGGGATCCCGCCTGCTTTCGGGCGTCAAAGGCGACGAGGGCGCTGTCGACGGCCCATGATGACCCGCGAGAGCTTGGCGGCCTGACAGCGAGGGTTGGGGAAGTGGTTGATATCCTGACGGTCCAATCGAAGGACGGAACGAAGATCGGCGCCGCGCGCCGGGGCGAGGGGCCGCCCATGGTGCTTGTGCACGGCACGACGGCCGAACATAGCCGGTGGAATGGCGTTGTGGAGGGGCTCAAGGACCATTTCACGGTTTACGCCATGGACCGCCGTGGCCGGGGTTTGAGCGGCGATGGCCCGGTCTATGATCTTCAGCGGGAGGTCGAGGATGTCGCGGCCCTGGTGGATGGGATACCCGAAGGGCCGGTCGATCTGATCGGACATTCTTATGGCGGCCTTTGCGCGCTTGAAGCTATGGCATTGACGAACAAAGTTCGTAAACTGTTGCTCTATGAGCCCTCGCTTCCCGATCCCAACGAACCTCCCCGCGATCCCGCTATCGCCAATGAGGTGCGCGACCTCGTCGAAAGAGGCGAGAAGGAAAAGGCGCTCGATCGTTTCTACACGGTCACGCAGGGTATCTCGCCCGAGGAACTCGCCAAAATGCGCTTTCTGACGGACTGGGGCGAGCGCGTGAAGGCGGCTCATACAATCCCGCGCGAGCTTGGCATCTCAGGAGATTTCCGCCTCGACGAGGCCGCTTTGAGGCGCTGGAACACACCGACCCTCGTATTGATCGGCGGTGCAAGTCCGCCGCGTCGCCGAGCCGTCGCGGAGCGGCTGACAGCGCTCATCCCGGATAGCCGCATTGGCGTCTTGCCGGGGCAGCAGCACATGGCGATGACCTCCGCCCCCGTCATGCTCGCCGCGGCGATTCGTGAATTCTGCCAGATCACCCCTTGAGCGTTCGCAAGAAGGATCCTCGATGGCTAAGCGTCAATTGAAGCTCGGTTGCGTGATCAGCAACGTGACGGGGATGCATATCGCAAGCTGGCTTCACCCCCATGCGGAGCGTTTCGCCGGCATCGATATCAAGGTCTTCGCCCGCACCGCCCAGCGGGCGGAGGCGGCAAAATTCGACCTGCTGTTTCTAGCGGATCAGCTCGCGGTCGCCTATTCCTCGAACCTCGACACGATGAGCCGCATCTCGCCCTCGGTGCTGCTGGAGCCCCTGACGCTTCTGAGCGCGCTGGCGATGGTGACGGAGCGGGTGGGGCTCGTGGCCAGTGCCACGACCACCTACAACGAGCCCTACCATCTGGCGCGCTTTTTCGCCTCCCTCGACCACATCAGCGCGGGGCGGGCGGGGTGGAACGTCGTCACCTCGGTCAACCAGGACGAGGCCTTCAATTTCCATCGCGACGCCCATGTGGCGCATTCGGATCGCTACGAGAGGGCCCGCGAGGCGCTGGAGGTCGTTCAAGGGCTCTGGGACAGCTGGGACGACGACGCTTTCGTCTACGACAAGGGAAAGGCGAGAGTCTTCGAGCCGGAAAAACTTCATTATCTCAACCACAAGGGCCCGCTCTTTTCCGTGAAGGGTCCTCTCAATATCCCCCGGACCCCTCAGGGGCAGCCTGTGATCATCCAGTCGGGCTCTTCGGAACCGGGCATGGAACTGGGGGCGGAAACCGCCGAGATCATCTTCACCGCCCAGCATCAGATGGAAGAGGGCAAGCGCTTTTATGCCGAGGTGAAGAGCCGGCTCGCCAAGTTCGGCCGCACGCCCGATCAGCTGCTGATCATGCCCGGCATCGTGCCGATCGTGGGCCGGACGAAGCAGGAGGCCAAGGATCAATACGACCGCCTCCAGGAATCGATCCATCCCGACGTGGGGCTGGAGGCGCTGTCGACCGTATTGGGCGGCGTCGACCTCAGAAATTATCCGCTCGACGGGCCGCTGCCGGAGATCGGGGAATCGAACGCCTACAAGAGCCGCCGCGATCTTTTCGTCAATATGGCCCGGAAGGAAAATCTGACGATCCGGCAGCTTTACCAGAGGGTTGCCGGCGCGCGCGGTCATCGCACCGTCTGGGGCGACGCGGGCGATATCGCCGATTACATGGAGGAATGGCTGGTCAACGAGGCGGCCGACGGATTCAATGTCCTCTCGCCCTATATGCCCGATGCGCTGGACGGCTTCATCGAGCTGGTGATCCCGGAACTGCGCCGGCGCGGCATCTTTCGGACGGAATACGAGGGAAAGACCCTCCGCGAGAATCTGGGGCTCAAGCGACCGCCGAGCCGTTATTCCAAGGCCGGTTAGACGAGCCTGAAATGACGATCGGGCCTTCGGCGCAGCGACCGAAGGCCCGATCTGTTCAGTCTTTAACTGGGATCAGGATCAGTAGCAGAGATTGCTGTTATCCGGCGTCGGCGCGCCCGCCCGGGCGGAATTGATGGCGGCTTGTTCGGCCACCGGATTGTCCGACATCGGGCAGCCGGCGGGCATATTGCAGGCCGACAGCGTCACAGACGCGGCGATAAGCGTGAACAGGGTAAGATACTTGTACATGAGCGACCTCCAGCATGAATGTCCTGAGAAGGCAACGCGGAGACCGTGCATTTGTTCCGCTTGGAACGGCAAAGCCCGAGTGCCTCCGTGGAACAGGCCCCCGGCTCGAAGCAAAAGCGAAAAGCTCAAGGAAACAGCGCTTTTCCGAGAATTGACTTAGTCACAGGGGATCGTCGGGAAAGCGGGCGGCCAGGAAAGCCCCGATAATGACACGAGGGTTGCTTTTACTGCGGCCTATGGCGCTAGGAGGCTTGACCTGCCTCAGGACATGTCAGCCGGTGGAAGCCGATTTCTGCCCCTGAACCTCGAAGAATGAGGCGCTTTTCCAATTATCCGGGAGTTCCACGGACATTTCGGCGAGACGCGCGATAGGGCTCGCCCTGCCTCTGACGATAGCTCCCTCGAAACGGTTCGGCAGCGGGGAGGGGGCGAGGGGAAAGGCATCGGCCGCCGTGTAGCAGCAGATGAAAAGGCTGCGAGGCTGAGGCGAGCGATTGGGGTCCGAGCCATGCATCAACAAAGGATGCATGAGGCAGACCGAACCGGCTGGGGCCAGAATGCTCTTCGACCGCCGCTCGAAATCGTCGAGAAGCGACCCCTCGATCTCCCCCGTGAACCGGCCCCCGTGCCACAGGCTGACCTGGCCCTCAAGATGCGAACCAGGGATAACCCTCAGACAGCCGTTTTCCGGCGTCATATCGTCCATCAGAAGAAGCGCTTCGGCGAGGTCGAGATTGGTATGTGGGGTATAGGAGAAGTCCTGGTGGTAGCCGACCCGCGTGTCCGAGCGAGGCCGCTTCACATTGATCTTGCAGTGATGAAATTTGATGTCCGGGCCAATGAGCGCCGCCACGTAATCGACGGTCCGCGCCTCGAACGCGACCTGACGATAGGTTTCCGATACCTCGGCCGGATTGTTGATACGGCGCAGCTTCGGCGCCGTACTGTTATGCCCTGCCTCCAGATCGAAGCGGGGACGCCCGTCTATGCATTCGCCGTAATTGGCCGTGTGGGACCTGCTTTCCGCAACCCAATCTGCGAGTTGCCCTCGAAGCGCTTCCAACTGCTCGCCCGTCACCGCGTCCGGGAGGGTTACATAGCCCTCGGCGTGGAACTGTTCCTTTTGCGCATCCGTCATGAGCCCCGAAGTCGAGGCCTCCTTTGGATTTTGCCGGAGCGGTTCGATCATGGGATAGCGGTCCTTGCTGGGGTGAGGCATAGCCATGGCTGACCGGAGATATCTTAGTGCATGGCGATCCAATTGGCGACGGCGCCTTCGCTCCGTGGGTTTCGCAAAGTTTCCGTATGACCGAGAAATCGCCTGCGGAAAGATGTCGAGCCAATTGATTTAATTGGCGTCCCCTACGGGATTCGAACCCGTGTTACCGCCGTGAGAGGGGCGTAACTAGTACGTTCATGGACACATACGGACCGTAGGACGCTATTGAAACCATTGTAAATACGTCATTTCTGATCCTTGCATGTCCACGCTGATCCATCTACATATTTGTGGGAAATTTGTGGGACGTTTCTCCGAGGAGCACCGATGGCACGCACGGTCCGCAATCAAAAGCTCGATTCCCGCTCGGCCCGCACAAAGCTGCCGTTCAACAAATCCGGCTACTGGACCTCGGTCGCCAAGGGGTGCGCCATCGGCTATCGCAAGGGACCGAAGGGCGGCACCTGGTCGGCAAAGTATGTTCGGCCCGATCTCCGGCGCGAGACGGCATTGGGGCCAGCCGATGACGTTCTCGATGCTGATGGCCGCACGGTACTCGATTTCGCCGGGGCCCAGGCAATGGCCCGCGAGTGGTTCGCCGAGATCGTGCGGCAAGCGGATGGCGGCGGACCCGCTCCGGGCCCATATTCAGTTCGGGATGCCCTATCTGACTATCTCCTGGACTATGAGCGGCGGGGCGGCAAATCCCTCAAGGACACCAAGTCCCGGATCGAAGCCTTCATCATGTCCAAGTTGGGGGGAGACCTGCTCGTCAAGCTCACGGCCAAGCGCCTCCGTGACTGGCACGCCGAGGTTGCCAAGGCGCCCGCTCGTCTGCGGACCCGCGAGGGGGCTGCAAAGCGGAAGGTGCGCGAGACGGACGGCGTTGACCCGGAAGCGGTACGCCGGAGACGGGCAACCGCCAACCGCACTCTCCATATCCTCAAGGCCGCGCTCAATCATGCCTTTCGGGAGGGAAAGGTCGCTTCGGACGAGGCGTGGCGCAGGGTGGTTCCCTTCCGGGAGGCCGACGCTCCGAAAATCCGCTACTTAGAACCCGCGGAGGTCAAGAGACTGGTCAACGCCACGGATCTTGAGTTCCGGCCTTTGGTACAGGCGGCGTTGTTGACCGGCTGCCGATATGGCGAACTCATTGCGATGCGGGCGGGAGACTTCGACGCCAGTTCCGGCACGGTTTCTGTCCGCGTGTCGAAAAGCGGCAAGTCCCGACACGTCGCATTGACCGTCGAAGGCAGCGATCTGTTTCTGGGGCGCACCCTGGGCAAGCCCGGCGATGCGCTGATCTTCCCCCGACCGGATGGCGGGGCTTGGGGCAAGAGCCACCAGCATCGTCGCCTGAGAGCTGCATGCAAGAATGGTGGGATCACCCCACCGGCGTCGTTCCACATCTTGCGACACAGCTACGCTACGTCGCTGTTGCGGGCCGGCGTGCCGCTCCCGGTGATCGCGGCCAATCTCGGGCACGCCGACTCCCGGATGACCGAGCGCCACTACGCACACCTCGCGCCGAACTACGTGGCCAACACGATCAGGGCAGCGGTTCCAAGTCTCGGCATAGTCGAGCCGACCAACGTCGTGACGATCAACACGTTGGGGTAGGCCCACCTCGCGGCGGATAGGGTCGCTCCCGATAAAGCCAGGACCTCTCGAGACTGTGCCGGGCGCCCCCTTGTGAACCGGCGTGCGGTCTCTGCTCAAAAAGCCATACAAGTGCCAAGCACTGGTCGACGCCTTGATCTGCCTTCTCCCTCATCCTGGACCGTGATATGCACACCCAGGATCGGGCTGGTGCTTCCGCCGATAAATCCTTGGTAAATTCGTGACTTGCGATGCGGGCTCTTACGATCGGAAATTCGACGACGATTGCAGGATGAAGTACTGCTGGCCAAAGTTGGAGCCATGCGGGGTTTGCGTTTAAATTCGTAGCGCTCGCGTAAACTGATAAAGCAGAGCAGCCGATTATGAAGAGTGGGACAAAATTAAATCTCGGAATACTGGTCGATCCGCACGGCAACCACCCGGCAGCATGGTTGCATCACGAAGCCGTTTTGGGCGCGGAAATCGATGCTCGATACTACCTGCAACTAGCGCAAAAAGCGGAACAGGGGCTATTCGATTTCCTGTTCATCGCCGATTCGCCGGGACTGCGGCAGGGAAATATACAGGCGTTTAAGAGATGGCCAGTCTATATGGCTCAGTTCGAACCGGTCACCGTGCTCTCCGCTCTCTCCATGGTGACGGAGCGGCTAGGTCTCGCGGCGACGGTCTCCACCAGTTACTTCGAGCCTTTTAACCTCGCTCGGCAATTCGCCTCGCTTGATCACCTAAGCGGGGGTCGCTCCGCCTGGAACGTAGTCACGACCACCAATCCCAGCGCCGGCAAAAATTTCGGCCGCGAACACTTCGAGGATCACGCGACACGATACCGGCGAGCGCGCGAGTTTTTGCAAATAGCATTGGGCCTTTGGGACAGCTGGGACGACGACGCTTTTGTACGCAATGCCAAGACGGTCGAGTATTTCGATCCCGATAAGCTTCATACACTCGGCCACAAAGGAGAATTCTATTCCGTCCGGGGGCCGCTCGATGTGCCGAGGCCGCCGCAGGGCCGCCCGGTCATCATCCAGGCTGGCGGCTCGGATGCCGGCAGGGAACTCGCGGCGGAAACCGCAGAGGTTGTTTTTTGCGGCGAGCGCACATTTGAGGCCGCCAAATCCTTCCGCGCAGATGTCCATCAGCGGATGGCGCGTTACGGCCGTTCACCTGACGAGCTTAAATCCCTCGCAAATCTGACGACCGTGATTGGCCGGACACAGGCAGAAGCGGAGGAGCATTTTGAGTTCCTGCAGGCGAAGATCCACCCCGACGTGGGCCGCGAAGCGATATCGATCGATACGGGATATATCGATCTTTCTCAGGTGCCCATCGATCAGTCGATACCTCCGTCTGTCTTCCCCGAAGATACTGAGCGATCGAAGACCTATATGAAGCTTGTCAAGGACATCGCCGCAGATGGAAATCCCACACTTGAGGAAGTCTATCGTCGCTATGCGCCGTCGCGCGGGGGATTGCTCTTTGTCGGCACGGCTTCGCAGGCTGTGGAGCTCATGGGGGACTGGTTCACTGGCGGCGCCGCCGATGGGTTCATATTGACCCCCGCCTCCCTTCCGACCGAACTGAACAAATTTGTCGATCTGGTCGTTCCTGAACTGCAAAAACGGGGTCTCTTCCGGACCGAATATGAAGGGAAAACCCTTCGAGAAAATCTCCATCTTAGACGTCCGAAAAGCCGATACGCATAACCTGCCTCTTCTGCCCGCAACGCGCTGCATCCCAAGACAATAGGCATCCTAATCCGTTGAAATTCATCCTGATTGTTTTGGCGGTTGGCCTTGGCTTCCTGGCGACTCCCCGGTCTTGATGTCTGGAGAGTATGTAAATCGAGGCGAACCCTCGCACGCCGAATTGCCTACCTTCGGACCTAGAGCGTCATAGGTTAGTAAGGGGCTTCGCTGTCAGCATTCACGCCGGTAATTATCCCCGCGTGGTGTATGCCGGTTTATGCCGCTATAAGCTCGAGGCGTCGATCACAGAGTACCAAGGTGATCGAGCACCCGCTGCTGGAAAAAGGCCACCGGTGCTTCGAGGTCGCACATCGCCCCGATCCCGCAGACGTCAGATTCAAGGCCTTGTTGCATAGCCTCGCAGGCGTAGATGTCCTCCAGCATTACGCTCATCGATTCCAGGGGATGAAGGTCGGGCAGATTGACCCGCATCCCTGAATAGGGACCCTTCGCGTGGACGACGGCCTTGGGGAGCGGGCGGCTCTCGTCGACCGGGGCCTGGGTTTTCCGGTCGAGCGCTTCGGGCGCAGTTCGGATCCTGACATGGGCGTCTGTGACCCCTGGCGCAATTGGGATCGCATGGAAGGTCATCCAGGTTGTGGCCGTCTCGAAAACACAGAGATTGGGAAAGAGCAGGTGGTAGTTCGCTCCAAAATCGCCCGGCACACCCTCGATCATCGGGAAGAGGTCGTTGCCGCTCACCCGACCTTCCTTTACGCCGCGATAATTCGACCAATGTCGGCCGCCGGAAGAGAACTTCATGGTGGAGAAATCCCCATCCGGGATTGATCTTCCGTGGAGCGGAACAAGGTGGTAGCCGTCCATGAAGTTCTCGATCAGGATCTTCCAGTTTGCCCGGTGCCGGTAGCGCACGTCGGCGACTTCGACCAACCGTTCCGGCCGATGGGGCCCACAACGGGTGGGAAGATCGTCGAGCCAAGCCTCCAGGCTTTCAGCCTTGGGATCGGGATTGACGAAGACCAGGTTCTTCCACTCCCCGATCTGGACGGGCACCAACCCAAGGCAGGATTTGTCCACTTCATCGAAGCGCGTGCGCTCATAGGGCACTGCGACAAGGGCGCCGGTGAGATCGTAACTCCAGCCATGATAGAAGCAGGTGATCGCTCGGGTGAGGGTCCCGCGCCCTTCGAGCAAACGGCTCAAACGATGGCGGCAGACGTTGTGGAAGGCCCTGAGTTTCCCCTCGCGATCGCGTAGCAGAATGATCGGGTGAGCCGCGACCTCCGTGCAAAGGTAATCGCCGGCTTCCTTGAGATCCTCCGCCATGCAGGCGAAGGTCCAGCTTCGAGCGAAAAGCTCCTTCTGCTCTCGCCGAAACCATTCGACCGCGGTATAGGCGCGGTTAGGCAGTAACTGCCGGATTGGGGAATCCTTCATCTGGTGCTCCACGACATCGCGGTACGAACGCTCCGATATGGAACGGTAGCGGAGTCGGCACTGCCAGTCTCGCTGGATATTGCCAGCGCAATGTCTCGGCGACCTACCTCAATGCATCGTGCGCGGGGAAGGCAGGATGGGCCAGTATCTTCCCACGCACGATGGTTCTCAAGGATCCGTCGGGCATGGAGGTTGACGCTTCGGTGTTTCAGCCGTCAGTGCGCTGCTCGTCGATGGTGTGATAAGCAGTCCCTGTGAAATCGCTTCGAAGTGTGACCCCACTCAAAATCGTAACAGGGGCAAAACCCTGGGCGCGTCAAGTTGACTCGCTGCAGCCGAAGGGCATTCCGCGCGGGGGCATTTTCTGATTCTGTGGTGGGATGTCGCCGCCCAATGATCTCGACAATCTTTCCGCCGCCGATTTGAAGGCGCTGGTG
>CANJCB010000080.1 GCA_947473305.1 Rhodospirillales bacterium
CGCAGCCAAAGCTACTTTCGCCTTGAAGCCCGCTGTGTGGTTCCGGCGTGGTCGTCTGCTCATCATCTCTCCTGCTCAGCAGCCATCTTGGCCGCGCTCAGGCAGAAACTCCACTTATCCTGATGTTCAGATTCTCAAGGCCGGCTCTGCTCTCCCGGACTTAGAGACGTATCCAAACCGCCATGCCTAGGACCGCGAACAACTAGTTCTGGGGCGTAGCAATATCAATCACCGGATGGGGCAGCACTTCGCGACTGAGACGCGTGGCCACGGCGGCACGAGCTGCTGTCGTACGACCGAGACCTGCCGGAGCTCGTCATTTCTAACGGCAATCAGAGGAAAATGCCGATTTTATGCTGACGCTTTCTCTTGCCAGTCTGGCTGCAGAATCATTGGCTGCGGCAAGGCGTCCCCTTCGCGCCCATGTCGGTCTTACAGCCTCGACGACCAACCTTCCCAAAGCGGACTTTGCATGGATTCCGTTTGGACGGCTAGCTTGGTTAGATTTCGGACCTTCCGGAATTAGGGATCACTAGTGGGAAGACAGACCCGCAATTCTGAAGCCAGACCCCATGCACGGCTTATGAATTTAGCCAGTATCCAGGCGTGGGGACGATATGCCAGCATTAGCGCTGGGTTGGCTATGGATACGCCGCCGATGGGAGAGGGGATGACTGGCCTCGAGATTTCCTACGAAACCATCCGCGGCTGGGTTCTGAGGTTCGATCCAGCTTTTGCGCGACGCCTCCGAAACCAAAAGACCGCGGCCGAGCCGAAGGTGGCATCTCGACGAGATGGTCATCAGGATCGCGGGCAAGCAATTCTATCTTTGGCGAGCTGTCGAAGTTGAGGGCGAAGTTTCTCGACATGCTGGTCCAGCGCCGTCGGGACAAGCGCGGCCCTGAAGCTGATGCGGAAACTGCTCAAGAAGCAGGGCTTCGCTCCCGCCGTGGTCGTGACCGACAAATTGAAATCCTACGCCGCGGCGTTCCGGATGCTTGGCCTCGGCGCACGACATGAGCAGGGGCTTTGGGCAAACAATCGCGCCGAGAATTCACATCAGCCCGTTCGACGCCGCGAGCGCAAGATGCAACGCTTCAAATCGCCCGGTTCGGCGCAGCGCTTTCTTAACCTCCATGCCGCCGTCCACAATACTTTCAACGTCCAACGTCATCTCATCTCACGATCGACCCTGCGGACATTCAGAGCCGAAGCGATGACGCAATGGGAAGCCGCGACCATTGGGGGCTAATCGCGCTGCAAGTCGGGATCGATACGCCTCCTGCGAACTTTGTGACAACGCCAATACGAGGGTTCATCATTGTCTAAGATAGGAGATTGGCCATGAGGGGTGCAGAAAGTCTGGTTCATACGCTCGTAAAGGGCGGCGTCGATCATTGTTTCGCCAATCCTGGCACCAGCGAAATGCATTTCGTCGCAGCTCTGGATCACATTCCGGGTGTGCGTTGTATCCTGGGTCTCCAGGAGAATATCGTCACCGGGGCAGCTGACGGCTTCTTCCGGATTACTGAGAAGCCCGCCGCAACCTTGCTCCACTGCGGGCCTGGCCTCGCCAATGGTCTTGCCAATCTACACAACGCGCGCCGCGCCCGCTCGGGGATCGTCAACATCGTGGGCGATCAGGCGACCTATCACCGCCCTTTCGACGCGCCGCTCACCGCCGACACCGAAGGTTGGGCACGCGGCGTCTCCGCCTGGGTCCGGACGACGGTGAAGGCAGAACTGGTGGGCAGCGACGCCGCTGTGGCGATCCAGGCGGCCCGCACCCATCCCGGCCAGATCGCGACCTTGATCCTGCCGTCGGACTCCTCATGGAACGAGGGCGGTGTCGTGGGAGAGCCACTATCGGTGCCGCCGCCCGTGGCGCTCGACCCTCATCAGATAAAGAACGCGGCCCGTATCCTGGGCGAGAAGAAGAATGTGCTCCTGCTGCTCGGTGGCAAGGGGATGCACGAGGAAGGCCAAAAGCTCGCGCGCTGGATCGAGGCGGCGACGGGCTGCCGCGTTATCACTGAAACCTACAACGGCCGTTTTCAGCGTGGCCGGGGGCGTCTGCCGCTTGAGCGGATCCCCTATCCGGGTGCTGCCGCCCGGGCGATGCTGAAGCCTTATGGGCATATCGTGCTGGCGGGTGCGAGATCGCCAGTCGGATTTTTCGCCTATCCCAACCAACCAAGCTTCCACCATGCCGAGGGGACTGAACTTCATGTGCTTGCGAGGCCTGAGCAGAACATCGTGCAGGCGCTTCAAGCGCTCGTCGATGAGCTGAGTGCGCCGCCTGCAGCGATCCCCGATGGGGGCCCGTGTCCTGAGTTGCCGAGCGGCGCGATCACGCCGGAAAGCTTCGCTGCCATGATAGCCGCGTTGTTGCCGGAGCAGGCTATCATCGTCGATGAATCGATCAGTTTCGGCCGCGCTTATGGTCCTGCGACCCAGGCTGCGGCACCGCACGATTGGTTGCCGCTAACCGGCGGTGCCATCGGCTGCGGTCTGCCGCTCGCCACCGGTGCTGCAGTGGGCGCCCGCGCCATGGGGCAGGGCGATCGGCGCGTCATAAGCTGTCAGGCGGACGGCTCAGGCATGTATACGGTGCAGGCCCTTTGGACCCAAGCGCGGGAGAAGCTGCCGATCACCACGGTGATCTTCGCCAACCACAAATACGGAAGCCTGCTGGGCGAATATGGCAATGTCGGCGCCAATGCAGGTCCCACGGCGGTTAACATGCTCGATCTTGGCAACCCGAGCATCGATTGGGTCCAACTCGCCACCAGCCTGGGCGTCGAGGCCGCGCAGGCTCGCACCATCGACGTCTGCGCCGATCTGATGCGCCAGTCCTTCAAGCGGCAAGCGCCGTTCTTAATCGAATTGCTGACCTGACATCCGATCAGCTTCCCTCTCCGCCCCTGCCGCCGCGACGGCCGGAGAGGGGTGACCAGACCAGGTGATAACCGGGTGCTCTGCCTAAGACGGGTTCGGGAAAACGATGGGCCGCGTTGACCTGCTCCCCTGAAAAGTCCTCGGATTGAGGTCGCGGTAGCTGAGCGTAAAGCGCAAATAGAGCCAGATCGCATGCCGGATGATCGAAGGTGGGAAATGATGGTAGCGGTATGAGATCGGCGTCATCCGATCGCGCTGCTTTCCCGGCCCGAGCCAAGCGAGCCCCAAATTCATGACAATGCCCGATAGTCAGGTTAGGCGGTTAAGTCGGGCTGGCCTTTGCATTTCCAGGGGCGCAGACTACCTCTCTCTATTCCGAGATCCAGGCTTTCCGCCAGCTGTTGGCATGGGCCTCTTCCAAATGGTCGTGAAGGCCGACCCATACAACGTCCTCCAACGACTTGTCCCGGAGCGGAAGCACCGGCAACTCGTCGGCCAGAATTTTCTGAACTTCGCGATAATATTTACCGCGATCCTCGACCGTCAGCGCTGTTTCGGCCTTGCCGAAAAGCTCGTCGACCTTGGGGTTCGAATAGACCGACGCATTGGCATAGGCCTTGCCAATTCCCTGCGTCGTAAAAATGCGGGCTAGCCCAAGGGCAGGCTCATTGAAGCTGCCATATCCGCTGACAGCGACATCGTAGTCGTGGTCCACGAAGACCCGCTTCAGCGAAGTCACCCTATCCACCACCTCGGTCTGGAGGTCCACGCCAACGGCGGTCCACATGGTCTTGAGCGCCTGCGCCATCGAGATGTAATCGACATCGTCCGATGAAAGAACGAACCGCACCTTGAAGCGTGTCCCATCAGCCCCCCGCTTGATCCCCACCTCGTCGAGCAGCGCATTGGCCTTCGCGACGTCGAAGGGATACATCTTGCGGAAATCGATCGAGGGATCGGAAGCCCAGCCGATCTTCTTCGTAAAGGGCTCGGTTCCCACGACGCCCCGGTCCAGCCAGGCATATTTCAACAGATACTCCCGGTCCGTCGCCATGAAGAGCGCCTGGCGCACCCGCTTGTCGTCATAGGGTTTGCGGGTCGTGTTGAAGACCATGTAGTCGATCGAGGGCGGCGTCGGCGCGGTCGTCAGCTTCAGCTTCGGGTTGCCGGCGATGGTCTTGAAGTCGTTCGCCGGGAAATAATAGTAGAGGACGTAATCGGCTTCGCGGGCGAGTAGCGCTTGGGTCCGTGCCGAGGCCTGCGGAATGACCTTGAAGACGACTTCGTCGAGGTAAGGCAGCCCCGGCTCCCAATAATCCTTGTTGCGGACCATACGCACATGGTCGCCGTGCTTCCACTCGGCAAGCTTGTAAGGTCCAGTACCGATCGGCTTCTCTGTGTTCGCCGGGTTCTGGAGCGGGTTCGTCCCTTCATAGATATGCTTCGGCAGGATGTTGCTCCCGAGCACGCAGGCGAGCGACAGCAGGAAAGGCTGGAAGGGCTGCTTCAGCTTGATGACCAGTTTGTCGGGCGCAGGCGTCTCGACCGTGTCGAAATGGCGGGCCGAATTGCTGAAGACCGCGCTGTATTTGGCGCTGACCTCCTCCAGCGAATATTTGGCGTCGGCCGAGGTGAAAGGCTTGCCGTCGTGCCAATTCGCCTTGACGAGGTCGAAGGTATAGGTCTTGCCATCCGGCGAGATCGACCAAGACTTGGCGAGCAACGGCAAGACTTTGCCGTCATAGGTCTCCTCCGTGAGGCCCTGATAGACCATGCAGCCGACGGACACATCGGCGATTCCGGCGCTGGTGGCGGGATTAATCCCCGGCGGATCAGTGCCCAGCACGGCGATAGCGGTGCCGCCGCGCTTGGGTTGGTCGGCGGCCAGAGCCGCCGAGCCCCAATTCCAAAGCGTGAGACCGATTAAGATGCCCCCGACGCTTGCTGTTAGGCCTTTCGTCATGCCGCATTCCCCTGACCGTAGTCTAGCCTTGAGGATATTAAGAGGACCAATTGTATTCAAACTACAAGCTCCCTATCAATCCAAGCCGGAAACGGTGCTCAAAATCGTCAAGGTCCTTCGCAAGTCTGAGATCTGAGAAAAGGCAAAAAAATAAAGGGATCGATATGGATGATCGGGAATCTATTTTGGTGAACGCGAACTATCTCGCCCACCTGCTCGATCTCTAACCCAGTCCTGCTCATCACGGGCTATGCCGAAGCAGCCCAGCTCGCCGAGGAGTTCGTGCCTGCCATGGTGATCCAGAAGCCCTTCTACGCCGAGGACATTGCGGAGCGCGCGGGCAAGGTCATGCACAGGGGGCATGAGACCGGGGCGTCATGACAGCGGGTCATGACACCGAAGCGGTAGGCTCCAGCGAGGCGATCTCCTTCACACCGGGCACATAGATCCCGCCGCGGCGGCCGGCGCGGTAGTAGTCGTAGAGCCAGCGATGCAGGGACCCGCCATCGGGCGTCACCAGCCAGAGCCGCAGGAGATGGCGCTTGCGCTTGGGCTCCGGGAAGTCCTCGTAGGCGGTCCGGGTATGGAGTGTCGTATAGTTGTTGATGAACTGGATGTCGCCCGGCTCCAGCACCATCGAGAGGTGGAAGCGCGGGTCGCTCGCGAGGTTGTCTATCATGTCGAGTGCCTCGAGCTGCTTGTCGGTCAGGTGCGGCAGCTCGGGGAAGTTCTGCGAGGCATGCCGGATGAAGCCAGGCGCGATGAAGGTGATGAGCCGCCCGTCATGGAGGTTGAAGACCGGCATCTGGTAATAGGGCTTGGCACCCGCCGGGACCTCGCCTTTGCGGCTGGTCCAGAAGGGCTGGTAGAGAAGTTCCAGGAGATCGGGCCGCGTCTTCAGGATCTCGTTGTGGATTGCGATCGAGCTTGCGATCAGGCTCTCGCCGCCCTTCTTCGCTTGCGCCAAGCAGAGCAGGCCCACGATGTCGCTGTGATCGACGTGGAAATAGGAGCGCTCGCGGCTGGTATAGCCCCGGATGTTGCTGTTGAGGAAGCGGCCGGCCGAGCCCTCAGGCGAATCCTTCACGGTGGGCCGGTCGCCGGCGTCGGTCACGTGGCCCAGGAGGTGCCCCTTCCCGTTCTGGCAGACCGCATAGCCCAGGTGAGACCCTATGCCCCAATAGGCGATCGCCGCCTCCTCCCTCGTCCAGCGTCCGACGGGAAGCCCCTTGAAGAGGACGAAACCGCGCCCCTCGAGGATTTCCTTGCGCAATTTGACCAGGGTCGGCCCCAGGTGCGGCAAGGGGAAATCCGCCTTCTCCAGCGAAATGATCTCGCGGCCCGCGCGCTTTATGTCCGAGATCGCGACCTCAAGATCGAGGATGTCCTCGGCGTCGAGCCGATACTGCCAATGGGTAGAGTTCTGCAGATCCTGGCCCAGCCAGCAGGCGGGGTGGTCGATGGCGTGCATGGTCGTGCCTTTCACCGTTCGAACCGGTCGGGCGCCCCATCGTGAGGGAGCGGAGCATACATCCTACACCACCTTTCCGTGATGCGTGAAGGCCGACGCCAAGCGGCGGGCCGGAGCCCTGGGCCATGCCGCGCTTTCGCAAAAGCGGCAACGCGCCTAATATCCCGTCAGCCGGCATTGTCACGAATTTGGGGCTGGCTTGGCTCGGGCTGGGAAAGCGGCGTGATCGGATGACGCCGATCTCATACCGCTATGAGCCGCTTAATGCCAATGACTGCTCTGCGCCCAAATCGGTCGTCGAGGACCCGATCGCCGGAACCCTATATCGGCCATTCGTTCATCTGGAAGAATGATGGCGGAATAGGGCTAGCGGTCGGTTGGTGTTAGGCACCACGGTGGCTGCGAGGTTGATCCCAAGACAAACGGTCCGCACCCGGCAATATCGCAATCGGGCCTTGTCCATCCTACCTACAGGGCTGTGTGGGGAGCGAACTGAGAAAGCGGTGAGCAAGGTCGACTCAGTTGCTGAGCCGAGGAGGACCGACCGCTTCACCAGCATCGACGGCGCGGCAACCTATCCCCTGCGCGACGGCGTGCCGGTGACGGGTGTCGGCCTCGCCAACGGCGACAAAGTTGTCCTGATTAAAAACAACACCGGCACCGCAGCGAACCTGACTGGCGCCCGCGCCGCGACCACGGTCGGACCATTTGCGACCGACACGACCACCAATACTCTGGTACGGGTTTGGTCGGTGGGGGACGGATCGGCTGTTGGCTTTAGCGGCACCGACAAGTTCGGCGCGGCCATCGCCGCCCATGATGTCGTGTTGAGGGCGACGATCAATTCGGCCACGACAATCACCGGTGATCGCAGCGCCGGTCAGACTGCGGCTATAACTTAACCGGCGGACCACCTCGGTGGGGCAGAGCACCAAGCCGACAATCGTTCCAAATAGCGTAAGGATCAGCAATAATGCCGCGATTGACCGGGGCACGTGCAAGCGCGCCAATACGCGCAAAGCTGGCTGTAAGAGGAGCTTGAGCGTGATAGCGAAGACCAATGGCAACACGATCTCGCTCGCGATATAAGCTGCTGCCAGCAGCGCAAGGACGAACAGACCACCAAGGAATGTGACTTTCCGATCTGAGGGTAGCGGCATTTCCGCCAGCACTTCAGCCGGCAGCACACCCTCGAGTTTCTGATCAGTAGGTGCCATGTTCAATCCGCATCAATGGTCCAAGGCCGCAAGAACGTTGATCCGACATTCTGACGTGCCCCCCTGAAACTCCTCCAGGAATAGCTAGAGTCCGCCCGAAGCGGAAGCCCGCGACGTAGGCGGATGTCGAAGTACGAAAAACCCAGTGCTCGAACTGGCCGCGGACAAGGAGTGGAAGCAAACAACCAAACATCCGCACCATCGCGATGTTTGCATCGTCTCACTTTGTCAGCTGACGGCGGATCGCATCCACTCGGCGGACATGGTCCAAAGCATCCTGAAGTTCGGCGAGATCCGCAGCGTCAAAGTGGTATCGCCAATCGGACTGTTGCTGAAGGTCTCCCCCTTTCCAGCAGGCGGCATCGATAATCGGTGAAATTGGTACAGCCGATTCGTCACTAGATTTTTCAAGCGAACTGATCATCTCGCGTCTCGTTCGGGTGAGGTTAACAAAGTTATAGCAGCGGAGACGGGCACACAATCCCTCCCACCTCGCGTCCTGTCGCGACGATCCGGCCGGCAGCATTAGACTCCGTTGAATTGACGTTGATATTCAGTCCAATGAAACGACCTTAAGCCGCGCGGGCGTTGGAATGGGCTTTGTCACGAGGATCGGGCTGGCTTGGTTTTGAGCAGGAAGGGTAGGCTTGGGGGATGACGAGCACCTCTTATCGCTACCACCATTTTCCGCCCCTGGTCATTCAGCATGCGGTCTGGCTTTACCTGCGCTTTACGCGCAGCTACCGCGACGTCGAGGACCTTCTGGCGGAGCGCGGTCTTGACATCTCTTACGAGACTATCCGCCGCTGGGTTCTGAAGTTCGGCTGAGAGCGGCGGTGCGATTGTGATCGGCCCCCATCGATTGGTCCGGTTTGAATGTTAGTGGATGGTTGGTTTAGGGTCTAGCGCGGGCGGCGTAGCTGGTCGGGATTGCGCAGCCGACCGCGCGGCAAGAGCTGGGACAAAAACCTCC
>CANJCB010000081.1 GCA_947473305.1 Rhodospirillales bacterium
AGATCACCAGCACCTGATCACCCGGGAAATCGACGGCTGAAAATGAGAAGGGGGTCCGATCGGACCCCCTTCTCATTCCCGAAACCCCAGCCAGCGAGTGGCTCCCTTTGCCTCCGCCACGTGGCTCCCTTTGTCTCCGGCGTTGACAAATCCGAAGGCGTTCCCCTTCCTCAGCAAGCCAGAAATGGTGAAAATGCCGACCTCACCCGAGCACATGAAGGAAGCTTTCGAGCCCGACACCGCTTGGCTGAGCGACAATCTGGAAAAGATCAAGGAACGTTGGGCCGAGTGGGTCGCTGCTTGAATTAGGAAAATTAATACCTGCGGATTCTCTTTGCTCCTCATGCTCGGGCCTGGCGCTCTCGCCGCTTGATCGACGCGTTAGCAGAAAACTCTCTTTGATTGCTTCCGTGGTCGCGTACCAAACCTATCGCGAGCACCGCTAAGATGCTCCAGCGCGCGGCGTAGATGTGCCATCCGAAACGGCTGACCCGCGGTGAAGGATAGAGCGCGATCCCATAGACCAAGGGCTCCTGAATCACTGGTGCTGCATTTAGTGTTTCGAACCGATGGAGTGGCAGGTAGCTCCGCATTCCGCCACTATGATTGCTGGCTGTTCGTGAGCTTTCCTCGGTTTCGCAGATGTCGAAATGAGGTGTTTCGGGAGGTTGGGGTGGGTGATCGTTTTGCCGAAGCCTCTTCTTCCTCTTGCCATATCTCGGCTACGATAAGAGGCAAATTTTTGGTAGGCGTATTGAGTTGCCGGGAGAGACCCGGATGCGGCGTCACGGGCGATCATCAGCCACTTCCTTGACGTCAAAGGGATAATCGACTGAAGCGCTGACCCTGTCCGTAATCGAAGGAACTTGCATGCCATCCTATCGCGCACCAGTTGAGGAATACCGTTTCATATTCGATGAATTCCTCGCGATAGACAGCGTCGCAGGGCTCCGGGGTCGCGAGGAAATTGGCCCGGACATCCGAAGCCACATCCTCGACGAAGTCGGGAAGATGTGCGAACGCGAGGTCTTCCCGCTCAATCGGAGCGGAGATCTGGAAGGTTGCCGGTTGGTAAACGGCCAGGTCGTAACACCCCGCGGTTTTAAGGAAGCGTATGACAAACTCATGGAGGGTGGCTGGGCAGGCCTCTCCTTCGAACCGGCCTGGGGTGGCCAAGGCATGCCGGAACTCATCTCGATTCCCTTCGACGAGATGCTGGCTTCGGCGAACATGGGTTTCAGTGGCTATATCGACATCACGAAGGCCGCCTGCGCGCTGCTCCAGATTCAGGGTTCCGAGGCGCAGAAGAACCTTTATCTCCCCCGTCTCGTAAGTGGCGAATGGGCCGCCGCGATGCATTTGACGGAACCGCAGGCGGGCACGGACCTCGGTCTCATCCGCACCCGTGCAGAGCCGCAACCGGACGGGACTTACCGGCTCCACGGGACGAAGATCTTCATCACTGGTGGCGATCATGACCTGACGCCGAATATCATCAGCCTTGTCCTTGCGCGATTGCCGGATGCTCCCGAAGGAAGCCGCGGTATCAGCCTCTTCCTCGTGCCGAAGTTTCTCGTCGACGACGACGGCGGGCTCGGGGCACGGAACGGCATCAATGCCCGCCGGGTCGAGCACAAGATGGGCAACAACAGTTCCGCGACCTGCGAGATGGTTCACGAGGCCTCGGTAGGCTACCTGGTGGGTCTGCCTCATCAAGGGCTCCGGGCTATGTTCATCATGATGAACGAGAACCGTCTGGGCGTGGCGATCCAGGGCCTTGCCATCTCCGAGATCGCCTATCAGAACGCGCTGGCCTATGCGCAGATGCGGGTTCAGGGGCGAGCGCCGGACTCGAAAGGCGGTGCTGATACGATCATCCGGCATCCCGATGTGAGACGCATGCTGGCGATTGTGAAGTCCTTCAACGATGGGGCTAGAGCGCTGACGCTTTGGACCGGTCTCCAGATCGACCTGGCGCGGCATTCGCCCGATGCGGCGGAACGGGAGGCGGCGGACGATCTTGTGGCGCTCCTAACGCCGGTGCTGAAGTCCTATCTCACCGACGGCGGCACGGATAATGCTAACCTAGCCCTCCAATGTCTCGGCGGACATGGCTACATCGTGGACAATGGGTTGGAGCAATATGTCCGCGATGTCCGCATCACTCAGATCTACGAGGGAACCAACGGCATTCAAGCGCTGGACCTTCTGAACCGGAAGCTAAAACTACACCAGGGTCGTCTTCCTGCGCGTTTCTTCGCGCTGGTGGAGGAGCGTCTTCAGAGGGCATCTACCATACCGGAACTCGCTCCCTTCGCCGAACCGCTCGGCCATGCCTATCGGGAACTGCGGGACGCGACGGATTGGGTGTTGCAACCGGGGAACAATCTCGATGCCTTGGCCGGGGCCACGGACTATCTGCGGCTCTTTGCCCTGGTTGCCATGGGTTGGGTCTGGACCGGAATCGCGAGGACGAGCCTCGATGCTCTGAAGGTAAATCCGGCCAATGCGGATTTTTATCGAGACAAGCTCGCCATCGGCCGGTTCTTCATGTCACGCGTCCCGAGCGAAACCGCCATGCTGGCCAGCCGCTGTCGGCTGGGCAACAGGCTGCTCGCGGATTTTCCGATCTGACCCGGGCTCACGCCCGCGCGCCAGAGACCTCGATCACCACGGCCACGGAGCTATCACCTGCCGCGCATCCATGAAAGAGGCCGAGACCACCGCCGCGGAGTACCAGTTCCTCGATCAGCTCGATGATCGCGCGCAGGCCCGTCGGGGCCTGTGGATGGCCCCAGATCAGCGAGCATCCATAATTGTTCATGGAGTTGAGGTCGCATCCCGTCGCTCGCGAAAAGACGATGTCGTTCACAGCGAAGGGATTGTGGGATTTGATCGCCGCGATGTCTGAGATCTTCACATTAGCCTGCCGCAATGCAGCTTGCGCCGCCGGGATCGGCGCCTCGGGCATATAGGCGAGATCGACCCGCGACTGCCCATAGCCCTTAATCCGGATGCGGATGCCGGGATCGCGCGACATCTCTCGCGCCTTTTCTGGCGTCGCAAGAACAAGCCCAGCGTTTCCATCCGCCGGATGGGTCTGCCCGCCGAAAGTCACGGTCCCTTCCTTCATGACGGGCTTCAGCTTCGCGAGAGCAGAGGGGCTGGTCGCGAACACGCCCTCGTCGCCTTCCAGCGTTCCGATCTGCTTGCGACCTTTCTCATCCATGACAGGGAAGGGGAGTTTCATGTAGCGTTTCTGGAAGGCGTGATCGTCCTTCAGCGCATCCTGGTATTGTTCGTAGCGACGAAGCACCACGTCATGCTGCTCGGCAGTGGTGATCTGGTGTTTCTGGGCGACGTTTTCCGCTGTCTGGAGCATGGAGTGTCCGCCAAGCGGCTCATGCATGAAATTGTCGAGCACCCAATCCTCGTGAACCCCGGTCCCACCGATGCCGGCCGGCTGCGGGTAATAGAGGTGCGCCCCGTTCGAGGTCCGGTCGCAAGCGACGACCAAGGTAGATGTAGCACCTCCGGAGTCGATTTCCTGGGATGCATTGATCAGGCAGCGAGCGCCCGTGGCACAAGCTTGCGAGATCGTGGGTCCCGTCGCCTGAGGCGCTCCCACGAGCCCCGAGAACCAGGGGGTGCCATAGAAGGATTGATGCTGGGGGATGGTCATGCCGAGAACGACCCAGTCGAACGATGTGGTGTCGATGCGACGCTCCTGCAGCGCTACCATCGCCACAGAAGCGGCAAACTTGAGGCTGTGCTGATGCTGGAGAGCGCCCTGCCATTTTGCAAAGGGCGTCGACCAATAGGCGCCATAAGGTATTTCGGACGCGAAGGACACGGCAGGGCTCCCCGAAAGAATTCGCCATTCTGACGAGCATGGTTCCGTTGCCGCCCATCGGCAGGCAAAAGGTTCTCGTCAATGCACTAATATACGAAACGGGCCATAATTTGTGTTTGAATATTCTGGCCACGGACGAACGAAGGTCGAGCCCGATGTCTCAGCAGCCTGAAGAAAATAACGATGCGATCGCCGACTATGTGCGCCGCGCCGAGCATAACACGGCCCGGGTGCCCAGCATCCCCGAAGGGATCGCATTTTCGCCGATCAAGACTGCGGCGGTCATTGGGGCCGGGACAATGGGTTCTGGCATTGCCACCAATTTCTTGAATGCGGGCGTGTCGGTAACACTGGTCGATACCAATTCGGAAGCCTTGAGTCGTGGCCTCGCCACGATCGAGAGAAATCTGCAGGGAGCCGTGAAGCGGGGCCTTATTACCGAAGAGCTGGCCGGCCAAAGGAGGGCTCTCGTAAAGGGTGCGCCGCGCATCGAGGATGTGTCGGGCGTGGAGATCGTGATCGAAGCGATCTTCGAGAACCTCGCTCTGAAGCGGCAAGTCTTCGAGCAATTGGGCAGGCACACCGCTTCTTCTACCATTCTGGCGACCAATACCTCGACACTCGATCTCAATGAGATCGTCGCGGCTTCCGGCCGCCCCGAGAAGGGCGTGGGGCTGCATTTCTTCAGCCCGGCCCACGTGATGAAGCTCCTGGAGATCGTGCGAGGACGCGAAACCTCCTCGGAGACGGTCGCCGCGTGTCTCGACCTTGCTCACAGGATGCGCAAGACCGGGGTCGTGGTAGGCGTCGGATTCGGTTTCGTCGGCAACAAAATGCTGCTCGACGGTTATTTTCGGGAAGTGGAACTCATGCTTCTCGAAGGCTGCTCTCCAGCAGACATCGATCGCGCTATGACCAGCTTCGGCTTCGCGATGGGCCCCTGCGCGGTTAGTGACATGGCGGGGGTGGATATCGCCTATCTCATTCGGAAGGAGCTTTTCCAGAAGGAGACACGGCCGGACCCCTATCTTGTGGTCTCTGACGCCTTGGGAGAATTGGGCCGCAACGGGATGAAGAGCCAAAAGGGCTTCTATCGTTACGATCCGTCAGACCGCACGCCCCATCCGGACGCCGAAGTAGATGCGCTTTGCGAAAAGCTGGCGGCGGACCGCGGCATCATGCGGCGGACGTTCACCGAGGAGGAGATCGTCGAGCGCTGCGTCCTGCAGCTGGTGAATATCGGCATCCAGCTCATCGATGGGGGGCTTGCGGCGCGTCCCAGCGACATCGACGCGATTTGGCTCAATGGCTATGGCTTCCCCCGGCGCCGCGGCGGTCCGATGTATTACGCGGACGACTTAGGCTTGCCCAAGGTCTTGGAGCGCATCGAAACCTATCACTCCAGGATCGGCGAGGTCTGGCGCCCGAGCCCATTGCTCAAGCGTCTTGTGGGTGAAAGGCGGGACCTGAATAGCCTCAATATCGCCTGAGATCAATTCGACAGGATGATCTCCAGCCACTGACAGGCGAACACTAGAGCGTCCAGGAATCCTCGTTGATCACCTGCCGCGAGGATGACAGAGTAACGGGCGTGATAACACGCCGTCATCTGAGGATGGTTATCTGCGCGTTGATATTCGAAATGGCGTGGTTTTCCTTCCAATCGCGTGTCTGAAGAGTGGAATACGCATAACGAAATTACGGTACTCTCGCTCCCAACTTCACCGTGCGAGCACTGGTTTGGGTGAAAGGGCGTATGAAACCATTCCGGCCCGTCCGCTTCGGCCCGTCTGATCTGCTGGTTCGGCATGAGCCGGACGGCACGGTCCGGCTGAATTCGCCTCACGCGCTGGGCTCATATCCAGCGAAGCTCACCGAGAGGCTGGATCACTGGGCGATAACGGCGCCGGATCGACTGTTCCTCGCCCAGCGCGATGACGCTGGAGCCTGGCGTTCGGTGACCTACGCGGAGGCGCGGAAGAAAGTTCGCAGCTTGGCCCAGGCGCTCCTCGATCGTGATCTATCAGCCGAGCGCCCTTTAGTCATTCTCTCCGGCAACGACATCGAGCACGCACTGCTCGGCCTTGGGGCTATGTACGCGGGAATACCCTATTCACCGATTTCGCCGGCTTATTCGCTGGCCTCCTCAGGCTATGAAAAGCTCCGCTCTATTATTTCGCTCCTCACACCTGGAGTGGTCTTTGCTGCGTCCGGTACGACTTTCGCGAACGCGATCCAGGCCGTCGTGCCCGAAGATATTCAGATTGCCACCACATCCGACGCAGTGTCGGGGCGGCCAAGCGTAAGCCTTGCCGATCTTATGGCCTTGCCGGAAACCGATGCGGTTGATCGCGCCCATGAAGCAGTAGGACCCGACACGATCGCCAAATTCCTCTTCACGTCAGGATCAACTGGCCTGCCAAAAGCGGTCATCAATACCCAACGCATGCTGTGCAGCAACCTGGTAATGCAGCGTCAATGCCTCGCTTCCTTGCAGGACGAGCCGCCGGTCGTGGTGGATTGGCTGCCTTGGAACCATACCTTCGGCGGAAACCACAATCTGGGGATGGTGCTCTATAATGGCGGATCCTTATATATCGACGAGGGTAGGCCCACGCCGGCCGGGATCTCCGCCACCGTGCGCAACCTGCGTGAGATCGGTCCAACCATCTATTTAAACGTGCCCAAAGGCTTCGAAGCACTCGCGCCCTTTCTGCGCAAAGACAGGGAACTGCGCGAGACCTTCTTCAGCCGTTTGAAGCTCATGTTCTATGCGGGCGCCGGCATTTCCCGACACGTTTGGGATGAGCTTGAGGCCATCGCCTATGATGCCTGCGGCGAGCGCATCCTGATGGTCACGGGTCTTGGCGCCACTGAAACAGCCCCCTTCGCACTTTGGTGCGATCACACAATGAGTCGTTCCGGGGCAGCCGGCATCCCCAGCCCTGGAATGGAGCTCAAGCTCTATCCAGTCGCCGGAAAGCTGGAGGGCCGATTGCGGGGACCGAACATCACCCCGGGTTACTGGCGCCAGGACCACCTCACCGCAGCCGCCTTCGACGAAGAAGGTTTCTATCGGCTTGGCGATGGGTTCCGGTTCTTCGATCCCGAGGATCTATCTAAGGGCCTCGACTATGACGGGCGGATAACCGAAGACTTCAAGCTCGCTACCGGGACCTGGGTAAGTGTTGGGCCACTCCGCGCAAAGCTCATCGCGCATATGGCGCCTTTCGCTCAGGACGCGATAATCGCGGGCTTGAACCGAGGCGACGTCAGAGCGCTCGTTTTCCCTGATATAGACGCGTGCCGTGGCCTCTGTGATGGGGATGCGAATAGGGCTGCGTCTGACCTTCTGCGAGATGAAGGAATTCGAAAGCGGTTTTCCATATTGCTGCGCTCGTTTGCGGAGGCGAATCCAGGAAGCTCGACGACTATCACTGGCATTGTGCTGCTCGAGGAGCCGCCCTCGATCGATTCCGGCGAACTCACTGATAAGGGCACCATCAGTCAGCGCGCCGTCCTTGAAAAGCGGGCGGCGCTCGTTGAACTTCTGTATGCATCGTCATCCCGGAAGCTGATCCTCCTATGATCGTTCCGAACGGTAGGAAGAAAATACGATGCGATTACCCGCCCAGATATCGCTACCTAAAGCTTATTCATAATTGAGGAATCGGTTGAGATTCCCAAACGCTGCGAAATCTGATTCAAACGGCTCGCTGGATCGATGAGGCCACGTGATGGACAACGCGACCTTACTCTTCTGATCTCCGCGAGTGGATTATGTGGGCGGTAGAGGCTGGGACCTCGCGGAATGCGATGGCCGCTCCGTTCGATATGAGCACTAGTTTTCTGGTCATGCTGCTTCAGCCCAGACGGGACCGAGGCACGGTCACTCCTGATCAGTATGGTGTGGTGGTGCAAGTCGTCCTGAGCGAACATGCGAACACACTGAAATTGGCTCGAGGATCTTCGTCAGCGACTTGCCTAGGAGGAAATCGAAAATCTCCGTTTCGCCCCAAACATGGCCGCAAGGGTTGCGACCCTGAGTTAGAGTCCCTTTCTGCCGGCGGTACGGATCCCGGCGGCGGTAGAGATCGCAAGGCCGGATCGCATTATCGATCGCTGGGCAGATCGATCAGTCATTCGTATAATCAATCAATGCATAAATTAATCTCAATTGACGAGGTCAGAAAATGAGAAAAACTGGATAGAAATAGAAGATTTGAGAAGGCAATACTCAGCAGCGTTTGCAAATTATATTTGTTAATGGATTGATCAAAGAAAGGGCTGAACTATGCCAAATGGGGGACGCGGCTGCGCACCGCACAAGATTGCGGCATTGGGCAGGCAGAATCGGCGAGGCGTTTTAAAGTCCTTGTCCGCACTGGCCGCGTTTGGAATCGTGAAGCTTGAAGTCGGAGATAATGCGGCCCAGGCCGCCGACGCTAAGGGACTGGCAATCGGCGCGAGCGCTGGTGTGGTTCAACTCAACCCTTATCTGTCAAATCGCACCCAAACGTGACCCCCTTTTCGCGTCCAATTCCGACCCCCTTGGCGGGCTGGAATAGGGGCTTATCCCCGTAGTGCATAGGAGGGCCCCGCGGCCGACGCCGCGCGCCTCAGCGAGCGCAGGCGGAGGCGGCCGTGG
>CANJCB010000082.1 GCA_947473305.1 Rhodospirillales bacterium
GAAAACACGAAGCGACGAGGACTGATTGACGCTCCGCGTCAATCAAAGCGCTTGCCAAGACATCGGCTAGCGTCAACTATCGACTCGATCGGCTGCCTCGTCTCATCCTGATTGTCGCGCCGTTCTCATCCTGATTGTCGCGCTACACCATGGGGCTTTATGAAATCCTCCATGACTTCGGATCTCTCGTGGCCAGTCACACGAAGAACCAAAGCCTGATGCTCGTTAAGCTTTTCGCGGCCATACCCCTTAAGTAGCGTATCCTTTATGTAAACCCTGACCGCTCGGGGATCCATATGTGCCGAAAGCGCACGACCGATGGCCTCGCTTTCGGTCCATTGTGCGTAATAGCGAGCCTTCTCGACGCTGCCGAGCGCATTCCAATCGATTTGGTCTGCTTGCTTCCAAAGTTCGGACTTTATTCGAGATCTAACATGAGAAGGAATGCTCACTGGATGCCGCCGTGCGGCAGGCGATTTGGAAACTCAAAACCCGGTAAGTCTAGGGTGGGATCGCCCTCACGCAGGATAAGGGAGGCTTGGTCCTTTACCCACTCCATGAGAAACGACCCCGCTGAACGATCGGAAAATTCGACCAGATGGCTGCCCAGTGGCAATCTTTCGGTTGGGGCGTTCCGCTGCGCCATCCGCTCAAGCTCGGCGATCTCCGCGACACGACGTAGATCGGTAACAAAATCCAGGACAATTACTTTGTCCTTTTCAGCGGTAACCCGTAGCCCCCGGCCAAGTTGCTGAACAAAAATTCTCCGACTATGGGTGGCTCGCATGAAGACGATGAGATCGACATCGGGAACGTCGACGCCCTCATTGAAAAGATCGACCGTGCAAAGGATGTCGATTGCTCCGCGCTTGAACCTTGCCATGAGCTTGTCTCGCTCTCGAGAGAGAAGCTCCCCATACATGCATTCAGCGCGCAATCCGAACAGCCTCAAGCTAGCGGTGAAGTGCTCGGCATGCTCAATACTCGGCGAGAATATCAGGCCTGCTCGGCGACCCTCGCGTCTAAAGACCTCTGTGATCATACGCGCGGCTTCCTCATCCCGGGTGGGGATGATCAACCGCTTGTTTAGCTCTGTTAAAGTGTAACCGAACGAGGAAGCGCTCTGAACAAACTCCCAATCTATGTTATCGGCTAACAGGCGATAATCGACTTCACTCAAATAGCCGAGCTTCAAGCCATCGGCGATACCTACACGGACAAGTGGTTGACCAAGGACTGTGTCGATATCGAATTCATCTCCCCTCCATGGGGTGGCTGTAACGCCGGCTAGCCGCTTCGGCGCGAGCCGCTGCAATACGTCCTGATAGGTTCGTGCACCGATATGATGGGCTTCATCGATGAAGATTGCGTCGAATTCTGGCAGCTTCTCAAGTCGGCCATGAACTGTCTGAACTGTGGCGAAGGTAATACCATCCCAAAAAGATGGCTCTTCTTCGGGGGCAAGGAGATGAGTTGGAACTGTCTTTGGAAGCTGGCCCCAGAATCCAATCTGAAGCTGTCGCACCAGTTCTCGCTTATCGGCGAGAACCAGCAGGCGCCCATTTTCAAGGAGGCCCGACGCAAACAATCGTGCCGCCACTTCCGCCATGACGACAGTCTTGCCTAGCCCAGTGGCAAGCACGAGCTGACCTCGACCAGTTTCCTCGAGAGCGTCGAATAGTCGGTCGCAGGCCTCCAACTGATATTGCCGAAGCGAGCGAGAGCTAGGGGGAATTGTCGGCACCTCTTCGACAAGTCGCATTAGCTTGGCGGGACTAAGCAAATGAACTGTGAAGCCCAATCTTCTAGCCTTGGCGAGCTCATCGTTCAGCGTCTTTCCAGCCGGTCGACTAATGGCAACCGCCAATTGATCGGCTTCATAGTAACGACTTGCCTCAATTACCTCCTCTACCGCCGATTTCGGGGGTGACGAGGTGCTAGTGTACTTGCACTGTATCACCCAAACCTTGCCGTCCTTCACGCCGACGATATCAGCGCCCATGTCGCCAGTGCCACCGACAATTCGGACGTCTTGAAATCCCGCGTAAATGAATGCTCGCGCAACGTCTCGCTCAAAGGCTTGCCACGGCCCATTGAGAAGGCGGCGTTCATCCAAAAATAATCCCGTCACAGTATTTCCCGGTCCGGCCTTAGCAGGCTGACAGACATGAGACCTCTAACAAGCTCTTCCTTCCGGATCGCACCGAGGGTAGTGGGGTCTGCCTGGGCTAGCCAGGCGGCATCCGAGATGAGCGACTTCACACGATCAATCACCTGCTGCTGAGCTCGATCGGTGAGCTGGGGGTCGCCATAATCCAAGGTGACATAGGGCGTGTCCCAAAACTGGCCGTCGAATAGCAAGTTCGGAAACGCTTCGACCAAACTGGCCAGCACATTCCTTGGAGCCGCGGTCACAAACGAGCCATCGGCTACCGGTGCCGCTGGTGCGATTCCTTTCCGAGCTAGGGCTCGCATTACTTCGCTTCGCTGCTCGACCGTTAGCGCGTCGAAAAGCATCCCACCGTCACCTGGTGGTACGTTCGCCAGCACTGCCTCAGCTAGCGTACCCAATACATCGTTCGCGTCTAACGCGATCACTCGAGCATCGAGGCTGGCGATCTGTGCGTAATGCTCCCTGAAATACGCGAGCAGTGAAGCGTAGGAAGGCGGCTCCCTGCCTCCCCGCAAATATTCGTAAGTCAGTAACGCCAGCTCGATCAAAAGGGCATCGAGCGGTTCGAGCGTGATCGATCGAAAGACGTTCGACCGGGGCTTGAATAAAAAATGGTAGGTCCGTGTCGCCAGATCCCCCAACATCAAACTCCAGGCGACGTCGGATCGTAAATCCGGATCGTGGGCTGTGCATTCAAACGCCTTGACCGCGAATGTTTGGCCTGCGGGCGCATAGACGTAGCTCCGTGACAAGCTAGGGGCCTCGCGCCGCTGCAAGCGATAGTCGGGGACCGGAGCTGAAGCCGGAGCCGGATCCGTAGGTTCCGGCGCGCGATCCGATGGCTCATCCAGCAAGCCGGGCGGCAGGCCCTCATCCGGCGGTTCATCTCCGCCGGCGCCGACGTCTCTTGTCAAAAGCCGTCGCTCGGCTTCCTCGATCAGCCGCCACCAATGTGTATCTTCTTGATAGTCAGGATGGCCATCGAAGAATTTCTGCGCAAGCTCCTTCGCTATGGCGTTGTCAGGAACCGCCAACAGACGGAAAAAGCCGCCCGCAACATTGCTGTGCGGTCGCATTCGACGAAACGCTTTGTAGAGACGGAAAAGAGGCCTCTCATTTGGTCCATAGCCAAGTTCTCGAGCCTTTTCGGGACGAAGCGGCCCTTCCCCTCTGATGAGGGTGACCATTTCCTCCCAAGCTGGATCGGAACGGTCGAATCGCTCCTTGGCAAAATTGACTCGACAATGGTCGATGTGAACTTCGCCGACAAAACGGCCACGGCGACTGGGATCATCGATGGGGTATTCCGGCTCGTCGCCATTCTCGCCACGCCAGACGAAGAGGTCCTTGCTTCCCATTTCGATCTTGCGGCCGTTGCGAATGAAGTCGAGACCAAAATCCACGGTGTCCGCGAACCGCTGCAGGCCAATCCAGCCATGCACCCGGCGCGCTCTTCGTTGAAGCGTTCCCAAGCCCCCACAAACTGGGCAGGCGCTTGGGCTAGGCGTCGATACCGAGACCCAATTCATGCAGGTAAAACAGTGATATCTATCACTTAGCGGATAGTTGAACTGCTGAACCGCGAACACTTCCCCCAGATCCGCTAATTCAGCCGATCGGGTCTCATTCCAAAGGCAAAATGGCCTCGCTCTAACGATCTTGTTGTTCAAATAGAGCTTGAACTCCAACGGGTGTCCATTTGGCCGCAACATGGCTGCGTAGGCCTGAGAAAGGCGCCGGCGGAGTTGCCCTTGATTTGCGGACTTGGCAAGCCATTGCCGCTGGGAGGGCTTGAGACGCCGAATGACAATCTTGGTGCCATGAACTGATGCATCCGGCTTAGGACCCGTCAAATGAGGCGTCGCGAAATTTCCTTGCCGCTGCAAACGGTCGAAGTCGATCTCCAGCCCATGCCATTCCGCATCACCAGATTGAGTCGTCCAAACCTCGGTCGTTGAACCGAGCCGGGCGGTCGCGATATTGAAGCCCATCCCAAACAGGCCAAGATTGTCGGTTGGATTGTTGCCAGACCACCCGGCTTTCACTGCCCTCGCGAGGTTGTCGGTCGTCATGCCTGGGCCGTTGTCGACCACTTGGACTACGGCGTCATCCCGATCCGCTTCGGGCAGGGTGATATGAACGAGTGGGTCCGATACCGTTTCACCTCGACGGCCAGCGTGAAGAAAGCCATCGATTGAATTATCGACGAGCTCTCCAATGCATCTCCATTGCTCCAGGTTGATCTCGCCCAGCATAGGAAGGACGCGCGGAGAGGGCGTAAGATCAAATTCATGCGTGGCGTTAGGGTTGGTGGTAGGTTCGGTCATCGTTGCCTCAATGCCAGCGCGTAAGAGAATGCCGATCGATGCTTCAGCTGATTGGACGAGAATGACGAATCAGGAAACAAGCAATTTGGCGTCATTCCTCGCGCGGATGCAACCGACTCTTGAGAGCGCCTTGGCGAAACTTGCCGGCACCAAATTCCGCGAGGATCCCATAGGCGGAGCCAAGTACTCTCGCGCGACCAGTATCATCAGTTCCGCGTATAAGCGTCACGGACAAATCCTGGGGCGAGCCCTTCTTGAGCGATTGAAGGATTGCGGTCATTTGAATGTATGGACCGAGGACAATTTCAAACTTTCACCAGCGTCGGCCTTCGAACTGCAAAAGGCACTGCCACCCGAGTCCTATCGACGAATATCCTTGCCATATGGAGAGCAAACACAAGTCATCCCAATAGATCTCATTGCCCACGACACCAAAAGCAGGACCATTAGATCCTACAATGTAAAACGAGGAAACGGCTCCTACGACGCCGGCAAGCGACGGCTCATATTTAGCGAATTGCTAAGAACTCAAACACTTCTCGGCGGATACGCTAAGTCGATTGGGGTTGATGTAGACCGAGCAGAAGCATTCATTGTTTTTTATTATGGGCTGCGTTCGATCCCCGAGCCTTATTCACTAGTGGCGAACGATTTGGACGAGCACTTTCAATTCCCGGTGTTCATCGCCCTTGAAGCTGTGAACCGCCAATTCCGAGACCGGCTCTATGCCATGATCGAGAACGCGCCGTAGGTATCCTGAGGCTCGTGGGCTTATTCTCAAGTGTGACTCAAACGATATTGCCGAAGAGATCCGGAGATCGCTCTGCATCCATCAGCGACGGTATATGATTCGAACTTGCGGGCGTCACGAACTTCGGTTCGTAATCAATAGAGCGCTCTAGAACCTTTCGACACGGCGGAATCCAAATTAGCCGCGTGTGCTCCATCAACGGCTTTCTCCAGATCACCCACGCATAGCCGGTCGCGGTCGACGCCTTGCGATCCAATCTACCTTTCACCATTGGAACTCGCTCGGAAAATTGGGCAACGGTCGTTGGTGGATGCTTTGAAAACATTCGTTCCAAGCGACCAATTCCCTCAAGGAAAACGGTGCGTACTAAGAGCGCGACCCCACACCGCGCTATCGCATGGCCCTGGCGAAAAAAATCCTCAGCCAGTCGAAAAGGGGGATTGGTGATTACCCAATCCACACTTTCCTCGGGTCGGTAGCTCAAGAAGTCACGCTTTTCACCGAAGCCATATGACGCGACATCACTAGCGGCAACATGATCGAAATAAGGTTTCAGCGCCGTGGCCATATAACCGCGCCCACAGGCCGGCTCGAGACACTTCTTGCTGCTCACTTCATCGACCCCAATCACATGCTCCACTAACGCCCGGGTCGCCCATGGCGGGGTAGGAAAATCATCGAGGCTGTCTGTCGGCTCATGACGCTGGGCCATAACGGCGTGTGACTTATTTTGCGTCTTGACCATTAGGACAATGTACTCAATTCAGGGGGGCTAGACCATCTTCTCCATGCGACGGTTGCGTATACTATTGGTGTTATTGGAGCCGGAGACTGCCGCTCATTGTCTTAGGGGGCATACGGCCTCTACCGGCGCGCCCACGCCAAGAGCTCCCGGCTGCACGCCGAGATGAGCGGGCAACCACCCCCACCAGAACGAGCCGTCGCGCATCCGGCCGGCAAGCTCGTCGCTATCGCGAGCACGGCAAGCCACGGCTTTCACCAGGTCATTTTTGTGCCAGCAACTTCTCCAGCGCTGCATTCTTCTGCATCGAACCGTTGGACGAGCCGACCCAATACGCGACAACGCTGGACGCCATCCCTGCAAGCGTCCCTAGCAACAAGGTAACCATATCGCGCTGGTTGGCCGGCACCTCCTCCCGGATGACCAGCCACAGCATGACGGCGAAGCCCATCAGCACGATGGCCGACACCAGGACGGCGCCGTAGGCGATCGGGCTCTTTGCTTCAGCCAGGCGTACCGTCTGCTCTCGGGCACTTTGCACGTCGCGGATCTGGGCCAGGATGGCCTCATGCTCCTGCCGTCGGGCACAAGCGCCTCGTCGACGGCGAGAACCCGATCAAGGTCTGGCGCGCACACCGCAGGATGTCCGCCCGAGATCTGGCGGCGGCCACCGGGCTGAGCGCGCCCTACATCTCGGAAATCGAGACCGGGAAGAAGGAAGGCAGCATCTCGGCCATGAAGAAGATCGCCGAAGCTCTGAAGGTCGACCTCGATGATCTCGTTTAACGACAACGCTGATTGAGTGGAGGCCTGCCACTTCAGTGCGACGCTACCGCCAATGCTCGTGGACACAATCGGCATGTACACGTTACCCGGGCGCCTCGGCCGCCCTCAGCCGGGGCGGATCAGAACCCAGTACTCATGTCCCGACGACGACCAGCAGTCACATGAGCGCCCAGCGCAATCATGATCTCGGCGCTTGAAAACCCGGCTTAGGTCAACACCCATTTGCTCCAATAGGGCATAAGATGCCGTGTGAAATTGAAGGTGCGCCTCGATACAAAATGGACTGTCGACGGTGCCATGTCCCGAATAATCGATGCCAAATCGAAGCCCTCCTTCTATATGCCCAAAGGCCTGCTTTGCCATCCGGTCGTTCGCCGCCAGAACAGCTCCTCCAACGGTCGCAGCATGTTCTAATCGCATTTTTTGATAGCCCGTCGCGGAAAGATGGGTCATCTCCTCGACCTTGTCGCAAAGACGCTCGAGAACGAGCAGCCCGTAGCTGTTCGCTTGAGCCCGCAGTTGCGCGTCGTTGACCGTTAAATCCCAGCCTCGGACGTGCCGACCGTGCAATACGGCGGATGCAATTGCGTAAAGAGTTCGAAATTCTGGATCTTGGCTGAAGGCCGCCTCCGTGACATTTTTTAGTTTCAACTCAGCAGTCCGAAGACCACCTTGCTCCTTAATCACCCATGCGCGATGTTCTTCCTTTGATTTCTCTGCCTGTCCGGCCAAAACCATGGCAAGGGGCCGTGACACCTCAGAAGAACTTTCGGGGAGCGGAGCGCCCGCGCGCACGTCAGCGGCAAGAGCGTCTAGAGAAGCACCTATCTGCTTAGGTAGCCATATGGCCAACGCGCGATGTTCAATTAAAGATCGCACGCATAGCCAAACCCCAAGGGAATTTCCCTGCGCGACCTGCCGGACGAGTTGCACCTTAAGGGCTGCGGCCTTCACCAAGTCCATCAGCCCCGCAAGCTCAAGCGCCTTTTCATTAAACTTGAGCCAGCGGGCCTGTTTTCCTGGATCCGGTGCGCCAGACGGGAACTCATCAACCAAACCCTGCTCGGACAAGCGCGCGAGTGACAAGGAACGGACATCCTCTGCACGTGCTCCCTCCCACATTTTGTAGCTTGCAGATTCGCCCTCCGCCCCGCCATCGGATGACCCTCGTGGCAGTTCTCTAAGCAGCGGCGCCATTTCGGGGGCCCGAAGCATGTAGGCCGCCTGATCCTGCTCCGCCGTGAGCCACTCGGTTAATGCGGACACATTTAATTCTTCAGCTTTCGGAGGATGCGCAGCGCGCAGTTCGGGTAATGTATGCGAGAGGAGTTGTTTGACCGTACGTCTCCATGACCTCAGCGGGCCAATTGCTGGGGCACGAGATTGTGAAGTGGTCCCGGTTGTCTGAACAGATTTTCCGCGTCGATAAGTGGAGCGTCTGCCGAGGTTAGGCTGCCACGCGGATTGGCAACAATGTGTAGTAGGCTTGATCTGGTGTTGTGCCGTCAAGGCTCGAATGAGGTCTCCGGCCA
>CANJCB010000083.1 GCA_947473305.1 Rhodospirillales bacterium
GCACCAACAAGTAAAGCTCCACGGGCTTCATGCTCCCGCCCCTCGTCCCAAATCGGAAACGATGGGCTTACCACTGGCAGACTTTTACGCCGCCATCAGCACCACTGCGGCGCCGATCCGTGGCCTACAATCGCACCGCCGCTCTCACTCTGGCTGTGCTGCGGCCCCTGGCCCCAGCCCCTTCCGATCATCAGGCGGATCACCAGCGGCACCTTGGCGCGGCCGTCGAACATGTAGTGCCACTTGGCCGCCTGGTTGACCATCTGCTCCATGGCGACGAGGGCGAAGTCGATGCGCTGATGGGTCAGGATCGGCCGCATCCCGACGAGGGCCGAGCCCACCGCCACGCCGGTCATGGCGTTCTCGGAGAGCGGCATGTCCATGACCCGGTCGGCCCCGTATTTCTCCTGGAGGCCGAGGGTCGTGCCGAAGATACCCTTGGGATCGGGCACGCCCAGGCCCATGAGATAGACCGAGGCATCGCGCGCCATGGCCTGGTCGGTGGCCTCGCGGATCGCGTCGGAGAATTTGAGTTCGCGGGTGGTGGCGAGCATGTCCGGCCTCACTTCGCGAAGACGGGACGGGAGGCGCCGCCGGCATCGGGCCAGGGGCTCGCCTTGGCAAAGGCGATGGCCGCGTCGGCTTCCGCCTGAAGCTCCGCCTTGACCGTGTCGAGGTCGGCGCGGGTGGCGACACGGGCGGCGATCAGCTTGCGTTCATAGGCCTCGACCGGATCCTGCGCGCGCCAGGCGAGATATTCCGCTTCCGTGCGATAGCCGATGTCGTTGTCGAAGCCCGGCCCGCAATGCTCCAGCCAGCGGTAGGTGGTGAATTCCAAGAGGCTCGCCCCTTGGCCCGAGCGCGCGCGATCCACCGCGCGCTTCGTCGTTTCGTAGACGAGGTCGAGGTCGTTGCCGTCGCCCCGCTCGGCCGCGATCCCATGGGCGCGGGCGATATCGACGATGCGGTTCTCGCCCTGCTGGCGGACCTCCATGGGGGAATAGACCGAGTAGAAATTGTTCTCGACCAGGAAGACCAGCGGCAGGTTCTTCAACCCGGCGAAATTCACGGTCTCGTAGAAGGCACCCGTCTCGGTCGCCCCGTCGCCCAGGAAGACCATGGTCACGCGGTCCTCGCCCCGAAGCTTGGAGGCGAAGGCCGTGCCCGCCGCGATCGGAATGGTGCTGCCGACGATGGGGGCCGCGCCCAGGAAGCCGACGCTCTGGTCGAGAAGGTGCATCGAACCGCCCTTGCCGCCGGTGCAGCCCGTGGCCTTGCCGTAGATTTCCGCCATCATGGCGTTCACGTTGCCGCCCTTGGCGAGGTAATGGCCGTGGCAGCGATGGCCCGAGAGCACATAGTCGCGGGCTTCGAGCGCCACGCAGGACCCGGCCTCCGCCGCTTCCTGGCCGATGCTCAGATGCACGGGGCAGCGCATCTCCTGCTCGGAATAATGGCGGGCGATGGTCTCTTCGATCACGCGGATCTTCAGCATCTCGCGATAGAGGCGGAGCTTCAAGTCGCGGTCGGCGGTCTGGGAGGGCCGGTCCAAGGTCAGGGTCCCGCTCATGAGAGCTTCAGCTCCTGCATCCGCTTGATGTTGAAGTAGCGGGGGTGGCTCATGGCGTCCGGCAGCTTGCCCGCGGCGAAGGCCCCGACGAGGCCCTTCACCGCGTCGTCGATGCTATAGCGCGGGGTGAAGCCCCAGGCCTGCCGGATGCGCTCCGACGAGACATGGTAGGAACGGTTGTCGTTGGTCGGCACCGTTTCCGCCGTCACATGGGGGCCGACGTTGCTCTGGACGATCTCGGCGAGCTTGGCGACCGAATGGTTGCGCTCGCCGACATTGAAGCAGGTGCCGTCCACCGCATCGTCGGGAAGTTCCAGCGACAGAAGATAGGCGCGGCACATGTCCTCGATATGGACGTTGGGGCGCAGCTGCGCGCCGCCCATGATCTTGACCTTGCCCAAGTGGACCGCGTGATTGGTCAGGATGTTGACGATCACGTCGAGCCGCTGGCGGGGGGAATAGCCGCAGACCGTGGCCGGGCGCAGCACGCAGGTAACGAACCCCGGCGCGCGTTCTTCCGCAAGAATGTCCTCGCACATCGCCTTGAAGCGGGAATAGTCGGTGAGCGGCTCCAGCGACAGGTCTTCGGTGACTTCCACGCCCTCCTTGATGCCATAGACCGAGGAGGAGGAGGCGAAGACGAAACGCTTCACGCCCGCGGCCTTGGCGGCGCGGACGATGGGGCGGAAGCTGTCGAGGTTGATCGACTTGCCGAGTTGCGGATCGAGCTCGAAGGAGGGATCGTTAGAGATGCAGGCGAGGTGGATCACCGCGTCGCAGCCCTTCAAGGCAGCCTCGACCGAAGAGATCGTGCGGACATCGCCCTTCACGAGCTTCAGATTGGCGTTGTCCTTCACCGCGTCGAAGACTTCCGCGCCATAGATGAAAAGGTCGAAAACCGTGACCCGATGCCCGGCTTTCAGAAGCTCCGGGACAAGAACCGCGCCGACATAACCCGCGCCACCGATCACACAGACATTCCGACTCATGGTTTTCTACCTCGTTGTTCCGCCCCCTTCTAAGAGCGGTGGGTTGGGGACGATGCCGGGCGGCTACTTAAGCATCGCGGTCAGGAACTTGACGAAGGCGGGCTTCTGGATCGAGGAGCGATGGCCGACGATGCCGACCTTCATGGCGCCCGCCGCATTGCCCAGGAAGCCCATGTCCGCCATCGAGGCCCCGGCCTTCAGGAAGGGGGCGCTCACCGCGAAGAAGGCATCGCCCGCGCCCACCGTATCGACGATGGAATTGGTCAGCGCCGGGACCCGGTGAAGGCCTTCCTTCTTGCGCCAGGCGTAGCAGCCGTGCTTGCCCGCCGTGACCACCACATTGTTGCAGTCGATGAGGTCGGGCAGGTCGCGTGCCGCAAGATCGGCGGGGTCGGCATATTTGTTGTGAACCGCGAGCTTCGCTTCCGGCCCGTCGAGGCAGATGTAATCGGCCTTGCGGTATTTGCTGACCGGGTTGAAGCCGTAGTTGCCCGCGTTGCTCTGGGCGTTGACGCAGAGGAGCTTCGACTTCGCTTGCAGGATCTCGGCGGTGCCGGGATCGATCAGGCCATGTCCGAAGTCGGTGACGACCACCAGATCGAACTCGGCGATGCGCTTCTTCAGCATCGTATTGAGTTCGCGATACAAGCTGCCCTGAAGCGGCTTGTCGTCCATGTGATAGACCTCGAAGAGCTTCCGTAAAGAGTAGGGATCGACGAAGCGGCTCTTGCGGGTGGTCGGCGCCAGGGGCCGGTAGAGCGGCTTGAATTTCACATTGGGCTTGAGGCTCGCACGGATGAATTCCTCGTGGCTCTCGCGCTCGCCCAGCAGCGTCACGATTTCCACTTCCTTGCAGAAGCCCGCGACATGATTGGCCGCCGCGAAGACGCCGCCGGCGAAAAGCTCGTCGCCCTGGTGGAGGGTGGCGATCATGTTTTCCTTGGCGGATTTGCCCAGGGGCTCGACGTAGGAATATTGGTCGAGGATCGCGTCGCCGACGAAGAGGATGCGGTAGTCCTTGATCCGCTCCACCATGTCGAGAAGGCGGGCGAGCCCGTCCTGCTCGCGCATCCCCGCGAGGTATTCGTTCAGCTCCGGCTCATAGACATTGAGGTTCCGGTTGATGAGGTTGGAGGAGGAGAAGGTCAGCTCCTCGGTGAAGGCGATGCGCCCGCCATGGGCCTCGACCGCCTCGCGTTCCGGGACGATGCCCCCGGTCACGTCGTCGCCCTCGGCCTTGTATTCGACGCCCTTCACATAGACATCGGGCTTGATCGTCTTGATGAGGGGATCCGCGGTCGGGCCATGGCTCACCGCGACGAAATCGACATATTCTACCGAAGCCACCATCTCGGCGCGCAGGTTGTCCGGGAAGACGGGGCGGCCGGGACCCTTGTTGACGAAGGCGTCCGCCGTGACCGTGACCATCAGCAAGTCGCCCTCGCGCTTCGCCGCCTCGATATGGCGCACATGGCCCATGTGCAGCAGGTCGAAGGTGCCATGGCAGAGCGCCACGGTCTTGCCCTGGGCCTTGGCCTGGGCGGCGATCTCGGCGAGTTCGGCGATGGACTTCATCTTTCCCCGGGCGGTGCGGGCCGAGGACTGGAGATCGATCGGGAGCAAGGTGCTTGTGTGGTTCATGAGATTAACCGGCTCCATTGCCCGTCATCGCGGGCTTGCCAAGGAATTTGAACCAGTCGGCGGTGGCGTCTTGGATCTTCTCCGCCGTCCAGATCGGAGCGTCGCGCCAATAGTCGAGATTGTCGAGCATGACCGCAACGCCCTCCTCGATGGAGACCTGGGGCTTCCAGCCGAGGCGCTCGCCGATGCGGGTGATATCGGCCAGGGTGCAATCGGGCTCGCCGGGGCGTTTGGGCAGGCGGACGGTATTGGCGCTTTGGCCCAGAAGCTCGACGAGGCGGTTGACCGAGACCGTGGCATTGGAGCCGACGTTGTAGATCTCGGCCTTGCGGTCACTGGCGGCTGCCGCGCGGATCGCGCCCACCACGTCGCTGACGAAGGTGAAGTCGCGGGTCTGCTCGCCGTCGCCCACCACGGTCAGGGGCTTGCCGTTCAGCATCTGCGCCAGGAACACGCCGAAGACCGCGCCATAGGAGCCGCTGGTCCGGGCGCGCGGGCCATAGACATTGAAGAAGCGGAGCGAGAGGGCGGGGAGGTCGTAGACCTTGGCCCAATGCATGACCATCTGCTCGCCGAGGTATTTGGTCAGGGCATAGGGATATTGGGGATCTGCCGGGGCGCTTTCGGGAGTTGGATAGGCTGCCGGGATGCCGTAGCAGGAAGAAGACGCCGCATAGACGAAGCGTTTCACGCTATGCGCCCGGGCCGCTTCCAAGACGGCGAAAGTGCCGTCCACATTGGCCCGGAAATAGGCCTCGGGCTGCTGGATCGAGGGGACGATATCCGCCAGCGCGCCGAGATGGAACACGCGTTCCGCCCCTTCGATCAACCGCATCATCGCGGGCTTGTCGGCGATATCGGCGATGGCGACTTCCAGCGCCGGGTTCGATCTGTTCAGGGCGAGATTGGCGAGCCGGCCGACCGAAAGATTGTCGATGACCCGGACCCGCCGCCCGTCGCCGATCAGCGCGTCGACAAGATGGCTGCCGATAAAACCGGCGCCTCCGGTAACGACATCGAAACTCTCAGGCATCTGCCCCATGTCCCCCGTTCTGGTGGTCGAGGGCGGATGCTAATGATCTCGGGTAAATTTATAATTAAATTTTAGGTATATCGCCCGATCGATCCGGCAATTTCCGGCGAAATTCCCCGGTCCCCCAGGGGCGAGGGGCCGTCTGGCGCGGGGCGCGGAACGAAGCGGCGGCTTCGCGGTTTCCGTCTGCATGACCGAGCTATCCGACCATAAACCGACGGGCGTCGAACCGACAGGCGCCATCACCCTGATGGTCGTCGAACCCGATGTGTTGAGCCGCATGGTGATCGCCGACTACTTGCGGAACTGCGGCTACAGGGTGATCGAGGGCGTCCGGGGCGAGGATGTCTTCACCGTGCTGGATTCGGGTGGCGTCATCGATGTGGTCTTGTCGGAAATCAGTCTTTCGGGTGAAATGGACGGCTTCGGCCTTGCCACTAAGATCCGGGAAAGAAACGCAGATATCGATGTTATTCTGGTACGGGGCACCTCCAGCGCCGCGGATAAGGTGGGCAGCCTGTGCGAGGACGGACCGCTGGACAAGCCCTACCATCCGCAAGAGGTGGTGCGCCGGATCAATTTGCTGCGCGAACGCAGGAGAACCTTCGGACAGTGACGTAACAGGAATGGTGGGGGCTCGTGTCGGTTGAGCTTGGGCGGCGAGGCGACGAGGCTGAAAAGAAGACGGTTGCCCTGCTCGTGGAGGACCATCTGTTGCTGCGCATGGCGACGGCTGAATTCCTGCGCGACTCAGGGTTCCAGGTCGTCGAGGCGGCGAGCGGCGACGAGGCGGTCGCCATCCTCTCGGCCAAGACCGCCGTGGACTTCGTTTTCAGCGATGTGGATATGCCGGGCAATACCGACGGGCTGGCGCTGGCCGCCTGGCTGGCGGAGAACCACCACGATATTCCCGTCCTTTTGACCTCGGGCGCGATGAACCGCGCCTATTCGCTGCGGGGCGCCGTGGCCGGGCTGACCATCCTGCCGAAGCCTTACCGCTATCTCGATGTGGAGAAGCGGATCCGCGCCGCCCTGGCGGACAAGAAAAGCTAGACCCTAGCGATATCCCATGCCGGCCGGCGCGACCGAAACCGCGTCGGGCGCGATGGCGAAGTCGAGGGACATGGGCGCCCGGACCGGGGGCTCGCCCTTTACTTTCTCGAAGAGGTCGTGCAGGGCCTCGACCGCGATTCCCATGGCTCTGGCGAGCGGCTCGGCGATCTCCGGCCGGAGCGTCTCGTTGGTCGTGGAAAGGAGGCGCAGGGTCAGGGTCGCCTCGTGGTCAGTCAGTTTTTGCACAAATCCTCCATACCGATTCAGAAATAGGCGTTCCGAAAACCTTTCGCCAGATGGGGAGATTATGGATGTCGGTGGCATTTACAGGTCATTCTGGGCCGCCGCTCCACTTTCCTCGCGGCGCCGAACCGGCTAGGCTTCCAGGCGGGGGCGGCCCGGCGGTGCGGCGTTCCCCGGCGTGGAAAGGGCGCGGCCGAAGATGCAGCCGATGAAACGGACCAATGGGCGCGAGGGTCTTGCCTTCGTGCTCGCCACCGGGATCAGGATCGCCATCGGCTATGGCCTCGGCAGCGCGATGCTCCCGCTTTACCAGATGGGGCGCGGCGGCCTCGGCCCCTTCGGCAATCTGGCGGGCTGGAGCCTGGGCTTCTTCCTGACCATCGCGGCCCTGGGGCTTTTCATCCTGCTGCGCGGCCTTATCGGCGGCGTCCCGCCGATGGTCGCGGACCGCCGCCACGCGATCCGGACCTCGGAAAACGAGGTCGGGGCCTGGATGTTCGGCTGGGTCGCGCAACTCCCGCTGAGCCTCCTCAATACGCTCTGGTCGCTCTGGGTCTACACAAGCTTCCCTGAAGCCGATCGCGTCGTTTTGTTTACCAGCATGTCGCTCGGCTATTCCGCCGTCAGCGCGACGATTTTCTTCCTGGTTTTCATCGTCCTGCGCCGGAATTTCTCTATCGAGCAGATTGAAATCCCTTATGGTGCGGTGCGATGAAGGAACGCCCGCATTTCACCGAGGAGACCGTCAAGGCCGCCGCTGCGCGCGAGGCCAAGCTGGCGGTGGCGCTCCGCCAGAACCTGTTGAAACGCAAAGCCCAGAGCCGGGAGCGCGTCGCGCCCGAGGCGCAAAAGACGGCCGAGAGCTAGGGTCAGGACTCATTGATTAAGCCAGAAGATGAGGGTTGCGGCGATGCAGATGGCGGACATGAAGGTGTCGGCGCAGCGATCGTAGCGGGTGTGGATGCGCCGCCAGTCCTTAAGTCTGCCAAACATGTTCTCGATCTTGTGGCGTCGGCGATAGAGCATGGCATCGTGCGGGATTGGCACCTTGCGGTTTGCCTTTGAGGGGATGCAGGCGGTGATCTTGCGTTGGGCCAAGGCGGCGCGGAACCAGTCGGCGTCGTAGCCTCTGTCGGCGAGGAGGACCTTGGCCTTGGGGAAGGCGTCGATCATGAGTGCAGCGCCCTTGTAATCGCTCATCTGTCCTTCGCTCAGCAGCATGATCAAGGGCCGCCCCTTGCCATCGCAGACCGCGTGAAGCTTTGAGTTCAGGCCGCCTTTCGTGCGCCCAATATATCTGGGAACAGCCCCTTTTTCAGCAAGCTGGCAGCCGTCCGATGCGCCTTCAGGTGGGTCGCATCGATCATCAACTGATCGGGCTTGCCTCCCTTCGCTGCGAGCATCGCGAAGTTCTTGTTGAACACTCCCAGACGGCTCCAGCGGATGAAGCGGTTGTAGATCGTCTTCGGCGGCCGGTACTCGGCTGGCGCATCGCGCCACCGCAGGCCATTCCGGATCACAAAGATGATGCCGCTGATGATCCGACGATCATCGACACGGGGCACCCCGTGCGACAGCGGAAAATACGGTTCCATCCGGCGCATCTGCGCCTCCGACAACCAGA
>CANJCB010000084.1 GCA_947473305.1 Rhodospirillales bacterium
CTCAAGACGCGGAAGAGTAGGTCGCCGCCAGGCCTCCAAAGCCCCCTCAATCAACAACCCACCACCACCAACGCGGGGTGGAGCAGCCCGGTAGCTCGTCAGGCTCATAACCTGAAGGTCATAGGTTCAAATCCTATCCCCGCAACCAAATTATCTAGCTGAGATAAAATCCAAGAAGGCCGCCCTCAACAAGGGCGACCTTTCTGCTGTGTGGTCGGCGGGTCTGGAAGCTCCGCCGACCAAGAAGGAGCGCGCCGGATTGCCCTGGGCGCTCCCCCTTGACGGTGCGTCAGAGCGTGGCGAGAGCCGCGTTAAGGGTCTCGCTCGGCCGCATCGCCGCCGAGGTCTTCGTTGCATCGGGCAGGTAATACCCCCCGGTGTCCACCGGCTTGCCTTGCGCGGCGATCAGTTCGGCATTGATCTTGGCCTCATTGGCCGCCAGCGTCTCCGCCAGGGGTCTGAAGCGGGCCGCCATGCCTGTGCTGTTGTCCCGAGCGGCCAGTGCCTGCGCCCAATAGAGCGCGAGGTAGAAATGGGTGCCTCGATTGTCGAGTTCCCCGACCTTACGCGCGGGCGACCGATTGTACTCGAGGATCTTGCCGTTGGCCTCGTCGAGCGTTTCGGCGAGCACCTGCACATCGGCGTTCTTATGGGTTTGCGCCAGATGTTCGAGCGACGCGCCAAGCGCCAGGAATTCGCCGAGCGAGTCCCAGCGCAGATAGCCCTCGTGCTGGAACTGCTCCACATGCTTGGGCGCCGAACCGCCGGCGCCGGTCTCGAACAGCCCGCCACCCGCCAGCAGCGGAACGATCGACAGCATCTTGGCCGAGGTCCCGAGTTCCATGATCGGGAAGAGATCGGTGAGGTAGTCACGCAGCACGTTGCCGGTGACGGAGATCGTGTCCTTGCCTTCGCGAATGCGCTGAAGCGAGAACTTCATCGCCTCGACCGGGGCCAGAATGCGAATGTCGAGCCCCGCCGTGTCCTGGTCCTTCAGATAGGTCTCGACCTTGGCGATGAGCTGGGCGTCGTGCGCGCGATTGGCGTCGAGCCAGAACACCGCCGGGGTGTTGGTGAGACGCGCGCGGCGCACACCAAGCTTGACCCAATCCTGGATCGGCTCGTCCTTGACCTGGCACATGCGGAAAATGTCGCCGGTCTCGACCGGCAGGGACAGCAGCACCGCGCCATCGTCGGCAACGACGCGGATTGTACCGTCGGCGGGCATTTCAAAAGTCTTGTCGTGCGAGCCGTATTCCTCGGCTTGTTGCGCCATCAGCCCCACATTCGGGACCGAGCCCATCGTCTTCGGGTCGAAGGCGCCATGCGCCTTGCAATCCTCGATGACGGCCTGGTACAGCCGCGAATAGCTGCGATCCGGAATCGCGGCGAGCACATCGTGCAGCTTGCCGTCCGGACCCCACATGCGACCGGCTTCGCGGATCATCGCCGGCATCGACGCATCGATGATGATATCGCTCGGCACATGCAGATTGGTGATGCCCTTGTCGGAATTGACCATGGCGAGGGGCGGCCGCTTCGCATAGACGGCGGCGATATCGGCCTTGATGGCCGCCTTTTCGGCATCCGGCAGGGTCTCGATGCGCGTCAGCATGTCGCCGAGACCGTTGTCTGGATCGACCCCCAGACGGGCCAGCGTGGCGGCGTGCTTCTCGAACACGTCGGAGAAATACACAGAAACCGCGTGACCGAAGATCATGGGATCGGAGATCTTCATCATGGTCGTCTTAAGGTGCAGCGAAAACAGCACGTTTTCCTTCTTCGCGGCTTCGATCTGCGCGGCGAGGAAAGCGCGCAGCGCGTTGCGGTTCATCGCCGATATGTCGATGATCTCGCCGGCCCGAAGCGCCGTCTTTGCTTTCAGCACCGTGACCGCGCCGTCGGCGTCGACCAGCTCGATGCGGGCATTGGTTGCCGAGGCGACGGTGGTCGCGACCTCCGAACCATAGAAGTCCTTGCTCTGCATATGCGCCACATGCGTTTTGGAATCCGGGCTCCAGACGCCCATCTTGTGCGGATTGTTGCGGGCATATTGCTTGACGGCGCCGGCGGCGCGGCGGTCGGAATTGCCTTCGCGGAGCACCGGGTTGACGGCGCTGCCAATCACCTTGCCATAACGGGCGCGGATTTCCTTGTCCGCTGGGTTCGCGTCGCTGTCGGGATAATCCGGGATATCGTAGCCCTTGCCCTGCAATTCCTTGATCGCGGCTTTCAGCTGCGGGATCGAGGCCGAGATGTTGGGCAGCTTGATGATATTGGCTTCGGGCTTCAGCGTCAGCTTGCCGAGTTCGGCAAGCTCGTCGCCGATCCGTTGCTCTGGCGTCAGTTTCTCGGGAAAGTTGGCAAGGATGCGGCCGGTCAGCGAAATGTCCTTCAGCTTCACCGTCACGCCGGCGGCGGCGACGAAGGCTTCGACGATCGGCAGAAGGGAAAACGTCGCAAGCCCAGGGGCTTCATCAACCTTCGTCCAAACGATTTCGAGATCTGACATACTTGCACCTCCACGCGCCACTTTCGTCTCGGCTGAGTTGATCCATTGACGATTATGGCCAGTCTTGTCGCACCGGCGTGTGGGAAAGGCAATCTCCAACACGGCAATATCGCCAGGACATAAGGTCCGGACGGAGAACTCGGCATGAGCTTCATAGCTGTGTCAGCGGCGCACCTGAAAACGGCCCGTGAGGGACGAGGGCAAGGGGCTGGCTTAATCGTCGGGTTCGTCAGGTGGCACGCTTCGCTTTCCAGCGATTTGCCGCGATGCCGCAGCTGAATACATTTTTCAGGCGAAACGCGGTCGCCTTTTTGCAAGGCGATGGATAGCGCCGCCAGGGTAATATTTTAGTTAGAAAATTCTTATCTTTGGTTTCACTTATTCGTAGTTTTCGTCCAAACACGGTTTGTTATACTTGGATCTGGCCTAGCTACACCGGCCTGAACTGAAAGAAATCAACGTCCCGCCCAAGGACATATGCAAGAGCCACAAGGGAATTCCCGAATGCCGGTAGAAAAGATAAATACGCTCGTGGTCGGGGGCGGCCAGGCGGGGTTGGCCATGAGCGAGCATTTGAGCGCCCAGGGCGTGCCACACCTCGTCTTGGAGCGCCATCGCATTGCCGAACGCTGGCGGTCGGAGCGGTGGGATTCTCTGGTCGCCAACGGCCCCGCCTGGCATGACCGCTTCCCCGGCATGGCCTTCGCCGACGCTCCCGATAGCTTCGTCCCCAAGGAAAAAATAGCCGACTACTTCGTCGACTACGCGAAAATGATCAAGGCCCCGATCCGTTGCGGCGTCGAGGTCAGGAAGGTGCGGAAGCTCATGGGCCGCCCGGGCTTCGAGGCCGAGACTTCCGAAGGGAAGATCGAGGCGATAAACGTGGTCGCCGCGACCGGCCCCTTCCAGACGCCCGTTATCCCCCCCGTCGTGCCCCTATCGGCCGACGTGCTGCAGATCCACTCCAACGCCTATAAGAACCCCGGCCAATTGCCCGAGGGGGCGGTGCTCGTCGTGGGGCCCGGCTCCTCCGGGGTGCAGATCGCGGCAGAACTCCTGCGGACGGGACGGCGCGTCTATCTCTCGGTCGGGCCGCACGAACGCCCGCCCCGCGCCTATCGCCAGCGTGATTTTTGCTGGTGGCTGGGCGTGCTGGGGAAGTGGGATATCGAGGCTTCGGGATCGAGTTCCCAGCATGTCACCATCGCGGTGAGCGGGGCGGACGGTGGCCAGACGGTCGACCTCCGTCGCCTCGCGGCCGAGGGCATAATCCTCGTCGGCCTGACCAGGGAGTACAAGGACGGCACGCTCACCTTCGCCGACGACCTCGCCACCAACCTCGCGCATGGGGACGCCAATTACCTGACGCTGCTCGATGAGGCCGACGCCTATGTCGCTCGCAATGGCCTCGATCTACCGGAAGAGCCGGAAGCGCGAAAGGCTTGGCCGGATCCGGCCTGTTTGACCGATCCGATCCGCGAATTGAACATGGCGGAAGCCGGTATCGCGACCATCATCTGGGCGACCGGCTATTCCGTCGATTTCAGCTGGCTGCAATTTGATATCTTCGATGCCAGCGGGAGGCCCAAGCATTGGCGGGGCGTCTCGGTCGAGCCCGGCATCTATTTCCTGGGACTGCCTCGCCAGACCGGCCGGGGCTCCAGCTTCATCTGGGGCGTGTGGCACGACGCGAAGCTTCTGGCGGATCGGATTGTCTCGCAGGGCAAATATATGGCCTATGAAGCGCCGGCAAGTCGCGATATGGAAATATCGAGATGACGGGCGTGTAGCGCCTGGGCGGGACAGACGGAGAGAAGAATGGCCACCGATAAACGCATGATGAAGCTAGCCTGCCATATCCATATGACCGGCCATCATGTGGCGGCTTGGCTGCATCCCCGCTCGCAGAAGGATGCCGGCAGCAACGTCGAGCATTTCCTGGAAATGGCCAAGCTCGCCGAGCGCGGCAAGTTCGACATGATATTTCTCGCCGATGCGCCCGCGACCCGCAGGGGCAACCTGGACGGCCTGTCCCGCTGGCCCCAATACATGGCCCATTTCGAGCCGCTAACCATTTATTCCGCCATGGCGGCGGTGACGAAGCACGTGGGCTTCGGCGCGACCGCGACCACCAGCTATCTGGAGCCCTATAACCTCGCTCGGCTTTTCGGCTCGCTCGACCATATCAGCCATGGCCGCGCGGCTTGGAACATCGTCACCACCGCGAACCCGGCCGTGGCGCCGAATTTCGGCTTGGAGGAGCATTACAGCCACGCCGACCGCTATCGCCGGGCCCATGAGTTCGTCGAGATCGTGAAGGGTCTTTGGGATTCTTACGACGATGACGCCTTCGTCAGGGACACCGAGACGGGCGTCTATTTCGATCCCAAGAAGCTGCACCAGCTCAACCACAAGGGCGAATTCTTCCAGGTCGCGGGTCCGCTCAACATGGCGCGACCGCCTCAGGGCTATCCCGTGCTGATCCAGGCGGGCGTGTCGGACGATGGACGGGGCCTCGCGGCGGCCGTCGCCGACGCGGTCTTCATCCAGACGTTGAAGCTGTCCACGGCCCAGGGGATCTACAAGGACATCAAGGAGCGGGTCGTGGCCGCCGGCCGCGAGGCCGACGACCTCAAGCTGATGCCCGGCATGGCGATCATCGTGGCCGACACCGAGGACGAGGCGAAGCGCGAATACGACTGGCTTCAGTCGAAGATCCATCCGCTCGTCGGCATCGAGCTTCTGGGCAGCCAACTCGGCTATATCGAATTCGGCGACCTCGACGTCAACCAGCCCTTCCCCGCGCACCTGATGCCGCCGGAAGACACCTCCCACGGCAAGCGTGTTCGGGAACTGATGCGCGACGGCCATGTGACCGTGCGCCAGATGTACGAGCAATTCTCTGGCGCTCGCGGCTCCCATGTGCTCTTCGGAACCCCGAAGCAGATCGCGGACGGACTGCAGGAATGGTTCGAGAGCCGGGGCGCGGACGGCTTCATCATCCAGCCCTCGGTCCTGCCGGGCGGCATGGAGGACTTCGTGGACAAGGTGGTGCCGGAACTGCAGCGCCGCGGCGTCTTCCGCAAGGAATACGAAGGAAAGACCCTGCGCGAGAATATGGGGCTGAAACGCCCGCCGAGCCGCTACGCCAAACAAGCCTAGCGTTTTTCGACATGTGTTGGGGGGTGCGCGATCGGCGATGTCGCACCCTTGCCCGAGCGGACATGGACACTCAGCCGGCACGGCCCTAGTATCGCTCATGTCATCAGCACCCCAAAAGCTTGGCCCGCAAACCCTTTACATTGTTCAACCCTATGAGCGGGGGGCTCGGGGCAGCCTGAAAGCCGGCACGCCGGTTCATTGCTCGGATGAGCGGAACGCTCGGGCTCGCGGTGAACGCCTCATGGCGCTCGTGCGGGTGCTGGGGGTGGATATCGTCCGGCAAACCTCCGACCCGGAGGCAGGAGACTATTCTGAGCCGGAATATCTGGCGAGATTAGGTGAATTTCCGACGGTGGACTGACGACGAACACGCCTTTCCGGGTCCAATCGTCGGTCCCCGCACTGCTGACAGTCCTCTAGGTACTTTCCGAACCTCGGCCACTTCAGCCCCTCGCTATAGGCTCTTGCCCGCGCAGGAGTCGCAAGGGGGGTGAAATGCCTTTTGCCACGCCCAACTCGATCAAGGAGATCATCTTATGGATGGGATACAAACGCCTAATAAGCAGGAAAGGCCCGAGGCGGCGGGCGTCCGAAAGAGCGGCACCAAGATGGTCAATCTTGCTCTCCAGGGGGGCGGCGCGCATGGCGCTTTCACCTGGGGGGTGCTGGATAGAATTCTCGAGGACGGCAGGCTGACGATCGACGGTCTGTCAGCGACCAGCGCCGGGGCGATGAACGCGGGCGTCTATGCCTATCATCACATGATCGGAGGGGCAGATGGCGCGCGCCAGGGCCTCCATGATTTCTGGCAGCGGATCAGCAAGGCCGGCGACAAGACGCGCAATCCTATGGATGCGGTCTTCGAGAAGATGAACATGAAGATGCTCAGTTCCGCATCGATGTTCGAGACGATGACGCGGCTGCTTTCCCCTTACCAGTTCAATCCGCGCAATCTCAATCCGTTGAAAGACGTGTTGGAAGCCTCCATCGACTTCGACAAGCTGCATCACTGCACGGATACGAAGCTGCGCATTTGCGCCACTAACGTGCGCACGGGAAAGATCAAGATCTTTTCAAACGGGGAGATTACTCCCGACGTCCTGTTGGCCTCGGCCTGCCTGCCATCCATCTTCCAGGCCGTGGAAATCGATGGAGACCATTACTGGGATGGCGGTTACATGGGCAACCCAGCGATCTATCCGATGTTTATCGGCATGGAAAGCAGCGATGTGATCATCATCCACATCAATCCGATCGAACGTCACGACGTGCCGAAAACCTCGGCGGATATCATGAACCGGCTCAATGAAATCAGCTTCAATTCGACGCTGATGCGCGAAATGCGAGCTGTCAAATTCATCCGGGACATCATCGCCAGCGACTGGATCAAGGAAGAGCACAAGCACAAGCTGCGAGTCATATTCATGCACTCGATCCGCAACGACGAGACCATGGCCGAGCTTCCCACCGCCAGCAAATCGAACACGAATTGGTCGTTCCTTACCGGTCTTCGGGACCGCGGCCGCGCGACAGCCGAGAGCTGGCTCGCGGAGAATTTCCAACATATCGGCAAGCGGACATCGATCGACCTGGAGAAAGAGTTCTTTTGAGAGCGATTGAACCAGTGATGGGGAGACGGGCGGCAGGCTAGAATTTCCGCTCTGACCGGACCGACAAACGGTCGGGATCTTCTCGGACATATGCAAACGCCCCGCCGTCACTGGCGGGGCGTAAGACCGACTATCGTATAGTCGAGCAGTCGATGCGTGGCGTGGCCAGGGGCCTACATGGCCGCCAGCTGCTGTGCGCAAAGATCGGCGGCGCCCGGAACGGGGTCCTTGCTTCCGGCCATCGTCACCCAGCCGCCTTTCTGGATTATATCCTTGCGATCGTAACTGCTGGCTTTCTTCAGAGCGGCGAATTGATTGGTTGCATCGGGCCCCTTCTGAAAGCGGCTGATGCAATCGGCCGCCGCTAATTGGGCCTGGGCGCCAGTTGCCGCGTCAGTCGCCATTTTCGAAGCGGTTCCTCCGGTTACCCAACCGCCCCAATTGAAGCCGACGATCACGGTGGCGACGGCGCAAGCAGCGCAAGACCAGAACCATATTGTTTTGGTCGGCCGAAATGCTTCCCAGCGTTTTCCGAAACCTTGCCCATTTATCATTCTTGCTCTCCCAAACCTTTTTCCGAGGGTCGCTTTATCGCGAAATCCCAGCGTGGTCCAAACGGTAGAGCGTAGCGGCGGAAAACGGCAGATTCGGATTCTACTCAGACCGCATGGCTTGAGACGATTATGGAACAAGCTCTCGGGCAGTAACGGAAACGGCGCCGCCCGAGGGCGACGCCGTTCCAGTCCGTCCGATGAAACCGGAATTATTGGAGATTGATCTCCACAACCCGGTTGCGCGGCTCGCGCACGCCGTCCGGCGTCGGGACCGGGGGCTCACGCTCGCCGACCCAGCTCTCC
>CANJCB010000085.1 GCA_947473305.1 Rhodospirillales bacterium
CAAGACCTGCGCCAAGCTGGGCATATCGTTCTGGGACTATCTCGGCGCCAGACTCGCCGTCGCAGGAAGTCTCGCCATCCCGCGCCTACCCGAACTCGTCGGCAACCAAGCCTGACAAGCAGACAGGCCCAGGGTTTTGCCCCTGTTACGATTTTGGGTGGGGTCACACTTGGAAGCGATTTCACAGGCAAAGGGAATGACTGTCCCGGTCACGATGTCAGCGACTGCCGTGGCCTCGGCCCGAGCCTCGTTGCGGTCCTGGTCGAAACGCTGCGCCCAGTTCTTCGCCCCCACATAGAGCCATAGGTGGGAGAATTTAAGGGCATCACGCCTTTCCAAAGCCGAGAGCATTCCGAGACGCATGGAGAGGTATTCGATCATGATGCGGCGGGCGTCAGACCCACTTATGCCCAGGTTTTCGACCTCCGCGAATGCCCCTTCCAGGATATGTCGGGCCTGACGTTCGACCTGCGGGCTACTCCGAAATTCGCCTGGCATGACCTGACCTCCGCGTCGTTGGCGGCCGGAAGGTCGCTTGACTCCGACCATGAGTCAATGTTCTTTTTTTGTTCTCGTATCATGAAGCTCCTTAGAAAGTTGCATCGCCATGCAGCGCCAATCCTCATCGCCTACGCTGGCTGCCTTGCGTGCCGAGGTCCAGCGGCTCGAAGCCGGCAATCACCCAGCCTATGGCGTGTTGCCGTTCGGGCTGCCGGCTGTGGATGCCCGGATACCAACCGGGGGGCTGGTGCGGGGGGCTTTGCATGAAGTGGCGGGAGGTGCTGTCGGCGCTCTCCATGGAGCAGCTGCGGCACTCTTCGCAGCGGGCATCGCATCCAGAACCAAAGGCAAGGTGCTCTGGTGCTTTACCCGCGCCGATCTCTTCGCACCCGCCTTAGCCCAGGCCGGCCTTCATGCCGACCGGGTGATCTATGTCGAGGCGGGCGATGAGAAGTCGGTCCTGACCTCCTTTGAGGAGGGCTTAAGACACCGGGGGTTGGGCGCGGTCGTCGCGGAGGTCGCGAAGCTCACGATGACGGCTTCCCGTCGCCTTCAGCTTGCCGCCGAGGAGACCGGAGCACTGGGCATCGCTATCCGTCGATGGCGACGGCAGACCGAGGCGGCCGACTTTGGACAACCCACGGCGGCGGTTACTCGGTGGCGAGTGACGGCGCTTCCTTCATCCCCTCTTCCAGTCGCGGGGGTGGGGCGGGCGCGCTGGCTGGTGGAATTGATCCGGGCCAGGGCTGGTGACTGTGCGGATTTCGAGCTGGAGGCTTGTGATGAGCAGGGTCGTCTCGCTTTACCTGCCGAGTTGGCCGACAGATCGGTTCCGGTGGAAGCTGGGCAAAGCCGCGCCGCCGGTTGAGACGCCGCTTGTTCTGATCGGACGCGACGGACGCCAGCGGGTTGTGCTTGCCGCTGACCGCGCTGCCCGTGGTGCGGGTCTGCGTGTCGGCATGCCCGCAACCCAGGCTCAAGCGCTTTTGCCGGGCCTGCTTATGCAAGACGCCGATCCGGCTGGAGATCTGGAGGGGTTGGAGAAATTGGCCCTCAGAGCGCTGCAGAGGTATGCCCCTATCGTCGCACCGGATCCGCCCGATGGGATCGTGATCGACACCACCGGAGCCGATCATCTTCACGGCGGCGAGCAAACCATGCTCGACGATATGGTTGATCGCCTGCGCCACCTGGGTCTCGAAGCCAGAGCCGCAATCGCGGACACCTGGGGGACCGCCCACGCTTTCGCGCGTTACGCCGCCCAGCCCACCTTCGTCGTCCCACCAGGAGAGAGCGCCAAGGCGATAGCGGCTCTCCCTATCTCCGCTTTGCGCGTGCCGCCCGATATGGTGTTGGGGTTGCATGTGCTCGGCTTTGACCGCATCGGCGAAGTGATGACTCAGCCGCGAGCTCCTCTTACAAAGCGGTTCGGTCCAGAGCTGGCGCGGCGCATCGACCAGGCGGTGGGGCGACTGAGGGAACCCATCGACGCGATCAGGCCTCCCTATCTCGTGGAAGTCCATCGCGCCTTCGCCGAACCGATTGCCGCGCCGGAGACCATCGCCCGCTATACCGGCAAGCTTGTGACCATCCTTTGCGAGCGGCTAGAAGCCAAGGGCCTGGGAGCCCGCCGCCTCGACCTTCTCTTTTCGAGGGTCGATAACCGACAAGAAGCGATCCGGGTTGGTACTGCCCGCCCGGTGCGAGAGCCGAGGCGGCTGACTCGCCTTCTGACCGATAAGATCGAGACCATCGACCCTGGCTTCGGCATCGAGGCGATGCACTTGATTGCAACGCTGGCCGAACCGCTCACGCCCCGACAGACCATCTCTACGTTGGGTGGGGAAAACGACGCCGATGTCAGCGACCTCGTGGACACGCTGTCGAACCGGCTGGGAAGCGAGAGCCTTTATCGAATGGCTCCGGTGGCGAGCGATGTCCCGGAGCGTTCGGTCCAGCGGATCGGCGCGACCACCCCGGAGACAGGAGACGGTTGGCCCAGCGAATGGCCACGCCCCGCCAGGCTGCTTTCACCCCCGGAGCTGATCGAGACCATCGCCGTGCTTCCCGATCATCCCCCGGTCAGCTTCACCTGGCGGGGCATCCGTCGTCGCGTGCGCCGGGCCGATGGTCCCGAGCGGGTCTTTGGCGAATGGTGGAAGCGGGATCCCGAGCTTCTGGCCGTCAGGGACTATTTCCGGGTCGAGGATGAGGCGGGCGAGCGCTACTGGCTCTTCCGCGCGGGCAACGGCGAGGACACCACGACCGGCTCCCATAAGTGGTTTCTGCATGGGATCTTCGCATGACCCGATATGCAGAACTTCAATGCACGTCGCACTTCAGCTTCCTACGAGGGGCTAGCTCCTGCGAGGAGCTATTCTCGGCCGCTACCCTCTTGGGTATCGAAGCCCTCGCGATCGTGGATCGCAATTCTCTCGCCGGGATTGTTCGCGCTCACGAAGCGGCGAAGGCCACGGGCGTTCGCCTCATCGTTGGATGTCGCCTCGATCTCGTCGATGGGGCTTCCATCCTGATCTACCCAACCGACCGGCCCGCTTATGCGCGCCTCTGTCGGCTGCTATCGCTAGGCAAGAAGCACGGCGGCAAGGCGAAGTGCAAGCTCGCCTGGGATGACCTTCCCGACTATGCCGAAGGTCAGATCGCGGTGCTTGTGCCCGACCTGCCCGATGAGACCTGTGCCTTCCAACTTCGGCGGCTGGCCGAGATCTTCCAGGACCGCGCCCACATCGCGCTGACCTTGCGACGGCGGCCCAACGATGCCTTACGGCTCCACCGGCTCTCGAACCTGGCTGCCCGCCACCGGGTCGCCACAGTGGTCACGAACGACGTTCTCTTCCACAGCCCCGACCGCCGCATCCTTCAGGACGTGGTGACCTGCATACGGGAGCGTTGCACCATCGACGAGGTCGGCTTTCGCCGCGAGCGTCACGCCGACCGTTACCTGAAGCCACCCGAAGAGATGCATCGGCTCTTCACCTCTTACCCCGAAGCCTTTGCGCGCACGGTGACTATCGCGGAACTTTGCCGCTTCTCCATGGACGAACTCGCCTACCAATATCCTGAAGAGCGGACCATGCCGGGGCTGACCGCTCAACAGGCACTCGAAAAGCTGACCTGGGAGGGTGCAACCGAACGCTATCCTGAGGGGGTGCCGGGTAAGGTCCGGGCAACCCTGGAACATGAGCTGCGGCTGATCGAGCAGCTTGGCTATGCGCCCTACTTCCTGACGGTCAATTCCATCGTCCGCTTCGCCCGGTCCCGCGACATTCTATGCCAAGGCCGAGGCTCTGCCGCCAATAGCGCGGTCTGCTTCGTCCTCGGGATCACCAGCATCGATCCTGGCCGCAACGACCTGCTCTTCGAGCGCTTCGTCAGCCAGGAGCGGAAGGAGCCGCCCGATATCGACGTGGACTTCGAGCATGAGCGCCGCGAGATCGTCATGCAGTGGGTTTTCGATACCTATGGTCGGGACCATGCTGCCCTCTGCTCGACCGTCATCCGCTATCGAGCGCGCGGAGCCCTGCGGGATGTTGGTAAGGCCCTGGGGTTGTCAGAAGACCTGATCAAGATGCTCTCGTCCCAGGTCTGGCAGTGGAGCACGGAAGGCGTTGAGCCTAAGCATGCCGAGGAACTCAACCTCAACATGGCGGATCGCCGGCTGAGGTTGGCACTCGATCTATCCCGGCAGTTGATGGGCGCGCCCCGACATCTTTCCCAGCACCCTGGGGGCTTCGTGCTGACCAATGACCGGCTCGACGACCTCGTGCCCATAGAACCAGCGGCTATGGATAACCGGCAGGTCATCGAATGGGACAAAGATGACATCGACGCCCTGAAGTTCATGAAGGTCGATGTGCTGGCGCTTGGCATGCTCTCCTGCATGAAGCGTGGGTTTGATCTCCTGAAGCTCCACAAGGGGATTGATCTCGACCTCGCTACCATCCCGGCCGAAGACCCACGCACCTATACCATGATCCGCAAGGCGGACACGCTTGGCACCTTCCAGATCGAGAGCCGGGCGCAGATGTCTATGCTGCCGCGCCTCAAGCCCCGAACCTTCTATGACCTTGTGATCGAGGTGGCGATCGTGCGGCCCGGCCCCATCCAGGGCGATATGGTCCACCCGTATCTCAGGCGCCGGGAGGGCAAAGAGCCGGTGGTCTTTCCACGACCGGAGCTTGAAAAGGTGTTGGGCAAGACGCTGGGCGTGCCGCTCTTCCAGGAACAGGCGATGCGGGTGGCCATCGAATGTGCCGGCTTCACCGCCAGCGAAGCCGATCAACTCCGCCGATCCATGGCGACCTTCAAGCATACCGGCGGGGTGAGCGCCTTTCGGGATAAGCTGGTTCAAGGAATGGTGGCGAGGGGCTATGCGCAGGAGTTCGCCGAGAAGACCTTTAGCCAGCTTGAGGGCTTCGGGTCCTACGGTTTCCCGGAAAGCCACGCCGCAAGCTTCGCGCTCATCGCCTATGCCTCATCCTGGCTGAAGTGCTGGCACCCGGACGTGTTCTGCGCCGCGCTCCTCAACGCTCAGCCAATGGGCTTCTACGCTCCTGCGCAGATCGTCCGGGACGGTCGGGAGCATGGCGTCGAGGCGCGGCCGGTGTGCGTCAACGCCTCCCGCTGGGATTGCACCTTGGAGCCGACAGCCCACCCGGATCGCTTCGCCGTGCGGCTCGGCATGCGGATGGTGCGCGGCCTCGCAAATGCCCATGCGGCGGCCATTCTCACGGCTCGGGGCGAATTGCTCTTCACCGGCATCGACGACCTGTGGCGGCGCTCCGGCGTGCCCTCAGCGGCACTAATCTGCCTTGCGGAGGCCGATGCCTTCCAGCCGAGCCTCCGGCTCGTTCGCCGTGAAGCCCTCTGGGCCATCAAGGGATTGCGGGACGAGCCCTTGCCGTTATTCGCCGCGGCGACCGAGCGAGAACAGCGAATTGTGGCGGAGGTGTCAGAGCCAGAGGTGACTTTGCGTCCAATGACGGCAGGCGGCGAGGTGGTTGAGGATTACCGACATACCGGCCTTACCTTGCGCCAGCACCCAGTGGCCTTTCTGCGAGGAGACCTGCAGTCCCGAAAGATCATCACCTGCGCTGAGGCTATGAATACCCGCGATGGGCGGTGGGTCTATAGCGCAGGACTGGTGCTAGTGCGGCAGAAGCCGGGATCGGCCAAGGGCGTGCTGTTCGTCACCATCGAGGACGAGACCGGGATTGCAAACCTCGTGATCTGGCCCCGCCTGTTCGAGAAGCAACGGCGGCTCATCCTCACTGCTGCCATGCTCGGCGTTGAAGGTCGTATCCAGCGCGAGGGCGATGTGGTCCACCTCGTGGCCCAGCGCCTCACCGATCTCACGCCAGACCTCAATAGCGTCGGGGAGCGGGATGGTGATTTCCCGCTTCGCCATGGCCGGGTCGATGAATTCAGCCATGGGAACCCCAGTGCTCCCGATCCTCGGGGATTGCCGCCTCGGGGTTTCCGGCAGCGAGACCTATATGAGCCCGATAGCCATATCGAGACGATCAAGCTCAAGAGCCGGAATTTTCATTGAGCCTCCGGACCAGCCGACCCTATCCACATGACCTCCTTGCACATAGAGTGACCCAGGTCTAGGCGTCCGACGTGGACAGACTCAGCAAAAACGAGGGAAATGATGAAGGATCACACAGAGGAAAAGCCGCGCGGGATCTCGCGTCGGACGATCCTCAAGGCCGGGGGTTCGGCGAGCGCGTTTATCGCGGCTCCCTTCGTGCTCCGATCAACGGCGGCTCAGGAAAATGTCCTCTTCATCAACACCCAGGGGGGCGCTTGGACGGCGGCATTGAAGACCGCTTATTTCGAGCCCTTCACGGCCAAGACAGGGATCCAGGTCCGTACCGTCGAGCCAGTCTCCCTCGCCAAGCTGAAGGCGCAAGTTCGCAGCGGCACCTATGAGTGGGACGTCAGCGAGTTCAACTCCCTCGAATATTACGAGGCGGCGGAAGACGATCTCATCGAGCCGCTAGATTTCTCCATCGTCAAGAAACAAAACATCCCGGCCAATTGGCAGCCGGACAAGGGTGTTCCTTCGCTTGTGGTGGGGACCAATATCGCCTACCGCAAGGATCGCTTCCCCCACGGCGGCCCGCAAAGCTGGGCCGATTTCTGGGACGTGAAAAAATTTCCGGGCAAGCGCTCGCTCCAGAATCGCGCAGCGGTATCCTTGGAACAGGCGCTTCTGGCCGATGGCGTGCCGATGGACAGGCTCTATCCGCTCGACATCGACCGGGCCTTCAAGAAGCTCGACGAGATCAAGCCCCACATTACCGTATGGTGGTCGCAAGGCGCCCAATCGGCGACGCTGATTGGCGATGGCGAGATCGATCTGATCTCGATTTGGAACGGGCGTTGCCAAGCCGTCATCGACGCGGGCGCTCCGGTGGAGCTGGTTTGGAACCAGTCACACAGCGATTGCGGAGTCTGGTTCGCCCCCAAGGGCGGTATGCGTCGGAAGCAGGCGATGCAATTCCTCGATTTCGCTTTGGAGGCGGAGCCACAGGGCAGGATGTGCGACATCATCCCCTATGGGCCGTCGAACCCCGAAGCCCTGAAGTTCATGAGCCCGGCATCCATCGCCAAATCGCCGACCTCCCCGGAACATGCGAAGATCGCTTATTGGCCCGATACCCATTGGATCGTCTCTCGCAACGCAAAGCTCAACGAGCGCTGGGCGCAATGGATCGCGACGTGAACTCGCGGTGCCATGGCTGTCAGGCGCTGGATTACGCCGCCATCCATTCGAGGAAGCGGTTCCGAATCTGGATCTGCCGCGCCTGAAGCAGGAAAAGTTGAGCTGGACGCCAGCGTCAGGCGCTCCGGGGAATTGTGGCGTTAGCGATCTCTTCCTCGGGCAGGCCACCGGCCGGCACATGGAGGTCAGGAGAGCGCCTTGCCATGTAGACCCGCGGGCTGTTTCTGCCGGCCTCACAAAAACCATGGCGGTTGCTCCAGCTGCCGTTGTTCGATCCCGATGGACACTCCGTGATGCTGGTCGAGGTTCCGAAAGACCATATCCTGCGACGGCAATTCTAACCTAAAGCATGCTGCGGCTGATCAGCAGCGGCCTGCGCGTTCAAGCCTGATCCAAAACCTGCCGATAGGAGCTGGTAGCAACTCGCGATTTGCCACGATGCGGGGTCATTGTTGGGCGCGATTTCACACTCAGGAAGCCTCTGAGAGCGTTTTAGAGGCTGTCTGAGGGCTGTCCTAAGGGGCCAGTGTTGGCGCGTGCGGGGCCGCTTTAGGGAAACCTCAGGCGGCTCTGTTTCATTGCGCCATGAGTTAGGCTTGAAGCCTCCTCCACGATTCCTGCCAGACGGCTTTTGATCACGGTGAGCATCTCCCCGCCCTTATCTGTACCAAGATCCCATATGGCATTGTGAGCGATGCTCACAACGATACCGCCGCTGAGGTGTAGTGAACCGCCCCGGGATTCGTGGAGGCCGTTTAGTTTAAGTTATGCTGCCGCTTGTATGTCGTCGAGCATGGCGTAGTAGCGTTCCTCGGCTTCGGCGGGAGGAATGTTTCCGATAGGCTCCAGCAGACGCCTGTTGTTGAACCAGTC
>CANJCB010000086.1 GCA_947473305.1 Rhodospirillales bacterium
GCCCACCGTGACGGGTAATCGACCAGGTGATCCTGAACCATCCGGACTGCCCGCTCGCGAACTTCCGGTGAAAACTTGTTCGTTGTCTTGCTCATCATGGCCCCACCTTCTCAGGAGTTGGAGCCTCCGGCAAACCCGGCGCGGTTCAAAATCGTCATTCTCTAGAGGGCCTCGCGCTCCTTTAATTTTTTTATACAGATCTAAAATCTCTGGGTGACGTTGTACAAACACAGCTAAATCATCCTTGATCAATGGATGATGTTCCTTCACCGATTTCTTGGTGACGTATTTCTCCCCTCTCCTCTTTTTTCCTTTAAAAGTGCGAACCAACGCACCGCCAGCATTTAGATATTCCTGCCTTAGGAATTCGATCATGTGATAATTCCAAAACTCCTGACTATTTAGACTAAGAGCGCGGCGAACAGAGAATTTCGGTATAAGAAGCACAGGCATAGTGCTCGATCTCGGTAGATGCAGAGACTTTCCTTCCCAATCGGCGTTTTGAATTGACCAAATTGGGCCAAGACTCGACGTTGGTTGAGTCTGAATTCCATGTAAATCACATTGTTCGGCAGTGTAATTCGCAAGCAAGCCGCGAAGTATATTCGTTGTAAGATCAGAGATTGTATCTGGACCTATGTTATGAATAAATAATTCTGCCTCTGAGACATCAGAAAGAAGTCCGGTCTGAAACGCCCTACTTCTTTCTAGCGCACGAGCAAGATCTTTAGATTTATCTGCTCCAACGCCTCGACCGCTGGGAAGGCCTGACGACTGCCCAAGGAATGTTTCGTTTGGTTCATGAAGGTGGCTAAGAAGATGTATGGCGCGCGCTTCGTTGCCATTGCGCAAGGCATCTAAGACTTCATTAAAAAAAGATCGTATATGATCACCACATTCTGCTGACCATTCGTCTCCGCGAATTTGAATGGCATATGGATCAAGATACAGCCCGTTATCTGACGCTGTATCTATATCAACGAAATCTAGTTCAGCCTGAGACAGGGTTAAGCCCTGAGTTTCCGAAAATTTCGCCATTTTCGTATCGTTCTTTACGATTAATGGGGTTTCTTGCGTAACATTGATTCTTACTTTGTGAAGAAGCTGGCGATGCTGTCTCGCTACTTCGCAGGCGGTCTGGAGAGAATGTGCGCCCCATCCATTCCAGTACGGTTAAGAATCTTACTCTGGCAATTTGGATTTTGCCACATCGACGGGGATGATGGGCAGATTATCTGCGTGTTCAGCACTCGAGACAAGCCGCGCTCTCATTCTGTCTAGATTAGTCAGAAACTGACCTCGCGAACCTTTCTAGGGCGCTGAGTAAATCGAGGACGGCCACATCGGGGCGCAGCGCAGCCCGCGACCTCGCCTACCGGTTCGTTGCCATAGAACTCGAACGTTACTTTCTAGCCTCCCCCTAAGCCGCCATCCGCTTCTTCTGGATCAGTGCCAGGATTTCGCTCGCCGCCTTCGGGATGTTCGTGCCGGGGCCATAGATCGCGCTGACGCCGCCCTTCAGCAATTCGTCGTAGTCCTGAGGCGGGATGACGCCGCCGCAGACGATCAGGATGTCGTCCGCGCCTTCCGCCCGCAACGCCTTGATCAGCGCCGGGACCAGGGTCTTGTGGCCGGCGGCCTGGCTCGACACGCCGATCACATGGACGTCGTTCTCGATGGCCTGGCGCGCGCCCTCCTCGGGCGTCTGGAACAGCGGCCCCACGTCCACGTCGAAGCCGATGTCGGCGAAGGCGGTGGCGATCACCTTGGCGCCCCGGTCGTGGCCGTCCTGGCCCAGCTTCACCACCAGCATGCGCGGGCGGCGGCCCTCGGCGCGGGCGAAGGTCTCGACCTCGCGCTGGATGAGCTTGTAGCCCTCGTCGCCCTCGTAGAGCGAGCCATAGACGCCGGAGACCGAGCGCACCGTGGCGCGGTGGCGGCTGAAGACCTCCTCCAGCGCGTCGGAGATTTCGCCGACCGTGGCGCGGGCGCGGGTCGCCTCGACGGCCAGGGCCAAGAGGTTGCCCTCGCCCGAGCGCGCGGCCTCGGTCAACGCCTTCAGGGACGCGGCGCAGCGGGCCTTGTCGCGGGTCTTCTTGATCTGCGAGAGGCGGGCGACCTGCGAGACGCGGACCTTCTCGTTGTCCACGTCCAGGATGTCGATATTGGAGGGGCTGTCGTTGCGGTATTTGTTGACGCCGACGATGACCTGATCGCCCTTGTCGACCCGCGCCTGCTGCAGGGCCGCGGCCTCTTCGATCCTGAGCTTGGGCATGCCGCTTTCGACGGCCTTGGTCATGCCGCCCAGTTCCTCGACTTCCTCGATGAGCTTCCAGGCGGCTTCGGCCAGGGAATGGGTCAGGCTTTCGACGTAATAGCTGCCGCCCAGGGGATCCACCACATGGGGGATGCCCGTCTCCTCGGCGATGATGAGTTGCGTGTTGCGCGCGATCCGGGCCGAGACGGGGGTGGGCAGCGCCAGGGCCTCGTCGAAGGAATTGGTGTGCAGGGACTGCGTGCCGCCCAGGACGGCCGCCATGGCCTCGATGGTGGTGCGGACGACGTTGTTATAGGGGTCCTGCTCGGTCAGGCTGACGCCCGAGGTCTGGCAGTGGGTCCGGAGCGCCAGGCTGGCGGGCTTCTGCGGGTCGAATTGCTTGATGATCCGCGCCCAGAGCAGGCGGGCGGCGCGCAGCTTTGCGACCTCCATGAAGAAATTCATGCCGATGGCGAAGAAGAACGAAAGCCGGGGCGCGAATTCGTCGATCTTGAGGCCTCTGGAGATCGCGGCGCGGGCGTATTCGAGACCATCCGCCAGGGTGAATGCCAGCTCCTGCACCGCCGTCGCCCCGGCCTCCTGCATGTGATAGCCGGAGATCGAGATCGAATTGAATTTCGGCATGTTGCGCGCCGTATATTCGATGATGTCCGACACGATCCGCATCGAGGGCGCGGGCGGATAGATATAGGTGTTGCGGACCATGAACTCCTTCAGGATGTCGTTCTGGATGGTCCCGGAAAGCTTGTCGGCGGAGACGCCCTGCTCCTCGGCGGCGACGATATAGCCCGCCAGCACCGGCAGTACCGCGCCGTTCATGGTCATGGAGACCGACATCTTGTCGAGCGGGATGCCGTCGAAGAGGATCTTCATATCCTCGACCGAATCGATGGCCACGCCCGCCTTGCCCACGTCGCCGACGACGCGGGGATGGTCGCTGTCATATCCCCGATGGGTCGCGAGGTCGAAGGCAACCGACAAGCCCATCTGCCCGGCCTTCAGGTTCTCGCGGTAGAATTTGTTCGAATCCTCCGCCGTGGAAAAGCCCGCGTATTGCCGGATCGTCCAGGGGCGGAAGGCATACATGGTGGCGCGGGGGCCGCGCAGATAGGGCGGGAAACCCGGCAGCGAATGGACGTCCTCGCCGATGCCCTGGAGATCCTCGGCCGTATAGAGCGGCTTCACCTCGAGCCCTTCCGGCGTCTTCCAGATGAGATCGTCGGGGTTGCGCCCGCCCAGGTCCTTCGACGCCAGCGCGCGCCAATCCTCCAGCGACTTCTTCGGAAACACGGGCATTTTACAAGGTCCTCAGGGTCTGCAAATTGGCCGGACTATAACGCCAGGGGGATGCTCGCGTCTATTAGGCGGGTTGGCGGGGGATGCAGCGGTGGGCGTAGGGCGGAAAAGCGCAGCGCCTTCCGCCGAAAGAGCGCGGCGACGAACGGCGGAATCCGCCTGGGCGCGGTCCCTTCCATGGGATAGCTTTCAGGCGGCGGCAATCGATGAAAGAGACCCTGGATGAACTGCGTTTTTTGCGAGGAACCCCTCCCCGAAGGGACCCGGGTTTGCAGGTCCTGCGGCGGCAGGCAACACGCCGCCTCTTCACGCAACCGGCAACCCGTGTTCTTCGTGGTTGTCCTCTTCGCGGTCATGGCGATCGGGGTCTATTTCACCTTCGCCACCGCCAAGGAGCGCGAGGCCGCGATCAACGATGCCCGGGCCGCCGCGCTCTTCTGCCAGAAGATGACCGCCGACGAAGGCCAGGATAGGGTCGAGCAGCTCCATGCCGAGGGGGCGAGCTGGCCCGACGCCGCGAAAGCTTTCCGCAGCCTGATCGGCTGCTCCCCCCGATGACCTTCCGTCTCGTCATCGTGGCCGGGTGCCTCGCCGTCGCGGTGCTCGCCGTGGGGATCTATCTCCTCGCCATCGAGCCCCTCTCCCATAGCGCGGCGGTGGAAGATGCGCGGATCGCGGCGGCCTTCTGCAGCAAGGACGTGACCCCCGACCGCGCCCGCGAGATGGTCGAGGAGATCCACGACAAGGGCGCCTCCTGGGCGGAAGCCGCCAGGACCTTCCGCGTGCTGATCGGCTGCAGCCTCTCCAAGCGTTGACCTGGGGCCTCGGCGCCCCTATCTAGCCCGCCAGAGGCAACGACCTCGGCCCCGGCGGGATTTCTCCCGGGGTGGCACTCCGGGACGGCCCGGCTCTTCTTTCGAAGGAGGGCCACATGGCCTGGGCAGCTTTGATCGTTTCCGGGATCTGCGAGGTCATCTGGGCCTTTGCCATGAAGCAGTCCCAGGGCTTCACGCTTCTCCTCCCCAGTATCGTCACCGCGGCCGCCGCCATCTTGGGGTTCGGGCTGCTGGCCTTCGCGATGCGGAGCCTGCCGCTCGGGCCGACCTATGCGATCTGGACCGGGATCGGCGCGGTCGGGACCTTCCTGCTGGGCGTCGTCTTCCTGGGCGAGGCGGCGAGCCTGCCGCGCCTGATCGCCGCCGCGCTGATCCTGGCCGGGCTTCTGCTCATGGCGCTGTCGAGTTCCGGCGACTGAGGGGCGTCGCTCCAATGACACAGAACCCCGGAGCGTCCCGGCCGGTTTTGTTCATGCGGGCGACATATAGCCCCGCTTTCCCCCAATCCAGGAGACATCGAGCCATGAAATCCGCCCTTTTCGCCGCCGCCCTGCTCGCCGCCACCGCGGGCGCCGCCTTCGCCGAGAACTCGGCCTCAAGCCCCGGCGGCACCATGAACAACAACAGCAGCGTGTCGGGCTCGTCCTCGACCGGCGCCACCAGCTCGAACGGCAAGGCCAGCGTGCCCATGAACGCCACGGGCTGCCAGAACACCGTCCTCGGCAGCTCGCCGATCCAGAACAGCACCGGCGACAAGAGCAGCAGCGGCAAGATCGAAACCGATCGCTCGCTCGCCAACCGGGGCAACACGAACAGCGCCGTCGATAACGCCAAGGGTTGCTAAGGCTTCGGTCGAGGTCCGGGCTTCACCGGGATCCGGACCTCATCCCGCGCTTTCTGAAGACCGTGTCGCTATAGACCGCGCCAGGGATTTCCCGGTTTTTTTCATCGAACATCCGTGCGCGCGGACTGCTGGGATTCTTGATCTGACGCTGCAGGGCGGCCTCGAAACCGCTGGCCGTCGGGGTGTCGGCGAAGCGGAAGCTGCTCGACACGATGAAGAGCAGCCCACCCGGCTTCAAGCAGCGATCGAAGTCCGCAACCGTCGCCGCAAAATCCTCGAAGCGGATATAAAGGTCACTGCGGTCCTTGTCTGGCAAAGCGAGATTGCCGTTCCGCAACACCGCCATGCAGAAGATCGCGTCATAGGCCGCGGTCTCCTCTCCCTGCGTGCTCCCCGCCTGCAGGAAATCGATCCCCGGATCCGGCGCGCGCCGCAGTTTCCTTTGGCAGACCTTTATATTGGCCCGATTGATATCGATGCCCCGGATCGCAGCCTCGGGAAAATAGTGGCGCAGGGTGAAGACCTCCTCCCCTGTCGAACAGCCGAAGGAGAGCAGCCGCACCGCCGGCCCACCGGGTAAATTCTCCCGCGCATAGCGGAAGAGCCTCGGATAACGGTCCACCTCGGTATCGGTGAAGGGCTGAAAAAGGTTGGGAGGATTTTCCCGTTGGATGAGCCAGGCCACCCGGTATCGACGGCTTGTCGCGAGCAGCCACAGGTGACGGGCTACCCGATAAGGCCGCCAATCCTTCAGCCGGGCGACAAGCGACATCACCCCGCCCGCACCGCGTGCCGCGCCACCAGCGCCGCCGTCACCAGCAGGATCGCGCCGGCCTGATGCGCCGCCGCCAGCGGGATCGGCACCACCAGCAGGAGCGTCGAGATACCCAGCGCCACCTGAAGGCAGGCGGCGGCGAAAAGTCCGTGGAAGGCGAGCCGCGCCCGGCGGCTCAAGGTTGACTTCAGGTTCTGGAACCACAGCACGGCGACCAATCCGAAGGTCGTCTCGGCCAGGACCCGATGGTTGAACTGGACGGCGGGGATCGTCTCGAACCAGTTGAGGATCCAGGGCTGGAGCCGGGCATAGCCCTCGGGCACCCAGTCGCCGTTCATGGTCGGGAAGGTGTTGTAGATATAGCCGGCCCGCAAGCCCGCCACGAAGCCCCCCGCCACCAGGGTCAGAAGCACCAGGACCAGCACCGCCGAGGCGGCCCGGCGCAAACCCCTGCGGGCGCCATCGAGCGGCTTCGGCCAGAGCAGGCCCAGGGCCACCCAGAGCATCGCGAGATAAAGCAGCACCGCCGCCACGAGATGAGCGACGAGACGGTATTGGCTGACCTCGATCCGGTCGACGAGCCCGCTCTTGACCATGTACCAGCCCAAGACGCCCTGCATCCCGCCGAGCAGGAAGATCACGGCGAGCGCGGGCGCGAGGCGGCGCGGGATCCGGCCCCGGACCAGGAACCACAGGAAGGGCACCAGATAGACGATCCCGATCAGCCGCCCCCAGAGCCGGTGCAGATATTCCCAGAAGAAGATCGACTTGAAGTCGCCGAGGCTCATGCCCTGGTTCAAGGCGGCGTATTGCGGGATCTGCTTGTATTTATCGAATTCCGCCAGCCATTGCGCCTCGCCCAGGGGCGGGACGATGCCGATCACCGGGTTCCATTCGGTGATGGAGAGCCCCGATTCCGTCAGCCGCGTCACCCCCCCGATCACCACCATCAGGAAGACCATCGCGCAAAGCCCGATCAGCCACCAGGCGATGGATTTTTCGGCGGCGCTGGGCAGGCTGCGGTCGCGGGATAAAGCGGGCAAAGGGCGGGCTCCTTCTGGCCCGAGAAATGCCCGGTTGAGGCCCCCCTGACAAGAGCGGCCTTGTCGCATATCGCCGAACCTGCGGGGGCGGAAAAGCCCGGCGCATTCCGCCGCATCCAGCGTCGAAGCATGGCGGAATGCGCCATCGCTTTTCCGCCCCACGGCGCCCCGCGACGACAGGCCGGCGAGATTGTCCACATTTCCGTCACATAAAAGCGTATCAATCAATCGATTGGCAGTCCGGTATCGAGAGTGCCACAAAGTTCCTTGAAATTATGGCCGAGCATTGCTATCTCGTCTGGCACTCATCCGGGGCGAGTGCCAGCAGCCTCGGTCCGGATCGAGTCACGAGATTTTCGTCAGTGCTGGAGAAGCAAAGAATGCAGTTTAAGCCGTTGCACGACCGTGTCCTGGTCCGTCGCCTGGAGCAGGATGAGAAGACCGCCGGCGGGATCATCATTCCCGATACCGCCAAGGAAAAGCCGATGGAAGGCGAAGTGATCGCCGTCGGTGCTGGCGCCCGCAGCGAAGATGGCAAGATCCATCCGCTCGACGTCAAGGCCGGCGACAAGGTCCTTTTCGGCAAGTGGTCCGGCACCGAGATCAAGGTCGCTGGCGAAGAGCTGATCATCATGAAGGAATCCGACATCCTCGGGATCATCACCGGTCCGGCCGCGAAGCCCGCCAAGAAGTAGGCGCCTAGGCTTTTCATCGACGGCAAGACACCAAGTTATCAAGGAGTTATGGCATGGCTGCCAAGGAAGTAAAATTCAACACCGATGCGCGCGACCGGATGCTGCGCGGCGTCGACATTCTGGCGAACGC
>CANJCB010000087.1 GCA_947473305.1 Rhodospirillales bacterium
GACAACAGGTTCGGTACCCAAGTCTGGAAGACCTACAACGACATTGTCCGCGCCTGCGCCAGGGCTTGGAATTGGTTCGTCTCGGACCCGGCGAGGATCACCTCGATTGGTACCCGGGAATGGGTGATTCTTTAAGCGGGTTGGTATAACTGATTGCGCAGCACGTAAAGCCGGTCGAAAAGGGTTGATAGGATCTTGGCCGTCTGGCGCTCAGCCATGGCGCGAGCGATGACCTTCTGGCTGGACGCCAGACGCGTTTCCCAGTCGGCAAAACCCTCCAGACCGTTATGGTGGTTCCAAAATGGCGCAAAGATGTACCGATTGCTGAGGAGTAGCCGGATTTCCTGGGAGAAACGCTTCCAAACTGAATTGTAGATCCGGTGCTCGCCATCGAGACCGACAAGCCCCTCGAAATAGGCGTTGAAGGCGCCTCGCTCGCTGGCCAGATCGTCCCGCAGGTCGGCCGCGTAGGCCGAGTTGAAGCTAATCCATAGGAGAATGAAACGTACGTCTGGGTCGTTCGTGTCCGTCTCAGCCCGACCAAGCCAGCTGAGCGCTCGATGAATGCGCAGGCCGATATGCTCGGGGAAGCCTTCACGAATGCGCCGCTGCTTATCCTTCAGTTGCGCGAAGGGCAGAGCGCTTATCTCGGTCTCAATCGATCGGGGCATAAAGACGCGGTCCTTCGCAATCTTGCACGACTGTGCCAAACCTAATGGACCGCGCGTGTAGGGCAAATTTCGCCGCGCCGCCGGACAACGTTGTCTTCCAATTGAGCGGTCGTGAGTCCCGGGCGGTCCTGTGACAAATCCTACCACGGTTCGCCCAACCGCAGAGGATTCGTCACATCATGGCGACCGCACGGCTAGCTTCGCCACCGCGCTGAATTTTGCCGTGTAGCGTCTGAATTCGGTGGCGTCGTCGCGAGCATAACCGCGCGTCGACCATATCGCGCCACCGCCAGCTCGCCGACTGCCCGCCCCGTCACCAGAACCCGGTGCCTGGCGCTCCCTTGAAAGGGCCGGCGACATCGGAAGAGATCCACCCACCGTAGAAATTTCCGGGTTGCGGCGTCACGCGCTCGTCATCGATAAAGCAGCCTTCGAAAGGCCACGCGTAAAACGCCACGTGATCGCGCAAGGATCTGAACGCCGAGTTCGGATCGGGATAGCTCCAGGCCACATCGCGCAGCGTTTCGTCGCGCACGACGACATCGAAGTAGATAGCTTCGCCTTTCCACTCGCAGAAAGAGCGACGGCGCGACGGCTGTAGGACCAACGGTGCAATATCAGCCGGTGGAAAGTAGTAGGTGGGCGGATGACTTGTTTCTAACGTGCGTATGCCTTTCTGCGTGTCGGCGATGATGACATCGCGATGCACGATCTTGAGACGGCGCTGGCTTGGCTCAGCCACCGCCGGCCGCGGATAGGACCAGACGCTTTCCTGTCCCGGACCGGTGGGATCGGGAATGACCTTCATGAAGAGGGCTCCTTCACTGACCGCGGCGATGTCATGAACCGCAGCCCGCCCAGAGCAAGGTCGCAGGAGAAGGCGCGGCCAATGGCGACCACGCCGATCCGCCGCAAGCGATGCGTATCGAGCAGAACATCCGTGCGATGGGGAACAAAGTGGTCGAACGGCAGTTGAACCGTCCGCCACTCCGCGTCGGCCGTGAAGCTTTGGCGATAAGATTGCCACGGCCTGGTCAGGGCGTCCGTCCGCAGATGAACGCCGTACTCCTCACCATTGCCGAATACGTCGAGTTCAATCCCGCTCCAGGCGCTGGCATCGACGACCCCACCATCAGGCGAGAGATCGAGGGCGATCTGAACAAAGCCGCCATTGTTCTCGAGACTGACGTCGCCACGCATGTGGATGGCGGGCCGGCCGGCGACTGCATCGCGGACCATGGTCCCTTTTGAGACACCACCCATGACCTGGTCGGTGAGGAGCTGCCAGTTGCTCCCTATCGCGGCAATGGGTGGCTCACGGCTTAGGTCGTCTATGATAGCGATCGTTGCCGACATTCCTCCGCCCCCTCAGCGCGTTCATAGGCTGCGGCTGCACTATAGGCCCGTTGGAGCGGGCCGTGGCTCGTCGGGCGCCAACCACCCATGTTCGCTGAAGGCAGCAAGATCGACACCTGGAGGGGCATACCACTGCCCTGCTCGGTAGCGGGCCCCAAGTTTCAGGGCGACATCCTTGTTGCCATAGGGAATCCGCAGTGGGGTATCAGTTCCCGAACTCTCCCGAGTGGCCGTTGGTGGCTCAATTTTTCCGGTGACATTTGCCGCGAACTTCCGAGATCTATTTCTTGGAGCCTTGGTTTTGGGAGCAATTGCGTTCGTCTGCGCGTTGACAGCCTTACGGCGGCTCTCGCCACGCTTCTTGACCTGGTTGGAGTCGATCCACGTCGCCATGGCGGCCGAACTGGCCTTGACCCCGTCGGGAACAACGATGCCTTTCTCCTGCGCGAGCTTCTCGGCGAATAACATCTGCGCCGGACTCGCTGGCTTGGAGCCAGACACACCAACTATTTCACAGCCAGCTTTCTTGGGTGCGTGCTGGTCGAGGAACGCGCGGCAGATTGGTCCCGATGTCGCATAGCCCGGTGGAGGTTTGACGCCTCTCGCCCGGGCGATGCTGTCCGCAAAGCGTTTCATCGCCGGAGTTGGCGGGCGTGATCCCGTGCCGCCGGCCGCGGCGGCGCCAAGCAAGGGCGGTCCTCCGGCGACGGCGCCTTCCTGGAGTTTGCCGATAATGCGTTGGGCGACGTCGCACACCGCATCGATCGCGCCGATCATCTCCTGCTTGCCGATCACGACCTCGTCGAGCAGGCATTCGAGTTGCGCGGTTAACCCAGGGTCGACCAGCGACGGATCAGCCTGCTTGAGAACCCCGAATAGCGACAACCCAGTCTCGGTGGGCACGATGTTCTTTCCCTGGGCAACGAGGAAAGCCTGTCTCTTGAGTCCGCCAATAATCTCGGCCCGGGTGGCCGGAGTGCCGATGCCTTTGGCTTCTTTCAGCCGCTCCCGCAGCACCTCGTCGTCGACGAAACGCCAGGCGTTCTGCATCGCCTCGATCAGGGTGCCCTCGTTGTATCGCGGCGGAGGCCGCGTCTCCTTGTCCTCAATCGTGGGGTTTTCCAGCTTCGCGGTCTCGCCGTTGCGCAATGCTGGCAGCAATTGCGCTTCATCGCCTTTTTCGTCGGCGGGCTGCCACTCCGGGAACGCTGCGCGCCAGCCAAGATCAATGGGCTGGCGACCGGCGGCGCGGAAAGGAAAGCCCCGGACGTCGAGCGTTGCGGTCGTCTGACGGTAACGGAAGTCTGGCATGACGGCGGCGAGATAAGCCCGCGCGATCACGTCGAACAGTTTCTTCTCGTCGATCGAAAGACGCGGCCAGACTTCCCGCAGGTTGTCGACCGTGTTGACGTTGGGAATGACTGCGTGATGGCTGGCGCCCTCAAGTCCCTTGTCATGAAAACTGCCGCTTGCGCCCTTTCTGATGATCGGGGGGTCGGGCACAGGGATCGCGCTGAACGACTTGCCCGCCTGCAAGCCGGCCACGATCTTCGGGACGTCCGATATCAAGCTCTCCGGGAGATACCGCACCTCGGCGCGGGGATAGGTGATGATCTTTTTGCCCTGGCCGTCGTAAAGTTCCTGCGCGACTTCCAGCGTCTTGCTGGCCGGCCACCCGAAGCGCGAGCTGCACAATTTCTGCAGCGAGGGCAGATCGTGGAGCTTCGGCGGCCCTTGCCGCTTGTCTTCTACGTGCACGCCAAGCGGGCCCTGAAAGTCCTGAGCCGCTTCGACCACCTTCTCGGCGACCTCGCGCCGGACAATTCGCTCCTGCGGGGCGTGCCGCATCTGGAATTGACCGCCAGCTACGTTCGCGGTGGCGACAACCTCAAAATACGCCTGCGGCACAAAGTTCCGGATTTCGAGCTCGCGCTTGCAGACGATCGCCAAGGTTGGCGTCTTGACCCGGCCAACTCCTATGACGCCCCGCGCACCCTGACCAAGAATGACGGTCGCGGTTCGGGTCAGCGACAGGTTGTAGATCTGGTCGGCTTGTCGGCGCGCGACCGCGGCGGCGTAAAGAGAAGCGTATTCGGCGTTTGGCTTCGCCCGGCCGAATGCGTCGCGGATCGTCTGAGAATCCTGCGCGGTGAACAGCACCCGCATGACCTGGCCGCGGTAATTGTAATGCTCGAGGATCTCCTGACCGATGAGCTGCCCCTCGCGATCGCAATCGGTGGCGAGCCATACCCGCTTTGCGGTGCGCAGCGCCTCACGGATCGCTTTGAGCTTCGCGGCTTTGTTGCCGCCCTCGGCAGGGCGGGTGCCATAAAGGCCTTCAGGACGAAGCAGGATCGGCGACCAGCGCTTCCAGGCCGGCACGACATCCTCGGGTTCGAGAAGATCCAACAGATGTCCCTCAGCCGGGAGGATGTCCCCGTAGCGAGATCCCACGGCGGCGCGAACGTCTTTCGCCTGGCTGGTCTTCTCGGTGATGACGATCTGGTCCGCCATATAGCTCTCGTTCAGGGGACTATAGCCGGGACGCGGATATGGAGAACGTATAGTGAACGCGATCGAGTCGCAAGTGACCCTTGGAGTGGCTATCGGTCACGAAAGCTGCAGAGACCTCGGGTCAGCGCGGCGATGCCAAGCTCGCGAAGCGTTTAATCCATTGCGACCGCGCAGAGATCGGTCAGGCTGAAGCCGGGTCGGTCATGGTTGCTAAACGCTGGGCTCGACAGGATGCCAGCGCGACAGCGCGGCCTGGATGGCATGCTGAAACGGTTCCCGGCCTGGCGCACATCGCCGCTCCCTCAACTTGCCGAGTTCTCGCAAGGCCCATTCGACCGATCCGATCTGGCGCGAAGCCACGAGAAGATGCTTCACGGCGTCGTCGACTTCCGACACGCTCGGGTCATAGCCCCCACCATCGAGCAGGCTTGAGAGCGCGAGCAGCGCGACGGTGGCGGCGAATTTCGGCTCCTTGCCGCAGAAATCCCGGGCCGCCCGCACCAGCGTCGACGGGTCTGCGCCCTGAGCGGCGGCACACTCGACGGCGATGTCGAAAAATCCGGAATCTTTCGCGGCCGCAAACCATTTGCCCTTGTCGCCGCGGGTTTCGATCAGATCCAGCAGCATCCGGCGGTGGTCCCGGTCCGGATATGTGCGGACCAGAGCGCGGTAGACCGATAGGTTCGTCGTGCCGCTGGCCGCACGCAGGCCATAACGTCGATAGGCCTCATCCGCGCGACCGTGGTCGATCAATAGTTTCTCACAAAACCGGTCGATGGACGTTTCGGAGAAGCCGGGGTTCGTGACGCTGCGGGCGGCTTCGGCGTATGCGATCGCGGATTCCCACAAGCCCTGCCGAACCAGAGCCTCGGCGCCGAACCTGTGCCAGGACCAAAAATTCATCCGCCGCGTGGCCAGCAGTTCTTGAAGTTCGGCGTAACGGCCGCCCTCCAGCAGGCACGACAAGCAGATGGATGTTCCAATGACATGGTTGAAGGTTTGGTGGTCGGCCCAGGCCCGCCGCACCATTTCGATCATTCGGTCGGCATATTCGTCGATCAGGTCCGGGTATTGGGCGATCTCGCCCCAGCGATCTTCCAGCGGCGCCAGATATTCGACGCCGTCGTTTTGCACCGCCTCGAACAATCTCTCGAGCCACTTGCTTCTGGTCGCGTGGTCCGCCGGCGCGGCGGTCAGGATGGGGATCAGCTCGGTGATGGTGCGAAAGACCGCGCCGCCAAGAGCGCCTGATGAGGTATCAATGCCCTGGAACGCCGGCCAGATGCGCTCCATCAACGACACGACGCCATCTCCAGCCGCGACGGGATCGGATTTCGCCGCGGACCTGATCTCGGAGGCGGCTTCCTTGAGCCGGCCGATCGCGAGATTCGACCCGCGCCAGCCAAAGGCGTTGGCGCGAAACTTCGTCTTGAACTGCCACTTGCGATCTGACGCCATCGGTTTCGCACGCTATTTTCAAGGTCAGACTGATTTAGCCACCCGATGAAGAGCGACGGCCTGCCGCACCGAGGCTGGGATTCGCGGCGCAGGGTACGTTCGGATCCATAAAAGGCCGGATCGCGGCTCGACGCCCTCCATTTATGACCCGGCCTCATAGACGCCGGCGTCTCTGGCGCAAAGCGTGGCCGCCTCATCGGGCGGCAGATCCGAGCGCCATTGGGATGCATCGAAGCGTTTGCCCGTCACGCCCGTGGAGGACTCGCTTGCGAGCCACAGAACCACTGGGATGATGATGTCCGGATTGAGCAGGCGGCTGCGTTCGGCCTCGGGAAATGATTCAGGGATCATACCGGTCAGCGTCGCTCCGCCGGGCAAGATGGCATTGACGGTGACGCCCGTGCCGTCCAGCTCTTGCGCCCAGATCAGAGTTTCGGATTCCAGCGCCGCTTTCGACGGGCCATAGGGAGAAAAGCCCTTTCTCCGCATGGTCGCGTACGACATCGACATGTTGATGATGCGGCCCCATCCAGACTTCAGCATGTGCGGGGCGCTCGCCCGCGCCATCAGAAACGGGCCATTGACGTTGGTGTCGATCACCATGCGCCAGGTGTCCGGATCGGTTTCCCAGAACCGCGTCGGCTGGGTCAGGAAGCTTTCATTGACGTATTTCATGCCGCGTCCGGCATTGTTGATCAGCAGGTCGAGCTTGCCGAAGCGCTTCAAAGTCTCCCCGACGAGGCGCGCGCAATCCTCCTCCTTGGTTACGTCCGCCAGGAACGTCGCGACCGCGCCCTTCGGCGCTTCGGATGCGACGCGCTCGATCTCTTCGATCTCACGGGCCGCGGTGACGGCAACGTGCGCGCCCGCCTGCGTTAGTCCGCGCACGATCGAACGCCCGAGCCCCCGGCCGCCGCCCGTGACCAGCGCAACCTTACCCTGAAGCGGCAGATCCATTTATCCCTCCTCCAAATGTCGGGCACCCCCGACGATCAGCCTTTCTTGATGCGCTTGAACGCTTCAAGAGCGCGCTGCCTCGCGCCACCGTGCTCGACGATCGGCGCCAGATAGGTTCGACCCAGATGAATTCCGGCGTCGGCGAGTTCTATCGGCCGCGCCTCCCACGGCGAATGCAGCAGCGAGTTGGGAAGTTTGCCGATTTCCGGAACCCAGCGGCGAACATAATCGCCCTTCGGGTCGAACTTCGCGCCCTGCAGCGACGGATTGAAGACGCGGAAATACGGTGCGGCGTCCGCGCCGCAGCCGGCGACCCATTGCCAGCTCGCTGCGTTGCTCGCGAGGTCGGCGTCGACCAGCGTGTCCCAGAACCACGTTTCACCGGCGCGCCAATCCAGCAGGAGGTCCTTGATCAGGAATGACGCGACGATCATTCGCACGCGGTTGTGCATCCATCCCGTGCTCCACAGCTCCCGCATGCCGGCGTCGACGATCGGATAGCCGGTGAGTCCGCGCTGCCACGCCGCAAGGCCTTTGGCGTCGTCTGCCCAGGGGAACCGCGCGAACTCCGGGCGGAGCGGCGCCTCCGGCAGGGTCGGGAAATGGAACAGCAGGTGGTAGGAAAACTCCCGCCAGGCGATCTCCGAGAGATAGGTCTCGACACCACTCGGCATCGGATTGCCGGTTCGGGCCAAGGCCTGGGCCGTGATCGAGCGCCAGATCTGCCGCGGGCCGATTTCGCCAAAGTGGAGATGAGGCGACAATCGCGAGGTGCCGGCCACACCGGGCATGTTCCGCGTGTCTCGGTAGTCGGACGCAGCGCCGGCGGC
>CANJCB010000088.1 GCA_947473305.1 Rhodospirillales bacterium
CTGGAGCGGTTTTTCAAGGTCAACGCGGTGGCCCCGCACCTCCTGACGGTGGATCTTGTCGGCGGCATGATCGAGCGCGGCTGGGGCCGCATCGTGAATATCTCCACGAGCCTCGACACCATGCTGAAGCAGGTGGCCTATGGCGCGTCCAAGGCCGCCAACGAGGCCTATGCCGCCCTGATGGCGACGGAATTGGCGGGCACCGGCGTCACCGTGAACGCGCTGCTCCCCGGCGGCCCGGTCAACACGCCCTTCGCCGCCAGCGTCGATCTCCCGCCCCACCGGATGTGGCAGCCGGACATCATGGTGGCCCCCGCCCTCTGGCTCTGCTCGACCGCCTCGGACGGGATCACCGGGCGGCGCTATCTCGCCGCGAAATGGGATGGGAGCCTGCCCCCGGACGAGGCTGCGGAACTGGCGGGCTCGCCTATCGCCTGGACCGGCTACGGCCCGCAATCGATGCTGCCCAAGGAAAGCTGACATGAGGATCGCGGTCGTCGGAGCGACGGGAAACATCGGCGCGAGACTCTGCCGCAGACTGCTGGCAGCGGGGCACGAGGTCCGGGTCCTGTCGCGCGGCGGCGAGAAGCTCGATGAGTTGGTCACGCTCGGGGCCGAGCCTTTCCTCGGGAGCTTCGATGCCGGGACCCCGGGTCTCGAATCCTTCTTCCGCGACGCCGACGCCGCCTTCACCATGGTCAAGACCGATTGGTCCAATCTCCACAGCCATTATGCCGCCGTGGCGGAACGGCTTGTCTCGGCGCTTCAAGGCTCGCCGGTGAAGCGCGTGGTGAACCTCAGCAGCTTCGGCGGCGACGTGACGGACGGCAGCGGGCATTTCGTCGGCTTCTATGAGCTGGAGCAGATCTTGAACCGGCTCAGCGGGATCTCCGTGGTCCATCTGCGCGCCGGTTATTTCATGGAAAACCTGCTGGCCTGGGTCGAGGTCGTCGCGCGCCACGGGAAAATGCCCTGGTACTTCAGCCCGGACCTCAAGCTGCCCTATGTCGCCACGCGGGATATCGCCGAGGTGGCGGCGCGGGAATTGCTCGCGCCCGCCGGTGCGGGTCATGTCGTGCGCGAAGTGGGATCGGAAGACCTGACGCTGGCGGAGGTCGCGGAGATCATTGGACGCGAGATCGGCCGGCCGGTAGAGGCTCTCTCCATCCCCATGAACCGACCCGGCCTCCGCGAGGAAGTTCTTCGTCGAGGAGCCACGCCCGAAAGATGGGGCTACGACGTGGAGACCCATGGAGCCAAGAACGACGGCCGCATCCGGTTCCACACGACGCGGCCGCCCCTGCCGACCCGCGTCGCGGATTTCATCCACGAGACCTGGCGACCCGCCTACGAAGAAGCCGTCGCGACGATGGCATCCCGGCCCGAGGACTTTCGGAGCTGGCTGGCCAGGCTCGACGGTCGGTAGGTCGGTGGCACCGCCCCTGTAATTAGCGGTCTTTCATGCTAATATGATGCCTATGAAGCCAGACGCTCATCCCTCCGAACTCCCCGAACAGGAGTTCGAACCTCTGACCGACGCGGAACGCGCCGCCATCGCGCGCGGACATGCCGATGCCGCCGCCGGCCGTGTCGTCCCACACGAAGAGGTTAAGCGCTGGCTTCTGTCCTGGGGCACGCCGAACGAGCTGCCCGCGCCGCGTTGGCGGAAGTAGTCTGGTCTGACGCGGCCATCGCCGACGTCGAACAAATTCGAAGCTATATCGCTCTTGAAAATCCACTCGCCGCAGCCCGTGTCGCGCGACTGCTGGTGGAAACGGCAAGCTCGCTTTCATCCCTCCCTTTGCGGGGGCGGGCCATAGAAGATGGCGAACGCAAGCTCGTGCTGTCTCCCTATGCGATCTTCTACAACGTCGAAGACGATAGCCAGCGGGTCATTCTGAACGCCATACGCGACGGGCGGCGACGGGATCGGTAGTCTCGTCCCATGCTCCTGATCTTCGATTTCGACGGCGTCATCGCGGATAGCGAGGTGATCGCCAATCAGACCCTGGCCGATGTCCTGACGGAAGTGGGCATGGCGACCTCGCTGGAGGACTCGTTCCGGGATTACATGGGACGGCATTGGGAAGACTGTCTCCAAGCCATCGAGGCCCGCTGGGGCCGGGCGCCGACCGTGGATCTGCGCCAGCGCCGCATGGTCCTTCTGGAGAAAATGATGCGGGCCGAATTGAAGGCCATCGCGGGGGTCGAGGCCTTCCTGACAGGGTTGGGCGAGCGGCCGAAATGCATCGCCTCCAGCAGCCGTTTCGACTCGATCACGGGCAATCTCGATCTCCTGGGATTGCGTCCCTTCTTTGCCGACGACCGGATCTTCAGCGCCGCCCGCCATGTGACGCGCGGCAAGCCCCATCCCGATATCTATCTCCATGCGGCCGCAGCCCTGGATGCCGCGCCGGAGCGGACGGTGGTGATCGAGGATTCCCCCATCGGCGTCACGGCCGCCGTCGCGGCGGGCATGACGGTCATCGGGCTCTGCGCGGGGAGCCATATCCGGGACGGGCACGCGGATGCCCTGCGCCAGGTCGGCGCGCATCATATCGCGGGGTCCTATGACGAGGTGGCGCGGGTGCTGAGGGGGATGGGGTAAGCGCGTTTACCCTCATCCTCCCATCGTCGAGGCGATGGGAGGGTGAGGGTCTACAGCCGCCCGTCAGACTCCCCCCAACCTTGTATACCTGAAACAATCCTCCCCAGGCGTCCTGCCGCTTAAAGCGGCAGATCCGCCCCCCGGCATGTCGGATTATGTTGACTTGGGCGGATGCGGGACCCAAAACTCCCGCTCTCCGGCGGGTTTGCCGCCGTCCCCATCCTCAACGCTGGTCCGGGTCAAAAATGCTTCCTTCGTCCATTGATGTCGTCGTCGTCGGCGCGGGTAACGCCGCTTTCTGTGCCGCTCATGCCGCCGCCGAGCAGGGCGCTTCGGTACTCGTGCTGGAGCGCGCGTCGGAGGATGAGTCCGGCGGCAACAGCCGCTTCACGGCGGGCGCCTTCCGCTGCGTCTACGACGGGGTCGACGATCTGCGCACCCTGATGCCGGACCTCAGCGACGCCGAGGTCGCGGTGGCCGATTTCGGGACCTATACCCAGGACAAGTTCTTCGACGACATGGGCCGGGTGACGGAATACCGCACCGATCCCGACATGTGCGAGCTGCTGGTCACGCGCAGCAAGGAGACCATGCGCTGGCTCCAGAAGAAGGGCATCCGCTTCATCCCGATCTGGGGACGCCAGGCCTATAAGATCGACGGGCGGTTCGTGTTCTGGGGCGGCCTCACGGTCGAAGCCTGGGGCGGCGGGCCGGGCCTGGTGGAGGCCCATACCACCATCGCCAAGAAGAACGGCATCCAGGTCGCCTATAACAGCCGCGCCATGTCGCTGATCGCCGACGACGACGGGGTCAAGGGCGTGCGCGTCAAGCACGAGGGCAAGACCGTCGAGGTCATGGCGAAGTCCGTCGTGCTGGCGGCCGGCGGCTTCCAGGCCAACCACGAGATGATGACCCGCTACATGGGTCCCAATTGGGAATTGGCCAAGATTCGCGGCACCCGCTTCAACACCGGCGACGGGCACAAGATGGCGCTGGACATCGGCGCCATGGCGACCGGCAACTGGTCGGGCTGCCATGCGGTGGGCTGGGATCGCAACGCGCCGGAATTCGGCGATCTGGCGGTGGGCGACAACTTCCAGAAGCACTCCTATCCCTGGAGCATCATGATCAACGCCAACGGCGAGCGTTTCGTCGACGAGGGCGCGGATTTCCGCAACTACACCTATGCCAAATACGGCCGCGTGATCCTGAACCAGCCGGGGCAGTTCGCCTGGCAGGTCTTCGACAAGAAGATCATCCCGATGCTGCGCGACGAATACCGCATCAAGCAGGTGACCAAGGTCCGCGCCGACACGCTGGAAGAGCTGGTCCAGAAGCTCGACGACGTTGATCCGGTGAAGGCGCTGGAGACGATCAAGGCCTATAACGCCGCCGTCACCAAGGACGTGAAGTTCGACCCCAATGTGAAGGACGGCCGCAAGACGGTGGGCCTCGCGATCAACAAGTCCAATTGGGCCAATACCATCGACGAAGGCCCCTTCGAGGCCTATGCGGTCACCTGCGGCGTCACCTTCACCTTCGGCGGCTTGAAGATCGACACGGACGGCCAGGTCATCGACCAGGACGGCAAGGTCATCCCCGGCCTTCATGCGGCGGGCGAGCTGGTCGGCGGGTTGTTCTACTTCAACTATCCGGGCGGGACGGGCCTGATGGCGGGGTCGGTGTTTGGGCGGCTTGCCGGGACGACGGCCGGTCTGCACGCGACGGGGAAGTAAGGCTCCGTCTTTAGGGGGGCGTCATTGCGAGCGGATGCTCTCAGCGAAGCAAAGCTTCGCTTGCCGCAGCGGAAGCTCCGCTTCCGCGAGAGGCGAAGCAATCCAGGTCTAGCCACCGGCGAGGTCTCTGGATTGCTTCGTCGCTACGCTCCTCGCAATGACGGCGTCGAGAGATGAACGACAAGACCGCGATCACCCTCAACGTCAACGGCCGGGACTATGACGTCGCGGTCGAGGCGCGGCGCACGCTGGCGGATACGATCCGCGACGATTGCGGGCTGACGGGGACTCATACGGGCTGCGAGCATGGGGTCTGCGGGGCCTGCACGGTGATCGTGGAGGGCGAGCCGGTCAGGGCCTGCCTGATGTTCGCGGTCCAGGCCCAGGGCAAGGAGATCCGCACCGTCGAGGGGCTGGCCACCGGCACGACCTTGAGCGCGCTCCAGCAATCCTTCATCGACAACCACGGCCTGCAATGCGGCTTCTGCACGCCGGGCTTCCTGATGCTGGCGACGGCCGTTCTTGAAAAAGAACCCGACATCGACGACGAGGAATTGAAAGACATCCTCTCCTCGAACCTCTGCCGCTGTACGGGCTATCGCAACATCATCGCGGCCGTGACCGCCGCCGCCAAAGAGATGCGCGGGTCATGAGCAGCCCCCACCAAAAGATAGCGGCCGACCGCGCGGGCAAGGTCCTGGGCCAATCGGTCGCCCGGCTGGAAGACCGCCCGCTCGTCACCGGCAAGGGGCGCTATGCCGCCGATATCGGGTTTCCGCATCAACTCTACATGCGCGTCGTGCGCGCCCCCCAGGCCCATGCCCGGATCGTCTCCGTCGAGGCGGAGGAGGCCCGCGCGCTGCCCGGCGTCGTCGCGGTCTGGAGCCATCGGGACATCACCGACCTGCCGGTGATCGACTTCCGCGACGCCACCGCCGAGAGCCTCCGGCCCTACCGCCAGCCGCTGCTGGCCGCCGACAAGATGCGCTATGTGGGCGAGCCCGTGGCCGTCGTCTTCGCCACCGACCCCTATGTGGCCGAGGACGCCGCCGACCTCGTCATGATCGAGGCGGAGGACCTGCCCGTCATCCTCGACGCCCGCGACCCGCCCGGCGAATTCGCCCCCGGCCTTTCGACCGAGCCCGCGGTCATCGTCCAGGGCTATGGCGACACCGCCGCCGCCTTCGCCAAGGCCCATAAGATCGTCGAGATCGAGGTCAGCGTCGGCCGCCACACCGGCGTGCCCCTGGAGACGCGCGGCGCCCTCGGGCGCTACGACGCGGCCTTCGACATGCTGGAGCTTTATGGCGCGGCCAAGGTGCCGCACAAGAACCGCGAAACCATCGCCCGCTATTTCGACCGGCCCACCACCTCGGTCCAGCTTTACGAGGGCCATACCGGCGGCGGCTTCGGCGTCAGGGGCGAGCTTTACCCCGAGGATTTCCTGGTGCTGGCGGCGGCCATGCGCCTCGGCCGCCCGGTCAAATGGATCGAGGACCGGCGCGAGCATCTGATGGCCTGCAACCATTCGCGAGAGCAATTCCACAAGGTGCGCGCGGCGGTGGACGAGAATGGCGTCGTCACCGCCATGGACGACGAATTCCACCACAGCCAGGGCGGCTATATCCGCACCCACGGCGTCCGCGTCCTGGACAACGGGATCGGCATGTTGCCCGGCTGCTACCGCATCCCAAACTTCAAGGCGGTGGGGCATTTCCGCCTGACCAACAAGACGCCTGCCGCGACCTATCGCTCCCCCGGCCGCTACGAGGGCACCTTCGTGCGGGAGCGCATGATGGACGCCATCGGCGACGCCATGGGCCTCGACAAGGTGGAGATCCGGCGGCGCAACCTGCTGCCGCCCGAGGCGCTGCCCTTGAGCCGGGGCCTTTCCGCGCTCGGCACCGATGTGGTGCTGGATTCGGGCGACTATCCCAAGCTCCTGGAAAAGGCGCTGAAGCGGTTCGGCTGGGAGGACGTGAAGATCGACCTGAAGCGCCGCCGCGCGGCTGGCGAGCTGGTCGGTTTCGGCATCTCCACCTTCGTCGAGAAAAGCGGCCTCGGCCCCGCCGATGGCGTCAAGATGTCGGTCGATACCTCAGGATATGTGGAGCTTTTGACGGGCTCCGCCTCGGTCGGCCAGGGGGTAGAGACGACGCTCGCCCAGATCACGGCGGAGGCCCTGGGCGTCGATTACCGCAAGGTCCGCGTGGTCCACGGCCAGACCGACCGCATCGCTCACGGCATCGGCGCCCATGCGTCCCGCGCCACGGTGATGACCGGCAGCGCCACCCATGTCGCGGCGCTGAAGCTGCGGGACATCGCGCTGGCCACCGCGTCGAAGCTGCTGCAACTGCCCGCCCAGGACCTGGACATCGTGGATGGCGAGGTCGTGCGCAAGGGTGACGGCCCAGAGAACAAGACCGGTCCGTCGATCAACCTCGGGACCATCGCGGCGCAGATGGCGCCGGGCTCGCCCCATCTCGACGGCCGCGATCCGGGGCTCGCTTGCGAGGGCTGGTTCCACGCGAGCCACATGACCTATCCCTATGGCATGCACCTCGCCCAGGTCGCGGTCGACCGTTGGACCGGCCAGGTCGCCATCGAGAAGTATCTCATCGCCTATGACGTGGGCCGGGCGGTCAATCCCGCCATGATCGACGGCCAGATCTCAGGCGGCTTCGTCCAGGGCCTCGGCGGCGCGCTCTTCGAGGAATTCCTCTACGACGAGCGCGGCGAGCCCCTGTCGGTGACCTTCGCCGACTACCTGATCCCGACCCTGAAGGAAGTCCCGGCGCTCGACATCCTGCTGACCGAGGACTGCCCCTCCCCGCTCAATCCCTTAGGGTTGAAGGGTGCGGGCGAAGGCGGCTGCACCGGCGTCGGCGGCTGCATCGCCGGCGCGGTGGACGACGCGCTGGGCATCCCGGGCGCCATAGACCGCCTGCCGATCACCCCGCAGCGGGTATTGGAGGCGTTGGAGAAGGCGGGAAGGTAGGGGGGATGTAGGTAATCGGTCGCACCAATATTAGCCCAGGCGACGGAAATCTTTTACCCAAGAGTGGACATCAGACAGCGCGGTTTTTTACAATCCCTCGCTCTTGCAGCTTCACCGGACTTTGGCTGAATATGAATCAGCTAACGGTATAGGAGATCAATGGACAATGGACGAAGTGAACCGCCCCGGGATTCGTGGAGGCCGTTTAGTTTAAGTTATGCTGCCGCTTGTATGTCGTCGAGCATGGCGTAGTAGCGTTCCTCGGCTTCGGCGGGAGGAATGTTTCCGATAGGCTCCAGCAGACGCCTGTTGTTGAACCAGTC
>CANJCB010000089.1 GCA_947473305.1 Rhodospirillales bacterium
CAAGACCTGCGCCAAGCTGGGCATATCGTTCTGGGACTATCTCGGCGCCAGACTCGCCGTCGCAGGAAGTCTCGCCATCCCGCGCCTACCCGAACTCGTCGGCAACCAAGCCTGACAAGCAGACAGGCCCAGGGTTTTGCCCCTGTTACTCGCTTTGCCAATAACCCTTGGAAAGGCTCCAGACATTGCGCGCGTGACGCCTCAGCCGTTTCATCTCGCCGTCCCCGCGCCAAGGCATTTCAGCTTGGGGAAGGAGGCCGGTCCCATCCGGCGGTCGAGCCGGGAAAACGCCCATGGCTTAGGCGCCGGGCGGAAAAATTTCTTGTCCAATAGAAGTCTCCAGAAGGCCTCGCCGGCGCTTAGGTCGCACGACAAGAGTAGAGGGCCACACTAGGAGGTGTGGCCCTTGCCGTCAGCCTTCGGAAACTACTTACCGAATATTGGGATAAGACTATGTCGCGCGGTGGAACACAGCTTTATTTCTCACTGCATGAACCAGCCGTGACTGACGACCAGGGATTGGCCGGTCAGCGCGTTGGAGCCGAAGCTTGCGAAGAAAAGGGCGGTCTCCGCGACATCCGCGACAGTCGTGAACTCGCCATCCACGGTCTCCTTGAGCATCACGTTCTTGATGACCTCGGCCTCGGAAATACCAAGTTCCTTCGCCTGCTCGGGGATCTGCTTTTCGACCAGGGGCGTTCGCACGAATCCCGGGCATATGACGTTCGCCCTCACCCCGTGCTTGGCGCCTTCCTTGGCCACGACCTTGGCAAGACCGATCAGTCCGTGTTTCGCGGTCACATAGGGAGCCTTGAGCGGAGAAGCCTCCTTGGAATGGACGGAGCCCATGTAGATGATGCTGCCGCCGCCCTGGGCGTACATATGACGCAATGCCGCGCGCGTGGTGAGAAACGCGCCGTCGAGGTGGATGGCGAGAAGCTGCTTCCACTTGTCGAAGGGAAATTCCTCCAGCGGTGAAACGATCTGCACGCCGGCATTGCTCACCAGAACGTCGATTCGGCCGAAAGCGGCGATGACTTCCGCGATCCCTGCCTCGACCTGATCCTCGCTGGTCACATCCATGGCGATGCCAAGCGCCCGATCCGGTCCGCCCAGCTCCGCGGCCGTGGCTTCCGCACCCTGCCGATTGAGATCGGCGATGACGACCTTCGCCCCTTCCCGCGCGAAGGTCCGGGCAATTTCCTTGCCGATCCCACTTGCGGCGCCCGTCACGATGGCAACCTTGTCTTTCATTTGCATATTGATATCTCCGACCGATCAGGCGATCGCGTTTGATCATGCGGAACCGAAAGGAGCGCCGCCCGCGTCCCTGGAGTAACCGTATGCCTACCGTTTAAGATCCCGTTTAAGATCCCGGATTTCGGAGGATATAGAGGGAGACCAAATCCCAGCCGCCCTTGCCTGCCCCATTGCCCAGATCCGGGGTCGGTGCCACTCTGCTGGCAGGGTCATGCGGTGACCGAAGGAAAAGATTGGATGGGAGGCTGACATGCCCCGTCAGATGAATCTCGCGCTGCTCCTTGGCAACGGCGTCCATGTGGCGGGATGGCGGCTGCCGGAGGCGGAATATGGCCCGGACAGCTTCGACCTCATGCTGCGCCAGACGCTGATCGCCGAGGCGGCCAAGTTCGACATGGTGTTCCTCGCCGACAGCCTCGCGGCGGGCAAGGACGCGCCGCCGGGCATCCTTAGCCGTCTTGAGCCCTTGACCCTGCTGACGGCGCTGGCGATGCGGACGACCCATATCGGGCTCGCGGCCACCGGCTCCACGACCTATAGCGAGCCCTATAACCTGGCGCGCATGTTCGCCTCGCTCGATCATCTGAGCGGCGGCCGCGCCGGCTGGAACATCGTCACCAGTTCCAACCGCGAGGCCGCCGGGAATTTCAGCATGGCCGAGCGCCCCGACGCCGAGACGCGCTACGAGATGGCGGGCGAGTTCGTCGACATCTGCATGGGCCTCTGGGACAGCTGGGAAGACGGCGCCTTCGTCAAGGACAAGGAGCGCGGCGTCCCGGCCGATCTTTCCAAGTACCACGCCCTCGACTACGTGGGCCGCCACCATCAGGTGAAGGGGCCGCTCAACATGGCCCGGCCGCCCCAGGGCCATCCGGTGATGATCCAGGCCGGCTCCTCCGCCACGGGCATGGGTTTCGCGGGCAAATACGCCGAGGTCGTCTTCACGGTCCAGGGCGACCTCGAAGTCACTAAGGCCTTCGGGAAGAAGGTGCGCGCCCTGGCCGAGGCGGAGGGCCGCGATCCCTCGACCCTGAAGATCCTGCCGGGGATCTGCCCGATCATCGCGGAGAACGAGCAGGAGGCGCGCAAGATGCTGGCGCGCCTTGCCTCGCTCGCCGATCCCGTCGCGGCGATGCAGATGCTGACCCAGCGGATGGATATGCCGGAACTGGCCTCCATGCCGCTCGATTCCCCCATCCCGGAACTGCCGCCCGAGCGCATGCGCGGCCATGCCATCGCCATGACGGCGGTCGCGAAGAAATACGGCTTCAATCTGGGGCAGTTGCGCGACTACGCCTCGGCCTCCATGGGCCATCGCCTGATCTTCGGCTCCCCGCAGCAGGTCGCCGACGATCTGGAGGAATGGTTCGTCAGCGGGGCGGCGGACGGCTTCATCCTGCACCCGCCCTTCGTGCCGGGTCCGGTGGAGGTCTTCGCGACCGAGGTCGTGCCGATCCTCCAGAAGCGCGGCCTCTTCCGGCGAGACTACGAGGGGCCGACATTACGGGACCATCTCGGGCTGGCGCGCCCCACGCATCCGGCGGCAGTAACGCGAACCACGGCCTAGGCCCGGGTTTGTCGCCAAGCATTTCGCCCGCCTATCCGGATGTCTTTGACCGAAAGCGGAATGGATGTAAACGCAATCAGGTGAAACGCGTATTGTGGGACGGCGCGGGATGACCGATCCTGCCAGCCAAGGCGCAAAGCCTGGTATTGCAAGAGGGAGATCGCTCATGACTACGCCCGCCAAGCAAATGCGATTGGGGCTTTACCTGCAGGCGAACGGTTTGCACGTCGCCTCCTGGCGCATGCCCGGCACCTATACCGACCCCGAGAATTTCCGCCCCTATCTGGCGCAGACCATGGCGGCGGAGAAGGCCAAGTTCGACATGGTCTTCCTGGCGGATTCGCCCCATTGCAATCCCCAGGGAACCCTGGGCCTCATGGTGAAGACCGAACCCTTGACGCTGCTCGCGGCACTCGCGGTCACCACGAGCCATATCGGCCTCGCCGCGACGGTCTCCACGACCTATACCGAGCCCTATAACATCGCCCGCATCCTCTCCAGCATCGACCATCTCAGCGGCGGGCGGGCGGCCTGGAACGTGGTGACCGGGGCGCAGCCGGGGGCCGCCGCCAATTTTGGGCGGGCGAGCCACCCGCCCCATGACGAGCGCTACAAGATCGCCGAGGAATATGTCGAGGTCATCAAAGGCCTCTGGGACAGCTGGGAGGACGACGCCTTCTTCGTGGACAGGGAAGCCGGCCGCTTCGTCGACAAGAACAAGATGCACCGCATCGACCACAAGGGCACCTATTTCTCGGTCGCGGGGCCGCTCAACTGTTCCCGCTCTCCCCAGGGCTATCCAGTGCTGATCCAGGCCGGCGCCTCGGAAGTGGGCCGCGCTTTCGCCGCCGCCGAGGCCGAGGTGATCTTCACGGTCCAGCAGGACCACGGGTTGGCCAAGACCTTCGCGACGGAAATGAGAGAGGCGGTGGCCAAGACGGGACGCAATCCCGCGCACTTCAAGATCATGCCGGGCGTCTGCCCGATCGTCGGCTCGTCGGAGGCGGACGCCAAGGCCAAGCTCACCGAGCTTTGCAGCTACGCCGATCCCGCCGTGGCGCTCCGGGTCTTGTCCGACCGAATGGGCCAGGACCTGACACCTTTTCCGCTCGACGCGCCGGTGCCGGAGCTGCCGCCCTCGGGCATGATGCGGGGCCATGCGGAGGCGCTCACCAACCTTGCCCGCACCCGGGGCATGACCTTGCGCGAATTGCGCGACTACGCCTCGACCTCCATGGGGCATCGCCTGCTCATCGGCTCGCCGGAGCAGGTGGCGGACGGACTCGAGGAGTGGTTCGCCTCGGGTGCCGCCGACGGCTTCAACATTATGCCCCCCTGGAGCCCCGGCGCGCTCGACGACTTCGTGAACGAGGTCGTGCCCATCCTCCAGAAGCGCGGCCTCTTCCGCACCGAATACGAAGGCAAGACGCTGCGCGAGAACCTCGGCATCCCACGCCCGCCGCATCCCGCCACCCTCAAGGCGGCAGCGCAGTAGGAGACGCTCCTATTTGAAAGGCGCGACTGCCTGGCCGGATCCGAGGACGAACGTATCCTGGATGAGATCGCTCCGAGACCAGGTGAGATCGTCCTGCGCAAGCACCGCCGCGAATCATGCTTCCCACTGGAAGCGTCGGGCTAATCCACGCGGGTCATGCGTTTTGTGATCGGCTCAAAAAAATAGGCCAGCCGATCAGGGTGAAGCGAGGTTGTGCTCGGCATCTTGTCCGTGCCGGACCATTCGTTGAGCGTCGCGATCGACTTGCCAAGGTCGTCCGTCTCGATCTCGTAATGGACCATGTACTTGTAGGGGAAGGGCGGGTCCTTCCGCTGCGTCTTGGCAAGCTGGAACCGTTGCGCCGCCTTGAAGCCCGGGATGCGGAGCATGTCGGGCAGGTGCCGGTTCGTGCACCAGTCGTTGTATTCCTCGTCACGGTTTTCCCGCGCGTTCGTCATAACCACGAAGACATATTTCTGCACGATGGGCCTCGCTTCCGGGAGTGATGAACGGGCGTTTCCGTCGAGTTTGTAGAGGGCAATAAAGCTCAACAGCCTAGCGAAGCTTCGAGCGAGCCCACAACCAGCCCAAAGCCGCATTCGTCTCAGGAAATGGAAAGAAGGGTGCGATCAGGCGTTATCACGCTTCGCCCGATCGCACCGCCTCAACGCCTCTCTCGGGGGGCTTTGATCACCCCCCGATACCGGCCCTCAGAAGTCCCGCGATCAACCGGCAAGCCACTGCGTCCAGCGTTCGCGCAGCGGCGCCATATTCGAGGTGAGCCAGGTGGTATCGGGGGAGAATCCCACCTTCGCATGGTCGGGCCAGGTGGGCATCTTCTGCGCCAGATCCTTGTCCATGAAGTCGAAGGCCCGGGGGTCCATCGGCCCATAAAGCTCGCGCTTCGTGAACTCGGCCATGCGGTCCGGCCGGCACATGAAGGCCGCGTATTGCCAGGCAAGCTTCGCGCGCGGCGTTCCCTTGGGCACGAAGGCCACGACCGGCACCAGTTCCGAGCCTTCCCAGACGAGTTCGACCGGCACGCCCTGGCGCTGGAGCGTGATCGCCCGCCCGCTCCACAAGGCGGTCATATCGACCTCGCCGTCGCGCACGAGCTGTTCGGACTGCGCGGCCTCCTTCCACCAGACCTTGATGTGAGGCTTGATCTCGTCGAGCTTCTTGAAGCCTCGGTTGATGTCGAGGGGATAGAGCTTGTCGCGCGGCACCCCGTCGGCCAGCAGCGCGATTTCGATCCCGAACCAGGGCCGGTCGATCATGCCCCGGTTGCCGGGGAATTTCTTCACGTCCCAGAAATCCGCCCAGCTCTTCGGCCCGCCGTTGGGGAACTTGTCCTTGCGGTAAGCGAGATGGGTCCCCAGCGTGATATAGGCGAAGCCCATGTCGTTGAAGACCATATGCGGGGGGATCGACTTGCGGTCGACCACGGACCAGTCGATGGGCTCCACCAACCCCTCGGCCTTCGCCTGGCTCGCCTCGACCGTGTTGATGCAGGTGAGGTCGAATTCGTAATTGCCGGACTGTACCTGGGACTTAAGCTTCGCGAAGGAGACCGGGGTCACCGGCCGGATCTCGATGCCGGTCTCCTGGGTGAAGGGCTTGAAGTATGATTCCTGCTCGTCGGCCGTCCAGGTACCGCCCCAGGTGTTGACATAGAGCACCTTGTCCTGGGCCAGCGCATTGCGCCGCCAGATGGACGGGGCCGCCAAACCGGCGCCTGCAATCCCCAGCCCTTTGAGAACCGACCGCCGGCCCATCCCATCGATAATCTTTGTCATCCCCTGCTCCTCTGCTGACGCACATTTCAGATCGAGAAATTCTGAACAACCAACCCCGTGACTACACGTCGACAACCACCTTTTCCGTCATGCCCGGCACATAGATCCCGCCGCGCCGTCCCGCCCCATAACGCTCGTAAAACCAATGAGGCAGCGACCGACCGTGCGGCGTGACCAGCCACAAGCGGACGAGATGCCGCCGCCGCGCCTTTTCGGGATAATCCCGATAGGCCGCCCGAGTATGCAGGATCGTGTGGTTATGGAGAAACTGCATATCCCCTTTTTCGAGCTGCATGCGGAGATGGAACGCCGGGTCGTCGGCCATCGCCTCCACCAGAGCCAGGGCTTCGTCCTGGAGGGGGGTGAGCGCGTGGAGCTTGCAGGCCCTGATCGGAAGCGGCGCGCAATGGGTCAGCAGACGTCCGTCGAAGCAATTGAAGACCGGCATCAGATATTCAGGCCCGGCCCCGGCCTGGATCTCGTTCTGACGCGATGTCCAATAGGGCTGGTAGAGTGCCCGCAGCAGATCGGGGCGTTGCCGGAGAATGGCGTTGTGTATCGCGACCGAGCTGGCGATGGAGCTTTCCCCGCCGCTTTCCGCCGGATGAAGGCACAAAAGTCCCACCAGATCCGCGTGATCGGTGTGAAAGTAGAAGCGGCTGTTGCTGTAATTCCCCTTCACGTTCTGCTTCTTGGAGAGAAACAGTCCTTTGCCCGAGTCCTCGGGAAGCTCCGCGCGGTCGCCCAAATCGACGACATGCCCCAGCATATAGCCGTCCTTATTCTGGGAAACGGCGTGGCCTAAATAGGCGCCTATTCCCCAGAATATGGCCGCCGCATCTTGTCGGGAATACCGGTCTAGGGGAAAACCTCGAAGAAGAAAGAAACCTCGGCCTTCGAGTAACTCCATATAAAGCGCGGCCAGTTTCGTCGAAAGGCGAGGCAGAAGAAAATTCTCCCGCCGTATTTCAAGAATAGACAGTCTCTGTTCTTTTACGCGCGCAAGCGCTGCATCGATTTCATCGATATCTTCAGCCGCGAAGCGATAGATCCAGTCGGAATTGTCGTCGAAATCCTTGGCCATCCAGCAGGCGGGATCGGCGATTGGCCTCTGTGGGATCGCCACGTCATCCAGACGACCAGTCTCGACATGACCCATGACGGGTTCCTCGTCTTGCTCGGACTATCCCCTACGGTAGAAATATGATGAAAGTGACACAAGCGGATTCCGCCCTAGCGGTGCATTCCCCAACGCCGCACGGTTATCCGCTCCAGGCCGCGAAAGACGACGCTCTCCACGGCGAGGCCGATGAGGATCACCGTCAGCAAGCCGGCGAAGACGTTGGCGATCTCCAACTGATTCCGGTTTTCATAGATATACTGATCCACCCCCATTGAATTGGTCCACCTGAAAGTATGTCCTTTGACATAGGAAAGGAGGACCGAAATGCCCAGGAGAAGACCGACACCCGAGGAGATTGTTGCGAAGTTGCGGCAGGTTGACGTGCTCGCGTCGCAGGGTAGGAGC
>CANJCB010000090.1 GCA_947473305.1 Rhodospirillales bacterium
CCAACAATGACCCCGCCCCTGAAGTCTCTCAGCGCGTTGATCTGGTTGGCAAACATGCGAATTAGAGGGGGTCATCTGTCGCGCGAAACTTGACCCCACCCAGTTGGCGTATTTCTCGGCGTGATCAATGAGCTGCTCGGATTTTGGGTGGGGTCACACTTGGAAGCGATTTCACAAGTGTGGGCAGTGTTCGCATTCAGCGGCGAGTTCGCGCAGCCATCAGGCGACTCTTTTTGGATCTCCGAAGCAGACAAGCCGGTCGGGTGTTATTCGGCGTGGAAGATTGACCCCCTTTAGGTTGCCGCTGGCAAGCTGCCCGTTTTTGGATGCGAACGGGTGGTCGGGGGATGTTGGTTGTGGAGACGATCAGCCGGACCCGGCGAGAGCATTACGTCAAAGGGAAATCAATCAAGGAGATCGCTCGGGATCTGAGGATTTCCCGGCACCTAATCCCACAAGCGCCAGCTCATCGCGATGCGTTGTCGGCATGGGTCTCGCGCCGGGGTCAGGATCGAATCATTGACTGGCGGGCAATCAGAAGTGCGGCTGCGAAGCGGGCCCGCGTAGCTTCGCGCAAGCGGTCCAACTCGAATTCCTCGGCCATCTTGTGCAGAATGGCCGCATCGTCCATTCGTAGCCGAACGAAGGGCGCCGCGATCGCGGCGAGTTCCTCGACAGGAACGTCTTCGTGCCCGCGTCCGTCAGTTGGGTCCTTTCGAAAAGGGTACATCGCGCCGGACTTCTTGCTAAAAGGCCAGATAACCTTGCGGTCGCCCTCATCCGCCCGGGTTACGTTCGAAGGAAGAAGTCCGACTACCCGGTGCCTGATCTGGTTACCAGACCGCCGCAACCCATGTGCTCTGGCGATGCGATCGACCACGATATCCTCAAAGACCGGCCCCTCGATCTCGATCACGTGGGCAATCATCGCCTTGAGCATTGCCGTGTAGGTTGGGTCGAAGAAGCGATTCCGGTCGGGATGGCCAATCCCGGCCGGGTCTGCGAACTTGTAGGTGACCGGGCCTGAGGAAGCGACGTGGCCATTCCCGACCCGCGTGCCGTTGCCCAGCCGTGGAGTGCTAGCAGTACTAATGCGCTCCACAATCTCGCAGATGTCCTCAAGAAAACGAGTTTTTTCGGCCGGATTCGTGCCCGTCCGTAGATATTGCGGAATCCGGTTGTACCAATCGGCCGGATCGGTGATCTGTTGCTGTACAAAGGTCTCGATCATAGCAGGACGGAGGATCGACCGTTGCGCATCCCAGTCCGGCATCGACGTGCGTATCACCTCCTCCCGGAACGCCTCGAGAGCGGTCCCGGCCTCCTGCGGCGTCAGCAGCCCGTCGCCGGCCAGCAACTCAGATCCAGTGGGAACCGCAGGGGGTAGCGCTAGGGCCGTAGATTCATTCGTGCTGCCAGCGGAAGATGAGTCAGTAGCGGGAGCGCCGGCATGGCTTGATGTAACGTCCTCCCGGTCGCAATCGACAATGTCCGACCGTACCCCCGACACTTGAACTTCATCGACCGCGGCGGTTGCTCCTGCATTGAAGAACGGGGGATAGCTCTCGAAACGGGGCGCGGGCCTGCGTCGGAGTTCCTCAAGTTTGCGTGCGAGTTTGTCGGTCTCTAAGCCAGGATTATCGAACCAATCTGTGGACCATACTCGAACGAGGTTCCAACCGAGGTTGTTTAGGACCTCTTCGCGGAGACGGTCGCGATCCCTAGCGCTCTTACTCGAATGATATGCGGCACCGTCGCACTCCACGCCAGCCAGAAAGCGCTCCGGGTGATCAGGATGACGCACACCGAGGTCAATCCTGAAGCCGGATACGCCAACCTGCATATCAACAATGTAGCCTTTCAGGCGAAGGCGGTGGGCCACCTCAACCTCGAAGTCGCTATCGGGTTCTCCACCGATGCCTTGCACGCTCGCCGTGCCCTGCGTCTCGGCATATTCGAGGTAGCTCTTGAGGGCATGGACGCCCTCGGAACTCGACTCGGTCGGGCGAACGTCAACCGATCCGAAGGACGTGAAGAGGCCGACGCGTACGCGGGCACGTGTAAGTAGCACGTTGAGCCGGCGATGGCCTTGTTTACGATTTATTGGCCCGAAATACTGAGCGACAGCCGGTTCCCCGTGTTTCCGCCCGTAGGTCATTGAAATGAAAATGTGGTCGCGCTCGTCGCCTTGGACGTTCTCCAGGTTCTTAACGAAGAACGGCTCGCCCTTAGCCTTGGCCTTCTCTTTGTAGATCTCGACGAGTTCGTCATCCGCCCACAGGCGACGAATCTCCTCCTCAATGAATTCGCGCTGCTCGACATTGACCGCAACTATCCCGAGCGTAGGCAGTTCGTCCTCGGGAGCGAGGGCGAAATGGCGCATGAAAGCGACCGCCTCCTCGGCCACCCTTGCCGCCTCTGCAGGATTGCGGCTCGCACGGTAGGTCCCATCAACACGAACAAGATTGACCGAGAACGACCCAGGCTTAGCCATTGGGAAGGTGATCAGGGTGTTATCGTAGAAGGACCGATTCGAAAAAGCGATTAGGCTTTCGCAGCGGCTACGGTAGTGCCACTTCAGACGCCGTCGCTCACCAAACGTCGACTCGCAAGCCTCCAGAATCGACTCCGCGTCAATGTCATCCTCGTCGTCGCTAGCGCCAGCGTCATTTCCTTGGCTCTCTGCTCGCGCAAAGAAGTCGGTAGGCGGGAGTTGCTTGGCATCCCCAACCACTACGATCTGCTTCGCGCGTAGCATGCCACCAAGGGCATCCTCGGGACGCATCTGAGAGGCCTCGTCGATCACCAGGAGGTCGAACTCAAGGCTACGTGCGGCCACGAATTTCGCCAATGAGAGCGGGGACATCATGAAACAGGGCTTGAGTGCCTGAGTCGCAGACCCGGCCCGGGCGAGGATTTGGCGGACCGGCGTGAAGCGCTTCACCTTCGGAAATTCGTTGGCTAGAAGCTTCATCCCGGTCCACAACTTTCGAGGTCCGTATTGCGAGCCGACGGGTGGGTTTGCCTTTAGAAGGCGGGCACGTACGGTTACGCGATCGGCTTTAATTTTAGCGATGTCTCGTTCGGCGAAGGCACGCCGGCGCGCCTCAAGCGAGGCGCCATTATTAGACGCGAGTGCGACTACGCGACGAGCCAGGCCTGCTCGTCGTTCTGCCACGACTGCCGTAAAGAGGTCGGGGATACGGCCCGGTTCCACTGCGTGACGGTCGCAGGCGGTAAGGAACTCGGCAAGACCCGCGGCTTCGAGATGGTGGCGCAACTGGCGCAGTGCGACAAACTCCGACAGTTCCTGGTCGCGTGTTGAGAGGTCGTCGATAAGCGGTAGGAGCTCAGACGGCGGCATTACCGCTATCGCTTCGGCCCCGAATTCCTCAAGGGCGGTCCGGGTTGCCTCGCAGTCCACTTCGATCGCGGCCCATTCTCTCACCAATTGGCCGATATTCTCGCGGACCTCGTTCGCCTGGTGGGACAGGAGCAAGGTTTTCACCTCCTCCTTTATGTCCGAGGCGCGGATGAAACGGATCCAGGCGATAGCCTGAGTCATCGCGGAGATGCGCCCTTCGCTCGACCCTAGCGCCTTCACTTGTGCGGCAGTCGCGCGGGTCGCGAGTGTTGAACGTACCCTTTCGGCGCGGTCCAAGAGGTTGTGCGCCTGTGCGATCCGACGGATCGGGGAATTGAAGCCGGCAAGCAAATGATCTCGGTCGAGCGAGAGAAATTCGTGCAGGGCGGTAACTCGCCTGCGAGCATCTGATATCAACTTGGCAATCGGTGTGTCGTCAAAGCGCGCTTTAACCTCGGGCGCCAGGCCAAGAAGGTGTTTACAGGCGTAGCAACTGGGAGACAGTAAGGTTATGCCGTCGGCAGAAAGGGCCATCGCCCGCTCGACCACGCTTCCGCCTCCGGCAAGAGGCATCACGGTCTCCTTCAGGTGGTCTCGGAGCCTGACACCGTCTAGCACCTCCTCCATGGGCGTGCTGAGGCCGCGCCAGGCCGGCCCGAATAGCGAGCAGAGATCTCGGTCTGCCTCGAAGGCGAGAACTGCCCGGAGATGCGTGGCAAATGCGTCGATCTGGTCAGGGGACGCATCGACGCCTATTCCCTCGCTAAGCTTGCGTGCGGCGCGGATGGAACCGGTGAGCGCCGCAAAGGCCTTGCTGATACCACCCTTCCGAAAAGTTGCTGCAGCGGCGTCGAGGTCTCGGGGCGTGGGACGCGCATCCGCGCGGTATCCCTGTAGCTTGGCCGTCCATGCTTTTTCGGCCTCAATGAGAGGTCGCCAACGACTCATAGCCTCGATTACAGAAGCTTCGGTTGCATCTGGCAATTCGACAATCCAGCGCCGGTTATCCTCAGACGCAGTGTTAAGAATTTCAACGGCAGAAGCCACCGCCGGTAACTGCGAGGCTGGGGTTGCAGAAGCAAGCATAAGTACGTCTAGCGCCGGAAATACAGACTCAGCCGCGTCGGCGATCCGCTCGAGGATCGTGGACTCACCACCCGCGAAGCTGTAGGCGGCTGCAGGCATTTGGTCGGCTAGTTCTGCACCCACTGTCGCGTGCATGAGGGCGGTCGCGACCGCAAGGCGATTGCATTCCTCATATCGGAGATTGGGCATAGTCTCAAGATCGGCCTCAATTCGTAGTAACTCCGATTGAACACCGAGTGCCTTTTCAAAATCCTCCAGATCGAGGTTGACTAGAGCGTCGATCAAACCAACTTCAGGGACCGTCGGGAGGTTACTATCAATATCGACTAGTAGTGCGAAGTCATCTGCGTTGGCGATCCCAAGCTTTTCGTGACGCGTGTGTGCCTCCAGCATGGATTGAGAGGGGCGTCGCAGGTCCAAGAGCGTCCGCAGAAAACGGGGCGCGTCGTAGGTGGGGAAGTCTGCGAAATTGACCTGCGACCAAGGCGAGCGGCCGGGATGGCCGAAGCTCGTCGCGAATGTTTGGGCCATACTCGCAAATATCTCCACGTTTCCGGTACATTCATGCAAGCGGCGTGGGTCCCGCAGAAGGTCCTTCGGAATACTCACACCGTCAAATGTGCCAAAAATATCCGCGTGGACTGTGCGTCCCCTGAGAGACTGCCAGATGAGACCGAAGGCGGTGGTCCCGTCAGCGTCGCTCGTGTGCAGGGCTCGGACGTATGAAGTGATCTCCTCGCGGTTCTGGAACCAACTCGGGTCGACCCGTTGCGTGGCAGCCGGCAGATCGAGACCGATGCCGAGTTCGTAGCGCGCCGCTAGACTGGCGATTACCGTTTTTGGTGAGACCTTATCGGAATGGAGCTCAAGGCAGAAGTCACCCAGCCTTGCACGATCAAGGCGGCGCTTCACAACCTCGAGTGCTGCCTGCTTTTCGGCGAGAAACAGCACGCGCTTACCCGCACCGAGCGCATTGGCGATGATGTTAGTGATGGTCTGGCTCTTCCCAGTGCCCGGAGGGCCCTGGATGACGAGATTCGCTCCTCTCATCACATCAACAAGGGCGCTGTGTTGCGAGGCGTCGGCGTCCTGAATCAGGAAGGGAGCAATCTCTTCGATTGCGGGGTCGTCGATCGGATAGTCATCAGGCACGCTAGGAAGCGTGTCTCCGTTGTCCTTCTGTTCTGAGCCACGCAGAAGGGCACCAACGAGTGGGTAAACGGCCGGCTCCCCCCACTTCTGTGATTCGAGGTCCGAATACATTGCAAAACGCCCGAACGAAAAATGGCCCAGAACGAGCCAGCGCCGGACTTGCCAGCGCTTTAGCCCGTCAATTGTCATCTTTACCTGGTCGATATAAGCCTCGATCGATCCAAGGTTGTCGCCGTCATCGGCATCGTCCTCGGTATCGAATTCCGGCAACGTGCGCGAGAATTTCTGCTCGAGGAGCATCCGTAGACTGAGGTTGGCCTCGGCCTTACCCTCCCTGACGGTCAATGAGTACACTGGTTTGCCCCGGACCTTCTGCTTGTCGATTTGAACGGGCAGCAGCAGGAGGGGCGCGTAGGCCTTCTTATCGGATATGTCGCTGTCGTACCATTCGAGGAAGCCGAAGGCGAGGAAGAGGGTAGAGAGCCCCATCTCCTGTTCAGCGAGCCGTGCGTCGCTAGAGATCTTTTCTGCAAGGGCTTCGAGTTCGTCAGGGAACTTGAGCGTCTGTAGGAAACGGTCAGCACCGATGGTCCTAGAGGGATCGAGCTCAAGATTCGGATCGATGCCTAGGGTGCGGGCGTGATCAACTCGGTTGATATCCTTTCGTGATGGGCGCGGCGGCAGTCCCAATTCCTCACGCAAGCGGTCGCGCAGGTGTCGCTCAAGCTTCTCCATCGCCGCCTCGTCGTCTCCGCCGGTGGCCTCAAGCGCCTCCAGCGAAGTGAGGTAATCGACATCGGTGGCGCGCGCTCGTTCGAGGGCCGACCGGAACTCGTCAGTACGCTCTTCGCTCGGGATATCTTCTGGTTCGGGAAGAGCAGCGATCCGCAGTGTGACCTCATCACCCGCCAACCGCTGATGGACGCCATCGAGGGAGTCGTCGACAATCTGCAGAAAACGCTTCGACCTCGTGCTTAGGCTGTAGTTCAGCAGCCGGTTTCGCTTAGACAGGTCCAAGAGACGGAGTCGAAGAACTTCGTAGAGTTGGGCTAGCCGCGCTCCTTCCGCAGTGTCATGCATGGTGGGTCGGGCCTTTTCTATTGGTCGCTATCGTCTCGCGGCCAGCCAAATAAAGCAAACGCAACTTGGGATTTTTGACAGTCCTCGCGGCGGCGGCCGATCCGGTCACGACGACATAGCGGGAAACAGAAGGGCTTAAGGCATAGGTAGCTGTGAAATCGCTTCCAAGTGTGACCCCATCCAAAATCCAAGAACTCATTGATCACGGCGAGAAATACGCCAACTGGGTGGGGTTAAGTTTCGCGCGACAGATGCCCCCTCAAATTCGCATGTTTTCCAACCGGATCAACGCGCTGAGAG
>CANJCB010000091.1 GCA_947473305.1 Rhodospirillales bacterium
CAACGCCCGCAGACCCCATTCGAGCCTTGACCGGAAGACCCCGGACCAAGCTTACTTCAACAGGCTGCCGCAGATCGCGGCCGCCTGAACCCCGCAGAGGTTCCACTTATCAAAGCGAAAAAGCTGCTCAGATAAACCGAGCCAGCTCTACAGATCGGTGCCAGGAATTACCAGCCAGCAAGGCCCGAAAGCCTGGGCGCAATCAAATCGGTACGCCTGGGCGACTTCGTCGGGATCGGCTTAACGGAGGGTTGCGGCTAGAAATGTGACAACGATACATGTCTGATGGGGACGCAAAATGCAAATAGGCTGTTTCTGGTCCCATACATTCTTGCAGGACAGAATCAGACCGAGCGACTCGGTATTCGATATTGGCATGAATTATGGAGGCTTCTCATTGGTTGTCGCTCCTTTTTGTCATCGCGTTGTCGGTTATGAGCCAAACATTTATTGGAATAACAAAAGACCAGCCTTACCTGCCAATGTGACGATCGTGAATAAGGCCGTCGCGGCGAAGGCCGGAATACTCACATTTTACGCCGCCAAGAATGGGGGAGCCTCATCAACTCTCCACAGGGCATTCGCCGACCCGGATTCGTCAGTATACACAGTCGAAGCAATAACGCTCTCGGACGTGTTCGCGACCGAACCATCCGGTAGGGTCGGCTTGTTGAAAATTGATATAGAAGGCGAGGAAGTGGAATTGCTTCAAAGTGCGCCGGATGAGCTCCTGTTACGTGTCGCACAAATTTCCGTGGAGTTCGAGGAATTTCATGATGAAGTCGCCATTTGTACCGTCATTCGCAGAATGAAAGGCCTTGGATTTTGGGTCGTTAAATTTAGTTGGCGTAATTATGGTGATGTTCTTTTTGTGAACCAGAAACTAGAAAAATTATCGGCAACTGAAAAAATGATCCTCGCCGTGTATTATAAATATTGCAGAGGTCTGTTCCGGATGGGACGCCGTACGATCGTAATGCGACGGTTGAGCGCCGGCCTTGAGAATCTTAGGTCATGGACTCATAAGGCTCCTCCCGTTGGTTCCGGTTGATCTATCTATAGCGAATCATTGAGAGCCGGCCCTGAGAATCTGGAGGCTTCTGTGAGGTCGCGGCACCGGCTGACGGCAAGCGCGATGGCGACCTCATTGAAGCCGGATTGAGCGAACCTGCGGGATGGCGGGTTGGCTATGGGGAAAGTGATATAATTTATCTTCTCGATAGAGCATGCCCTATCGAGTCATCCGCCGCCAACCATCATAGTGTCTCATTAGAAAGGGGCTTGACGCTTTGAGACATTTGTCTCACTATATCCTTGTTGATAGTGATACATCCTAGCGAGTTGATCATGATAGTTGGTTACGGTCGGACTTCCACCCTTGAACAGCGCGCAGGTCTCGAAGCTCAGTTGCGCGATCTCGAAGCTGCCCGGTGCGAGAAGATATTCCAGGAGCAGGTTTCTTCAATCGGCAAGCGCAGCCAGCTTGAAGCCGCCCTGGATTTCATCCGCGACGGGGATACACTCACGGTCACCAAACTCGACCGTCTCGCCCGCTCGACGCAACATCTGCTGGAGATCGCAGACCGGGTGCGGACAAAGGGCGCTCACCTGCACATCCTGAACCTTGGGATTGATTCCGGCACAGCCACAGGAAAATTGCTCCTCACGATGATTGGGGCTATCGGGCAATTTGAGCGGGAGATGATGCTGGAAAGGCAGCGCGAGGGGATCGCCAAGGCCAAGAGCGAAGGAAAATACAAAGGCAGGAAGCCGACTGCGATGGCCAAGTCCGACGAGATCGTGGCGCTCAAGGTGCAGGGTATTGGCGCGAGTGAAATCGCAAGGCGGCTTGGGGTGGGACGGGCGTCGGTATATCGCGTCTTAGACCGAGCAGCGTAGCGCGGCGTCAGTCGAACAGCCGTTGCACGGCTTCCTGCCGGGCTCGCTCACCGAGAGCGGTGATTGCCTGCATTTTTCTGATCTGGCCTATTCGCCGCATATCGAATGCGGCGTCCATCAGCTTCCGCCCTAACTGCATGTAAATTCGCGGGCAATAGTGACCCCCTGAGGGGCGGTTTTCGCGTCCAATCGTGACCCCCTCTGACGTTGTGTCAGTGTCCCTTCCTTTTGGCCTTTTGAGGCTGGGAAGGGCTTGTGGGGATGATTGGCGTGGACCTTATCGGCGAGATCCGTCGCGCCTATTTCGAGCAGCACCGGCCGATCAAGGAGATCGTGCGGACGCTGTCGGTGTCACGGGCGACGGTGCGCAAGGTGATCCGCAGTCAGGAGACCGAGTTCAAGTACGAGCGCGGCGTTCAGCCGACGCCGAAGCTCGGCAAGTGGGTCGCTGTTCTGAGCGAGATCCTGGAGAAGGAAGCCAAGCTGCCTCGTCGGGAACGCCGGTCGACCCAGCGGCTGTTCGAGGAGCTGCGTGGTCGCGGCTATGACGGTGCCCACGACAGCGTGCACCGGTTCGTAAAGGCTTGGCGGGACGAGCGAGCCCGCGTTCCGGCCCAGGCGTTCGTGCCGATGAGCTTTGCGCCTGGCGAGGCGTACCAGTTCGACTGGAGCCACGAGACAATTACGCTGCAGGGTCTGCCGCTGACGATCAAGGCGGCGCACATGAAGCTGTCGCACAGCCGGATGCCATTCGTGCGGGCCTACTTCCGCGAGACCCAGGAGTTGGTGTTCGACGCCCACGACAAGGCATTCGTCTTCTATGGCGGCGTTTGCCGACGCGGCATTTACGACAACATGAAGACGGCGGTGGAGGCGATCTTCATCGGCAAGGCGCGCCAGTACAATCGTCGTTTCTTGCAGATGTGCTCGCACCATCTGATCGAGCCGGTCGCTTGCACGCCGGCGTCCGGCTGGGAGAAGGGTCAGGTCGAGAACCAGGTCGGTAATCTGCGCGACCAGCTGTTCCGCCCCAAGCCGCGGGTGAAGAGCCTGGCCGAACTGAACGCCTGGCTGGAAGATCAATGCATCGCCTACGCCCAGCGTATCAAGCACCCGGAGTTCAAGGACCGGACGATCTGGGATGTGTTCCAGGAAGAGCGGCCGAGCTTGATGGAACTGCGCGGGCCCTTCGACGGCTTTGTCGAGAAGGCGGTGCGCGCCACGACCACCTGCCTGATCTCGGCTGATCACAACCGCTACAGCGTCGATGCACGAGCCGCTGGCCGGATGGTCCTGGTGCGCTCCCACGCCAAACGCATCGTGGTGCTCTTCGACGATGAGGTGGTGGCCGACCACCCGCGCCAGTTCCGGCGCGACCAGATCATCTACGATCCCTGGCACTACCTGCCCGTGCTGGTGAAGAAGCCTGGCGCTTTGCGCAACGGGGCCCCCTTCAAGGATTGGGACCTGCCCCCCGCCTTGGCCCAGGTCCGCGCGAAGCTGACCCAGCACGCCGACGGCGATCGCCAGTTCGTCAAAGTCCTGGGCGCAGTGCTCGATCATGGGCTAGCTGCGGTCGAGGCGGCCTGTGCCGAAGCATTGGAGGCCGGGATCGCCAGCGGCGATGTGATCCTGGCCGTGCTGGCGCGTCAGCGACAGCCCGCAGCACCACCCAGCATCACCACGCCCGATGCGCTCCGCCTGAAGATCGAACCCTTGGCCGATTGCGGCCGCTACGACAGCATAAGAAAGGTCGCCTGATGGAACGCCACGAGATCCTCGAGGCCATGACCGGGCTCAAGCTCTATGGCATGCGTGCCAGCTTCGACGAGATCGCCGGTAAAGGGCTGGCCCGGCGCGATGAGATCTTCCCCCTCATCGCCAGCCTGATCCGCGCCGAGCACACGCACCGGCAGGCGCGATCGATCAGCTATCGTATCGGCGGGGCCAAGTTCCCGGTCCTCAAGGATCTCGACAAGTTCGTCTTCGCCGATACGCCGGTTGACGAGGGCCAGGTCCGCGAACTCGCCACCGGAACCTTCCTCGACGCCAAGCGCAATGCGATCTTCATCGGCGGCACCGGCACCGGCAAAACCCATCTGTGCATCGGCGTCGCCTCGGCCGTCATCCGCACCCGCGCCAGGGGCCGCTTCTTCAACCTGGTCGATCTCGTCAACCAGCTGGAGCAGGAGAAAGCGGCCGGGCGCAGCGGCCGTCTCGCCGAGAAGCTGCTGCGCTACGATCTCATCGTCATCGATGAGTTGGGCTATCTGCCGTTCAGCCAGCCCGGCGGCCAACTGCTGTTCCACCTGATCAGCAAGCTCTACGAAAATACCTCCCTGCTGATCACCACCAATCTCGCTTTCGCCGATTGGCCACAGGTCTTCGGTGATGCCAAGATGACCACCGCCATGCTCGATCGCCTGACCCACCACTGCGATATCATCGAGACCGGCAACACCAGCTGGCGATTCAAAAACCGCAGCTGATCAAACCCTCCCCCAGACCCCCACCCGGGCTTATCCACGTGGGTGCACAAGAACCTCCCACGGCCGTCACCGCCAGCGTAGCGGGACGCGCGGCGCCGGCCGCGGGTCCCTCCTATGCACTACATGGATAAGCCCAATCCATGCCCCTCAGAGGGGTCGCGATTGGAAGCGAAAAGGGGGTCACGGTTGGAAGCGATTTGACAGCGGTGAGCGCTTTGAGGCTTTCGGGTGGCTGGCTTATGGGGAGGATGCCCGTTAAAGCTTCCCAGCACCGGCCGATCGGATGATCGGCCGGAGAGACTGCGTGAGGTGACTTTATCTTCGCCCTTAAGTCTGGACGGATCCGCCTCGGTTATTTCTCCAGCCAGGCGTTCTCCCAATTGCCCATGCTTTCCGAGAAGCCCCAGAGGCCGTGGAGTTTCTTGCTGGCCCCGTCGAGCACGCGATATTCGCGCAACATGGCCGCGGGCAGATCGTCGGCGACGATGGCCGCCACCTGCCGGTAGAACTTGGCGCGATCTTCGTTGCTGGTCGCGGCCTCGCCCTTTTCGAAGAGAGCATCCAACTCGGGATTGGAATAACCCGAGGCATTGCCGAAGGGCCGGCCGATGGTGCCCGTGGACCAGGTCCGGGCGATCCCCAGTGCCGGATCGGAGTAGATGTTATAGACCTGCAAGGTGATGTCGTAGTCCATATCGGTGAAGGTGCGCTTGATATGGGTGGCGGGCTCTAGGGCCTCGACCGTCACATCGACTCCCAATGCCGCCCACATGCTCTTCAGGGCGACACCGGTCTGCTCGAATTCAGGATAATCGGGATAGGGCAGGATGCTGACCTTGAATCGCTTGCCATCAGCCCCGCGCTTCACCCCTGCGTCATCGAGCATCTGGTTCGCCTTCGCCACGTCCAAGGGATACATCTTCCGATAGTCGATATCGGGGTTTACGGCCCAGGTCATATAGGTGTTGAAGGGCTGGGTCCCGATCTGGCCGATGTTGAAGAAGGCGTTCTTCATCAGATACTCGCGGTCGACCGCCATGAAGAGCGCCTGCCGCACCCGTTTGTTGTCCAGCGGCTTGCGCTTGGTATTGAAATACATGAACTGCGAATTGGGTGCCGCGTCGTCGAACTCGATCTTCAATTTGGGATTAGCAAGAACCGTGTCCCGGTCGTTGTTCGGGATCGTGCGGGTCATGTCGATCTCGCCTGCCTGTAGCGCCGAGGTGCGCGCCGAGGCCTGGCCGATGACCTTAGCCACCACGGCATCGAGATAGGGCTTCCCCGGCTGATAGAAGGTCGGGTTCTTGACCATGCGTATGAAGTCGCCGCGCTTATATTCCTGGAGCTTGAAGGGGCCCGTCCCGACCGGCGCGCTCGTGGCCGCCGGATTGGTCTTCACGTCGGCGCCGCGATAGATATGCGCGGGCATGATCGGGCCGCCCTGCGAGCAAGCCAGGGAGATCATGAAGGGGCCGAAGCTGTTCTTCAGCTTGATGACCACCTTGTCCGGTGCGGGTGTCTCAATGGTGTCGATGGATTCGCCCGCGCGGCGGAAGACCGAATGGAACTTGGTGCTAATCTCCAGAAGGGAGTACTTCACATCTTCGGAGGTGAAGGGTTTGCCGTCATGCCACTCGACCTTGTTGAGTTCGAAGGTATAGGCCTTGCCGTCCGGCGAGATGGTCCAAGACTTCGCTAACGCCGGCATCATCTTGTAGTTGTGATCGAATTGGACCAGACCCTGAAAGAGAATGCAGCCGACCTGCTGATCGGGCGTATTAGTCTGAATGGCCGGGTTAAAGCCTTGGGGATCCGATACGATGGCGAAAATTGCGGTGCCGCCGGCTTGAGGTGTTTGGGCTTGCGCTGCGCTGGCTAGACCCATAACACCGATCGCCGCAATTGCAGCTGTGGCATTCGACAAATATCCCATGACCTTTGCTCCCATGATGGCTTATTGAAAATTCTCTACGCTCGTCGTCCATTTGACGGGGATGGCAATCCGATACCCAACGAGGGAGTTTGCCAAATTGGCCCTTGTATTTCTCTGCACTAAACGATGAAGCAAGTCCAACGGCCCAAGAACACCGGTGTGTGACCGTGCTTCCGTCCGGAAGGTCCACGTCTTCAGAAAACACTCCCTGTGCGTCGTCAGATCATTTGGGACAGATGGGGTTATAAATTAATGGAGGGTTGGCCTCATCTGGTTGGTTGATCTTATGCGGCGAGTTTGCGGTGAAGCAAGCGGCGCTGTTCGATGGTTTTCTGTTTGATGCGGTGTCTTTCCTG
>CANJCB010000092.1 GCA_947473305.1 Rhodospirillales bacterium
CCCACCGTGACGGGTAATCGACCAGGTGATCCTGAACCATCCGGACTGCCCGCTCGCGAACTTCCGGTGAAAACTTGTTCGTTGTCTTGCTCATCATGGCCCCACCTTCTCAGGAGTTGGAGCCTCCGGCAAACCCGGGGCGGTTCAAATCTCTTGCAAAGCTCTTTCCGAGAGAATGAAATATGAGGACGAAGCAGGTATTACTTTGAGTCGAGGTTATTAGCAGCTGCCTAGCTGAGGCCGCAGGTGATACGGGCAACCGTCGGCGCCATCAAGGTTGCAATGTCTCGCCCCTTGTCACGAGGATCCCGATGCCGGTTCACATCACCTCTAGACGAAATGGATTTTTTGCGGAGATCGAAGGCGTCGATATCGCTCGCGGCGTCGACACCTCAGCACTAAGGGAAATCGAGAAAGCGCTCGACTGTTACGCGGTGCTGCTATTTCGAGGACAATCTCTCGATCAAGCCCAACATATCGCTTTCGGTCGGCAGCTCGGCCCTCTCGAAGTATCATTGCTGGCCGCACGCGACGGGCGCGATCTCTCAATCGCAAAGGAAATTTCCGATATCTCCAATGTCGAGCCGGATGGAACGGTGACGGCGGTCGGCGATCGCCGGCGGATGACGGCTCTCGGTAATCGTCTTTGGCACACCGATAGTTCGTTCATGAAGGTCCCAGCCAAATACTCATTGCTCTACGGTCGCAATGTCCCAAAGCGCGGGGGCAATACCGAATTTGCAGATATGCGAGCCGCTTATGACGCTTTGAGCAAGACAATGAAGGGTCGGCTGACAAATCTTGTCGTCGACCACAGCATCGTCCATTCCCGCGCGGTCATAGGATTTGCATATAACGAAAAGGAACTGGCTGCGCGCCCTCCTGCGGAACAACGGCTGGTGCGATTTCTACCCGGCTCCGGGCGGATGACGTTATATCTCGCATCTCATGCGAGCAGCATCCGCGGCATGCCGGTGCCGGAAGGGCGCATGCTGCTGATGGAGTTAACCGAGCACGCGGTTCAGCGCCGCTTCGTACATAGTCACAGGTGGCAACCAGGCGATCTTGTGGTTTGGGATAACCGTGCAACCATGCATCGTTCGACGGCCAGCGATCCCAATGAGATTCGCGATCTTCATCGTGTAACGGTGACCGACTACGCTTCCTCGCTAGATCAGCCTCTGGAATGACCGTCTAGCGCAAGGGATGCTCTGCACAAGCTACATTGACTCTCGCACATCGGGGCATGCGGAACTCGGATCTACCCCTAAACGCTTAGGTAGCCACCATCAACCGGGATCGTCGCACCATTGATGAAGCTTGCTTCATCCGAGCACAAAAATGCAACCACAGAGCCTATTTCCTCGGGTCGCCCGTGCCGTTGCATCGGACAGTGAAAGCGGAGCCATTCTTCGAGTTTTGGATCACCTTTCAAGCCCATCCCTTCCGTTGCAACATAGCCCGGCGCCACCGCATTGATGCGCATCCCGAACCCAGCCAATTCACGACACATGACTTGAGTTAAAGAGCGCACACCTCCCTTGGAGGCCGTATATCCCACCTCTGCGAAGCCGCTCGTGAAAGCTGCGACAGAGGAAATGTTTACCACAACCCCTCGCGTTGCCTTCAAATCCGACAGAAAAGCCGAAGTTGCATTGAAGACACCTGTCAAATTCACGCTCATGCTGCGATCCCACTGCTCGGGCGATTCCGTGCTACCCAGCCGAGCGGTTCCCAAAATTCCGGCGTTGTTGACCAGTATCGATACGGCGCCATGCTCAGCCCTGACCTCCGCAGCAACCCGATTACAAGCCGAGCGGTCAGCCACGTCGAACCAAACGCCAACAGCCTTTAGACCCTCGTCGTTAAACGCGGCGGCCTTCGCTTTGGCGATCTCGATGTTCACGTCAGCGAGGATGACTTTTACGCCTCGTCGCGCCAACGCGTAACCACAAGCCGCACCAAGTCCACGACCACCACCCGTGACCAAAGCTATCTTGCCGGTCATGTCATTCATCTCAGTCGGTGCTCCCCTCACTACGAATTTCCATGTTCACCCACTCTAAGCCAAAATATCAGAAAGCCCTCTAATTCGATTGTATGCATCTGATTTTTCGGTTGATGGACCATTTTCTGACGGGGCTTCGTTGACATTGAACCGCTCAGATATTGGGAGAATGGGACGATGCCCTGCTGATTTTGTTACGTGAATAACCAGCGATTATGAGAACGTTTGCCTCTCGACAGCAAACGCCTTAGGGTCATTTATTCATTCTAATAAATCATCAACGAATTCGAATATCCGCTTGAAACGCATCCTGCCCTCACTTGCGTCCCTCGCAGCTTTCGAAGCTGCGGCCCGTCGGGCCAGTTTTACTCGCGCCGGCGAGGAACTAGGCCTTACCCAAAGCGCCGTGAGCCGGCATATCGCACAACTTGAAGCTTACGTTGGCGTGGCGTTATTCGAGCGGATAAGACGGCGTGTGGTCCTGACAGAATCCGGCATCGCCTATGCGTCAAAGATTCGCGCTGCGCTGGATGGCGCCGAAGCCGCGACGCTCGACGTCTTAGCCTCTCAAAAGGGCCGGCAGGTTCTGCACATCTCTTCCCTCGTAACGTTCGCGTCGCATTGGCTGATCCCCCGCCTGGGTTCCTTTGCACGGCAATATCCCGAGATTACCTTTCAGGTTTCCAGCTATCATCACAGGCTCTTCGAAGCCGTGGCCACTAACATTGATGTGGCGATCCATTACGGAGAGCCCTCCTGGCCAGACGGTCTCGTCGATCGCTTGATGGATGAGCAAATTGTGCCTGTCTGCAGCCCTGCGTATGTGACAGCTACTGGAATGAAAGCGCCATCCGATCTTCGCAATACGACGTTGCTTCAGCAAACAACTCGGCCTGATGCCTGGACCGACGTCCTCGCAGCACTGAAACTCGACGATATCAATGCGCTCCGTGGCCCCCGCTTCGAGCTCTATTCCATGATCATCGAGGCGGCCCTGGCAAATCTCGGGATTGGAGCGGTGCCACGTTTTCTCGTTGAGGACCACCTTGCCAGTGGTCGGTTAGTACGACCCTTTGACTGCTCCGTACGTAGCCGATACACCTATTATCTGGTTTATCCGGAGGCAAAGCGACAACTGCCCGAGATACAGGCCTTTCGGCGCTGGATCCTAAGTGAAGCCCGTCGACCCAGATAGATTTGGGGCATGCTTTCATCGCCTTGGGACCATGCTCTGCCCGCCTGGGCGGATGACTTTTGGTCATGAATGCATGAATGCAGCGATCTTGAATAATTGACGATCCCCCGACCAGAATGAGCGAGGGAGTAATTTACCCCTAACCGGGTAGGGTTTACTTCTGATGCGGCTACTGAGGTATTGGGGTTGTTCATGCACGCTCACGTGCGCCAGATGAACTTAGGTGTTTTTGTCCTCGCCACCGGCAACCATATCGCAGGATGGCGATTTCCGGATGCTGTCACCAGCAGCGAAGACCTTTCCGCGCTGACGGATATCGCGAAACGGGCGGAGCGGGGAAAATACGACTTCATTTTCTTCGCAGATACGCCGACCTGCATTTTGGAAAACCATCCGAGCTATCTATTGAAGCTCGAGCCCATAACTTTGCTGGCTGCCCTGGCGACGTCAACTTCCCGGATCGGGCTCGTTGCCACTTTGTCCTCAACCTTCACGGAACCCTACAATCTCGCTCGCCTCGTAGCTTCGGTGGATCGAATCAGCGACGGCCGCGTAGGGTGGAACGTGGTCACCAATGTAAACGACCTCGCCGCTTCGAACTATGGCCGCGAGCTCCCTCCGCACGCCCTCAGATACGAGATGGCGACCGAATATCTCGAAGTCGTTCAAGGCCTTTGGGACAGTTGGGAGAAGGATGCATTCATCGCAAACCGCTCAACCGGCCAATATGTCGATCCCGGCAAGCTCCATGTGTTGGATCATCGCGGGAAATTCTTTACCGTGCGAGGGCCCTTGAGCCATTCGCGCTCTCCGCAGGGGCAGCCCGTGATCGTTCAGGCTGGCTCTTCCGCGAGCGGGCAAGATTTCGCCGCGCGATACGGCGAATTGGTGTTCACGATCCAGCAGGATCTCGATGAAGCGAAGGCCTTTGCCGCGAGTCTGAAGCAGAAGGTCGCAGCAGCCGGCCGCTCCCCCGACCACTGCAAGATTCTGCCGGGATTTTTCCCGGTCGTGGGCCGTACCGAAGCAGAGGCAAAACAGAAATTCGCCGAGCTGGCGCGCTTCGTAGAACCTGGTTCGGCGATGATGGTTATGTCCGAGAGGTATGGACACGATCTTTCTCAATACCCAATGGATGGCCCCGTACCCGAGCTTCCTCTCTCGGAAAAGGTCCAGGGCTTTGCAAAGGTGCTGGCGACGAAAGCCCGCCGGGAGAACCTCACGCTCAAAGAACTGCATGACATTTTCGCGCTGTCGCGTGGCTATATCCTTGTATGCGGAACCCCGACGAGCATCGCGGACACGATGGAGGAATGGTTCGTCGCAGAGGCTTGTGATGGCTTCATGATTACCCCGGCCTATTTTCCGGGAGCGCTTGACGACTTTACGGAGCTTGTCATTCCGGAGCTTCAGAGACGCGGGCTCTTCCGCACCGACTACAAAGGCACGACACTGCGCAGCCACCTAGGCCTGCCCGAACCCAAAAACCGCTTTGCGGCCTGACGACGGAGCCATTTCATGAGCGAGAAGAAAGAAGCCATTCAGTTCCCGAACATTCGTCGATCGAATGATATCGATCCGGTCGAATGGGATCTTCGCGTCAAGCTTGCCGCCGCGTTTCGGCTCGCGCACCACTTCAATTGGGATCTCTTGATCTACAACTTCATCTCCGTGCGGCTGCCAGGCCCGGAGGGCCATCTTCTGATCAATCCCTATGGGCTGAGCTATGACGAGATCTGCGCCTCCAACCTGCTCAAGATCGACAAGGAGGGAAATAATCTCGTCGAGCATCCGCTGAAAACGACGAGAGCCGGCTTTATCATCCATGGCGCGATCCACGACGCCCGACCGGAGATCGGCTGCATCATGCATGTCCACACCCCCGCGGCCTCTGCGGTCTGCGCAATGAAGGAAGGCCTGCTTCCGCTCGATCAGGAGGCGATGGTCTTCACCGACAGGCTCGCCTACCACGAGCTGGAAGGCATTCCCTTGGGCCTCGACGAGCGCGCACGAATTGTGGAGAGCCTGGGTGACAAGCCCTTCATGATCCTGCGCAACCACGGACTGGTGACGACGGGAAAGACCGTAGGCCAAGCTTTCAGCTATATGTATTTCCTGGAGCTTGCCTGCCGAAACCAGCTGGCTATTCTCTCCACGGGCCGGGAAATCAACGTGCCCTCGCGCAAGATTGCCGAGCAGGTGCCCCAGCAGTTCGACACCCACGATCCGCAGAACACCGGGCACGAATTCGGGGAGTTGCAGTTCGCCGCGATGATGAGACGGTTGGATCGCATGGACCAATCCTATCGTCAGTAGTCTCGGTAGCCCGCATGCAGGGGTGTTCCAATGGAAACGGATAAGCATCCATGACAGCTGACATTTCCCATCAAGAGCTTGTCCAACTCCTGAAGAAGCTTCGTTCCAGGCGCTTTCCCCCGATACCTCCCGAGGACATGTATTTCGAACAGCGGCGCGTGGCCCAGGCCGTTGGTGAACGACGGAAGGCATCGGCATCATCCAACGGCGGGGTCGAGGGACCTTTCGTGCCGCTCCTCTATGTGCCTGGCATCCTCGACCGTCTTCAGGCGCTGGGCGAGCATGTTCGCTTTCATACCGGCGTTCCTCCCAAGCTCCGCGAACTTGCGATCTTGGTCACGGCCCGGCATGTGGGAGCCCAGCTCGAGTTTTTCGTTCATGCGATCGAGGCTCGGGAATTTGGGCTTGCAGAGGATGCCATCGACGCGCTGGCCGCCAAGCGGCTCCCCGCAAATCTCGATGAGGATGAGAAAACGGTCTACGATTTCTGTAGCGAATTGCATGCCCGAGGTCGTGTCTCCGACGACACCTTCGCCCGAGCGGAAAAACGGTTCGGCAAGGTGGTTATCCTGGATCTGATTGCGACCTGTGGCTATTACGCGACGCTTGGCATGGTACTGAACGTGACCCAGACGGTGTTGCCACCCGAAGTCGTCTTGCCCTTCTCCGTTCCCGCCGATTTGTCAACGCCGGTCGGATTCCCGGCCAGCGAGGCGGAGTAAAAGCAGGCCATCGTTGATGGGGTGGTGACGATAGGGAGGGTGCCCGATCGGGCACCCTCCCTATCGTTGGCGTCGTCTATGAGAG
>CANJCB010000093.1 GCA_947473305.1 Rhodospirillales bacterium
CACCAGCGCCTTCAAATCGGCGGCGGAAAGATTGTCGAGATCATTGGGCGGCGACATCCCACCACAGAATCAGAAAATGCCCCCGCGCGGAATGCCCTTCGGCTGCAGCGAGTCAACTTGACGCGCCCAGGGTTTTGCCCCTGTTACCATTTGCGATGGGGTCACACTTGGAAGCGATTTCACACCATCGAGGATACTAGGCGAACCTGGAAGCTATCAGCTCAGTTACACAAAGGTGAGACTGGGATGCCGCTTACCGTTTATGCCTCGCCGCTTTTATGAAAAGAGATCGACGATCGGTTTTACTTGGCAAGCCAGGCGTTGGTCCAGTCACGATAAACGTCTGTTTCCGCCTGCATCCCCATGAGCTTGGCCGACAGACCATCGAAAGTGAACTTCTCGCGCAATGGCAAGGATGGAAGATCCACCGCCAGGATCGATTGGACCTGCTGGTAGAGGGCACCACGATCAGCCTGACCGGGCGCCACCTCGGCCTTGAGGAAAAGGTCGTCGACCTCCGGGTTCGAATAGCCCGCGGGATTGCCGTAGAATTTGCCGATGCCGCCGGTCGTAAATATCCTCGCAAGACCCAGGGCAGGATCGTTGAAGGTGCTATAAGCGTTCAGCGTCACGTCGAAGTCGCGGTCCTGATAGACTTTCTTCATATGGGTCACACGATCGAGCGCTTCGATATCAAGCTCGATGCCGACCGACCGCCACATGCTTTTCAACGCGCTCGATACCACCAGCTTATCGCTCTCGTCCGAGGCGTAATTCATCCGCAGCTTGAAGCGTGTCCCATCGGGCCCGCGCTTCAAACCAGTGAGGTCCAGAAGGGCGTTCGCCCGTCCAGCATCAAATGGATAGTTCTTGCTGAAATCGACGTCGGGTCCGGCGACAGCCCATTTGATCTGGCTAGTAAAGGGCATGGCCGGAACTTGCCCGTTCCCAAGCCAGGCATTCTTCAGAAGGTACTCCCGGTCGGTTGCCATCACGAGCGCTTGACGGACCCTTTTGTCATCGAGCGGCTTCCGCGTGACGTTGAAGCTCAGGTAGTCCAGGTTCGGCGCGTTGGTCGCCTTCATCAACCGCAGCTTTGGATCTTCCCTAACCGTCTGATACTCGTTGTTCGGCATATAGAATTGAATAATAAAGTCCACCTCACCCGCCTTGAGTGCCTGGACGCGCGCAGCCGGCTGGCCGATGATTTTGGCCACAACCTCGTCAAGATAGGGTTTCCCGGGCTCCCAATAGTCCGCATAACGGACGAGACGCAGATGGTCCCCCCGCTTCCATTCCTGGAGGGTGAAAGCGCCCGTGCCAACAGGGCTTACGCTCGATCCCGGGTTCTGCGGGATATTGGTGCCCTCGAAAACGTGCTTCGGTAGGATTGCCCCACCCCAGCCGCAGGCGAGTGAAATCAGCAAGGGGCCAAACGGTTGCTTCAGACGGACCACCACCTTGTCGGGCGCCGGCGCCTCCACCGAATCGAGCAGGCGCGCTGCGGCGGCAAAGGGTGGGCTGATTTTCGCGTTTGCTTCTTCCAGCGACCATTTGACATCGGCCGAGGTGAAGGGCTTCCCGTCATGCCAGGTCGCCTTGATTAGTTCGAATCTGTAGGTCTTGCCGTCCGGCGAGATTGTCCAGGATTTCGCGAGCTGCGGCACCACATCGAGAGTGCCCGTGACGCGGGTCAATCCTTGAAAGATAATGCAGCCGACCGAGCCGTCCGGCACGCCCGTGGAAACCACCGGATTGAGGGTCGGTGGATCGTTGCCAAGGGTAATGATCACCGTGCCGCCACGCTGGGGCGGCCCCTCCTGCGCCAGAGTCGGCCCACTCCCCAAAACAAGGATAGTGATGACCGCCAAGCACTTCCAACCGCGATGCCGCATCATTGATCCCCCGCTCCGGTGTTGTGCCCTGCCCCAACCCTCAGGGTTCGAGCGAGGCGACTTCTTTGAGGCCTGGCACATATGAGCCGCCACGCCGCCCGCCGCCATGCCAGTCCAGGAAGGACGGCGGCAATTCGCGCCCCTCCGGCGTCACCAGCCAGAGCCGCAGCAGGTGTCGGCGGCGCTCGGGCTCGGAATAATCTTCATAGGCCGTGCGGGTATGTGTCAGCACCAAGTTGTTGAGGAACTGGATGTCGCCTTTCTCGAGCTGCATGCTCAGGTGGATGTCCTGATCGTTGGCGATATCCTGGACCAGGTCGAGCGCTTCCAGCTGCCGTGCCGTGAGCTTTGGAATATTCGGCATCATCTGGCCGGCGCGGATGCCGCCAGGGAAAAGGTGCCCGACGAAACGGCCATTGAAGAACTGGAACATCGGCATGCGGAACCAGGGTTCGGCTCCTTCTGGAATCTCGCCCTTGCGGCTGACCCAGAAGGGCTCGTAGAGCGCATCGAGCAGATCCGGTCGGCGCTTCAGCACCTCGTTGTGGAATGTGGCAGAACTGGCGACGAGGCTCTCGCCGCCGGTCTTAGCCGGGTGGAGGCAGAAGAGTCCCACGATGTCGCAGGAATCCACATGGAAGAACAAGCGTTCGTCGCTGCTGTAGCCGCGGACTTCGGGGTGGATGAAGATCTTGTCCTTGAATTTCTCGAGCTCGGGCTTGAGCCGGCCCGACTTGGTGCCGAGGTCGATGACATGGCCCAGGAGCTGACCCTTTAGATTCTGCGATACCTGCTTGCCGAAATGGCAGCCGACCCCCCAGTACAGCGTGGCGATATCCTCGCGCGAATAGCTATCCACCGGAAAGCCGCGCAGCAGCACGAAGCCGCGCCCGTCGAGGATTTCCTTCTTGAATTCAGCGAGCTTGCGTCCGAAGGCCGGAAGTGGAAAATCCGCGAGACGGATATCGATGAGAGCCAGCTTCCGTGCCCTGATGGAGCACAGCGCCGCATCGAGTTCAGCGATATCGCTCTCGCTCAATCGATACTGCCAGGAGGAGGAGTTCCGGAGCTCCTTGCCCTGCCAGCAGGCGGGGTCGACGACCGGATTGTGCGAGACGCTGCTGGACGGCGCGGTTTTCGTTTGTGCGGATAAGGCCATGATCTATTCCTTTCTATTCCGGAAAATGAAATCTCAGAACGGCAGCGTCAGGGCCGGGAAGATGTCCTCGCTGTCCGTCGTCAGAACATTTGGCCAAGATATTAGCTTAGATTAGCGGGAGTGTCGGCCTCGTCTCGGGATGGATGTTATGCAGCGAGGTTGCGGTGCTGCAAGCGCCGATGTTCGATTGTCTGGCGTTTGATCCTTTCGCGCTGTTGGATGATGGTCTCGGCCCTGCCGAAGTAGGCGTCGGCGGGTGTCACATTTCCGAGGCACTCGTGGTAACGCTGATGGTTGTAGTGCTCGACGAAGGCCGCGATCTTTGCCTCAAGGTCGCCGGGCAGGAAGTAGTTTTCCAGCAGGATGCGGTTCTTGAGGGTCTGGTGCCAGCGCTCGATCTTGCCCTGGGTCTGGGGATGGAAAGGCGCGCCGCGCACATGGCTCATGCGCTTGGCTTCGATATATTCCGCCAGTTCGCCCGCGATGTAGCTCGGGCCATTGTCGCTGAGCAGCCGGGGCTTGTGTCGGACGTGGGCCTGATCACAGCCTGAAGCCGCAAGCGCCATGTCCAGTGTGTCGGTGACGTCCTCAGCCTGCATCGTGCTGCACAGCTTCCAGCTGATGATGTAGCGCGAGTAATCGTCGAGCACCGTGGAGAGGTGCATCCAGCCCCACCCGCTGATCTTGAAGTAGGTGAAGTCGGTCTGCCACATCTCGTTCGGGCGCGTCGTTTTGGTGTGGAACGCATCGGCGGCCTTGCTCACGACGTATGCCGGGCTGGTGATCAGGTCATGGGCCTTCAGAAGGCGGTAAACCGTGGCTTCGGACACGAAGTAACGCTTCTCGTCGGTGAAGCGCACAGCCAGTTCCCGGGGGCTCAGTTCGGACTGATCCAGCGCCAGTTCGATGATCTGGTCGTGAATGTCAGGCGGGATACGATTCCACACACGGCTTGGTCCAGCATCCGGCCAACATGCGGCGATCATCTATCTCGGCCTAAGTTTGGTATTGGCGAGGCGGCCTCTTTGCAGCGGGAGTAATCCGAGTGCCCATTGCATCTTTCCGCCACCGGGCGAGGGCACCGACCTCCGTGAATCCTCTTGCCGCTATTGCCGAGCCCTCGTACTCGCCCTCCGCGATCCATACATTCTTGGCATAAAACCGGGTCGTCACTGAACAACGATTATCCCCGACAACAATGGTGTGCGGCATTGCGATACCTATGGCAAATGACGGCAAAAAGACTTCGTCGGGCGGTGCGACCTTACGCAAGATTGAACACCACGCGCATCTCGCCGAAACGGCTACAATTTAACTGCATCGTGCGGCCGGAGTAATTAAGTCGCAACCTTCACTGCCAACGGCACACGTTGGTCCGTCGAACCCAAAGGCCTCGGTTCCCCGGCAAAGCGGAAATGGAAAATATGCCGACTTCGCCTGAGCCCATAAAAGAAGCTTTTGAGCCTGACCTTGCATGGCTGGGCGACAATCTGTCAAAGGTGAAGGAACGTTGGGCGAGCGGGTCGCTGCATGAGTCACGTCTTAGGGTTCCTGCTTGAACCGTCGGCCGAAAGGTGTGATCTGGAACGAGAAGCCTCAACGAAGGGTGAAGGTATGGTCGCGAAGAATATTCGGAAGCGCTTCCCTATCGTCTGCGTGGGCGGTTCAGCGGGCGGACTCGATGCCTATACGAGGCTACTGCGCCATCTGCCGGCCCAGATGGGGGTTGCCATCGTCATCGTCAATCATCTGAGGACCGTCTCCACGCTCCTTCACGAGATCCTACCCCGCTACACGACGATGCCGGTCGATCTCATATTAGAAGGCATGCGCGTGGAGGCGGATCACGTTTACATCATACCGGAGCAACGGGATCTCCATGTCGCTGATGGGGCATTTCGGCTGAAGCCCATTTCTAAGCCGAGGGGATGGCCCGATGTGATCACCGTTTTTCTGAAGTCCCTGACAGATTGCTGGGACAGCGAATTGATCGCGATTATCGTCTCTGGCTATGACGGCGACGGCTCGGCGGCGCTCCGCGGCATCAAGGAGGCGGGCGGCGTGACCATCGCACAGAAGACCGACACCGCCAAACAGCCCGATATGCCTCAGAGCGCCATCGATACTGGGTGCATCGACTTTATCCTCTCGCCTGAAGAAATCGGGGAAAAGCTAATTGAGATCGCCCGCCTTGTGCCGGTTCAACCGACATCGAAGACTAACCGGGCCTGACCAATCCACACGGCTCTAGGCCACTTCAAGGACAAGGCGAAGCTCCGGCCGCTCGCACGGCCGGGGCTCCGTGACGGTCAGCCGGCCTTACCTTCCTCCGCCCAGGCAGCTTGGCGACGATCCCACTCCGCTTGCGCCTCGTCGATCAAGCGCAACACGTCCGCAGGGATGCGAGCGAGGATCGTGGCCAATATCCGCGGACTCCGTAGTTAGTCGGGTGGGGTGCGTCTAGAAGGCCCACCGAGTCATTTTAACTTTCGATATATCCGCAAACGTTGCAGACTGAACCGCGCCGGGTTTGCCGGAGGCTCCAACTCCTGAGAAGGTGGGGCCATGATGAGCAAGACAACGAACAAGTTTTCACCGGAAGTTCGCGAGCGGGCAGTCCGGATGGTTCAGGATCACCTGGTCGATTACCCGTCACGGTGGG
>CANJCB010000094.1 GCA_947473305.1 Rhodospirillales bacterium
ATCGAGGCCGCGCACCAATGCATGACCACCCGGGGCGTCCATAAGCCCGGCGTCTCCATGGTCACGTCCAGCATGGTCGGCGCCTTCCGCGACGACCCCACCACAAGACGCGAATTCCTCGCCATCATCGGCAATCCCGCGTCGAGCGGGCTCGATAACGTGTGAGTTCTAGGTTTCGCGACTCAGCCGGTCGAGGTCGCCGGGCGGCACATTGCGGGCGACGACCAGGGCGAGCTTTCCATTGAGCTGCTTGAAGATCTTCGTGGAATCCTTGGGAATCGGGATCTTCTTCGCACGGCAGAAGAGGATAAGCGACGCGGCGAGTTTCTCGCGATCCACGGAGAGGACCTGCCGCTGACCGTCGTCGTCGGCGATGACCAGATCCGCCCGGCCGCCGTCTTCGTCGACGAAGGACAAGCCGATGATCGTACCGCGCGGCAGGGTGATGCTAAGCCGGTCGAAAAGGCCGCGGATCGCCCCGATGACTTCGGCGTCCTCGAAAATGATACGGCGGATTTCGCTAGGCATCGATCCCTCGTCTGACGCGCGCAAGGCTGGTTAATCCGGCCTCGATCGGCTCTGCCGATGAGTCAGTCCGACTTGTGATCGCTCAGACTGCGGAAAAGTTCAATGAGGCTGCTTCGCGCGGTACGGTCCGAAATCCCATAATAGGCCCGAACGAGATCGAGAATCTCGTGGCGCAGGGCCGGATCGGCCGCCATGGTGACGTCGATCGGTTCTTCCTTATCGGAGTGCCCATTCCCGGCTTGACCGTTTCCGGACTGCTCCTGGCTTCCCATCTCCAGTCCGTCGAAGAAGAAGCTGATCGGCAATTCGAGAATCCGGCTAACGGCAAAAAGCCGCCCGGCCGATACCCGATTTGTGCCGCGCTCGAACTTCTGGACCTGCTGGAAGCTAAGCCCCAAAGGTTTCGCGAGCTCGGTCTGGCTCATCCCGCGCAGTTTGCGCGCCATGCGCACCCGTTCCCCGACATGGACGTCTACCGGGTGCGGAGGCTCGCCTCTCAGGCGACGGCCCCTCCTTCTCGGTTCCATGGAACCTCTCAGGCAATCTATTGATTTTCAATATTATCATGAAACTTTAGCTAAGCGCGAACAATTAAAGTTGATTTGAAGGTGGGCTATGCACGGCCAGTTTGCGGCCCGGACCGCGATTCAGACAAGAGCGCGTCTTCTCAAGGGGTTGCACGCATTAAAATCATTTAACTTGGCTCACTAAAGGCATTGCGCCCTAATGCCGACGCGGCAATGCCGCCTTGTCCGCCGGCCCCCCCTTGGCGGACAAGGGACCTTCCAGGTCTTGCCCCGCCCGCCCGCTGCCCTCCAGAGCGGCGGGCGGGGTTTCTATCTCCAATCATTGGCTAATTCCCCCGCGTCGAATTCAGGCCTGAGCCTTTACAAGCCCTAACGGGCCGACCAGTATCGCGTCGACACATCAACCGGGAGAGCCTTGATGGATCTGCGTTTTACGGCTGAGGAACAAGCCTTCCGGAAAGAGGTCAGGGCCTTCATCCGAACCAACCTGCCCGAAACGACGCGCGAGAAGATGCGGGCCGGCAAGGCGCCGTCCAAAATGGAGGTCGTGGCCTGGCAGCGGATCCTGAATGCCAAGGGATGGGCCGTTTCCAATTGGCCCCAGGAATGGGGCGGCACCGATTGGACGCCCGTTCAGCGTTATATTTTTCGGGAGGAGCTGCAACTTGCTCCGGCGCCGACACCGACCCTCTTCAACGTCAATCTTCTGGGACCGGTCCTGATCGCCTATGGGACGCCAGAGCAAAAGGCCCGATTCCTGCCGCGGGCGGCCAATCTCGACGATTGGTGGTGCCAGGGCTTCTCCGAACCGGGGGCGGGATCCGATCTGGCGTCGCTCCGAACGGCGGCGAAGCGCGAAGGCGACCATTACATCGTGAACGGCCAGAAGACCTGGACGACCCTGGCGCAATACGCGGACTGGATGTTCGCGCTCGTCCGGACCGATCCCGGCGCCAAGAAGCGCCAGGAGGGGATCAGCTTCCTGCTGATCGACATGAAGACCCCGGGCATCGTCCTGCGGCCGATCATCACCATCGACGGCGCCCACGAGGTCAACGAAGTCTTCTTCGACGACGTGCGGGTGCCGGTGGAAAACCTGGTCGGCCAGGAAAATCAGGGTTGGGAAGTCGCCAAAGTCCTGCTCAGCAACGAGCGGAGCGGGGCGAGCAACATTGGCAATACCAAGGAGAGGCTCGCCCATCTCCGGCGCATCGCGACCGAGGTCTATGCCGGCGATACCCCGTTGATCGAGGATCGTGATTTCCTGAGCCGGCTCGCGGCGATCGAGATCGAGCTCAAGGCCCATGAGATGACCACCATGCGGGTCCTTGCGGCCGAACAGAAGCGGCGTGCGACGGGACCCGATCCCGCCTCCTCGGTGTTGAAGCTGCGCAATTCCGAGATCGGGCAGAAAGTCACCGAACTCTATCTCGATCTTGCCGGGCCTTACGGCCTGCCGTTCCAGTCGCCGGACGAGTCGGAGGGGCGCAACGAGCCCGATGCCGGCGCCGATTGGGCGAGGCTCGTCGCGCCGACCTATTTCAACCGTCGCAAGCTGACGATCTTCGGCGGGACCAGCGAGGTGCAGAGAAACATCCTCGCCAAGGCGGTTTTGGGGCTCTGAGGCAGATCGGGACCGTCTCATGATCGGCTCGATAAGGCTATTGCGGGAGCGCATCGTCGCGGCCAGCGGCAGCGCCTTGTCCTCGATCCTGCTCGTCGCCTTTTTCGTTTACGTCGGCATGTCGATGATCTGGTCGGTGCTGGCGGTCTATGCTTCGGCGCTCGGCGCGACCACTTCTTTCGTCGGCATCCTCATCGCCTGCTTCGGCGGGATCAGACTGGTGAGCAATATGCCGGCCGGCCTCGCCTATGAGCGTTTCGGGCGCAGGCCCACCATGCTGGCCGGGCTGCTGCTGCTGGCGATAGGGTCCTGGCCGGTTCTGATCTGGCCCAACCTTCCGGTTCTCTTCATTTCCATGGTCATTCAGGGCCTGGGATCTGCGATCTATGCGACCTCCGCGATCGCGACGGTCGGGGACATGAGCAATAAGGAGTCCCGCGTCCGGGACATGGCCGCATTCCAGGCGATCCTGATGACGGGAATGTCGGTCGGCCCCGCCATCGGCGGGGTGCTCGCGGCGGGGCTTGGCTATTCCGCTCCCTTCCTGCTGCAAAGCATCGTGGCCATGCTCGGAACTTTGGCCCTCTTCCGCGTGCCACCGGGCAGAGGCGGGAGCCGAAAGGCACGGGCAGGGCTCCAATGGAGCCTCATGCGGCAGATTTCAGGACCGGTGATCATGACCTTCACCTCCTATTTCTGCCGGATCGCGGGCACCTGGGTGCTCATGCCTTTGGTGGCCAAAGACCAGCTCGGCATGGGGCTTTGGGCGGTCGGCCTTTTGCTGACGGTCTCGGCGATCACGAATATCGTCGTCCTGCCGCTTGTGACCTGGGTGGCGGACCGCTTCGGCCGGCGCGCGCTCCTGCTGCTGTCGGGCGTGTCGATCATCTCCAGCCTGCTGCTGCTGTCGCTCTATGCGACCCCGGTGACGATCTGGATCGTGTCCATCCTCAGCGGTCTGGGAGGCGGTTTCGCCGGAGCCGTGCTCTCGGCCTATGTGGCGGACGCGGCGCCGCCGGGGCAGATGGGACCGGCGATGGGCATCCTGCGGATGGCGACCGATATCGGCTTCATCGTCGGGCCGATCGCGGTCGGCGCGGTAAGCGACGGCCTGGGGCTCGGCTATCAGGGGGGCCTTGCGCTTTCGATCGTCTTGATGATGGGGGGCACGATATTCTGCTGGCGTCAGACGCGGGGCCTGCCCGACGGCAAACCCCGCGCTGCCTAGACGTTACTTGGCAAGCCAGGCGTCGGTCCAAAGGCCGGTGCCCTGCACCTTGCCCCAGAGGCCGTCGAGACGCTTCGAGGCCGCCTCGATCTCGCGGTACTGACGGATCTGAAGCACCGGAAGATCCTCGGCCAGGATCGTCTGGGCCTTCTGGTAGAAGGGCGAACGGTCCTTCAGGTCGGTTGCACGCTCGCCCTGATCGCAGAGACCGTCGACTTCCGGGTTGGAATAGCCCGACGCATTGCCGAAGACGCGGCCGATCGACGAGGTGATGAAGGTCCGGCACACGCCGAGCGCCGGATCGGCATAGCTCGTATAGACCTGGAGCGTCGCATCGAAGTCGCGGTCGGTGAAGACCCGCTTCACGAGGGTCTGGTCTTCAAGCGCTTCGACCTGCACGTCGACTCCCAGCGGCGCCCACATGCTCTTCATCGACAGCGCCACCTGCTGGAACTCCGGATACTGGTTGGCGAAAATGACGATCTTGACGGCGAACCGCTTGCCGTCGGCCCCGCGCTTGGCGCCCGCGTCGTCGAGCAGCTTGTTCGCCCGCGCCTGATCGAAGGGATATTGCTTGCGGTAGTCGATGCTGGGATTGGCCGCCCAGGAGATGTCCGTCGTGAAGGGCGCTGTGCCCACGGTACCGACATCGAACCATGCGTTCTTGATGAAATAGTCGCGGTCGCTGCCCATGAAGAGGGCCTGGCGCACGCGCTTGTCGTCGAAAGGCTTCCGGGTCGTATTGAAGAAAAGCATCACGGAGGAGGGGGAGATGTCGCTCGTCACGACCTTGAGCTTCGGATTGGCGCGCACCGATGCCTGGTCGTTCGCCGTGAAGAATTGGACGATATCGACCTCGCCGGCCTGGAGCGCCTGGACCCGCGCGGAAGGCTGGCCGATGACCTTGCCGACAACCTCGTCGAGGTAGGGCTTGCCGGCCTCATGGTATTTGGCGTTCTTCACGAGCCGGACCTGATCGCCGCGCTTCCACTCCTGCAGCTTGAAAGCCCCGGTGCCCACGGGCTTGTCCAGGGTGGCCGGGTTTTTCAGCGGGTCGGTGCCGCGGAAAACATGGGCCGGCATGATCGCGCCGCCCTGGGTGCAGGCCAGCGAGATGAGGAACGGGCCGAAGGACTGCTTTAGCTTCACCACCACCTTGTCCTTGGCGGGGGCTTCAACGCTCTCGATCGCGCGCCCGGCCGCCGCAAAGATGGCCGAAACCTTCGCATTGACCTCCAGCAGCGAGTATTTCACGTCCTCGGCGGTAAAGGGCGTGCCGTCATGCCATTCGGCAGGATTGAGTTCGAAGGTATAGGTCAAGCCATCCGGCGAGATCGTCCAGGATTTTGCCAGCAGCGGCAGGACCTTGTAGTCCACCGACATCTGCACCAGGCCCTGATAGAGGATACAGCCCACCAACCGGTCCGGGACATTCGAGGTCACTGCCGGATTGACCGTCGTCGGATCCTGGTTGAGCGTGAAGATCGCGGTGCCGCCGCGCTGCGGCGTCGCGGTTTGCGCCGTCGCGGGACCGGGAAGGGCGAGCGTTGCCGCCACCCCGGCGACGCCAAGGATTGATGCTAGGGATCGGATCATTTGAAGCTCCTCAGAGGCCTGTGCTGCAAAGCTTTTGATGCAAAGCTTTTGAACCGCCCCGGGATTCGTGGAGGCCGTTTAGTTTAAGTTATGCTGCCGCTTGTATGTCGTCGAGCATGGCGTAGTAGCGTTCCTCGGCTTCGGCGGGAGGAATGTTTCCGATAGGCTCCAGCAGACGCCTGTTGTTGAACCAGTC
>CANJCB010000095.1 GCA_947473305.1 Rhodospirillales bacterium
CACCAACAAGTAAAGCTCCACGGGCTTCATGCTCCCGCCCCTCGTCCCAAATCGGAAACGATGGGCTTACCACTGGCAGACTTTTACGCCGCCATCAGCACCACTGCGGCGCCGATCCGTGGCCTACAATCGCACCGCCGCTCTCATTCTTCGGGAGCCAAGCCGCTCTCGCCAATCGACGGACGTTTCTGCGGCACCTTGCGCCGATCAGAAAGAAGCGGTGGGTAGTCTATGCTAAGCCACCCTTTGCTGGACCTGAGGCCGTGCTGGCCTATCTCTCGCGCTACACCCACCGCGTCGCCATCTCGAACCGGCGTCTGATTGCGTTCGACGAAACTGCCGTCTCCTTCCGTTATAAGGACTACCGCCGGAACGGTCCCCAGCGACAGAGCATCATGACGCTCTCAGCCCACGAGTTCATGCGGCGCTTTCTTCTTCATGTCGTCCCAAAAGGATTCCATCGCATCCGGCATTACGGTCTGCTCGCCAGCTCCGCTCGCAAGACCAGCATTGCACGTGCGCGGGAACTGCTTGGCCAAGCACTACCGCCGCAGCCCATCGAAGACACAGAGCCAGCCGAACAGCTCTCGCCCTGTCCATGCTGCGGAGGACGCATGACCATCGTCGAGACCTTTGAGCGGTGGCGGCAACCCCGAGGACCACCTCACCGACCCCCACCAACCGGGAGCACCTCGTCGTGACCCGGCACGACATGCGCTCACTCCATGCCGAAACACCCTCGTTCCGGCTAATGCTCCGGTGCATGCCTCGCATCAAGATCAAAGCGAAGGGACCCGATACTTCCCGCAGCGATCTGCAGATTGACTGCCTACCCGGCAAAAAACCAAGCTTGCCAGACCGTCCACCACACCATCGCGACGCCAGTGCCACTGTCACAACGGGCAAGCAAAACCACAAATCCCCATAGATCGGCCTGTGCGGCCCGCGAGTTCGTACTTGGGCGGTTTTCGCACGCCTAACGGCAACCGAAAACCTTCACCATCTCGGCTGTCCGGGCTGTCCGATAGAGATCCCGAAAGCGGGCGTTCGTTCCTCCTTGAACGACCATCGTCCCTTCGGGCAATGCCCTAGTAAGGCGGAGTCGGGAGTTCAAGCTGACTACACCGCCGACTCTTTATGAGCATCACGATATGTCACGTCCGCCACATCCCGTGTCGTGAGCGCGGCGGTGGCTTAAAATCTTATCGCAATGGCTTATGCGCAGTTTCGGACATGCCGAGAATTGCGATGCCTGAGATGACGGTCGCGAACAATACGAAATAGACCACCGACGTGGGAGATCCCGTCTTCTCGACCAGCCAGGTCGCGATGTAGGGAGCGAATGCGCCGAAGGCGACGCCCGAAATATTGTAAGCGGGCGAGAGCCAGCGCAGGCGTGTTTTTGTCGGAAAGAGTTCGACGCAGGCGACAGCCGCGGCCCCGGCGTAGATCGCGAAAAATAAGTTCAGAATGATCTGAACCGCGAGCACCGTGACAAATCCCGGATAGCTCACGGTTGCGGCCATCAGAGGAAACGACAGGACTAGAAAGAGGAGGTCCGCCGTCAGCAGCATGGGCTTGCGGCCGACGCGGTCCGAAATCATCCCGCAGATGGGAACCGCGAGCACGAAAACGATGATCGCGATCGAATTCGACCATAGCGATTCGACCCTACTCACCCCGGCGAATTTCTGCGTGAAGGTCGGCAGGTAGTACATGAAGGTGAAAGTGACTGAATGCGTGACCGCGACCAGGCAGAAAAGCCGGATCGCAGCACCCCATTCCTGTGGCTGGCCGCTTTCCGGAATTTGCCGCGCGGCTTCGAAGGCTGGCGTCTCTGACATGGTGCGGCGAAGGTAGAGGCCGAAGGGGCCGATCAAAGCGCCCAGGATGAAGGGTACGCGCCATCCCCAGTCGTCGATCTGCGACACCGAAAGCGCGCCACTCAGAAGCGCTGCGATGCTCGATCCCAATACGATCCCGAGGTAAGCGGTTAGTTGCTGAGCGCTGGCGAAGAAACCCCTGCGGCCGGGCGTCGCCCATTCCACCACATAGGCCGCCGAAGCACCCCATTCGCCACCGGTGGAAAAGCCCTGGAGCAATCGGGCCGTGACCAGGATGACGGGTGCCGCGACGCCCACCGTGGCATAGGTCGGCGAAATACCGATCATCAGCGTGCCCAGCGCCATCATCATGATTGTGATCATCATGGCGGGCCGGCGGCCGTGCTTGTCGGCGATAAAGCCGACGACGATGCCGCCTAAAGGCCGGGCAACGAACCCGATGCCAAAAACCGCAAAGGCCGAGAGGAGTGCGGCAACCGAATCTCCCGCCGCGAAGAACTTCGCCCCGATCGTCGCCGCGAAGAAGCCATAGACGCCGAAATCATACCATTCCAGAACATTACCGATCGAGGCCACCAGCGTCGCCTTCCGTGAGGCTCGTGCGTCAGGGGCTGAGACAGAGGCCGGTGCTTGGTCAGTGGTGACTGTGTACGTCATCTTTCCCCCCTGCTGTAATGGACGCTGCTTTTTGGCTGTATCGATTCCTTTTAAGACTTTGTCAGCGTTGCTCCCGAGCCGATCTTGGGCTTCCGGGAAGGTCTCATGCGTCTTTAGCTTACGAGGCTAATCCTGGAAACTCCATCTTGTCAAATTCACAATTATACGTTTTAAACTGTTACGTTTGAATGAGAGGCAGGTTCCAAGTGGACCAGTTTGACCGGGCTGCGGACGTTGTGGTGATCGGCGCGGGCGTCGCAGGATTGGCTGCGGCCATCGCCGCCGCTCAAATGGGGCTCGAACCTCTCTTGCTCGAGAAGCATGACAAGATCGGCGGCTCGACCTGTTACTCCTGGGGTTTCCTTTGGTCCGCGCCGAACCACCTCGCCGATGCGGCCGGCGAGCCTGATAACGAGGATGATTTTCGCGCCTATATGGAGTTTTTGTCGGGCGGCGAAGCCGATCCAGAAAGGCTGGAAGCTTTCATTCGCGGAGCCCCTGTAACGCTTAAATATTTCGAGGACGCGGGCCTTAAGCTCAAGCTCGCGCGTGGGCTGACCGACCATTATCACGGCATCGCGCCCGGTTCGCGGGCGACCGGGCGTTGTGTCGAGACGGCTCTCATTTCCGGCGCGGCGCTTGGGGACTGGAAAGACAAGATTGTCGTCCCTCCGGCAGAATATCGGGTCACCAGCGAGGAGCTTGTCGCCTGGGGCGGGATGAACAATGTCGCCAACTGGCCTGCCGAGATTTTAGAAGCGCGTCGGGCGACGGACGAGCGCGGGCTCGGCGTAGGTTTGATCTCTCAGTTGCTGAGCGTTCTTTTGCGGCTCGGATTTGAGCCGGAGGTCGGTTGCGGGGTGGCCCGTCTGATCACAGACCGGGGTAGAGTGGTCGGCGTCGAGACCAACGATGGGACGACGATCCAAGCCCGCCTAGGCGTCGTGATCGCGACAGGTGGCTACGAATCGAACCCACGCTTGATAAAAGAGCTGGAAGCGTTACCGCGGTTTGTGTCGATGTTCCCGCCGCATATCACCGGCGATGGCCTTATCATGGGGCAGGAGGTTGGTGCCGCGATCCATTATCTTCGCGCGAACATGGCGCTCTTTCTGGGGTATGAAATCCCCGGCGAGATTCCTTTTTTCAGATCCGCCAGCATTATCGAGATGTGCAGTCCCCATACGCTCGTCGTCAATCGCGCCGGGCAGCGCTTCACGGACGAATCCTATTTTCAGCGCGTCGTCCCGAAGATCCTTCACTTCGATCCGGTGACACACAGCTACCCGCATCTTCCCTGCTACCTGATTTTCGACCGCCAATATGTGGAGCGGTACTCGGTTGTAGGCGATGCGCCCGGTGCGCCTGTGCCCGATTGGATCGCTCGCGGAGAGAGCCTTACGGAGCTTGCGCGGGAGCTCGGTCTCGATGGCGAAGAACTTGAAAAGACGGTCGAACGATTCAATGGCTTTGTGCAAAAGGGGATCGATGACGATTTCGGGCGAGGAACTTTGGCCTTCAGCTTGGCAAAGGAAAGTGGAAGGACTGGCAACTCCACGCTTGGCACCGTGAAACAAGGCCCTTTCTATGCGATCGAACTTCACCCGAGCTTGATCAGCTCCGCGGGACTGGCCGCTGATGCTGTCGGTCACGTTGTGCATGTCCGAGGCCACCCCATCCCGGGCCTCTACGCCAGCGGCAATGCCGCCGCGCGCACAGAATATGGTGCAGGCTACCAGGCAGGACATTCCCTTATGTCTGGAATGACCTTCAGTTTACTGGCCGTCCAGGACATGTTGGCGCAAAAACCCGCTTAAGCGACTAGCCCTAATCACGCCTCAAGGGCAACGACGATAAGGAATTCCAGTGCAAGAACTCATAGACAAGGATAGGCCTCGCAGGTCGGTAACACCTTCGACTGGGGACCACGCCCGTCTCGACGAGCAGCTTTGCTTTTCGCTTTATGCGGCGTCGCGAGCGGCGACGGCGGTCTATCGGCCGTATTTGGAGAAGCTTGGTCTGACCTATCCGCGCTACCTGGTCTTGCTGGTGCTTTGGGAGCGGGGACGGTTGTCGGTGAACGATCTCGGCAAGCACCTCTTTCTGGATTACGGCACGTTGTCGCCCCTGCTAAAGGCCTTGGCGACTGACGGCATCGTAACCCGCACGCGTGACGGTGAAGATGAGCGGAAGGTGTTCATCGAGATCACTGACAAGGGGCGCGCGCTGGAGGCGAAGTGCCGTGAAATGGTCAGTGCGATCGGTTGTAAGATCGCACTGACCTCCGATGAGATTGACGCCTTGAGATCCCAAATCTGGGGCCTCTTTCACCTTCTTACTCAGACCGGAGAGGAAAGCCCATGAGCGCAGTCTATACCGCTGACGTCACTGTCACGGGCGGCCGAGAAGGTCATGCTGTTTCCTCCGACAAAGCCCTGGATGTGAACCTCTCCTTGCCAAAGGAAATGGGCGGGCCGGGGACCCCGGGGACGACTAATCCGGAGCAGCTCTTTGCCGCGGGCTATGCGGCCTGCTTCGAATCCGCGGTGCGGTTTCTGGCCGGGCAAGAAAAGAAGAAGATCACGGCCTCCTCGGTTCATGCTCGGGTCGGAGTAGGGCCACGCGCCGCAGGCGGCTTTGAGTTGACGATTTCTCTGGAGGTTTCCATTGATGGCGTCAGCCGAGCGGAAGCCGAACAGCTCGTACGCGACGCCCATCACAACCTCTGCCCCTATTCTCACGCGACCCGCGGCAATCTCGATGTTCAAATAAAGCTCGTCTGACACGACCTGGGGTCGCAGTTTATATCGAACGCATCAGGCTGCTTGCCAAAAGACTAGGCTTTTCGTGATGCGAACCGTGTCGGGGCCGCGTGGAGCTGGTAGCAAAAGGTCGCGGGCAAATGTCTTCAATTCCGCTTCGCGCCCAAGTACGAACGCGCTTCCGCGCGAGGGGTGCGGGGGCTGGGCGTCGCATATTCGATGAGTGTTGAGCGGTTGGGATAGGTTTTTGAGCATGGAGCTTCCTTCATCTTGAGAGGAAGCTTCTATGTCTGTCTCATCCGTCGAAC
>CANJCB010000096.1 GCA_947473305.1 Rhodospirillales bacterium
GACTGGTTCAACAACAGGCGTCTGCTGGAGCCTATCGGAAACATTCCTCCCGCCGAAGCCGAGGAACGCTACTACGCCATGCTCGACGACATACAAGCGGCAGCATAACTTAAACTAAACGGCCTCCACGAATCCCGGGGCGGTTCAAAGGGCTCACTGATGGCATGCCCGATGATCATGGCGTTAAGCCGCCCTGGCGCGAGCGCAAAGAGCTTTACGTAGCTCACCTTGAGAATGCGGATCTTTACGTCGTGCTCGTGTCGGGCTGCGATAAGTTTCACAACGCGATGGCGATAGCAGACGATCACTTAGTGATTGGCGAGGCTATCTTCGAACGTTTCTCCCAGCCAAAATACAGTATGGTTTGGTATTACAAGGAACTAGAGCGGATAATTTCCAGTCGGCTCGGGTCAGATCACCGACTGGTCCGCAAGCCCGACGCGACGTTGGCGCGGTGGGCGTGCTGATTGTTACCCGCCCGTCACCAGAACTTGGTGCCCGGCGCTCCCTTGAAAGGTCCGGCGACATCGGACGAGATCCACCCTCCATAATAATTTCCGGGTTGCGGCGTCACGCGCTCGTCATCGACAAAGCAGCCGTCGAAAGGCCATGCGTAAAAAGCCACCTGATCGCGCAAGGATCTGAAGGCCGGGTTCGGATCGGGATAGCTCCAGGCCACATCGCGCAGCGTTTCGTCGCGCACGACGACATCGAAGTAGATCGCTTCACCTTTCCACTCGCAAAAAGAGCGACGGCGCGACGACTGTAGGACCAACGGTGCGATATCAGCCGGTGGAAAGTAGTAAGTGGGGGGATGACTGGTTTCTACCGTGCGTATGCCATTCTGCGTGTCGGCGATGATGACATCGCGATGCACGATTTTGAGACGGCGCTGGCTTGGCTCAGCCACCGCCGGCCGCGGATAGGACCAGACGCTTTCCTGTCCCGGACCGGTCGGATCGGGGATGACTTTCATGAAGATGTCTCCTTCACTGACCGCGGCAATCTCATGAACCGCAGCGCACCGAGAGCGAGATCGGCCGAGAAGGCGCGGCCAATGGCAACCAGGCCGATGCGCCGCAACCGATGAGTATCGAGCTGAATATCCGTGCGATGGGGAATAAAGTGGTCGAACGGGAGCTGAACCGTCCGCCACTCCGCGTCGGCTTTGAAGGTTTGGCGATAGGATTGCCACGGCCTGGTTAGGGCGTCCGTCCGCAGATGAACGCCGTAATCGTCGCCGGTGCCGAATACGTCGAGCTCGATGCCGCTCCAGGCGCTGGCATCGACGACCCCACCATCGGGCGAGAGATCGAGGGCGATCTGAACAAATCCGCCATTGTTTTCGAGGCTGACGTCGCCACGCATGCGGATGGTGGGCCGGCCGGCGACTGCGTCACTGACCATGGTTCCTTTGGAGACGCCGCCCATGACCTGGTCGGTGAGGAGCTGCCAGTTGCTCCCTATCGCGGCAATGGGTGGCTCGCGGCTTAGGTCGTCGATGATTGCAGACGTTATCGACATTGCTCCGCCCCTCAGCGCATTCATAAGCTGCGCTGCACTATAGGTCGGCTGGAACGGGTCGGCTCGTTGGCGCTACCGATCGCCCCTGCCACGCCGCCAACGCCGGGTTGAATCATGCCATCATTTGGCCAGGCGGGGGACTTGGGAAAACTCACGTTAAAAAATCCATCATCAAATAAGGCGCCGTCCATACCGGTGCCAACAGCCGGTTTGTAGGTCGCCACGACGGATCCTCCGCCGCTCATACCACTCTCCTGGCCGGAATAAGGCGTCGGTCATGGCCGCGAGGAAACAGACAGCGACGAAGCCAGCGAGCGCAACGATCGAAGATATTTCCAACTCAGATATCTCTTTAGACACACAGCCTAACCCGTGACCACAACGACTGCCGAGCAGGTACCCCTTCCTTGGCGGCGATAGCTGTGCGGGAATGCACAATCGAAATACATGGCATCGCCTTCAGCCAACAGCGTGTCCTCGCCGTCAAGGTTCACGGCAAGCTCACCACTGATCACATAGATGATCTCTGCGCCTGAATGTTTATGGGGCTCCGTCGCTCCCGAGTGCGGTTCGAACTCCACGTAGTAGGCCTCCATCTTTCGGTCGCTGATAGGGAAGTCGAGGCTCTCGAAGAAAAAGGAAGGATTCTCGGCGTCCGGACGGTCCGGCAGGCGCAACCGGTCCTTTTTTCTGACGACCGCGAGAGTCGGCCGGTCTTTCGAATCAACGAAAAAATGCTCCAGGCTGACGCCGAAGACCATGGCGATCTTGAGCAGCGTCGGAAGCGTCGGGAAAAGCTGTCCCCGCTCGATCTTCGACAACATGCCTGCTGACAAGCCGGTGTGATCACCGAGCTGCACGAGCCCGAGGTTCTTCTTGAGGCGAAGCGCCCTGATTTTCGGGCCGATCTGGTAGCTCTCAAGGCCGGCGGCCAAGGTTTGCGAGAGCACGGCTCAAACTCCTTCTTTTCTGATGATCAAAAAACCATACGCCGATTGTCTCCTAGTGAAAATCTATATTCTCATCACGATTATTTTCTTTACGGTTAACTAGGTTTTCTTTATATGAACATCACGAATCGACTGCAAGAGGTCGCATTCGAGATGGCCGACTGAGGCCGCCAACAATCGCAAGTAGAGATTGCCATGATGTTAGGATTTGGGAGACTCGCCGCCGTTGCGGCGATCGTGATGGGTATAGCCGCCGGCAGCGCAACCGCGTACGCCGCCGACAAGGACATCGTCGACACCGCAGTCGCCGCCGGTCAGTTCAAAACGCTCGCAGCCGCACTCACTGCGGCGGGTCTCGTGGATACCTTGAAGGGCTCTGGCCCGTTCACCGTCTTCGCTCCCACCGATGCCGCTTTCGCCAAGTTGCCGGCGGGCACGCTCGACACGCTTCTCAAGCCCGAAAGCAAGGCTAAGTTAACGGCAATCCTTACCTACCACGTCGTCGCCGGCAAGGTGATGGCCGCCGACGTCGTCAAGCTGAAAGAAGCCAAAACCGTGAACGGCGCGATGGTCGCGGTGAAGGTCGATGGCGGCAACGTGATGATCAACAATGCCAAGGTTACGACCGCGGATATCGGAGCGTCGAACGGCGTCATCCACGTGATCGATACCGTGCTTCTGCCGCCCGCGAACTAACTCGCTCAGTCAAGGAAAGACGCGGATCGCCTCAACTCCCTTTCTGGCGTGGTCAGCCAAGCTGATAAGCCGCACGACTGAGGCGGGACGACAACAGCACGACAACAGGGTCGATCGCCATGACCTTTTCAAAATTGGCGAATGGAGAAATGATATGACTACGAATACGCAGGACATCGTCGACACCGCAGTCGCCGCCGGTCAGTTCAAAACGCTCGCAGCGGCACTCACTGCGGCGGGTCTCGTGGATACCTTGAAGGGCCATGGCCCGTTCACCGTCTTCGCTCCCACCGATGCCGCTTTCGCCAAACTCCCGGCGGGCACGGTTGAGAACCTGTTGAAGCCTGAGAACAAGGCTCAGCTTACCGCGACCCTCACCTATCATGTCGTGCCCGGCAAGGTCATGGCCGCCGACGTCGTCAAGCTCAAGGAAGCCAAGACCGTCAACGGCAATATGCTCCAAGTGAAGGTGAACGGGAGCGAGGTCATGATCAATGATGCGAATGTCACCGCCACCGACATCGCAGCGTCGAACGGCGTGATACACGTGATTGACAGCGTGGTTCTTCCGCAGGCCGCGTAGCCATTGGTGCCGCGAAGAGAGGTGGGCCGCCTGCCGTCAAGGCAGGCGGCCCGTTCTTCCAGTTTCAATTCTCAATAATTGGAGAATACAACTCATGGTTACGCCTGTGAGAAAATTCATTGTCTTTTGTTGGGATTTTTTGTTCAACCACGAAGTAAGCCCGCTTCGTCACATTCCTGATGTCGCCATGCGCCATTATGTGTTGCAGCTGCTGGGATTCATGTGGGCCGTTGCCTTTGCGGCGGCTGCTGGAAGCTACACATTCATGGCGGTCAGCGTGATCGGTCATACCGTTCTGATAGCGGCCGCAGCTATCACGGTAGCGACGTGGACGGCAGCTACCGCAAAGCCTGATATTTTTGTCCGTAGTTCTACCCAGCAAGAGCCGGAAAGTTCCAAAGATTAACCCAACAAGCAATGATCGTCCCGTCACTGACCGGATCGGTCGCAGATGGTGCGTCTTAATCATGGAGAATCCATAATGTCCGCGACGTTTGAGAAACTGATGAATGGAGCTAATGGTGGGTTGGCCCTGCTCCAGGTTTTGGCAGAGAACAGTTTTGACTCTGTGTTGATCACGGATGCATCGGTGGAAGGCAAGATCATCTACGCTAACAAATCATTCAAGAAGCTAACGGGACACGATAC
>CANJCB010000097.1 GCA_947473305.1 Rhodospirillales bacterium
GGCGGCGGAAAGATTGTCGAGATCATTGGGCGGCGACATCCCACCACAGAATCAGAAAATGCCCCCGCGCGGAATGCCCTTCGGCTGCAGCGAGTCAACTTGACGCGCCCAGGGTTTTGCCCCTGTTACCCAAAATCCAAGCAACTCATTGATCACGCCGAGAAATACGGCAACTGGGTGGGGTCAAGTTTCGCGCGACAGATGACCCCCTCAATTTCGTATGTGTGCCAACCAGATCAATGCGCTGAGAGACTTCACGGGCGGGGTCATTGTTGGGCGCGATTTCACATCTCAACCCACAGCTGGTTTTTGAGGTATCTTTATACCACCACACTGGCCAATTTTTATTTCTAGATTGCTGTTTTTGATTGGATTTACAATATTCATAAAAAGAAGAAGCCATAATGACTTCCATATATGGCGCCAAAAACAGTAACTATGCTTAAAGTCAGCAATATATAATGTGCTAATACAAGATAATTCAATGCGTTTTTAGGGGAAGAGTTTGCCCAACGTCGAAACGCCTCATGCAGATATAGCGGCTCGGCTATGAAGACCACGAGGGTGAAGACAAGCCAGACCAATACCATGGCGTGCATCCACCAATAACGGGCGACCGCAAAACGATCCCACAAATCTAATGTATAGGTCATGTAGAAGCCGGTCACACCGACGATGAGGATCGACAATCTGGCGATGATGCTAAACCGTCGTTCAACCGCTTCGAAGCCCTTCACTGGATTTCCGGCTATGGCGCCCGAGCGAAAAGCCGGTAGAACGACCGCCGTTATCATTGCGACACCGCCGATCCAAAGAATGACTCCTATTACATGCAATGCACGCGCGATAGCTTCATCCATCGGAGGTCTCGATCCTTTCATGGGCCAAACTGGTCCAGAATGCGATAGTAACTCTTTTCAAGCCCCCACGGACCGAATTGAACCCGGAAAATAGGGCCGTATGGAGATCTCGCCAAGGGATGGTGGCCCAAAGCGGTTGCTCGCGATGGACCAGTTCCCCCAAAGCAGCGCCCGGAAACTCTGCCGCGCTTCCCGATTGACTGTTGGTCAGTTGCAGGACAACGCCCGCGACCTGGCGGCGCATGCCGAAAACTGGGGCTATCGACGCATCTGGGTGGGGAGCATCACATGCGAGGCTGCGCTCTTTCGAACTGATTGCCGAGGCTGCTGGAATTTTGTCCGCGCCCCGGTATCGATCCTCCACTGAGACAATCGTCGCGTGAATTCCAGACGAGCGGCAGGCCTCACCCAAAACAAAATTCACATTCTGCGTTCGGTGTGGTCCACGCTTGAACGATCGGACCGTCAGCTTCGCGCTTGGGGCGATTAGCGATCAATGGATCAATCGGTGCCAGTCATTGCGTCCCAATCAATGGCCTGCTGATAAGCATAGGCAATCCGCAGCAGCAATGGATCGGCGAGGTATTTGCCGACGAGCTGAAGGCTGATCGGCATGCCATCCACCTTGCCGCAAGGCACCGCTAGCGCGGGATGACCGGTATAATTCGTCGGTTTCAAATTATAGGAATTTGGCATCAGGATCCAATTGCGACGCAGATTTGCTTCCATCGCAGCGGTCGGATCGGTGGGAACGGGCTCTACCTCAGGGGCGATGTTGCGCACGGTTGGCATGATCAACGCGTCGACCTTCGTCAATGCGCGATCGAAGGCGGCAACGTAGGCTTGGCGAACATTATGCGCCTTGGCGTAAACGGCGCCGTGATAATTGCGCCGGGACAATTCTGCGATCAAGTGATTGAGCTTGGTGCGCGGCGGCATCAGGTCCCCATTCTCGCGCCACATCCGATCTATCGCGGTGATGATCGAGGTGGGGTAGTGTGCCTTCGACCCTATTCCGAAAAAGCCGACATCATAGATCGCGCGAGCGCCTTCGAAAACCAACGCCGCATATACGGGATCGACCTGGGCATGTTCGGGGATGGAGATTTTTCTCACCTCCGCACCGAGTTTCTCCAGGATAGATATGGCCGCAAGAACGCCGTCCTTCACCCCGGGCTCTATCGGTTCGGCAAAGCCTTCCTCCAGAATGCCGATTCTCAATCCTCGGATGCCGCCGTCGAGGTCCGATAACGCATCGATACTGTCAGGTATGCCGCGGCGCTGGCGCGGGTCGTTGTCGTCGTATCCGGCAACCGCTTGCAACGCCGCCGCGAGATCCGGCACGGTGCGCGCCATCGGCCCGACGTGATCCACGCTCGGCTCCGCGGCAAAACCGACGGCGAAGTGGGAAACCAGTCCGAATGTCGGCTTCAGACCTAGGATACCGCAGTAAGCTGCTGGCAATCGGATAGAGCCGCCTTGGTCGCCGCCGAACGAGATATCCACCTCCCTAGCCGCTAAGGCAGCGGCCGATCCCGATGACGACCCACCTGTGGCGCGACCAAGGTTATGTGGATTGAGCGGCTTCCCATAGTCGCCCATAAAACCCATCATCATTTGCTTGCCGACCACTTTCCCGCCGGCTGCCAGCACACGGGACACGATGGTCGCATCGACGTCGGGAATGAACCCCTCGAGGACCTGAGAGGTGAAGACCTGTGGAATCCCGGCAACGCTGATGTGATCCTTAAAGCCAACTGTCTTGCCCGCCAGCAGGCCTGTGTCTTTTCCACCGATGTCGCATTTCCACAACCAAGCTTGATAGCGGTCCTCGCTCGGCGACGGCCGATGACCTGGCCCTCGATCAGGGAACAACCGAGGCGGAGCATTTTCATCCGCGCGAGACTGGACAAACGTATCCAGCTCGCGCAAGGCATCGACGATGACGGGCAGGAAAAGCTCCGCATCCCGGTGGCTCAGACGAAGATTCAGGGAGGCGGCTAGCTCAATCAGTTTTGCGGCATCCGGTGTTGCAAACATGGACTTCTCCTGGGGCCTCGACTAAAGGGTACGTCTCCCAGTTGGCGTTGTCACCGATCCATGATTCGGCACGGATCACGGATCCGTTCGCCGGTGAAAGCTGCCGGGATCAGATAGAACTCAGCGCCATTTGGCGGGGCATCATGCTGGTCAACCGTGCGCCGTCCTTCGGTTCGGAACCCCAAAGCCACAGCCAACTACCCGAGGGAAAAATCGTTTTTGCGCTCGCGTCGCCGGTACACGTAAAGTTAGAATCCAGATTATGCGACATGGTTTTCCGCGCTACAGGGGCGGGCGACCTTGGTCAATGACGCATTGAAACTGGCCTCCGTATCAGCCTTGAGCCGGGGGGCACCGGTACCCACTTGTGTCGTTCGACTAGTCTGCGCCGTTAAGCGCAGCCCCAAGTGCCCGGCAGCCCACTCCTCTTCGCTAGATGGCTTCTGCACAGGCTTGGTCATTAGTTACTTCCTTGCCCGGCGTCGGACCTTCCAGGCCGTAACTTTCGACAATCTTTTTGATCTCGCCGGAATTCAACATCTTGCGCAATTCCGCCTGGTAGGGCTCGAAGAGATCGGTGTCTGCAATTCGGAATGCGGGGCCCGAGCCGATATTGGGCGTGTCGGTTACAGGGTAAACGATATCGAAGGCGTTGTTCCGTTTGGCCCGCATGTCCTTTACCGCTGCAGCAGCGCCCATTGTCACCTGGTGCCGTTTCGAAAGCAGCCCCTCGGCCAGCGACGCATCGTCCGGATATTGGATGAGCTTGGATGGATCTTTCATCGCCTTCTGAACGAAAGGGATGTAGTTGGCTCCCGTAACAAGCCCGATCTTCACATCCATCGCGCCGAGTTCCTTAATGGTCGGCGGCGGGGCCGGCATATCGGCTTTCACGTAGCCGAAGGCCGCAAAACCGAAAATGATAGGATCGGCGTAGCGAACTTGCGTGCACCGCTCCTTAGTGATGACAAGCGAGGCACCGATCATGTCCCAGCGTCCCGCCTGCAGACCGGGGATAAGCTGTCCATAGGTGGCCGTGAGAGCCTCGACCTTCGGTATGCCGAGCTTCTCCATAATTTGCCTGACGATCACCGCGGACGCTCCGTCGATCGTACCGTCAGGTCTCAGTTCGCTATAGGGAGGCTGGTTGACGATCCCAATTTTGATGACTTTGTCGCGTCTAGCCCGCTCTAGCAATCCGCCGGACTGCGCCCTTGCATCACTGAACCCTAGTCCTCCCGCGATGCCTGCAACCGTGAGTCCTAAGAGCCGATCCGGAAAGTTGTTGAATCGGATGAATCGGATGTGATTCCTATTGGAGCGCCAGATTTTACGGGAGGCGCTTCATGTGGAAACCGGAACATCGGCGCGCAGCGTGCCGGCGTGGCCTACGTTATCCCAGCGATCTGA
>CANJCB010000098.1 GCA_947473305.1 Rhodospirillales bacterium
GCTCCTACCCTGCGACGCGAGCACGTCAACCTGCCGCAACTTCGCAACAATCTCCTCGGGTGTCGGTCTTCTCCTGGGCATTTCGGTCCTCCTTTCCTATGTCAAAGGACATACTTTCAGGTGGACCAATTCAATGGGGGTGGATCAATCGGGTGCGTGGGCGTGGACCAGATCCGGGATGATCTTTTCCGCCAGAAGAGCGAATACCTTTGAGTCGCGAAAAAAGTTGGTGACATTGATAAGCAGGTCTTTGGCGAGAAGATCCAGCTCGCCCGGGTCGTTGCGAAGAATGTCGAGATAGCGCTCCAAGGCGGAGGTTTCGATCGCCATCATCCCCATGCGTCGTTCTATCCGACGCTGCAGCGTGCCCGGCTTGTAAAGGGTGAAATTATGCGGAGTCTTCGTGCGGAGAAGATCGATGATCTCGGCTAAACGAGTGCCCGCGTCTTGCGTAGGCGGGGCGGCAGCTTCTTGATCGTCTCGTTCTTGATCGTCGCGGGGGACCTGACGAACGTGTCGTGCAAGGGCTTTGGGGATCTCGGCCACCGGGAGCACAACGTCCACAGCGCCTGTGGCAATCGCACTCCGGGGCATCCCGTCATAGCCAGCCTCGTCAGGATCCTGGACGATAACGAAGCCGCCCTTTTGCTTCAGCGCTTCCAACCCGAGGCTGCCATCGGTCCCGGTTCCTGAAAGGATCACGCAAACCGCGCGGGCACCGTATTCCTCCGCCATCGAGCGCAGAAGAAAGTCAAAGGGCAGGCGGGCGCCATGCCGGGTGTTGCGATGGGTGAGATGAAGGGCGCCCTCGCCCACGGAAAGATAAGTGCCAGGCGGGATTATATAAAAGCTGTTGCGCTCTATCGACATCCCGTCGGTCGCTTGCCGTACGGCCATTTTCGTGTGACCGACCAGCAGGTCGACCATCATACTCTCGTGGGAGGGATCGAGGTGCTGGACGAGGATGAACGCCATGCCGCTTTCCTCGGGCAGCACGTCGAGGAGCTTGCGGCACGCATCGAGGCCACCCGCCGACGCGCCGATCGCGACAACGAGATGATCGTGGGGGCGTCGCGGGGGACCGCGCGCCGCTATGGGGCGTCGGCTCGAACCCGACCGAGGCGATTTGGCCTTTCGCGAGCTTTCTAACATTCCAAATTATGCTCGAAACCGGCTCCCGGCGGGAGACTACTCATGATCCTACCATCCTTTCGCCGGCGCGTTGGGGAAATACCCGGACCGCATCCGGCACCCAGCGGCTGATTGCCGAGCCGCCAGGGCATTGAGTTGCCTGCCCGTTTTAGCTCGACAGCAATTTCCGCTTCGTGATTTTTGTGGGAAGAGAAATAGAAATATTTATGTTTTCAGGAAAGAAAATGAACAATATTAATTGTAATTGCAGGTGAGAATTTTGTTCGTGAGAGCGTCTATTTAATCATGACGCAGACTTACTTTGGTAGATACCGATAATATCTTCCTTATGAAGGATGGGAAACCCTCGGAAAATACTCAAAGCCCATTCAGCGGTGACTTCGACATTGCGCGAAATCGTATTGAACAATCTCCGGTTGAATGATGTTGGTGTTGCGTAACGGTGGCTCATGGAGGCCAATTTGGAATCGCTTTCAGCCGGCCAGACTCAAGATCAAGTCAGCGAGACTTGGCACGTCCGCTATAGCCTCAACGGGGTGGAAGAGGTTGCGCGCGTTAAGACCCCCGAAGACGCGATAAAAATCGCTTGCGAGCTGCTCGACGAAGGGCACCAGGTTTTCGGTATCGGCTTCGGCTCGCTCTCCGCTTCAATCGATCAGGAGCAGGTCGCTGAGATCTATGCCATGTGGGTTCGTGAAAGGCGCGTATTTGGTCTAGAGATCGAGGCCAATAGCCGATAGCCTAGCTTGTGGCTTCCGTTCCATTCATCGCGCTTTCCAAACGCGAAACAGCCGGATTGCGACCGACAAATTCCGCCCGGCTCTCGCTGGAGAAAGCCAAGACCACTCGATCTGAAACTTTACTAATTCTCAGAAATGATATAATCCACAGCCAAGTTGCCGAGCGACTTGGCTCATCGAATATCATGCGGCCTCTGAGTTCGTCGACGATGATGTCGGAGTTCAAATGCCTAGAAACGCCAACTTGAAGATCATGTCTTCTGCCGATTTTGTGCAGAACGATCTCAAGACGCCGCTTTATCATCAGATTTTTCTGATCATCAAGGACCGGATACTGCACGGCGAATATCCGGACGGCAGCTTTCTGCCCAGCGAGTTCGAAATCTCCAATGCCTATAGCGTCTCCCGGATCACGGCGAAGCGGGCGTTGAATGCGCTGGCGGAGGCGGGGCTCGCAATCCGGCAGCAGGGTCGTGGCACGCGGGTCAGCTACAAAGGCGGCGGTACCATCGTCAGCGGTTCCGTGCAGAGCCTGCTCGACAGCATCAAGGCCAATGCGCGCATTCCCCCCAAAGTCCTGAGCTTCGAATATGTGACGGCCAGCGGCGAGATTCTGTCGGCGCTCCAACTGCCGGCCGGCAGTATCGTGCAGCGCGCGGTGCGATTGGGCCATGCGGCCGCGGCGCCCTATTCGCTGCTGACGACCTTCGTTCCCGCCTCGATTGCGAAGTCCTGGACGGCCGACGATCTGTCGCAGAAGCCGCTGATCGCCTTGATCGAAGCGAGCGGGATCAAGGTCCAGCGGGCGGAGCAGATCATTTCGGCGACGCTCGCCGACAATCAGGCTGCCACCCTGTTGGAAGTATCCGTCGGCGCGCCGCTTCTCAGGGTCGTGCGGACGATCTTCTCGGATAAGAATGTGCCGATTTCCTATCTGGTCGCGCTCTATCCGCCGGATCGCTACAAATACATGATGACTTTGACGCGTGGCGACGATGCGCATGAGCATTGGACTTGACGGTTTTTCCCTCTCGGAAGCCGCTTTGACACGCTTTGCACCTTGATATACCGTTAAGCCCAGTGAAGGAAAAACGGGGGCTCATGTGATCATCGTGACCGTGCATCATTGGTGCAAACCGGGAATGGTCGAGCAGGCCCGGGAACGGATCGACAGCAACGGCGACGAGATGGCCAAGTGGAAGGGTTTCCTCTTCCGGCATCGCATCGAGAAGGCCGACGAACCGCAACGGGTTTCCACAGTCAGCGGCTGGAGCGACGAGCCCTCTTATCGAGCTTATCAGAGCGCGAAGAAGGCTAAGGATGCTGCCGCCAACGCGGTCTCGCCTTACGAGCGGGTCCAGAACGAAGTCTTCGCGGTCCAGCACTCTCATAGCTCGGCTGCTTGAGCGGGAGAGCGCGATGCCGAAGCTTCTCTCGCCGGATCAAGTCGCCCATTATCACGAAAAGGGCTATCTGAGCCCGCTCACGGCTTTCGACACGGCCGCCGCCAGATCGTATCTCGGCAAATTGGAAGAACTGGAAGCCCAGGTCGGCCGCAAGTTCGCCGAAAACGACGAAGCCAAGAAGATGCATCTCTACCTGAAATGGGTCGATGACATCGTCCATAGTCCGGCGGTCCTCGATGCGGTGGAGGATGTGATCGGGCCGGATATCCGGCTCTATAACCTGCGCTGCTGGATCAAGGAGCCGCAGACCCATTCCTTCATCAGCTGGCATCAGGATTCGCTCAATTTCGGCCTTTCGCCCCATGAGCATGTGACAGCCTGGATCGCGCTCTCCGACAGCGATCTCGAAAGCGGCGCCGTCCAGGTCATCCCCGGCAGCCAGAAGCGCGGCATGCTTCGGCATCGCCCGACGCCCGGAACAGAAAACATGCTGTCCCGCGGGCAGGAGATTGAAGTCGGTGAGAACGAACCCACCGACATGATGGTGTTGAAGGCGGGGCAGTTCTCGCTCCATCACACGAACCTCGTCCACAGCTCGATGTCGAACAATTCGAGCCACCGCCGGATCGGGCTTGGGGTCAGTTTCATTCCCGCCCATGTGAAATGCGGCAGCAGGACACGGCTTTCGGCCATGCTGGTCAGGGGCACCGACCGCTACGGTTACTACGAGGATGAACCGCGGCCTGCCTACGACCTCGAACCCGCTGCTGTGGCGCGGCGGTGCGTCGTCAGATCATTTGGGACAGATGGGGTTATAAATTAATGGAGGGTTGGCCTCATCTGGTTGGTTGATCTTATGCGGCGAGTTTGCGGTGAAGCAAGCGGCGCTGTTCGATGGTTTTCTGTTTGATGCGGTGTCTTTCCTGCA
>CANJCB010000099.1 GCA_947473305.1 Rhodospirillales bacterium
CGCCGTGCGACAAAGGAAAATAAGGCGAAATCCGACGCATCTGCGCCTCTGATAACAAGAACAAATCATCCATGGCAGCACCTCCCGAAGCCACCAGTGAATCAATGGTTCGTTAAATCAGCAACTGATTTAATAGGTCCTGAGCCTAGGTCAATTCGGCGCGCGTGGCGTAGTCCGCGTATTCAGGAGTCAATGCGGGCTTGCGCAGGATCATGTCCGAGGCCTTTTCAGCGATCATCATGGTCGCCGCATTGGTATTGCTGCTGACCACCCTCGGCATGACCGAGGCGTCCACTACGCGCAAGCCCTCGACGCCGCGGACGCGTAGTTCAGGATCGACAACCGCGTCCTCGCTTATACCCATCTTGCAGGTGCCGCTGACGTGATGGGTCGTGGCGAGCGCCTGGCGCACGAAAGCATCGATCTCCGCCTTCGTGCGCGGCTCCCCGGCAGGTTCGACGGAGCGTCCGCGATAGGGATCGTAGGCCCGCTGATGAACCAGCTCGCGGGCGATCTCATAGCCCTCGCGGTGCTCGATCCTGTCCCGCTCCGTCGAGAGGTAACGGGGATCGATGGCCGGATGATCCTGCGGGTTGTCGGAGCGAAGCCTAACCACGCCCCGGGCGTCCGACCGCTGCGGTCCCGTGAGGATTCGGAAGCCGTGTTCGCCCGGGGGCAGTTTCCCATCCCTGAGAAGAATCGGAAATTGCTGAAGTTCGATATTGGGATGAAGCGTCTCGCTCGGGCTGCAGAGGAAAGCGCCCACCACGCAACTCCCGCTCCGCCCCATCCCTCTTCTGAAGAGCAGCCAGTTAAGACCGAGCAGCACCTTGCGATGAGCGACCAGATGACCATTGAGGGTGACGGGCTTCAGGCATTCGAACTGAAGGGCCACATGCGTATGATCCTGCAGGTTCCGCCCGACCCCGGGGAGATCGACCACGGGTTTAATCCCAAGCGCCGCCAATTCGTCCGCCGGACCAATTCCCGACAACAGCAGAAGATGCGGCGATCCGAAGGCGCCGCCCGACAGGATGATTTCCCGCGTCGCGCGGACGGATCGTCTGGTTCCGCCCTGAAGATAGTCGATCCCGACCGCGCGCTTTCCCTCGAAGAGGATTTTGCAGGCTTTGGCGCCGGTATGGATCCGGAGGCCTGCCGGCCGCTTGCGCTTGACGAGATAGGCGTAGGAGGAACTGGCCCTGACGCCGTCGTCGATGTTGAGGGGGAAGCGGCCGAAGCCTTCCTGCTGACGGCCATTCATGTCCGATGTCTGGGGAAATCCTGCCTGGCGGCAAGCTTCCAGGAAGACGGCATCCAACTCGCCGAGTTCTTGCTCCATCCTCACGCGGACGGCGCCATCGCGCCCGTGATAGGCGTCCTCCCCGTCGTCGGCCTGCTCCAGGCGCTTATAGTAAGGGAGCACATCCGCATAGGACCACCCGCGGCAGCCTTCCTGCGCCCAGGTCTCATAGTCGAGGGCGTGACCGCGCAGAAAGATCATCCCGTTGACGGAAGCGGATCCGCCGAGACCGATGCCCCTGGGATAGGGCAGGACCCGGCCATCGACGTTCGGTTGCGGTTCGGAGCGATACCAGGTCGCGAAGGGGCTGCCTTCCTTATAGGCCTCACGCGATGCCCGGGGCATGCGCACTTTCCAGCTGTTGTCGGACGGGCCTGCTTCCAGCAGCAGCACCGAGGCGCCGTCCTCCGCCGCGAGGCGATAGGCAAGAATGCAGCCCGCCGCCCCGGCGCCGGCGATCACATAGTCGAAAGTGCTCTCGTCAGGCATGGGCCGCGACTTAACCCAGGGACCGGTAACGCTTGACGTAATCCGCCACGGCGGTCGCCAGGTCATAACGGGTCCGGAAACCGAGATCCTCGGCGGCGCGGGTGGCGTCGAGCACGCCGGAGTAATTGGTCGGCCATTGCATGTAATTGAGCCCCGGCCCGATCTTGATGTCCGCGTCAGGCGCGATCTTGCGCACCGCGGCGGCAAGGTCGTGCAGCGTGACGCCGACGCCCGTGGCAATATTATAGACGTCATGGCGGGGCTTTGGACAGAAAGCGGCGAGGACGATGGCGTCGGCCACATCGGCCACATAGATCAGATCGTCCTTCTGGTCGCCGCCTTGGGAGATATTCACCGGACGCCCGGAGACGCCGCCTTCGATGATCTCGCTCAAGATCCCGTAATTCTTGTGCCGCAAGGCCTTGCCGGGGGCGAAGATCGTGGCGAAGCGCAGAGCGATGAATTCCATCTCCGGATGGGCGCGGGCGATGTTCCGGCAGAGCCCCTCGGCGGCCACCTTGCAGACGTCATAAACCCCATAGGGCCGCAGGGGATCGTCTTCGTGGATCGGCTTATAGGTGGGATGAGCGGCCGCGCCCGGCTGCTCGCCGTAGACGCCCCGGGTGCTCGTGAAAACGAAGCGCCGGACACCGCAACGCTGGGCGAGGTCGAGCAGGAACGCCGTGCCATAGGCATTCACGCGGAAAGCCTCCAGAGGCATTTCCTGGGCGTTTCCCACCAGCGCCGCCATATGAATGACCGCCTTCATCCCTTCGCGGCGCAGGAGGGGGGCGATCAGCGCCTCGTCGGTGAAGTCGCCGATGATGACCTCGATGCCCGCCTGGGTTTCCACATCGACCAGCGACAGATCGTGGCGCGTATCGACGACCACCGGGCGCACGCCCTTGCGCACAAGCGCCTCCAGGACCGGGGCGCCGTTAACCCCGAGCCCACCGGTGACAAGTACTGACGACATGACTTTCTCCGCTTCGCGTTGTTCGGCTGGCGACGGGTGCTTACCCGAATTGATGAGTCCGCAGGAACCATGAAGGCTGTCAGGAAATCTTGAAATCGTCGAGACGGTCGTTTTTCTCAAGCCATTCCAGCAGGGATTTAAGTTGACCGTCCCTCATCGCCACGAGGGATGCATTGTCGACCCCGAAATCGTACCATCCGCTCCCGGTTACTCCCCCTAATTTCCCCTCTTCGACGAATCTGGTAACCTGGGGGGGGGACGCCTGAACTTCTCGTCACCCGTCCGGTCGAAAAGATAATCCCAGACCGCCGCCACGGTTTTCTTGGACACGACAAGGTCCTCGGTCAGCAACGGCCCCCAGAGGGCAAGGCGCGGCCCCAGGCTCAAGCGGAACGCCTTGTCCACGTCCTCCCGGGACGCGATGCCCTGTTCGACGATGCTATAGGCCTCGGCCAGCAGCGCGTATTGCAGGCGGTTCACGACAAAGCCGGGCTCGTCGGCGCAGACGATCCCGACATGATCGATGGTCTTCAGGAAGTCCTGGACCCAAGCGATGAGCGTCGGCGGCACGAAGTCCGTCACCAGGATCTCGACCACCTTCACCAGATGGGCGGGCGTCACATAGTGGATGCCGATCACCCGGTCGCGCTTGGCCACGCCGCTGAAGACCTCCGAGAGCCGGAACGACGAGGTGTTGGTCGCGAGAACCGCCTCGGGCGCCGCGATCTTGTCCAATAGCGCGAAAAGCTTCTGTTTCGCTTCCAGGTTCTCATGGATCACTTCATGGACCAGGAAGGCGTCCCGCACCGCCGAGGCGAGGTCGGCGTCGGTTCCGACATTGGCGAAAATCCGGTCGAGATCGCTCTGCTGGCTAACGAGCGAGGATGCGATCGGCATCGCGCGTTCCCGGAAACTGTCGAGCGCACCGGGCACCAGATCGGTCATGACCACCTTATAGCCGTAATGGGCATAGAGGGTCGCGATCACCACCCCCATGAACCCAGCGCCGACAACCGTGATCTTGCCCTTCGCGTCGACCGGCATCTCGTCCTCCTCAAGGGTTGCGGGATCTTTCCAGGCCTTCACTATAACCTCGGGTGAACTTTTAGTGTGCGAGGCTCCCTGATCGAAATGAACCGCCCCGGGATTCGTGGAGGCCGTTTAGTTTAAGTTATGCTGCCGCTTGTATGTCGTCGAGCATGGCGTAGTAGCGTTCCTCGGCTTCGGCGGGAGGAATGTTTCCGATAGGCTCCAGCAGACGCCTGTTGTTGAACCAGTC
>CANJCB010000100.1 GCA_947473305.1 Rhodospirillales bacterium
CACGTCAACCTGCCGCAACTTCGCAACAATCTCCTCGGGTGTCGGTCTTCTCTTGGGCATTTCGGTCCTCCTTTCCTATGTCAAAGGACATACTTTCAGGTGGACCAATTCAATGGGGGTGGATCACAGGGATGATAGGGTTTAGGATGCAGACATATTTTTTAAAGGCCTAACGCAGAGCGGGCGATCAGAGGGGACAGCCATGTCACAACGGAAATCCGGCAGCGCCTATGCATATGCCGCGACCGTAGCAGTTAGTTTAGCGCTTGCTACGGGCTACTGTTCCCCGTCTTTCGCCGCCGATGGCCCGCCCCGCAAGGGGGGAACACTTATTTTCGCCATAGGCATAGATCCGCCGAGCGTCAATCCGGTCATTTCCACCGGCATCCCCGAGGGCTCTATCGGCTGCGTCCTCTACCAGGGGCTGACACGCACTTCCTACGACGACGGCACCAAGCCCGTGCTGGCGAAGTCCTGGACGATCTCGCCAGACGGCAAGACCTATACCTTCGAACTCGAGAAGGCGAAGTGGCACGACGGCAAGCCCTTCACCTCGGAGGACGTCAAGTTCTCGCTCTTAGAAGTGAACGCCAAATACAACGCCGCCTTCGCTGCGGCCGGGCGCGCCATCGACACGATCGACACGCCGACGCCCGATCGCGCCGTCATCCACCTGAAGCAGCCCTTCGGGCCCCTGCTCCTGAGCCTCGGATGCTCGCTCGGAGGCGCCATCCTTCCGGCCCATATCTTCCAGGGCAGCAACATCCTGCAGAATCCCGCCAACAGCACCGGGGCCATCGGGACGGGCGCGTTCAAGCTCTCGGAATGGAAGCGCGGCGATTATATCCGCCTCGGCCGCAATCCCGATTATTGGGAAGCCGGGAAGCCCTATCTCGACGAGGTCGTGGGCAAGGTCATCGGCCAGCCCTCCTCCCGCACCCAGGCGCTTCTGGCGGGCGAGATCGACTACATCAGCGAATACTATCTGGGACCCAACGACTATCCGCAGGTCAAGGCCAACCCCAACCTCGACTCCTTCCCGGCAAACGGGTCGCCCACGCTCAACCTCATGTTTCTCAACCTCTCCCGGAAGCCCTGGAACGACGCCCGCGCGCGGAAGGCGCTGTTCATGGGCACCGACCGCGAATTCCTGGTCAAGAACGCCTATCTTGCGGGCGGCGTGGGCACCATGCCCTTCACCAATCGTATTCCCTGGGCGGCGGATACCTCGATCGATTATCGCACGATGTATCCCTACGACGTCGCCAAGGCGAACGCGCTCTTCGACGAGATCGGCCTGAAGCGCGGAGCCGACGGGATGCGCTTCAAGTTCGACCTCGTCTATCCGGCCGACGACGTGGCGCCGCCGCTCGTCGCCGCCGCGCTGAAGAGCATGTGGCGGGCGATCGGGGTCGACATGAACAACCTGGCGACGGAGCGGGCCGCCGCGAACCAGAAGATGTTCATCGACCGCGATTTCGACGGTATTCTCACCGGCTATACCAGCTACGGCGATCCGGCACTGGGGCTTGCGCGGATCTGGGTCACCTCCTCCATCGGCAAGCTCTACGGCAATGCCGGCGGCTATTCCAATCCCGAGGTCGACGCGCTCTTCGCCCAGGGCGAACAGACGACGGGCGAGGAAGCCCGCGGGGCGATCTATCGCAAGCTCCAAGGCATCCTGGCCGCGGAACTGCCGGTTTTTACCCTGAACGAAAAGGCATTCTCCGACGGCCGCTCGATCAAGGTGAAGGGCCCGCGCGAAGACATGTACTTTTTCAATACGTGGCGTGAAGTTTGGCTCGACCGTTAGGAGACACCGCGAAATCGTAGGTGCGGGTTGGGGCAGTCACTCCAGGGCCTCAGGGATTGCTCTGACCGTCACCTACCGTTCGCCTGCGCAACGTGACGTCTGCCGATCTTGTCGAACACGAGATATTTGCCTTGGAACCAAGGCTCCTGCGCCAGACGAGCCCGCCAAGGTGTCGCGCGCGCTTTCGCTCGCGCGTCGGATTCCAGCACATCGCGATCCGAGAGGTAATGCAACGCGAGCCGGTTGTAGCTGGATGGCGCGCCATCGGTAATCTCGAAGCGACGGGTGCCCATCCACCGCGAATCTCCGAGAAGCAACGGGACATGATCCTCGGCATACCACGCGTCGAAGTCCGCCACCCGCTCCGTCGGGACTTGGAAGAATACCGCGTAAAGGACGGAAGCCGGCAGCAGATCGGCGGCCGGCAAACTGTGAGCGCCGATGATCCGGCCGATATATCGCGTAAAGCCCGAAACCGCCCCGAGCATGGAACGCGTCACATCCGAAGGCTGGTTTTTGATCCGGCTGTATTCGGGCGTCGTCAGAGCGTCCGGCCCGTCCATTTCATAGACGGCGAGATAGTTTGACGTTTGCCCGTCCCGATATCGCTGGGCGCTCTTAAAACCCGGCGCCGCCATGCGGATCGGAATGTGCTCGTGATCGTACCACTCGTTGAAGGCCGCCTCACGCTCCTGTGGAGGGGTCATCTCCGAGAATAGGATTGTCCGGCCCAGCAGATCCATGAGGCTCTCCATTCAAGGAACATCGCATAACCAACTTATCGGCGAGGCATCCCGCGATCGCCGAGCCAATAGTCCGCTCAAGGAGACTTGGCAATGGGTGTTCCTGTTCGACGCAAACTTGCCGGCGTAACCCGCGACCTCGATACCCCAGGAAGGCGAGCCATGAGTAATTTCCGAACCTATATCGGCGGTAGCGAGGACTGTTATTGATCGGGACGCGGGCACCACGCCATCGGTCGCGGTTACGACCCTCGGACAATTTCACCGCCGGATAGGATCGTCTTCAAGGGGCGATGCCTTTAGCATAGGGGCATCGAGATCATGAAGATTCGCTTTTGGGGCACGCGAGGATCGATCGCTACCCCCGGGCCGGGAACGGTCCATTTCGGCGGGAATACCTCCTGCGTTGAACTGACGACCGACGCTGGCGATCTTCTTGTCTTCGATTGCGGTACGGGTGCGCATGGACTCGCCGCCAACCTCATGGCGCAGGGCAAGAAAAACCTGAGCGTGAGCATTCTCCTCGGCCACACGCATTGGGATCACATCCAAGGTCTCCCCTTCTTCAGTCCAGCCTTCATAAGGGGAAATTCCGTTGCGATCTATGGTCCGGAAGGCAGCCGCGGCTCCCTGCATGACGTGCTCGCCGGCCAGATGGAGTTTACCTATTTTCCCATCGAACTCGACCAGCTGCCCGCCGAGATCGTCTATCACGACCTGACCGAGGGCATCCACACGATCGGCGGCGCGAGAGTGGCGACGCAATACCTCAATCACCCGGCCATGACGCTGGGCTACCGGGTCGAGGCCGACGGGGTAGCGATGGTTTACCTGGTCGACCATGAGCCATTTTCCGATACGCTCTGGCGCGCGGGCGCGGAGCCGTATCAGATCGCTTCGATCCTGCACGAAGGCGACCGCCGCCACGCCGAGTTCATGGCCGACGCCGATCTCGTCATCCATGACGCGCAATACACGCCCGAGGAATACGGCCCGAAGAAAACATGGGGACACAGCCACTACGATTACGTGGTGCGGATCGCTGCCGCCGCGGGTGTGCGGCAGCTCGCATTGACTCACCACGATCCGAGCCACAACGACGATTTCGTCGCCGAGATCGAACGCAAGGCTCGTATCGTGGCGACCGAGACAGGCAGCGGTGTCGACGTGCTATGCGCCTATGAAGGCTGCGAAATCCAGTTGAAGCCGCAATCGCGATTTCAGTCATATATCGCGCCGGACTCGTCTCAGGCTTCCGTTTCGCAAAAGCAATTTCATGTTGCTGGAACACGTCCGGCAGCTCCCAGCCCTGCAATGCGGCGGCCTGATCGAGCGCGTTCGGCTTGGTCTCGATCAGCGCCAGATAGTGGATCGGGTCGGCGACGAAAGTACCCTCGCCATAGCAACGCTGGTGGCGCGCGATCTCCTG
>CANJCB010000101.1 GCA_947473305.1 Rhodospirillales bacterium
ACGAAGCGCCGAACGGCGGCATAGCTCTCCACGGCAAACATCCCCGGCCGCTCCCAAAAGGAGCAGCCTAACAACGGCCGGATTTTACTCCGCCACGCTCAGCACGCCGCCGGCGTTCCAATGGCCCACTTTGTCACCGGCGCATCCACCCCTGTATTCTTCTGGGGTGGTCGACAGGGGGAACAAATGTGATCGCTGCCGCGGCCGCCGAAATTGACAAAGTAAAGGCGATCGTCGTCTTGGAGCCGGTCCTGCCAGAACCGCGTCAATCCGAGGTATGTGAGTCCGAATTAGCCAAAGTCCCATTTCTGTCAGTCCTTGGCGATAACTTTCCAGTCGGCCAAGCGAGAGACTTCACTGACAGACTCAACAAACTGGGTGGGAATGCCAAGACCCTGTCGCTACCGGAGGCAGGAATCCGGGGGAATGGTCACACGATGATGGCAGAGCGCAATAATGAAGAGATTGCAGACCTGATCGAACAGTGGATCAGCGATCAAGTCGCAACCTGACGAGTAAGGTTACAGAGGGACGCGGACGCTGATCGTCATCCGCTGCGGCACGAGATCGCCCCGCTCCCCCTTGCTTAGGTTCCTATTTCTCCATCCAGGCGTTCTGCCACGTGCCCAGGCCGTCCGACGTGCCCAGGACGCCATGGAGCTTCTTGTTGACGCCGTTCGCCGCCTGATAGTCTCGCAGCATCATGACCGGAAGATCATCTGCGAGGATCTTCTGGGCAGGGTTATAGAATTTGGCGCGATCCTCATTGGAGGTTGCCAACTCACCCTTGTTGAAGAGGTCCTCGATTACGGGATTCGAATAGGTCGTCGCATTGCCGAAGGGCTTGCTGATCAAGCTGGTTGCCCACATCCGCGTAATGCCCAGCGCCGGATCGGAATAGCTGCTATAGCCCGCGATCTCGACGCCGAAATCGCCATCGGAAACGCGCTTCAGATGGCTTGGTGTGTCCATGTTTTCGATGGTCACGTCGACTCCCACGGCTCCCCACATGCTCTTCATGGCGACCGCAACCTGATCGAACTCCGGGTAACCCAGGATAGGCAGCAGCGAGAGCTTGAACCGCTTGCCGTCGGCGCCACGCTTAACCCCGGCCTCGTCGAGCATCGCATTAGCTTTGGCTACGTCGAAGGGATACATCTTGCGATAATCGATGCTGGGGTCTTTTACCCAGGGGATTCTCGGCGAGAAAGGTTGTGTACCGGGCTCGCCGTTACCGAAGAAGGCGTTCTTGACAATGTAGTCTCGATCGAGCGCCATAAAGAGCGCCTGCCGCACCAGCTTGTTATCAAGCGGCTTCTGCTTCAGGTTAAAGAAAAGCGGCATCATGGAGGGAGGAACGTCATCGTCCTCAACCTTAAGTTTGGGATTGGCCAGCACGGCGGCGATATCATTCGTCGCGATGCTTCGGGTCAAATCCACTTCGCCGGCCTGGAGGGCCGCGGTGCGAGCGGAGGCTTGCGGGATGACTTTAGCAATCACCTCGTCCAAATAAGGCTTTCCCGGTTCGAAATACTTGGGGTTCTTGACCAGCCGGATGTATTGATCGCGCTTCTGTTCTGCGAACTTGAATGCTCCCGTCCCCACCGGAGTAGTTGTGATGGCCGGGTTTTTCAAAGGATCAGTGCCGCGCAAGAGATGCGCCGGCATGATCGCCCCGCCCTGGATACAGCCCAAGGACACCATGAAGGGTCCGAAACCCTGCTTCAGTTTGAACACGATCTTGTCGGGCGCGGGCGTTTCAATCGATGCGATGGCTTCGCCCGCCCGGCGGAAGACCGTCGACAATTTCGTGCTGATTTCGCCGATCGAGTATTTTGCGTCCTCGGAGGTGAAAGGCTTGCCGTCGTGCCATTCCGCCTTATTTAGTTCGAAGGTATAAGTGAGTCCATCGGGTGAAATCGTCCAGGACTTCGCCAGCCACGGATGCATCTGATAGTTATGGTCGAACTGGATCAAACTTGGATAGATGATGCAGCTGAGCTGCTGGTCGGGCGAGTTACTCTGAACCGCCGAACTGAAGGTTATGGGATCCCCTGTTATGGTAAAGATAGCGGTGCCGCCATACTGCGGTGTCTGCGCATAAGCCTCGCCGAACGAGACAAGAGACGCGACCGCACCAACTGCGGCGGCAATTTTCAAACCATCCCTCATATTCACAACCTCCCCTACTAGCGGTTCAACCACAATCGCTTTTCATCGTGCAGCCGTCGCGGAGACCGGTTGCGAAAAGCCAGCTCTGACCCAGACGAATACTTTGTTTTTTTCTGGCCGTATTCCGGCCAACATCTAGTTAAACTTGTTCATCCTAGAGGAATCGAACCGACACCCTCAAACCAGAATAGTTCATCCATTCATTCAGAAAATTCATCAAGTAGCGAAGCGTCTTGACGCCAATGAGCGCTCCATAGTGACGAAAATCACGCTCGCTTCGGACTGCACAACGGACCAATCATGCGATCCGCCGCTGCGGCTTCAAACCAAGTTTTTCGTAGTCGAAGGACGGTGTCTTCCCCTCTTGCATAGGTATGCCGCCTCGACCCGGCGCGTTCTGATCGGTGTCGAAAACACCTGGTGCCCCTATCGGCGCATCGATCCAGAGACGCATCAGATGGCGCCTCTTCGAGGGATCTTCGTCGTCCTTGAAGGCAGTCCGCCCGTGGAGCATGGTCTGATTGTTCATCAGGGTCATATCGCCCGGCTCGAGCATAAATTCGAAAAGGATGTCCGGTCGGCGCGCCAGCATGTCGAAATAGTCGAGCGCCTCCCGGAGATCCTCAGGCAAGGGCTTTCCCATTGCTCGTGCCGCGGCTTCGATCGAGGTTCGAACATAGCGACAGCCAAGCAGTCCCTTCTTATAGGTCAGGATCGGCACATTTTCCGACGTGACAGGAGGGTCGCCTGGCTTCTGCTCACCCCCTCGGTGGCGGGGAAAACCACGATAGAGAGGCTCCAGTAATTCCGGCCGCGTTTCTAGAATCTCGTTGTGAATGGCCGCGATACTCGCATAGCGGCTCAATCCGCCGGTTTTTGCCTGGCGAAGAGAGAGCATCCCGAGCACATTCGCCATATCGGTATGGATGCTCCCCTCGTAGTTGTTGCGATAGGCACGGGCATGGGGATCGTCCCCCGTCATGTCCATGACATGACCCAACCGATCTCCAAGCACGCTTTGGGAAACCGCCTTGCCGAAATGGGTGCCGATACCCCAATAAATGATGCTCGCTTCGTCGACCGTATAGCGCTCGACCGGCAACCGGCGGAGCAAAACGATACCGCGGCCCAGCATGATCTCGGTTCGGATCTCAGCAAGAGTTCCCGTGACGTCAGGATGGTCGAAATCGGCTTGGGTGAGATCGTAGAGATGCTTTCCACTGTCGCGCGCTTTGCGCATAAGCTCGTCGAGTGCCGCCAGGTTCTTAAGCGTCAGTTCCACCGCGATATCGTCTTTCGACTTGAAATCAGTGGCCTTCCAGGCTCCACGGTGTCTGATCGGGCTGCGGATCATGCTCATTACGCCCATTCGCCCCTCCAATTAGAGAGTATATATAGCATTTCTATGACTGTAACGATGCCAGGGGTTAGAGTCTAGTCTGCTCGATATAGGCAAAACTATTCTCGGATGACGCTCTATATTCGCTTTTCCCGAAATTCCTATGGCTATTTTTCAATAGATTCACGCTCGTCTACTAGACATGGGATTTTATATATAGGAAGCATACATCCATTAGATCGCCGGTACGGCACGGGCTCGAAGCCGACCGATATGTGATCTAGGCTCAGGACCTATTAAATCAGTTGCTGATTTAACGAACCATTGATTCACTGGTGGCTTCGGGAGGTGCTGCCATGGATGATTTGTTCTTGTTATCAGAGGCGCAGATGCGTCGGATTTCGCCTTATTTTCCTTTGTCGCACGG
>CANJCB010000102.1 GCA_947473305.1 Rhodospirillales bacterium
CGGATACCGGCGAGATCACCGCCCTCTCATAGACGACGCCAACGATAGGGAGGGTGCCCGATCGGGCACCCTCCCTATCGTCACCACCCCATCAACGATGGCCTGCTTTTACTCCGCCTCGCTGGCCGGGAATCCGACCGGCGTTGACAAAGCTCAGCACAATAATGCGCGCCTCCAAAGTCACGCCCAAACTCAATGGATTTACACAGCCTCGGTCAAAGCGGAAATTCAAACTTACTCACTACCAACGAGTGACCTTCAGTCACAGGCTATTTCCCGTTGCGGGTCTCGATCTTGTCGAAGCGCGCGAGATAGTCGTCGTTGAGCTCAATCCCGAGGCCGGGACGGTCGGGCACGGTGAAATGCCCGTCACGGGTCTGGGTCTCGAAGGCTTCGGTCACGATGGAGAAGCGCTCGTCTGACCAGGAGGGACACCATTCCTGGATGAGGAAATTCGGGATGACGGTTGCAAGCTGCACCGCGACGGCGGTATTGACCGGTCCTGCATAATTATGGGGCTGCACGTGAAGGTTATAGACCTCCGCATAGGCCGCGATCTTGTTCGCTTCGGTGAGGCCGCCGCAGAGCCCGATTTCCGGCTGCACGATTGCGAGCGCCTGGGTTTCGAAATAGGGGCGGAACTGATAGCGGGTGTAAAGCCGCTCGCCGGTCGCGATCGGAACCTTCACGTTGGTGGCGACCTCGCGCATCGCCTCGTGGTTCATCGCATGCACGGGCTCTTCGATGAAGAAGGGCCTCGATGCCTCCAGCATGCGGCCGAATTGGATCGCATCGGAGGTGGCAAGAAACCCATGAAAGTCGAGCGCGATTTCGATGCTGTCACCAACCGCCTTGCGGATCGCTTCGACGCGGCGCGTCGCAAGCACCATCCGGTCGTGCGGCAGATGGCGCTGCGGTGGTTCGCGGCGACCGTCGGCGGTCATCATGAAGGGGTTAAGCTTCACCGCCTTGAACCCCGCCGCCACGACCGTCTCCGCCGCCGTCGCATATTGCTCGGGCGTGATTTCCCGGTTCGACCAGTTGTTGGCGTAGAGCCTTATGCTGTCGCGGGTCTTGCCGCCCAGGAGCTGGTAGACGGGCACATTGAGCGCCTTGCCCTTGATGTCCCAGAGCGCTTCGTCGATGGCGCTGATCGCCCCATAGAGGATGGGGCCAGCACTCTGCCCCCACCAGGTCTGGCGGAAGAGGGTTTCCCAGATGCCTTCGATGCGCGTGGCATCGGCGCCCATGAGGAACTGCTCGGCGAGGCTCGCCACCATGGTGACGGCAGCCTTGGCCCCGGTGCCATAAGAGAGGGCGATCTCGCCCGCGCCATAGATGCCGTCGTCCGTCTCGACCCGGACGATCACCACATTGGAATTCGAAACCCGACGATAATCGACGTCATAGACGATAACGCGCTGGATCTTCATCTACATGAACTCCGCAACGCCTTAGAGCTTGTCGTAGGGCACATCCTTCAAGGCGCAGGCCTCGTCGCCGGTCATCGCCATGGCATTCTCGTCGTAGACGATATTGAAGTCTTTGAGGACCTGGAAACCGAAACCCGTTTTGTTGATCTCGCGCTGCTCCTTGACAAAGACCTCTCGAAAGTCGGCGTCTTCCTTGCGGAAGGCAATGCCCGAACCCCGGAAGGCCACACCTGAATCGACCGCGGCGATCTCGAAGCCGCCCATCTTCTCCTTCAGGAGATGCATGGTCTGGGTGTCGCTCGTGACGATAGGCACATGCTTTGCCTTGAGCCCCTCGATCATCAATTGCGCGTCGTTGAACTGGACGATGCGCGCCTTGCCTTTCACCGCGGCGATGGCCTTCTCCATATAGGGGACCATCGAGCCCGAGGGCATGCCGATCTGCTCGTAGTTCCGCGCCAGGTCCCCATAGGTCTTGGGCAAGACCGGGATCGTGCCCGGCAGGTAGCCGATCCATTCGTGCAACTGAGAATCCCGATAGATGGGATCGCTGAAGAGGACCTGGGCGCAGCGCTCCGGGGTGATGGCGAGGCTCGCGCCGATGATGTCCCAACGGTTGGCGTTCAGCCCCGGAACGAGCAAGGCATAGCCGGCGACGCTCGCCTCCACCTTAGGTATCCCGAGGCGCTTGGCGATGGCCTGGACAATGGTCGGCGCGACGCCGGTCAGGGTCCCATCGGGATTGAGCCTGCTCCAGGGGATGTTGTCGGCGATACCTATCCTCAGCACCCCCGCCGCCTTGACTTTCTCCAGGAGGCCCGCGGCCTGGGCCGGGCGGATGATTCCCGGTGCGGCAAGGGCGGCAATACCGCCCAGTCCCGAAAGCAGCGCGCGGCGCGACCAAGTGTGCGGCATTTTTCTTCCCCTTTTTCCGGCAGGGATTGGCCCCTGCCCGCTTATCCGTCCAGTCTAACATTATTTTGGGATTGGAATACTAGGCCGGTCCGGAGACTTCTTAACCCGCTTTGCCGCCCCCTCAAGTCCCTTAGGTCGCGCCTACACCACAGCCAACTTCCTCGAGCCTCGGCCTCACGATTCCCGGATACGGCGTCGATCGCTATCATGATGCTAGAAATTAATTCATCTGCGGAATGTCGCGCCAAAAGGCTTCCGGCAAACCCGGCGCGGTTCAGTCCACGTTCGGTTAGACAAACGCGATGAATACCGTCCCGGGTTGAACCTAGAAGCGGATTTCGTACTCAGCCTGCCAGCGGAGGGTTTGCCGGGCTGCCGCCGGGGTGAGGCCAAAAAGGATGCCGCCGTTGAACTTCAGGTTGCCCGGACCTAGGTCATGGATCGTCCAACGGCGGATGGTTTCATAGGAAACGTCGAGCCTCCGTTCCGCCAGGAGATCCTCGACGTCTCGGTAGCTCAGCGTAAAGCGCAAATAGAGCCAGATCGCATGTTGGATGATCGAGGGCGGAAAATGATGATAGCGGTAGGAGAGCGGCGTCATCCGATCACGCTACCTTCCCCGGCCCGAGCCAAGCGAGGCCAAAATTCGTGACAATGCCCTTGCGGTGCAGGCGGCAAGTAGCCCAGCGCGCTGTGCGGTCTGAGGGTGTTGTAGTTCTGCCGCCAGCGGTCGATGAGAATCTCGGCCTCCTTCAAAGAGTAAAAGATGTCGCCGTTGAGCAACTCGTCGCGTAGCTTGCCGTTGAAGCTTTCATTGTAGCCGTTCTCCCAGGGTGATCCTGGCTCGATGTAAAGCGTCTTCACGCTGATCCGGCCGAGCCATTCTCGCACGGCCTCGGCGGTGAATTCGGCACCACTGTCCGATCGGATATGTTCGGACGGCCCATGACGGGCGAAGTGCTCCGCCAGCACCGCTAGCACGTCGTCGCTCTTCAGCTGCCGCTGGACATGGATCGCCAGGCATTCCCGGCTGTGCTCGTCGATCATCGTTAGCATCCGGAAAGCCTTGCCGTCATGCGTCCGGTCGCCAACGAAGTCATAGCTCCAGACATGACCGCGTATTCAGAGCCGGCCTTGAGAATCTGAACATCAGGATAAGTGGAGTTTCTGCCTGAGCGCGGCCAAGATGGCTGCTGAGCAGGAGAGATGATGAGCAGACGACCACGCCGGAACCACACAGCGGGCTTCAAGGCGAAAGTAGCTTTGGCTGC
>CANJCB010000103.1 GCA_947473305.1 Rhodospirillales bacterium
CCGGGAAATCGACGGCTGAAAATGAGAAGGGGGTCCGATCGGACCCCCTTCTCATTCCCGAAACCCCAGCCAGCGAGTGGCTCCCTTTGCCTCCGCCACGTGGCTCCCTTTGTCTCCGGCGTTGACATCCTGAGGATGATCGCCGAACTGCGGGCACCGCCTGATCCTGCTCCGGCATGACGGGTCGGGTCGTGATGGGGAGAAACCGAATGACGACGGGAGAGGTGCGTCTTGATCAAGGGAACCGGCGTCATCGGCTGGTTCGGCAAGCCAAGTTTACCGACCTTCACGCCGCATCAAAGCGAGGTACCGCTCGCGCTGGCCCTACGCTTGCCGGAATTGGCCACGATGGCTACCATGATCGCAGTATTTGGCGTTGATCATCCATCCCGAGACGAGGCCGACACTCCGATAATCTACGCCGCCAGCTGCGCCAAATGTTCTGACGACGGACAATGATCAAAATTATCCTATACGTGAATTTTGATCATGTATGGCGACCTTGGGATACACACACAGTCTATCGGGCTGCGGCGCCCGGCCACAAATTCATTATGATGTCGCGACTTACGACCTTGGCCCTCGCGATGCCGGATGTCTCGGGTTTCATATGGGTTACGAATTGACCGTTTGACCGAAAACGGCGGAGCGTCAGGGACAGATTACGGCGAAATCGCCCGCGCGATGGTCCCCTGGCGATTGGGATTGGGTTACGCGGGTTCCACCATGTCTCTTAAGATGACAATAGCCACATTGCCTTCCGCAAAGACGGGATCCGTTGCGTCTCTGTGCGAAGCTTTGCTTCCCCTGCCGACATCGGAAACTCTGTTCCCGCGAGAGCGGACGGAGAAGGACTTTTCAGCATCGTTATGTCTAGACGAGATTACAGGTTCAGCGCCGCCTCATTTTTTCGTATGAGCGTACACGCCCGCCCACTCCTCCTCGGGCGGGTGGCGGGCGAGTTTATTGGCGCGTCTGTACATCATTCTCTCGGCAATTCTCGCGGGATGATCCTTTTCCAGCCGATGAAACCCTGTCGCGGCCTTGCTGAACTTGCCGGCGAGGTAGTCGTCGAGCGCCGCCTCATAGGCATCCCGGGCCGATGCCATATCCGGCGACAGCTCGCCCTTGCGGCACAGCAGCTCGTAGATGTCCGTGCCGCTCGTGCGCCCGACCACCGCGACGCGATCGAGATGGCGCCATTCGAAGGCATCCTTCGTCGCCTCCCGGACCTCGCCGCTAGCAGTGATCGCCACGCCGTAGAACTTGCAGATGCCCTCGAGCCGGCTGGCCAGGTTCACGGTGTCGCCGATCACGGTATAGGAGAAGCGGTCCGGCGTGCCGATATTGCCGACGATGACCTCGCCGACCGCCAAGCCGATCCGGGCGCTGAAGATCGGCCGGCCGTCGGCAGCTCGCTTCGCACGGTCGGCCGTCAGAAGCTCCTGCGACTGCAAGGCGGCGAGGCAGGCATGGATCTCGTGATCCTCTATGGGCTCCGGCGCGTTGAAGAACGACATGATGCCGTCGCCCATGTATTTATCGAGCGTGCCGTGGTGCTCTCTCAAACCTTCCCGCATCAGGCCGAAATAGTCGCCGAGCTCGGCCACCAATTGCTCGGGCGACAGCTTCTCCGAAATCGACGTGAAGCCGGCGATATCGGAAAACATGACCGTCATCGCTCGGCGCTCCCCGCCGATCTCCGCGTCCTGACCGGAGGCCAGGAGCTTGCGGACGAGGTCCGTCGGGACGTAGCGCCCGAAGGAGCGGAGACTCGCCTTCATATGCTCCAGCGAGGTGCTGAGGTTGTTGATCTCCTTCACGGTCGATCGGGCCGGCTCGTGGGTCCCGAGGTTAAATCGGCCGATCGCCTCGAACTCCGCGACGGCGTCGCCCACCCGGTGGGAAATCCGGCGCGACACCAGGAAGACCAGCAGCAGTTCCAGCACGATGACGACAGCGATGACACTGGCGACTTGTTGGTTGGTCGCGCGCAACCCTCCCACGAAATCGTCGATCGGCGAGACCGTCAGGATGTTCCAGTCCTTCTGGAAGCTCTTCGGAAACGACCGCGTCGCCACCACCGACTGAAGCCCGGAAGACGAGGTGAAGATGAAGGGCTTAGCGTCCGGGGCATTCCCCCGCTTCATGGCCTCCGCCATGGCCGCGTTCTGGATGCTGCCGACCTTGCCCATTTCGACCGTGTTGCCGGATCTGGCCGGCATCAGCCCCGCGTCGGAGGAGGCGATCACATTTCCCGACCGGTCATAGATGACCGAGACGCTGTTCGGGCTGACGCGATTGGTCTGCAGATAGGCCGAGATATTCGTCAGCGTCATATTCGCGCTGACGACCCCGATGAAGCGTCCCTCCGCCAGGATGGGGAAGCCCAGGGACATGATCGGAGAGTCGGTGTCCGGGTTGATGCTCGGCTCCGCGACCGCCAGGGCGCCCGTCCGCTTGGCCTCGGCGTATTGCGCATTCAGGCTGACGTTCATGTCCGTTGGGAAGTCGTATCCCTTTCCGGTCTGGATCCCCCAGGCGGAAAAGAAGCTGCGATGGCGCGCGCGGGCGGCGCCGGCGGAAAAGGAGTCGATGTAGCTGGCATGCCAGTTGGCGTCCTGGGGAATGTTGGGGTCGTGCCGGCGGCGGTCGTCGTCGATCCGGGAGACGACCCGGTGATACCCGTCATCGAAGCTCGTATAGACGGCATCCGTCTGGTCGGCGGCGGTCAAGGCCCGCCAGAGGAGATCGTTGCTGCTGTCGCTCCGGAAATAGTCGGGGTGGGCGCCTGCCGCGGCCGCGACGATGGCGATGTCCTGGCCTACTGTGTCGACCAGCGCCGCCGAGGCCCGCACCGCCTCGTCCATGTTGCGGCCGATCTGGAGCTCCAGGTTCGACAGGGCCGATCGCTCGTTCTGCTGGTAGCTGTAGATTAGCACGCAGAGGAGAGGGATCACCGAAAACGCGGTGAACATCAACAACATGGCCGAGCCGAAACTCAGCCGGAGGGGCCTGCCCCCTCCAGAGACCACTTCCGTTACTGCCATGATGCTGGAATTCCCCCAAATTCTGGCATCATGGTAGTCATCGTGGTTGCATTCGGCAAGCTCGCGGCTAGTGCGAAGGGGGCCTCGCCTTGATGGAGCGCGAAGGCCGGTATACCTGGCTTTCCGAACCGGCCGATGACGCCGGCTCCCATCGTCAAGGTGTGAAATCGCGCCCAACAATGACCCCGCCCCTGAAGTCTCTCAGCGCGTTGATCTGGTTGGCAAACATGCGAATTAGAGGGGGTCATCTGTCGCGCGAAACTGGACCCCACCCAGTTGGCGTATCTCTCGGCGTGATCAATGCGTTGCTTGGATTTTGGGTAGGGTTACACTTGGAAGCGATTTCACACTCGAGGCGACCCTGTGGACATGGCGCACACTATAAAAACGCGCTCGAGGCGAGGTATCCTCGACAACTAGTGGATTGATGCTGACATAAGAGTCCTTTGTGGGATTCCCATGAGTTTGCCGGCGTGCGAGTCTTCAGGATGCGCACTGGCATCACTTTCCGCTTGAACCCGACTGATCGCAAACGCCTGCAGGCG
>CANJCB010000104.1 GCA_947473305.1 Rhodospirillales bacterium
AATCGGGGGACCGCCACCACAGCCAAGCATGCCTGCAATCAGGCAAGCCATCCTCGACTTCTTCGCGCGGCCTCCACCAAGACGATGCCCCCACTGTGAGAAACTCCTCGCCAACGCCGCCGAACCTAAACTGCCAAAGTAGTGCTAGTGACTAGTATGAGGAGCGGGCATGTTGCTGCCACAACGACGTCTGTGCCCCCTGCATCGAATCACGCGCTTGCGTCTGCCTTCCCTTGCGGATAGATCGTCTGCCATCGATCCAATAGGTATTCCCCCGCCACCATCGACTTTCCCGCGTCACCGTCGAGCGGTCTTACGACAGTGTGGTAGTGCGGCGCCATAAAGAGCGGGATCGAGTAGCGTTCCGCGCCGGAGGTGTTGACAACCCGGTGTCTTGTCGAGACGAAGCGGCCGCCGCTCCAGCGCTCCATCATATCGCCAATGTTGATAACGTAGGTCCCTTCGATCGGGGGGACCTGGACCCAGTCGCCATGCTTATTCAGCAGTTCGAGCCCACCAAGGGAATCCTGCCAGAGGATGGTGAAATCGTCGGCATCGCTATGGCCGCTGACGCCAATTTTCTGGCCGTCGGTCATCGGGGGCTGGGGTGGGTAGTGGTTGAGCTTCATCATGAGCATCGGCGAGCGGTAGTTCTGGTCAAAGAAATCCGGATGCTGGCCAAGAGCTCGGGCGAAACCCTTCAGCATCTTGCGACCAAAGGCTTCGGTGGCGTCAAAATAGGCGGTCATCGCGACCTTCAACTCGGACAGACCGGCGGGCCATTGGTTGGGGCCATCGAGCGGCACTGGTCCACAGGGACGCTCAGGCCCGATCAGGAAGGCCTCCTGGAGGTTGGGTCCCTTCTTCTGGCCGGTACGCTTGCCGCCGTATTCCAGCGGCAGATATCCGCGAAATTGGGGCGAACGCTCCGCTGCGACGGCCATGCGTTCGGCCAAGGGTAGTGCGAAGAACCGCTCGCATTGGTGAATGAGGTCAGCCAGCAGGGCGGAGGGGACGCCGTGGTTGCGGACATACAGAAAACCCGAGCCCTCCGCAGCCCGGGCAATGGCGGCTACCGTCTCGGGGATAAGAGTCTCGTTGCCTGCCACGAGGGGAGCGACATCGATCATCGGAATCTCAGCGAGATCGAGCTTGCGAACAGCGGGAACGATCATCGGGAAAGGTCCTCTGACGAAGGGCTTTGCGGCCGGGGAAATTGTAGTGCTCGCCGTGGGTGGGGGCAATTGTACATTCCGCCAAGGGGCAGGAATGGAGGTCCGTCTTCGTCCTCAATGTGGTCGATGGCTGCCTACCATCCGACCTCGGCACGGGGACCACCGCAGAGATCGAAGGAGAGCGGCGACTACTTTACGTCGCGATGACGCGGGCGAAGGACAATCTTCATTTGATCGTGCCGCAACGCTTCTATACCCATAGCCAGGCGGCCCACGGCGATCGGCACATCTATGCTGGCCGATCTCGCTTTATCCCGGCAAGCCTGCTCGACCATCTGGAATACGTTACTTGGCCGCCGCCGCGTGCCGCGGCAGGAACCCGCGCGGATATCCGTTCGGTGCGAGTTGATGTCGGCGCGAAGATGCGCGGCATGTGGAAGTGAACGCCGCCAGCGAGCATTGGATTGATCGGCGTGGTCGGCGGCGAGGTTCGTCCTAGATTCAATTATCATGTGCAACGACTACGAACAGCATGTCGCCTGGGTTGAGTACTGCAAGCTGATGCAGAAGCTCGAACTTGGCATTCCCACGGACCAGACCGCGGCCGATTTTCCCCAGGCCGACGACATCAAGATCAATGACACCGCGCCCGTCATGAGGGCTGCGGGCAATGTCGTCGAGCTGGCGGCGATGAATTTCAGTTTTCCACCGATGGGCAAAGGAGGGCCGGTCTTCAACTTCCGGTCCGACGGGCGGAGTTTCGCAAAGAGCAATCGCTGCTTGATACCGGCGTCGGCATTCTTCGAATTCACCGGCACCAAATACCCGAAGGCAAAGCACCGCTTTACACTCAGTGACGCTCCCTTCATGGCAATCGCTGGAATCTGGCGGGAGCAAGCTCCTGATAAGCCGCCCGCCTTCACCATGCTGACGACCGAGCCCGGCCCTGACGTGGCCCCGATCCATAATCGTCAAGTCGTCGTGCTGCGACCCGAGGACTGGTCGTCGTGGCTTTACCTCAGCAAGTCCGAAGCCGAACTGCTTCGCCCGCTGCCATCCGACTCTCTAATGGTCGAGAAAATCCGTGAAGGCGCTGGGTAGCGAACCTTCGGCGACTGCTGCTTCCCCTCTGTCGAAAAATGCGAGGGACTATGGACGCACGTTCACAACATCACCGCCAAAATCGATTTAGACGCTCGCTGGCCGGCAGGGGGACCGTCGCGAGCGCATATCGCTCATGAACGATCCCCCTACGGCGTACGGAGCGCCAATGACACGTGCCGGCTATGGGAACGTGATCTGGGTGAAGACGTTTGCGCCGTGCGGATTGCGCAGGGAAATCTGGTCCGTGTCGTATCCGGCCTTGCTGCAGAAGCGCGTTTTCACTCAGCCTCCACCCTTTTTAGGCCGCGAAACAGTGATAAATTTCAGTTGTGCTAAGCTCCCCGTCTGACGCTTTGCGCAACATGCCGATGCCTTTTAAGGAAAAACGCGTTTGTGGAAGGTATTTTTTAGTCGCCCCACCTCCGCCCTCCTTGTTCTCGCGGCGATTATTCCGCTGGTTTTGTTCGCCGTCGTAACAACGGTGGCCTCGCTGCGTCAGCAAGAGGAAGCGAGCAAGAACACTGCCTTGGAGGCGACGAAGCGCATTTCGGCGATAGCCGATGCGGAACTTCGCCATCAACTGAGCTTGGTACAATCGCTGGCCGCACACCCTGATTTGGACGAGCCTTCAGATTTCAACCGCTTCGAAGAGAGTGCTCGGCGCCTCAGCGCCGTGGAACCTCTCTTGCTTGCGGTCCTCCTGGCTGCTCTGAACCGCCCCGGGATTCGTGGAGGCCGTTTAGTTTAAGTTATGCTGCCGCTTGTATGTCGTCGAGCATGGCGTAGTAGCGTTCCTCGGCTTCGGCGGGAGGAATGTTTCCGATAGGCTCCAGCAGACGCCTGTTGTTGAACCAGTC
>CANJCB010000105.1 GCA_947473305.1 Rhodospirillales bacterium
GCACCAACAAGTAAAGCTCCACGGGCTTCATGCTCCCGCCCCTCGTCCCAAATCGGAAACGATGGGCTTACCACTGGCAGACTTTTACGCCGCCATCAGCACCACTGCGGCGCCGATCCGTGGCCTACAATCGCACCGCCGCTCTCACAGGTCCTTAACCGGCAGGCGATCGAGATCAAGAAAGCACTCGTCGATGCTGTAAATCTCATGCTGAGGCGCCGCTGCCGCCAGAATGCTCATCACCCGTTCCGACAGATCACCGTAAAGTGCGTAATTAGATGATCGGACCACTACGTCGTGACGGTTGACGATGTCGCGGATCTTAAAGAGGGGAACGCCCATCTTGATTCCGAGGGCCTTTGCCTCCTGTGATCTCGCGACGACGCAACCGTCATTGTTGGAGAGTACGACAATAGGGCGACCGTTCAAACTTGGCTGGAAGACGCGCTCGCAAGACGCGTAAAAATTATTGCAGTCGACGAGACCAAACGTCGGCACGGCGCTTATCGCTCACAGTGACGACGGATGCTGTGAGTGACTACGCCCCAGACATCGCAACCGGACTCGGTGATCTGAATATCGGGGAATACCGAGTTTTCGGCCGTGAGGACCCATGCGCCATTCGGTTTCTTCAAGCGCTTGACCGTCAGTTCTCCATGCAGGACCGCAATGACGATGTCTTCAGCCTGAGCTGTGAGGCTGCGATCAACGACGAGGAGGTCGCCGTCGAATATGCCGGCGTCTTTCATCGATTCGCCCATCGCCCTGGCGAAAAAGGTGGCGGCAGGGTGCCGGATGAGGTGTTCGTTGAGGTCGAGCTTTCCTTCGATGTGGTCGTCGGCGGGGCTCGGGAATCCGGCAGGAACCCTGGAGCTATAAACCACCAGGGCGAGGTTGGAGGGCTGATCGGAAAAGCGGAGCACTGGCTGGACCTTTGACAGAAAAGAACATATAGTGAACACACATATTCAACCGTCCGTCAACGCTCATCCTCGCCCGCCGAAAGTGGCTATAAAATCGGCAGTTCATCCTGACTAGGTATTCGACCCGTGCGATCACCAAGGCACAGGTTGGCCGCGCCAGTCGAAGAACCCCCCGTTAGCCTCCGCCGTGAGTTGATCGACAACGGCGAGCAGATGTCGGGCCGCCACCGTGGGAGGGTGCACCTCCAAACCGGTCGCTGCGAAGGGAGCAGACAGCGCTGTGGCGACGGTGCCCGGATGTAGGGCTACGCAAATAGCATTTGGGGATCGACGGCCCAATTCAACGGCCGCGGTTCGCACGAGCTGATTGAGAGCTGCTTTCGACGCTCGATAGGAATACCAACCACCCAGCCGATTATCGCCGATGCTCCCCACTCGGGCTGACAGTGTCGCGAAGACAGATTTGCCCGACCTCGGCAACCGCGGCAGCACATGCTTCATGATCAGCGCGGGCCCGATCGCATTCAACGCAAAGGCTCGCGCGAGATTGGCCGCATCGAGTTGCCGCCAGCTCTTCTCGGGGCCCTGGCGATCATCATGGAGAAATCCCGTCGCATCGATCACCAGACGAAGCTCACCCAAATCAGCGGCGAACGCAGCGGCACGTTCGAGACTGCCTTCGTCCAGAAGGTCGATCGCTGGTGAAGTGCTGCGACTGAATGAGACGACGTGCTTGAACTTTTTCGCAGCCTGGACGGCTTCGACCAATGCCCCTCCAATACCGCCACCAGCACCGAACACGACCGTCACGCCGGCCTGAGGAAACGACCCAAGGTCAACCCTGTCAGCCGTTTCGTCTTCCGGTATAAATTGCCCCGTCACCAGCGCTTGGCTCCGCGTATGGCTGCCCGAAGCCCCAGAGCTCGCCCTAAGAAATGCGAGATGAACGGGCGAACCGGAAGAAAAATCCTGTAGCCCCACTCCAGGGCAATCAGAGCGCCCGGCAGGGACGCGGCGCGCGCTGCCCAGCGCCATCTGGGCAAACGAGTCCAAACCTCGACGAATGCGGCCGCGCCGGAAAGAACACGACCATCGCTTGCACGAACATGGAAGCGCTTCATTGCGCTCTCTTGGGTAATTCCCTCCGGAGGTATGCCGCCGGTTTCGGAAATGTCGACAAAACAAAGAGCGCTGTATTGATCCTTGCGCCGATAGTATCCGATCTCTGCCCTACACAGCGAACACGAGCCATCAAAATAAACTGTCGATTTGGGAAGCTGTGACTCCACGCTGATCTCCTAAAAGTCCAATCGTCAGTTGATCAGCACCGGGGTTTTACGAATATATGCCTGATCCTCGACCTGTCGAACGAGGAACTCGGCGACGTCGGCGCGAGAGATGATTCCGTTGCGCCACTGAGAGGCCTCGGCAAGAATCCGGTAGCGGCCGGTCCGCGGTCCACTGGTCAGAACACCAGGCCTCGCTATGGTCCAATCAAGTTCGCTTTCCTTGATCAATTTCTCTTGCAAACTCTTATCGTCATAAGCGCGGCCAAATACGATCTGGAACGGCAACCGCTGAAGGCAGCTGATGCTGGCGCGGCTATCGCCAGCGCCAAAACCGGTCACACAGATCAAACGTTTGACACCTTGGCTTCTCATTGCCGCGATCAGCACTCGGGTCGCGTCTGAGAACAGGTGAACAGGCCGGAACAAGTCTCCTAATCCAACGCCGAGGGTCTGGATCACGACGTCCATCCCGACAAGAGCCGCCTCTACAACCTCGGACTTCAACGCGTCACCCCGAATCTTATCGAGGCTGGGATTTGAGACCGCAATTGCGGTGGCGGATCGAGCCAAGGCGCGCACATTATGACCGGCATCAAGAGCTTGGCGGCTCGTTTCCAATCCGATCCCTTTGCTGGCGCCGACAATCAATACACGCATGATGTACCCGTTATCTGGGAGTCAATGGAACCACCTCGACTAAAACCTGGATAGGGCTGCAGCTGTCTATCATGGCGATCGACCGGCTCGCCCGTCCGGGCCACATGCTGTCGACGGATGGTTGAGGTCCATCGAGGCTACCTTTCAGATAACCGACCCCTCGCGCTGGATGGCAACCCAGGCGGTTATTTTCTTGCCAACTCTGATCGGCAGCACCCGCCAGTACATGATGAAGGGGGTGCCATCTTTCTTGTA